>JADLFG010000065.1 GCA_020845695.1 Thermoleophilia bacterium | reverse complement strand
CGCAGCTTCCGCACGATCTGCTCCGGCGTGTGCCGTCTTCTCTTCACCTCGCAGAGCCTCCTTCCGCCCATTGTCGGGCAAAGGACTCTCATACGAGCCGGACCGCATCCCGGGGGTCGGGCCACGGGCGTTGCGAACTCAGCGAACCCTGGGAAGTCTGGGTAGATCGTGCGTGGGAGTACCCGAAGAGGCGATCGAGACGCTCGCGAATCTCCTTCTTGGCGGTGGCCGCGATACGAAGGGTGTACGCCGGCTGTCCGTCTGCGCCAACGCCACCGGCAGTAGGGTCAAGAAGATGGAACCGCAGAGCGATCGAGAGACAACGGCGTACCTCGTCGATTCGCCAGCGGCCATCCGCCGGGACCGAAGTCTTGGGCCACTGAAGTGGACCCTTTCGATCCGGTGGCGCAACAGCCGACGGAACACCCCGAAGAGAAAACCCCCGTGCTGGCTCGGAATGCGAGCTTCAAAGGGCGGTGGCTTCCAGGCCCAGGCGGAGGTGCACCGCTCTCGAGCCTCCAGATCGCGCCATGGCCGCTTCAACTCGTCTTCCCACGGCCGCCGTTCGTCGTTCTCGTTGATTAGCCGGCCTGTGACGTCGATCGCGAAGAGTCGTCCATCGTCTTCTTCGTGGGCGAGCTCTCCGTTCTCGTGCTTCTGCTCCACGGCAACCAAGACCGATGTAGACGTTGAACGAGACGTCAATGAATCGTGTTGGAGCACGGAAGTGCTGAAGGCTCGCCAGCTGTTCCAGAATGGGCATCCTTCCTCGCGCACCGTTGTGAAGCCCCCAACGGTGCACGTCCGCAAGGATGCGACGCTCAAGATCCGATAACCCGTATTCCATCGGGGCTGCAGCTCCCGTCGTCTTCAGTGCGAGACGGCGATAGAGGCTGCTGTGAAGTGGCCAGGAGGCGTTGACCGCGCCACGCCACACGAACACGCGCCCGCGGGAAGCCCATCGCTCGAAGACGCGGTCCAGGACCTCCGTGAACTCGTCGAAGGAGCTGATTACCGTCTCCCACGGCTTCCAGAAGTCGTCCGGCAGTGCCATGTCTCAGTCCGCCAAGCCCTTGACGAGGGCATCCTTGGCGTCGGAGTAGAAGACGATTGTCAGCTTGGTCGCCATCTCGTCTGACAACTCGTTGAGCTGCCGCCGCGCAGACACGGGCATCAGCACCGTCGTCGCGCCCTTCTCCACCGCGAGCTCTGCAATGTCGACGGCGTTGTAGACCGGGTCGATCCCGCCACCCAGATTGATCGCTCCCACCGCCACCAGCCCGCCGGCAAGGCTCTTCTCGAGAAGCGCACCGGCCATCGCTAGTAGCACCGCTACGCCAATCGCAGCGCCGCTCCTGGGCGTGTCGAACGCTCGTAGCTGCACGGTGAACTCGTGCTGCCGCGGCTCGCGATCGCCCACTAGCTCCCGAGCGCGACTCACGAGATTCTGCTCGGCCGTCCGCAAGCTCTCGCTGAAGGGTGCCGGAACCGGCCGGTTGATGACCTTCACGCCCGAGCCGGGCGCCTCGTTCACCTCGATCCGGTACAGACCCACACCCTCGTCCGTCCCGCCGGGACTGATCGCCCAGACCTGGCCAGGAGGTAGAGGATCCGCGCCGATCTCTTCATCACTCTGGATCTCCGGCGTCGCCACGAAGTGCTCGACGCCATCCTCGCCAAGCCGGTAGCTGAACTGCGTGTTCCGGAACTCCGCGCTTCCGATTCGCTTCTGCTGCTCCTTCACCCGCCGCCGGCACTCGAGCGCGAGCCGCACCGCCCACTCGACGTCCTCGTCGGGGATCTCCGCCTCGGGATCGGGGTAGAGCAGCTTGAGCAGCCCGTCGAGCGTCTTGTTCACCGCAGTGATGTCGCGCCCGCTCAGCGCGGCGCCCAGAAGCACCTGGTCACGAACTCGTGAGAGCCGTGTCTGGGATCGAAGCTGACTCCAGCACTCCGAGATGAAGTCGCTGACCAGCCCGAAGTGGCCGGTGAAGAGCTCCGGATTCATCTTCGGCACGTCCCAGCCCGGGACGTACGCGTGAATCCGATCCATGAACGCCGTGTCGTGCCGCATTTCCGGCGGAAGCGGCCCGAAGAGGTGACCGATCCGCTGCTGATGCTCGACGTCCACGTTGAAGTTCCCCACGAAGACGAGACAGCCATCCGCGCGGATGCTCTCCCGTCCGCGCGAGAACTCCCCGGACTCCATGTAGCCCTTCATGATGTTGACGCCGTCCTTCTGATCGAACGAGACACCCGACACCTCGTCGAAGCAGACGACGTCGTACTGCGCGACAAGCCCGCGCTGGCCCGTCGCGTTGTTCACGAACATCCGAGCCACCGTCGCCTTCCCACCGGAGATGAGGTGGGAGTACGGCGAGATCTGCTGGAAAAGGTGCGACTTCCCGGTCCCACGCGGGCCGAGCTCCACCATGTTGTAGTTGCGGACGACGAACGGGACCATCCTCAGCAACAAGATGTCCTGCGCGCGCTCGGAGAAGAGCTCCGGCTCGAAGCCCACGCTCCGCAGCAGCAGGCGCTTCCACTCCTCGGTCGTGAACCGGCTCCGGCCGGCAGCGAGGGTGTCGAGCGCACCGCGGGTCGAGAGCTGAATCGGCCGGATGCTGTCGATCGAGAACGGACGACCGTTCGCCTCGAGGGCGATCGTCGCGTCGTACTCGAGCTCCACCTCCCCGTAGAAGCCGCCGGTGAGCATCCGCTCGTGCGCACGCACGTCGTCTCCCCCGATCCGTGCGTCCTTGATCTGAAGGCTCGGCAGGGTCGCGAGATACGCGTCGGTCGCGGTGTCGAGCCTCGCCGTGATCAGGTCGATGACCTTGACGCTCCCGCTCTCACGCGCGCGCGACTTGAAGAGCTCGTGCTCGCCCGCACGCACGGTTCGCTCGGCCATCAGCCGCTCGACGATCTTGAGCCCCTCGTCGATCTCCTCCTCGTCAGTCGTCGCGCAGTAGCGGCCGATGAGGAACTCGCCCACGTAGGTCGGGACCGGGTACTGCCCCTTGAAACGCAGCGCCAGATCCTTGCGGACGACGAAGCCTGGAAAGGCCTCCGCGGCGAGCCGATCGAGCGCGTCCATGCTCATGCGTCACCGCCGATTGTCGTCGCTCGCTGAGCGACGAGCGAGCCATCCGGGCCGAGCACCACGACGAACGCCGCCTCACCCGCCGCGTCCGGATCCGCCACCAAGGCCGTCGCATTTGCGCCCGAGATCTCCACCGGACCGTCGAGCTTCGACGCGGAAGCTGCCGCCGCCTTCGTCCGCACGTCGATGCTCGACCCGGTCGGTGCGTCGCCGACGGTCACCCGCACTCGCATCCCGACCCACGCCACGTCCTCGATCGAAACCGCAGCCGAGCTCGCCGGAGCTCGCACGGTGAGCACCGGAGTCACGCACTCCTGCGGGCTCAGACCACCGTGCTCGTAGACGCGCCCCTCCGTGTAACACGAGAGCCCCGGGGCGACCGCAATCCGCACCGAGGGATCCCAGCGCCAGGGAACGACGGGATGATCAACGGGCCCCGCATCGTCCCTGAGACGTGCCGCCCGACCCTTGCGCTTCACCGTGAGATGCTGCGGGAGGTTCGCCTTCTCGAGACCGCCCGGCACATAGAGCCACCCGTGGTCCGTGACGACGCGAACGGACTGCCACCCCGACTCGAGAAGCGCGACGATCCGCTCCGCGATGTCGCCCACATGGCCGGCCACGTCCTGCGCGAACCGATCCGTTTGACTGTGGCCGATCGCATCCACATTCCCGAACTCTGCCCACCCGGACATGCCCGGGTCCGGAATCACCCCATTCGAGACGACGGTCACACCCTCGGCAGCGATCTCCCTACGCAACACCTCGGCGGTGACGGCCTGGCCGGTCCCCGCCACGACGGTGTCGAAGTCGTCGCCACCAGCGAGCCTCGCCGCCGCCAGCGAGACCGCCGGCTTCGCGGTCGCCGTCAAGCTCGGAAGCGCCGCCAGCTGCCACGTGAGCTCGGCGTTGAGGCCTCGACTCTCGAGGAGATCGCGCAGTCGAGCTCCGAGATCGAACCGCAGGCCGTCAGTGAAGAGCACGCACTCCCCGGTAACCGACTCCGGGGGAACCGGCCCGAAATCGTCAGCCCCGTGCGAGAGCACTGCCTCCTGGAATCGGCGTGCGCCGGCGTCGGCCCAGGGTCGGTAGAGCGCAGACACGACGCCTTCGACCGTCTCCCGGTCGGACGCCGCGTCCACGGACGCAAGCGCAAGCACCGCAGCGGCGTCAGCCAACCAGGCCGACGAGGCGAACGTCTCGGCGATCTCGGTGGGCGTCTCCCCCGTAAGCTGACGCTCCGTCTCCGATGCCAGGGTCGCCAGATGCTCGAGCGCGCCGGCGAGCGGAGCCTGCCCCAGCTCGGCCCAGACCCACCCGCGTCGCTCTCGATGCTGCCCCTCGAGCCGGAGCACCTCCCCGCGCACGTGATCCGACGGGCGATCGCAGAGCTTGGCGAGAGCCGCGCGAAGGTCGTCCTCCGCCTCCTCGTTGTCCTGAGGCCACGACCCCCGGCTTTCGATGACGAGGGTCTCCACGGGTCTCGCCTGCCGGAGCCGCTCGACGACTCCCGGGTAGCCTCGAGGGTTCTCTGCGAACCGCTCCCAGACCGCCTTCCAACGACCCGGTTGGCTGCCCAGCCTCTCGGCAGCGACGATCGGGCCGTCCTCTGAAGGGCTGAAGTCGTAGTCGCTCTTCGCGGTCTGGACGAAGGCGTCCCAGGTAGCCGGCTCGCTCGCTGCCTCGTATCCCGCCGGGTCGTTGAGCCAGCGCAGGAGATCGCGCGTCGGCTCCGCCACGAGGAGGGCGTTGAGATCAGCAGCCCGGAGCGGCGCCCTGTGCCTGAGCGACTCGACCGGCTCGTCGAGGAGCACGTGCAGCGCGCCGCGGAACGCCCGCTCGGCGTCGGCATCGCGTGCGACCTCGATCCCGAGCCCCTCGTCGCGATTCGAGAAGAACGCTGTCAGCGTCCAGTCGCGGCCGGCCCGGCTGCCGAAGAGCGCGCCGCGAAACTGCAGCTCCGCGATCGCCTGCAGCTCCGCCGGACAGCCTTCGACGGTGCGCAGATCCGTGCGGTCGAACCCGGGAAGGTAGACGATTGGAGTCTCGTCCCCCGACATGTCGCCGATCGTCCGGTCGACGACGCAGCGCAGCCAGATCGCCGGGCCGCATCTCATCTCGTCGTACGCCCCGAGGCTGTAGATCGGGAGGCTGCTCGTGAGCCGAGCGACAACGGGGCCCCACTCGGAGCCCTTGTCCGGCCAGAGGAGAGCCGCCGGCGGCAGCCGGTCGTTGCGATCGAACGAGACGGCGCGCCGAAGCGCGGCCTCGACGTGCTCGAGGACGGTCACCGGATCGCTCACGACGCGGCGGCTCGCCGCTCTGCGGCCTCACGCGCGGCACGCTTCTCGGCGAGCGTCAAGTGGTGGTCGTTGATCCGGTCACCCTTGAAGACCGGGTACCAGGGAGCGCTCTCCGGATCCTTGCCACGATCCTTCCCCCACTTGATCTTCGGGTTCTTGCGCAGGACGCCGGCGGTGACGAACGGTCGGATGTTCAGGCGCACGCCATCGTTTAGGTCGGGCTCCCAGCCGATCGGCTGCTCTTCGAGCGGCTTCCAGCGTACGAAGATGTCGTAGGGCTTCTCGCCTTCCAAGATCAGCTCGAGCTTCTCCTTCAGCTTCTCGGCGTCCGCGAGACGCTGGTCGGCTCCGGGAATCTCGGCTGCTGCGGCCTCGCGCTGCAAGCGGATCCAATCGCCTAGGTAGCCGTAGATGAGCTTCTCGAGCTTCTGCCGGTCGAGGGAGTGGTAGTTGACGAGCACAGAGAAGCCGTCCCTCTTGCCGTCCCAAACGTGCCACATGAACGGCCGCTGGTGGAACAGCTGGCAGTGCTGATCGAAGAACCCGTCGCGGAGCCACTGCTCGAGCGACTTTCCGGCGCAGCCAGCCTCAGCGAGCAGGTCGGCCTCCTTCGCCGGCGACCACTCATCCCCGAACGCCGCTGCGAGGAGCACGCGCAGCCGCTCCGCTGCCGGCCGCTCTCCGCGAACGGCGGGGATGCAGACGATGCCGTCCTCGTCGGCGAAGGACTCGAGGCCGTCGGCGCCAAGCGCAGGACAGCCGAGAAACTCGGAGCCTGTTTGCCGAGGCCAGCGGTAGCCGACGAGACACGCGAGCGCTACCTGGAGTTCTGCCTCTGCGCCACGCAGGTGACCCGGAAAGAGCCACTGAGTGGGGTCGTCAGCGGCGGGAGTTGGAAGACCTCCTGGGAGCTCCTTCGCTGCCCTAGCCCTCCACTGGCCTGGGTCGAACGGGACGTTCCCAAACGTCCCCGGAGTGACCATCAGCTTGCGATCAAGCCTTCGAACCTCCGACTGAAACTCGCCTGAGCGGACGAAGACATAAAGAGCTTCCAGATCTGCATTGTCGACGGGGATGACCGTCGCAAGCGCTTTGTTGTAGTGCTCACCGAGATACATGGAGGCAGCTACACCTGCACCGCTGGCCGACACCGCGAGTCCTCGTTTCCCTAGAGCTTGGAACCCTTGAATTCGGGCTCCTGCGAACGACTTGAGCTCACATCCGGAGTCATCCCAATCCCAGACATGACTCCTACCCCCGAACGAGTCTTCGGATGGCAGAAGAAACGGCTTCCAGCGTTCGCCCAAAGCGCGGAGTTCCCAGAAGGAACGAAGAAACCGCGCATCGTCCCCGGTGGATGAACCCTGGAAAATGCTGGCGATTGCACCGAGTGTCCTGCGTCCTGGGTCATACCCCGGATCAAGGATCAGGCGCAAGTCCGGGTTGCGGAGTTGGCGCATCTGATCGACCTTGACGAGAGCCGACGTCCGTAGCCCTACAGCCTTGCCTAGAGTATTGCGGGCGTCCGATACCTCGAGACCCGCAATCATCCAGCCGCGTGGTGGTAACCCGTTCGACAGAATCGCCAGCGCGACGTTGACGACCTCGCCGGAAATTGACGCGAACGCGCGCGTGCCAAGAATAGCCACGAAACACAATGACTTGGTCGTGAACACCTCAGAGCGCATTGGCGAGTAGCTAGTTAGTGACAGCCAGCTCTGGGGTGTTACCATTGCGACTGTTGAATCTTGATCTGCAAATTGGACGTTGCGTTCTATGAAGCACGTCGCGAGATCAGCCTTTGACAAGGGGTATTGCCGCGAGCAGTGCTTCATCAGCTCGTCTTCTTGTTTTCCGCGTCCAAGGAACGGTGGATTCGTGACGATGAGTGTGTACCGCCGCGCAAGCAGTTGCGTCGCCCGCATGGCGCCCGCTGCTGCACCCCCAAAGACGACGGAGCTCGGATCAGACGCGATTTCGCGGTTGAGCGCTTCTTCGAGCGGCGCTGCGATCTCGTCGAACCTCGCCATCAGCAGCTCCCCATCGGTCTCGCGCAGCGGATCGATCAGGCTGCCGAGGTCGCCGGCGTCGCTGAAGAGGGCGTGCAGCCGCTCGAGCGAGCGCTCGAGGCGCTCGTCGCCCTGGGCGAGCTTCTTCCAGTCCTCGAGCCGACCCTTTGCGGAGATCCCTGAGCAGGCGACGTTGGGGATCGGAAGCTCCCGATAGCCGCCCGTTTTCCAGGCCTGCAGCGCAAGCGCGAAGGCGGCGATCTGGGTGCAGCGGGGATCGAGCTCGAGCCCGAAGAGATTGTCCGCTAGCACGGCGTCTCCTGCCTCGGCTGCGGAAAGACCCTCGGTCTCCATTCGCATCTTGCGGAGCATCTCGAAGGCGACGACGAGGAAGTGCCCGGAGCCGCAGCAGGGGTCCATGGCGGTCACCTCGGCGACCGTCTCTGGCCAGCCGGGGAAGCTGCCGGCGGCAGGCTTGCCCCCCTCGTCGAACCGCAGGTACTCCCACTCCTTGACCAGCGGGCTCCCGGGGTTGCGTGCCGCCCACCATGCGCCGAGCGTGTTCTCGAGCAGGAAGCGGACCATGTAGTTCTCGGTGAAGAGCTGGGTCACCGGGGCGATGTCGGCGCCTCCGATCTTGCGCTCGGAGGCGTTCACCTCCTTCTTCTTTTTCGCCTGCCAGTACTGGTAGACCCAGCCGAGACCGTCCTCGCTCGTGAATACCTCGGGCGGCAGCGAGGCGAGGATCTCTTCGAGCCGTTGCTGGCCCTCGGGGGCGAGTGTCACCTGAAGGATCGGATCGTCCGAGCGGAAGATCCCGGGCAGCATCGTCGAGGCGAACTCGCTCGCGACGAGCCAGAGATCGCTCTCGCCGCGAGCGTGCGCGATCTCCTCGCACTCGGCGAGCGTGACCGCGACGCCGTGCTCGGGGTGGATGAGGAGGTCGTTCTCGGCCAGGAAGCGGGCAAAGAGCATGCGGTGCCACTGCTCGTAGGCGCACTCCTCGACGAGCCGCTCGAAGCCACCGAGCTGCCTCGCCTCTGCGCGCAGAGCGACCCGCAGGCGCCGCTTCCCCTCGTCGAAGGAGTCGGGGGCACGGTCGGTGTCGACGGCGAGGACACCGAGAGCCGCGCGGCTTGCGTCCTCGGCCGCGTCGCGTGCAGCGACGACGGCCTTCTCGAGCACGGAGCGAAGCTCGGAGGAGAGGGCCATCTCAGCTCACCACGATCGGGCCGTCTTTGATCTCGGACTCGAGCTGCGCTCTCACACCGTCGACGTACTTCTCCACATCGTCCGGCTCCTTGAGCGTGGCTCGCGGGAGCTGGACCGGACGGGCCGTGGGCTCGAGCTCCCGCGCCACCGCGAGCATCGCCTCCTCGAGCGCGGTCGGGACCTCCCGCACCTTGCCGGCCCACGCCCCGAGCCCCATCCGATCGAGCGAGTCGAGGAGCTCCTCGTCAGTCCCGATCGAGAGCTCGGGCGGGTCGAGCAGGTCGTTGTGTTCGAGGATCTGCTCGCGCTGCGCCTTCTCGAGCTTCGACCAGCCTTGCGCGCCCTCGAGCTCGGCTCTCGCAGAAGCGCGCGCCGCGGCGACCTCGTTTCGCGCGGCGACCAGCGCGTCACGGAGCGCGCCGGTCAGTGACTGGCGGACGGGCGCAAGCGGGTCGGGCTCGGACAGGAGCGTTCGCTGCTCCTCGATCGCGCGCAGCTGCTCGACGATGTCCGAAGCACTCGCGATGCCCTCGGAGTGTGCGGCAAGTCGTTGCACGAGGTTCCAGCTCCGCACGCGAGCCTCCGCCTCGTCGCGAAGCTTCTTCCACTGCTTCACGTCCGACTTGAGCTCCGTCATCGCCGCGATCTCGATCACGCGCTCGTTCTCGCTGTTGGCTTGCTGCTCCTCGAGGTCGGCCGTCGCCGGCGGCTCCGGCAAGGGCGCAGGGCCGCCTGCCGAGCGCGCGAGCTCGATGAGGACGCGAAGGAGCTCGCTGCTCTTCGCGGCTTCCTCGCCGGACTTGCAGTCGAGGCCGACGAGCTGGCAGATCGCCCGGAAGGCCGTGCGCTCGTCGACGGTCGGAACGGGGCCCGTTGCACGGAAGGCGGAGACGCCGAGCTTCGTCAGCGTGAGCTGCTTCGCGGTGACCGGCACGCCGTCGGTCCTGGCCTCGACGGCATCGCCGGCGAGAAGCGTCAGGAGCGCGCCGTCCACGGCGTCCTTGGGCCAGCCGTAGGGGGCGGATACGAAGCGCGACCTGATCTCGGAGCCCTTCTTCCCGGCGCCCACGAACTCGAGGATCGCCTTGCAGACGGGATGCGTCTTCGCGTCGCCCGTGAACCGAACCGCCTCGAGCGCGGCGGGGTTGCCGTCGCCGGCTCGCTTCACGACCGTGCCCCAGCCCGGATGGTCTGCGTCGGCGAAGCGCGGGAACAAGCGCACGGCCGCGTCCTGGCCGGCTTGCAGGAGGGCGTCCTTCAACGACGCGCCGGTGACCTGGGTGCCTCCGCCCTTCAGGACGATCGCGCCGTCGACGATCTCGTCGACGAGGCCTTGAAGTCGGACCTCGGCGCTGTCGCGCCGGTGGCGCATCGCAAGCTGCGCCTCCCGAGCTTCGTCGGTGTTCGCGGCCCTCGAGTCCAAGACCTCGCCGGCTGCGGTATACGTCGCGATCGCACGCGTGAGATCCTCGGCGCTGCGTCTCGGCAGGTAGACATGGATGATCGCGCTCTCGGCACCTGCTGCCGCAGCCTCCGCGCGCACCGCTCCCTCCGCCACGGTCCAGCCGTCGCGCACCCACACCGGGATCTTGTCCTCGACGGCCGGCGTCGACTCGCCGAAGTGGAGACTGAGCCCGCGAGCCTCCTTGCTCACTCCCTGATGCACCGTGAGCGACCCGGTTGCGCGATCGATCGCCGCCCTGAGAAGGTCGCCACGAATACCCGCGGTCCGCTCCGGCGCACCGCGAAGCGCAGTCTCTCTCCGTCGGAAGTCTCCCTCCCACTCCTGACCTTCACGTGTCTGGAGCCGGTACTCCTCCTCGACCTTCTGGATCTTGCCCTGCTCGACGAGGCCCTCGAGGAGCTCGGGGACGCGGCGCCGAAGGTCGGCCGAGCCAGAGGGAAGGTCGGTCACGACCAGGTCGGCGAGCGTCTCGGACGTCGCCCGGATCCCCGCGTCGGCGCCGGTCTCTCGGGGCAGCCGCGAGATCAGGAAGATCGTGGCGCAGAGACGCGAGAGGAGCCTGCCCTCGTCGGTGCCGTCGTCGAGCTGGCGGATGTCCTGGTCCACTTCGCGGAGCAGGACACCGGTCTGGAGCATCGCGGCTTCCTGGTCCTCGAAGATGAAGTCGCCGCCGATGACATGGCCGAGCGGCTCGTCGGCAACATGGGCGGCCGCCTCGTGTGTCGTGCGGAGCTGCGAGCGAAGAAGGCCGCCGCCGCCTTCGTCGACGGCCTTGAGGACGAGCTCCCAGAAGCGCCGGCGCGAAGGAAGCACCGGGTAGTCGGGAGCCAGATCCTCCGCGTCGGCCCCGGAAGGGGCAATCGTGGTACCGGGGAGATGGCGATCGATCTCGCCGCTGACGGACTCGAGAACGTCGCGCAGCTCCGGTTCCCTGTCCTGGCGCTTCTGGAGAACCACCGAGCGCACGACCTTCTCGATGTCGGTGTCGGTGAGGTGGACGCGCACCGTGAACCGGTCCTGGAAGCGGGCGAGGATCGAGTCCGCCTGCAGGGCGGCCTGACCCGTGGCGACGAAGAGGATGCTGGAGCCAAACCGGCTCGAGCACGCCTCGACGATGTCCTGCACGGTGAGGATGACCCTCGGGTCCTCGTGGATGAACTGCTGGAGCTCGTCGAGGACGACCAGCGTGCACGGCAGCTTGCCGGGCTTGGACGAGCGCGTCGCGAGGATGTCGGCGACGGTCGCGAGAAGCTCGTCCTCCGAGATGTCCGCAGCGTGCGGGTACTGCTCGAGCAGCAGCCTCCGCGCCTGCTCCTCGTCTTTTGCGAAGCCGGGGATCGCCTCGAGCAACGCCGCGCCGACGTAGGGAGAGACGTACATGTTGCGCAGCTCGGACTCGAGCTCCTTGCCCTGTCTCGCGATCGACGCCTTGAAGGCGTCGTACGCCTCTTCCTGCATCAGGCGAAGGACGAGGCGTGCCGGCGCGTAGTCCGTGGGCAGGTCGGCGGCCGCGAGCAGGATGCCGAGGAACGCGAGGCGAAACGACCCGGCGGTGCCCGAGGCGAGCTTGCCCGAGGCAGCCCACAACCCGCCTTCCCGGTTCCCCGCGGTCGACAGCTCCTTGAGTGACGCCTTGATCGTGTCGGGCAGGCGTACGAGCCCGCGAGCAGTCGAGCCCGAGGGGAGGGTCTCGTCGAGCCAGAGCTGCTCGAGTACGCGCACGAAGTGCGACTTGCCGCTCCCGTAGAAGCCGCTCACCCAGGCGGCCGGCTGCGTGTCCCGGTCGAGGTTTCCGAGATAGGTCGAGAGGATTCGTTCCAGGCCGCGCCCGTACTCGCCCGTGCAGACGAAGCTCTCCAGCTCCCAGGCGAGGACGCGCCACTCCTCCTCCGTCCTCGGTCGCCCGACCTTCGCGACGCCATCGTTCGGCAGGGGGTTCGCGGTCGGGTCGCGCACGAGAACGTCGCGGTTCAAGGTCATGCGTCGTCCTCCATCTCGTCGATCGGGATTGCCAGGTAGCTCCAGCCGTCGCGGGCGCCCAGGAGCCGGTAGTTGTGCCCGTCGCGCTCTCCGGGGAAGAAGACGACGAGGCGGCCCTTGATCACGCTATCCACGTCCTCGACGAGCTTCGAGAGTCGGACGGGCCCGAGACCGAAGAGAGATCCCGCTCCGATCAAGGCGACCACGGTGCTCTCGTCGACATCAGACGATTCGAAAGCGTCCCTTACGTGGTCGGAGACATGGGTTGCGAAGTCGCCGAGCGCAAGGTCGATCGTCTGCGGAGCCTTGAAGTACTGCTCCCGATAGGGATTGTCCGCCATCCAGCGGGCGAAGAGCGGCGTGAGGTCGAGCTGTTTCCAGCGGTGGCCGGCCCCCGTGGTCGCAAGCTCGAACTCCGCGATGCGCTTGCGCAGACGGCGTTCTTCGGGCGGCGGGTAGATCACCATCCAGATCTTCTCCGAGCCGGCCAGCCCGTTCTTCCACGGCAGGCGGACGAAGCGGTCGTAGGCACGGATGCGCTGCTCGATCACGCTCATGCCCGACCTCCGTCCGGCGTCAGATACGTGAAGCCGATCTCGGTGACGGTGCCGATAGAGCGGAAGTCGAGCCACCCGCGACGAGACGCTTCGCGGGCGAGCTCCTTGAGCACGTGCTTCGGTGCGTCCTGCGCTTGGACGGGAAGGGCCTCGAAGAGGAGGTCGCCTTCACGCCCTTCGAGGCTGGCGAGGAAGAGCGCGTACGCGACGGACGCCGGGCGTGCTTGTGCCCTCGTGCGGGTCTTCCTCGCTCGGCCGGCCAGGTGACCGGACTGCGTCCACGTCGAGGCGGCGTTCCGCCCGATCTTGTGTGCGACCGAATCGCTGTAGCTGCCGGGGTAGGCGTCCGTGACGGCTGCCGCGAGGTCGTCGGCGGTGACGTGGGTGTCGACCGGCGTGCGGAGTACGGCTGTCGCCGTGCCGCGGAGCGCCGGATCGCGCGCGAGCGCGCTGGCGAGCGCGATCAGCGGTTGAGCATCGGTGTCGTGGTTCCACAGCCTGCGAAGGGCGCGGAAGGGGGGCTCGTCGGCATCGAGCGCGTAGAGCTCGCGCAGGTAGCGGAACGAGCGCTGACGGGACGACGTGCTCGTCTTGCCGAGCACGTTGTCCTCGACCACCGCTCGCTGGTACTCGTCTCGCGTGGAGCCCTCTGGTCTCGAGGCCAGCAATGCACGAAGCTCGGCGAGCATCATCGTGCGACTTGTGTGAGCACCCCCGGAGGGGCAGCGAGCTTCCATCGCCGGAACGCTAGCCATAGTCGGCTTGCGTCGTAGCTCGCTCGATGAGTGGCTTGGCGCGGTGGAGAGCGTCATGATCGCCGCTCCCGACGAGCCGGATTCGGGCACTGGCCCTTGCTTGCCGATTCGGGCTCGGTCGCGGCATCGCGGCAGTGGATCTCCGGGACGAGACCATTCTCTGGGCGGCATCCCGCGGACGCGATCACATCACCGTGTGGGCACCGCCCGACGTTCTGCCCGGGCGGGTGGTTCAAGGTGACGAGCATGGGTGCGAGGCCGTACGTTCTCCTCGACCGGGCGTTGCGGAACTTCCTCGGCGAGTTCGAGACCCTCGCGGAGGCCGAAGCCGCGCTGCTTCGGTTCGTCGGGGCGGACGCGAACGCGGCCGGCGACCTCGGGCTCTGGCACGAGGAGCGCGAGCGGCTGCCCGTGGATCCCGAGAAGCTCGGGCCCGCGGCGGGCGCGTAGTTCCTCACGCCGGCCGCTCCTCTTCGAGGCTGGCGGTGTGGGCCCAGCGGCAGCCGGCCGATCGGGGCACGTCGGAACGGGACGGCATCTCATCGGTGGAGTCGGGAGCCATGGGCCTGCTTCTTACGGCGGATGGCCTCCGGTGCCAGGAGGGCGGGGCAAGCCCGGCCCCTGCACCATCAGGTGCCGCCCGCCCCGTGGCGGGCGCGTTCGACGTGCGGGCACGGCCGCGCACCCGCAGGCGGGCTGGTGCGGCGGCGCCCGGGCCGCTGACCGGACCAGGCATGGCCACGATTGTCATGTCTCGAGCGGCGATGTTCAAGCCGAATCGGCTCGGTTGGGCCGTACAGAGCCTGGTCCGAGCCCTGATCTGGGCGACAGCGCAGTTCCGCGCGGTGCCCAAGCGGTCCAGGTCGAGCCGGCTGCGGGCGCGCCGTCCATGGTGATCGCCTCGCCGGCACCGGTCTGCATCGGGTCGTGTCCAGGCCAGATGTGTGACTCCTCGCGGATGTCCGCGCAGATCGGAGGATGCAGGCTCAGGCGACGCTGAGCGTGAGCGTTTCGCGCGTCGCTTCGGCCCCGATCGTGGCGCGCTCTGCCGAAGTCAGAGCTCGCAGCCACTCGTCGAGCGCGTCCCGGACGAGTTCCCGTGCCTCATCGAGCGTGGGGGCGCACGTAATCACGCCGGGCAGCTCTTCGATGGTCGCTCGCACCCAACCCTCTTCGTCGGGCTCGAAGACAACGTGCAGCTCCACATCACACAGGGTACCGCGCTGGTCTGGCGGCCCGCGTGATACTCCGGTTCATGACGGCGCTTCGCGAGCTGGAGCGACACCTGATCGACCATGGGTGCGAGCGCGTGCGCCACGGAGCGCGACACGACGTCTGGCGTAGCCCGAATGCGGAGCGACCCGTCACGGTACCGCGCCACCGAGAGATCCCGCTCGGAACCGCGCGGGCGATCTGCCGCCAGCTCGGGATCCCCGACCCGCCTCGCTGAGCCCGAGCAGCCGGCGAAGCGGCTCGCCGGGGGGCAAAGCCGTACGCCTTGCTCGTCACCGCCACGCTCGGGGCGCAGTTCGTGGAGCGGATCGGCGACACCTGGGCGACCGCGGTCTACTGCGCCGGACCGGGGGCGCTCGCGCTCTCGGTGGCCCTCGCCGTGATGGCTCTCCTGTCGCGGGAGCTCGTCACGCTCGGAAGCGAGTACGTGCGCCTGCTCCCCACCTGGTCGCAGATCGGTCGCGCGAGAGCGTGAGGCGAATGCGAGCAGAGCCGGGGCCGTGCAGCTCGCCCTGCTCCTGCTCGTCGCCGGGCTCGCCCTCATCGTCGCCGAGGCGGCTACACTCGCTCTCGGACACCGGCCGTGATCGCGCGAAGCCGGAGACGTGACGGCAACTGACTCCCAGAGGCTCCCCGAGGGCATCGACCCCGAGTTCAGCCCGTACAAGCTGTGGCCGGTCGAGGGCATGCCGTACCCGCGCGGGGATGTCGAGGACCGGGCGATCCGCCGGTTGCTCGGGCGGCCCGAGTGGCGACCGCCCTTCTGGCGGCGCTGGCCCACGGCGCTCGCGCACCAGCTCGCCCGGAATCTCGGCCTGCGCCGGGGCGCCTCGGCCTGAGCCCGCCCGCCGGCGCCACAGCTCACCCGCGCTCACCCCGGCCGCTCCTCGACCAGGCCGAAGTTGAAGAGCCGCCAGTGCATGGCCTCCCGGGACACGTCGAACTCCGCCGCCATCGCCTCTACGGAATCGGCCTTGGGGAACGCGTCTCTTACGGCCGGCTCGGGCGTCACGAGGTCGTCTCCGAGCCTTCGCTCTCGATCTCCGCGATCAGGGCGTACGCCTCGCCGAGCACCTCGCGGAAGGTGACGGGGCCGGAGGCGACCCTCCGGTCGGGCGGCAGGTGCTTGTGCTCCGGCATCTCGGGGTGGTTGTCCGGGTCACGGTCGTAGCGGAAGAGGAACCGATCCCTGACCATCAGCTGGTACGAGTACTGAACCCGGTGCACCGCGCCGTCCGCGTGCTCTTCGAGCAGTTCCCAGACCTCGAGGACGCCCTCCCAGCTGCGGCCGAACCCAAGCGACGCTTCGATCTGAAGGGGCCCGCCCGCCACGACCACTCTAGGCCGGGCGAGCGACGAAAGGAACGCGCCGAGACTAGTCCTGCGCCCGCTCGAGCGCCCGGATGTACCCGGCCCAGCGCATCCCGAGCATGGTGTCGAACTCGCCCCGCTTGAAGCGCTCGAAGAAGGCAGGCGAGGAGAGCTCTTCGCCGGTCGCTTCTGCGTGTGCGAGCTCGCACTCCCGCAGGCGCTGCCCGAGGTCGGCCCTCGTGATCTTCTTGATCTTCACCTCGGTTGCGCTCAGCGTCTGCCTCCTTCGGACCCAAAGAGGGTCGTAGCTCCACCGGACGGAACTGGGAAGTCTCTCTTCCATCGTCACGAGACATCCTGCACCTGAGACCCGTAGCTCACCCCGGCCGCTCCTCGACCAGGCCGAAGTTGAAGAGCCGCCAGTGCATGGCCTCCCGGGACACGTCGAACTCCGCCGCCATCGCCTCAATCGAATCGGCACGCGGGAACGCATTCCTTACCGCCTCCTCGGGCATCAGCAGCTCGGCCGCGAAGACGTTCGCCTCGCGCTCCTCGGGCGGATTCGGCGGGGGCGGAGCAGCAGGCCCGGCCGCCGCGTCCGGCCGGAGGTCGGCCGCGCGGCAATAGACCGGCCGGGAGCGGCCCTCCTGCACCTGACAGACCCAGTGGCCGAGCTCGTGGGCGATCGTGAAGCGACGCCGCCCCGGGCTCTGACGCGCCTCGGCCGCGTTCAGCCAGATCCGCCGCTCGGCCGGCACAAGCACGCCCGAGCACGGGAGCCCCTCCGACTCCTCGACCAGCAACCCGAGCAGGTCCTCCGCGATCGACTCGACCGGGACCGGGAGCTCCGCCCCGCCGAAAGCATCGCGGTAGCGGGCAAGAAGCGCGCCGGCGCGCGCATCCGTGACCGGACCGGGCATGGCCCAATTGTCATCGATCGGGGCGCGAACCACAACGGGGGGCAGCGCCGAAGCGGCGGGAAAGCGAGGAGCGAAAGGTGGGAGCACGCCACGCGCGGATCGGGGTCAGCCGCCCGTGCGGAGACGGTCGATCCGGGAGGCCCGGCGACACGGGCGGGTCGCGCGCCCGGGCAACTCGACCGCGCAGCTCGGGTCAGGGGGCAGACCCCTCGAGCTTCCCGACGACCGCTGCAAGCTCCTGCGCCATCCACCCCGGGAGCCGTTCGGCGAAGATCTCAGCCATCTCTCCGTAGAACCAGAGCCGCTTGTCCTTGGAGGCGTTGAACTTCTCGAAGACCGCGTCGCCGTCGGCTTCGTAATCGCGAAGGATCGCCCGCGCGTTGTGCAGCTTGTCGGCGAGCGAGACGCGCAGCACCGCTTCCGGCTCCGTCTCGAGCCTCCCCAGGTACTGCCGTTTCCTTCGCTCCCACTCCGGCTTCGGGGTCTCGAACGTGTCCGAGCAGCCCGCGACGATCTCCGCCACAGGCGCGCCGAAGCGCGCCTCGATGTCGGCGAGCCGCCCGAGGCCGCCCTGGTCCTCGGGGGCGTCGTCGAGGAGCGCCGCGATCGTCTTCTCCTCGCTGCCGCCGTCCTCGAGGACGAGCGCCGCGACCGCGAGCAGGTGCGCCGCGTAGGGCACCGTGGTTACCTTGCGTAACTGGCCACGGTGGACCCGCGCGGCGAACGTGAGCGCCTCCTCGAAGCGAGGACCGAGCCGGCTCAGAGCCACCGCAGGCCGTGGGCGTCGAGCCCGAACCCGCCCTCCTCGGGAACCGGCCCGACCCTGATTCCCTTGATTGCCATGGGGTTGTGTGCCTCGAGCGGCTCGACGCCGGGCATAGCCCCCGATCCGGACGGGAACACGGACGGGACGTCCAGATCCCCCGCGCCGGCAGGCGAGACAGATCTCGCCCCCACAGGTGAAGGGGAACGCCACCCCGACGCGGCCCGGCGACCGCCACCGCCGCGCCCGGGTGAGACGCCCGGTGGCCGCGATCCCGAATGGGCGCAGCTCCCCGTCCCCCGCACCCGCGGGCGAGACAAGTCTCGCCCCTACAGGTGAAGGGGAACGCCACCCCGCCGCGGCCCGACGACCGCCACCGCCGCGCCGGGGGCGTGTAGGGGCGACACTTGTGTCGCCCGCCAGGAGGGGGGCGCGCGCCGCGCGACCCCCGGGTCAGCCGCCCAGGAAGAGGCGGTCGATCTCGTCCGGCTCGGACGGCGGCGCGAACAGGCGGGGGAGGTCGGGCTCGCCGGCCTCGGGAGCAACGCGGTAGTGGACGCTCCGGACCGTGGCCGCGCGCGGCTGCCAGGCGAGCAGATCCTCGACGCGGGCGCGCAGCGCGGCCGCGAGGGCGGTGAAGACGCGCCGGTCGACCGGGCGGGGGTCGAGCAGGCCGGTCTCGAGCCGGTGGAGGTAGCCGGCGAGCTTGCCACGCTTCGCCGGGTCGAGGCCGAGCCGCTCGATCAGCTCGGAGACGACCGTGTCCCTCGTCAGGCCGCGCTCGACCCGCAGCTCGAGCAGCGGCGCCCTGCCCTCGAGCCAGGCCCGCAGCATCAGCACCCGCTCCTCGCTCGGCGGGGGCGGCTCGGCCCGCGCCAGGAAGCCGTCGATCAGCCGCGCGAGCTGCCCCGCACCGTCGCCCGCGCGGGCGAGGTACGCGCGCACGTCGGGCTCCTCGCCGCCGCGGAAGCTGGCGGCGTACTCCTCGAACAGGGTCAGCACGTCCTCAGCCATCCCCGGACAGGATCCTCTGCAGGCGCTGCCTCGCGCGGAAGTACGCCTGGTCGACGGCGTTCGGATTCGTCCCGAGCAGGTCCGCCGCCTGCCGCGACGAGAGCCCCTGGATCGCGCGCAGCTCGAAGGCGGCGCGCTCCCCGTCCGGAAGCCGCTCGAGCAGCCACTCGAGGTACGGCCCGTCCGTCGGGTCTTCATCCCAGACGGCGGTGCCCTCGTCGCCGTCCGGGAGCGGCAGCTCCGCCGGCGGGCGCCCCTCGAAGTGGGCGCGGATCAGCCAGCCGGCCACGTTGTGCACCACGACCCGGAACGTGACCGGGTAGGTCTTGCCCGCGTGGAGCTCCCGGTAGAGACGGAGCATGACCTCCTGGACGACGTCGTCGCTCGCCGGGCCCCGCACCCGGGCGCGCACCCGGTCGCGGACGATCGGCAGGTAGGTCGCGAGCAGCGTCGCGTAGTCGCCGGTGGCGAGCAGGGAGCGATCGAGACGATCCCGGTCATCGTGCATCCGGAGGGACGTCACCTCCACCGCCGCGGAATCTTACGGCGGACCCCCGCTCTCGGTACCCGGCGCGGCTGCGCATCGACCGGGAATCGTCCCGGCCGGCGGCCGGCCTTACCCGCCCGGGCCGCCGTAAGGCGAGCGGGCGCCCGCGGCGACTTCCTTGTGGACGCAAACAGGAGGTACCGATGCAGGCCAGGATCCGGCTCGACCACTCGCTGCCCGCCGCCGAAGGCGAGCACACCGTCCACGCGCTGCTCGAGCTCGCCGCCCCCGACCCGCCCGCGGCGGCGGAGCGGGCGCCGCTCGCGCTCGCGCTCGTCGTCGACCGCTCCGGCTCGATGGCCGGGGAGAAGCTCGAGGTCGCCCGGCGCTGCGCCGACTGGCTCGTCGGGCGGCTGCGCGCCACCGACGAGCTCGCGCTCGTCGCCTACGACGACGAGGTGCGGGTGCTCGCCCCGCTCGCGCCCGTCCGGGCGGACGAGCTGCGGGCGCGATCGGCCTGATCCGCCCCGGCGGGCAGACGAACCTCTCCGGCGGCTGGCTCGCCGGGCGCGAGCAGGTCGCCGGCGCCGCCGGCGGCGCCGCCCGCACGATCCTCCTGCTCACCGACGGGCTCGCGAACTGCGGCATCACCGACCCGGCCGCGCTCGTCGAGCTCGCCCGGAGCGCCCACCGCGACCGGGTCGGCACCTCGACGGTCGGGTTCGGGGAGGGGTTCGACGAGGAGCTCCTGACCGCGCTGGCCGCCGCCGGCGGCGGCAAGGGTCACTACGCCCCGACCCCGGACGCGGCACCCGCGATCTTCGCCGACCAGCTCGACGGCCTCACCCGCCTCGTCGCGCAGAACGTCAGCGTCGAGATCCGACCCGCCCCCGAGGTCGACCTCCTCGCCGTCCTGAACGACTACCCGGGGACGCCCGTGCCCGGCGGGGTGCGGCTCGAGCTCGGCGACGCCTACGGCAGCGTGCGCCGCCGCGTCGTGTTCGTCCTCCACCTCCCCCACCTCGCCGCGCTCGGCCCGGCCAAGGTCGCCGACGTCGTCGTGCGCTACGTCGCCGTCGGCGACGAGATCGCCGAGCACACGCTCACGCTGCCGGTCGCCGCGAACCTCGTCTCCGCCGACGAGGCCGCCGCGGCCGCCCCCGACCTCGAGGTGCAGGAGGCGACGCTCGTGCTCAAGGCGGCGCGGGCGCGCGACGAGGCGATCCGCCTCGCCGACGCCGGCCGCCACGACGAGGCCCGCAACGTCCTCGGCCAGGTCGGGGCCGAGCTGCGCCTGAGCGCCCCCGCGCTCGGCCCCGAGCTCGCCGCCACGCTCGCCGAGGAGGCCGCGGCGCTCGACGAGGCGGCCGGGCTCGCCTCAGCCGCGTTCTACGGCGCCGCGAGCCGAAAGCAGCTTCGCTACGACTCGAACCGCCGCCGCCGGCAGCGGCTGTGACGCGGCGGGCGGCGAGGCCGGCCGCGGGCCCGGCGGGCCCGGTCGTCCGGCGAACGCCCCGCCGGCGGAGCACGGGACGGGGGTGCAGCGACCAGACGTCACCCGCCGCGGGCGCGATCTCGGCGGGTCCCCCGGCCCGTGCGCCGCGGGCGGGCGAGCGGCCCGAGCGAGGCGGCCCCGGCGAGCACGCGCACGAGAGCGGTCGGCCGCAATCTGGCGGCGCGCGGGCGGCGCGGGTCCGGCATACTGGCCGGCGCCGACGAAAACCAGGGGTCGCCCGCTCACCGGTCGCTGCGGGGCCCCGCTGCGAGTCACCATGAACCGCACGAGGCTCACGTCCGCGCTCGTCGCCCTCGCCCTCGCCGCAACGCTCGCGGCTCCGGCGTCGGCGCATCGCACCGACCCGGTCGACTACGTCCACGAGATCGAGCACGCGATCAGGGACACGAACAACCTGCGCGAGGATCGCGACCTGCCCGCGTTCCAGGTCGACCTCTCCTACCAGGAGTTGACGGACGCCGAAGCGCTGCTCGAGACGCTGCGGCTGTGGAACAGGCGGTTCAACCAGAACCTGAAGAAGAGCTTCTGGTGGGAGCTCGCGCTCTGCGAGTCCGGCGGCAACTGGTCGATGAAGAACGCCTACCACGGCGGCCTCTCGTTCCACCCCGGGACGTGGGCGGCGTACCGCTCGAAGCGGCTGCCGAAGTACGCGTACCTGGCGACGCCGGCCGAGCAGATCCGCGTCGCCCGTCGCGTGCAGGCAGACCAGGGCTGGGAGGCCTGGCCCGCCTGCAGCGCCAGGATCGGCCTGCGCTGACGGCGCCCCGGCGGCAGCCGAAGCTACCGTAGACGCGTGCGCTCGCTCGCCGCCGCGCTCTGCGCCCT
The DNA here is from genome assembly GCA_020845695.1 of Thermoleophilia bacterium. The sequence continues at coordinate 4,854 of JADLFG010000065.1, read as the reverse complement.
CGCGCTCGCCGCCTGCAGCAGCGGCGGCAGCGGCGGGGAGGCGGCCGGTCCCGACACCGGCGCGGACGCCGGCCCGGAGCCGGCCACAACCGCCGCCACCGCCGAGCCCCCGGTCGCAGTCGCCCGCGTCGCGGACGGCGACACGCTCGAGCTCGGGGACGGCCGCCGGGTTCGCCTCGTCCAGATCGACGCGCCCGAGCACGCGGACGAGTGCTACGGGCGGGAGGCGACCTCCGCCCTGCGCGAGCTGCTCGCCCCCGGGGACGCGGTCACGCTCGAGCGCGACCCGCGCCTCGACGACGTCGACGAGCACGGGCGGCTGCTTCGCTACGTCCGCACCGGGTCGCGCAACCTCAACCTCCTCCTCGTCCGCCGGGGGGCCGCCACCCCCTACTTCTACCGCGGCGAGCGCGGGGCGTACGCCGAGCGGCTCCTGCGGGCGGCGAGACAGGCCCGGGCGGCGAAGCGCGGGCTCTGGGGCGCCTGCCCGGGCACCCCGCTCGAGCCGGGCCGCGCGGCCGACACGGGGCCGGTCGTCGAGGCGGAGCCGCTCGCGGCCGGCTGCCCCGGCGCCATCCCCTGGACCGAGGCGCGGGCCCACATCGGCGAGCGCGCGATCGTGCGCGGCCCCGTGGCCGGCACCCGCTACGCCGCCGACGCGGACGGGCAGCCGACGTTCCTGAACCTCGGGCGCGACCACCCCGACCCCGAGCGGGTCACGGTCCTCATCTGGGGCGACGATCGGGGCCGCTTCCCCGAGCCGCCCGAGGACGCCTACGCGGGGCGGACGATCTGCGCGAGCGGGGAGCTCGAGCTCTACGAGGGCGTTCCCGAGCTCGAGCTGTCGACTCCGGCGCAGATCGCGGTCGTCGGGTGATCCCTACAATCGACCCGTGGGCTTCACGCTGACCAGCCCGGCGTTCGCGGACGGGGAGCCGATCCCGAAGCGCCACACGGGCGAGGGTGAGGACACGTCGCCGCCGCTCGCCTGGAGCGGCGCCCCGGCGGAGGCCCGAACGCTCGCGCTCGTCGTCGACGACCCGGATGCCCCCAGGGGGCTCTTCACGCACTGGCTCGCGTGGAACCTCGAGCCGGGCGCGGGCGGCCTGCGCGAGGGCGAGCGCCCGCGGGGCGAGGGCCTGAACGACTTCCCGAAGGTCGGCTACGGCGGCCCGTTGCCGCCGCGGGGCCACGGGCGCCACCGCTACGTCTTTCACCTGCATGCGGTCGACCGGCGGCTCGAGCTGCCGCGCGGCGCCACCCGACTCGAGCTCGAGCGGGCGCTCGCGGGGCATGTGCTCGCGACCTCCGAGCTGGTCGGGACGTACGAGCGGCGCTAGCGCGATCGCTCGCGGCGTGTGACCGGCGGCCGGGGCGCGGCACGACGATCGAGGCGGAGGCCGGACGTGTCCGGCCCGCAGACCGCCGGCCGGGAACGGCCGCGACGATCAACGCGGGGGCCGAACGTGTCGCAGCCGCAGGGATCGACGCAGGGGCCGGACTTGTCCGGCCCGCAACCCGCCCCGCGTCCCGCCGCGCATCGATACGGGCGGGACAAGCCCCGCCCCCACAGCCCCCGGGACACGATCGTGCGCGGGTGCCGCCGCAGCGTCCCCGCGGTGCGCGGTCGCAGCGAGGCAGATGCCGCCCCAATGCCGCCCGCGCGGATGCCATGGGCGGCCGCGCTAGCCGAAGCCGCCGCCGCCGCCGCCACCACCGCCGCCGCCGCCGCCCGAGAAGCCGCCGCCGCCGCCGCCCGAGCCGCTCGACGGCGGCGCGAGCGCCGACCCGAATCCGGAGGCGAGGTCGGAGATCCCGAGCGCGGACGCGCCGGAGCCGAGATCGCCGGTTGGGCTGATCCAGAAGATGTTGCTCCGGTCGTGCACCTCCTGCGGCATGTGAAGCTGCGCGCCGGCGAGCACGCGCTCGGCGATCCCGAACGCGACCCCGTAGACGAGGTAGCGCTCCCAGAGGGCGAGCGTGGCGGGCGGCGCCTGGTCGAGGCGGGGGAAGTCGTTCAGGTAACGACGAAATGCCTCCCAGCGCTGCGCCTCGGCCTGCGCCTGCTTCGAGCGGCGCCGCCAGACACGCACGTTCGCGGACGCGATCAGGAGCACGACCGCGTTCGCGATGAAGCAGCCGCCGACGGCGATCAGGACGATGTCGCTCCAGCGGGGGGCGACCGGGCGGAAGCCGACGATCCCGACCGCGAGCAGGATGGTCGCGGTCAACCCGAAGACCGCGACCCCGCCCGCGAGCACGAGCCCGCCCGTGTTCACGAACCAGCGCCGCTTCTTTGCCTCGGCGCCGACCGCCGACTTGAACGCGGAGAAGCGGTTCGCGTTCGCGACGCGGTTCGAGACGATCCGGGTGCGGAAGCGCGACAGCCGCTCCGGGCCGTCGTCGAGGATCGAGGCGACGACCTCGTCGACGGACTGCTCGAACGGGGTCAGGGGGATCTCCTCGCCGAGCTCTAGCTCGAGGTCGGCGACCTCCTCCGCGCGCAGACCGCCCCAGGTCTCGCGCTCGGTCGTCACGGGCTTCGCCGTGTAGCGGCCGCGGCGGATCAGGTCGAACAGCGTGGCCGTGAACTCGTGCGAGCCGACGGTGCCGCCCTGGGCGAGCAGCGTCGGGACGAGCGCGGGCTCGAGCTCGGACGGCGGCTCCTGCTCGTACTCGCGGTCGTAGCCGGTGCGCAGCTCCCGCCCGAAGATCCGGTAGGCGAGCGCGATCACGAGCAGCGCGGGCCCCACGCCGAGCAGGAGCAGGTACAGGATCGTGCGGCCGATGTGGCGGAGCGCCGAGTCGATCCGCTCGCGGTCGCGCTCGTAGCTGATGGCGTCCTCGGCCTCCTCGACGAGGATCGCCTCGAGGCCCTGCCCCGCCTCGACCCGGGCCCCCGCAGTCGAGTCGAGCAGGGAGCGCGGGAAGGCGACGCGGAGCTCGACGTACTGCCGCGCGGGGACGGAGATCGCCCGCAGGAGCACGCGGCTTGCCTCGAGCGTCACGTCGCCGCGCACCCAGACCGGGTGGCCCCAGGCGCGCAGCGGACCCACGCCGGTCGTCTCGCCGGGCAGGGTGAGCGTCGCCGTCAGCTCGTCCAGGGGGATCGTCCATTGGTCGCCCCAGACCTTGAGGTTGACATCCACAACGTCGTCGTAGGCGACGGCGAGGCCGGAGAAGCGGTAGCGGATCGTGAACGTCCGCACCTCGTCGGCGGCGATGAACCGCCAGACGATCCTGATCCGGTCCGAGTCGGCCTCGACGCCGAAGGTTCCTTCCGGTCCGCCGGGCTCGAGCTTGGTCGGGGCCCCGGGGGCGTAGTCGACGCCGCCCTCGCTGACGCCGATCCGGTCGAGCGCCTCGCCGGAGCGAAGCGGGATGTCCCGGTAGCCGTAGGTGAACGTGCCGAAGAAGAAGACGGTCAGGTCCTCTTCGACGAGCAGCGACCCGTCCGGCGCCACCTGGACGCGGACGTCGGCGCGCTGGAGGCTGACCGAGTTGGCGCGCGCGGGCGCCGCGGCCGCAAGTGCGACGGCGAGGCCCGTGAGGATCGCCGCCAGGAGCGCGGCCCGGCGCAGGGTCCTCAGAACTGGACCTGGACCGGCTGGCGCGCCGGCTCCTCGATCTCGAAGTACTCGCGCGGGGCGAAGTTGAAGATCCCGGCGATGATGTTCGTCGGCACCGACTCGATCGCGGTGTCGTAGGTGAGGACGGTGTCGTTGTAGACCTGGCGGGAGACGGCGATCGCCTGCTCGATCTCGACGAGCTGCGCCTGCAGCGCCTGGAAGTTCTCGGTCGCGCGCAGCTCGGGATAAGCCTCGGCGAGAGCGAACAGCCGGCCGAGCGCCTGGGTGAGCATGTTCTCCGCCTTCGCCTGTTCCGCGATCGAGCGGGCCTCCTGGGCCGCCGCGCGCGCCCGGGTCACGGCCTCGAACGTCTCGCGCTCGTGGGATGCGTAGCCCTTGACCGTCTCGACCAGGTTCGGGATCAGGTCGTAGCGGCGCCTGAGCTGCACGTCCACCTGCGACCAGGCGTTCTCGCAGCGGTTGCGCAGCCGGACGAGCTTGTTGTAGAGCGCAACGACGATCAGCACCAGCGCGACGACAACCGCGGCGATGACGATCCCGGCGATCACGGCCGCAAGACTAGCGGCCCCGTCGGCCGGCAACAAGGCGGGCCACCGTCCGCTGCCGGCATGTCCGCCGGGCGCGAGCGGGGGTCAGACCCCTTGACAAGGTCCAACTCAGATTTCGAGCGGCAGCCCGCACCCCGAGCGGGATACGACGAGGGGTCTGACCCCGGGGTCAGACCCCGGGGTCAGACCCCTCGAACTGCGCTCGGTCGTGTCCCGGCGGCCGACTCGGCGCGTCGGGTGCGCGCGGGGGCTGCTAGCCGCTCGCTAACCGCTCGCCCCCATGTCGGCGCCGGACTTCTTCTTCTTGCGCCAGAAGAGCAGCGCCCCGAGGGCCGCGCCCAGAGCCGCGAACACCCCGACCTTCTTCCCTGCTGCCATCACGCCCCCTTTCCTCAGGGTCCGCTTCGCCGCGAACTTCGCGACCCGGTAGATGATGACGCCCATGATCGCCTCGCGCGTCTTCAGCTTCATCGCGTCACCCGCCCCATCCCGGGAGTCTATGCACTAGTGCACCGTCCGGGGAATACCGCACAGCTCTGGCGGCTGCAAAGCGGCGCCAGGCGGCGTCCTCGGTCGCGCCAATATGCCTGCAGTGGGGTATCCGCGTGACGCCCCTTTGTGCCGATTCCGTCTTGCCCGGCTGCGATCCTGGTTGGCGTGGATGTCCCGCTTGCCGGCCGTGATTACCCGGGCACGCTGCGCGCCTTTAGCGCCTG
>JADLFG010000064.1 GCA_020845695.1 Thermoleophilia bacterium | reverse complement strand
CGGCTTCGAGGAGCGCCCGCAGTGCTCGGCGTGCTTCATCCTCTCCGTGGACGACTCGATGGAGTCGATCCTCGACTGGATCCGCCGCGAGGGAATGATCTTCCGCGGCGGCTCGGGCTCGGGCGTCAACCTCTCCCGGCTGCGCTCGTCGAGGGAGCAGCTCTCCAAGGGCGGGCACGCGTCGGGGCCGGTCTCGTTCATGCGCGGCGCGGACGCGTCGGCCGGGACGATCAAGTCGGGTGGCAAGACGAGGCGAGCGGCGAAGATGGTCGTCCTCGACGCTGACCACCCGGACATCGAGGAGTTCATCTGGTGCAAGGCGCGCGAGGAGGAGAAGGCGCGCGTGCTAGCGGCGGCCGGCTACGACATGTCGCTCGACTCGCCGCACTGGGCGTCGATCCAGTACCAGAACGCGAACAACTCGGTGCGCGTCACCGACGCGTTCATGCAGGCGGCGGCCGACGACCGGGACTGGAACCTGACCGCGCGCACGGATGGGACCGTGCTCGCAACGGTGAAGGCCCGCAGCCTGCTGCGCCAGCTCGCCGACGCCGCCTGGCAGTGCGCCGACCCGGGCGTCCAGTACGACACGACGATCAACGCGTGGCACACGACCCCGAACTCGGGCCGGATCAACGCGTCGAACCCCTGCTCCGAGTACATGCACCTCGACGACTCGGCGTGCAACCTCGCCTCGCTGAACCTGATGCGCTTCCGCCGCGAGGACGGCGAGCTCGACGTGGAGGCCTTCACGCACGCCGTCGACACGATCTTCCTCGCCCAGGAGATCGTCGTCGGCTACTCGAGCTACCCGACGCCCGAGATCGAGCGCAACGCGCGCGCGTACCGCCAGCTCGGCCTCGGCTACGCGAACCTCGGCGCGCTGCTCATGGCTCGCGGGCTGCCGTACGACTCCGACGAGGGGCGCGCGTACGCCGCCGCGGTCACGGCGCTGATGACCGGGCGGGCGTACCGCAAATCGGCCGAGATCGCAGCCCGGATGGGCCCGTTCGCGGGCTACCGCCCGAACGCGGCCGCGATGCTCGGCGTGATCGCGAAGCACCGCGCCGCGGTCGGCAACATCGACCACGCGCACGCGGTCCCGGCCGACCTGCTCTCCGCCGCCCGCCAGGCCTGGGACGACGCGCTCGACCTCGGCGAGGCGCACGGCTTCCGCAACGCGCAGGCCTCGGTGCTCGCGCCGACCGGCACTATCTCATTCATGATGGATTGCGATACAACCGGGGTCGAGCCGGACTTCTCGCTGGTCAAGTCGAAGAAGCTGGTCGGCGGCGGCGAGATCACGATCGTCAACGGGACCGTGCCGATGGCGCTCGAGAAGCTCGGCTACGCACCCGCGGAGGTCGATCAGATCGTCGCGTATATCGACGATCGCAACACGATCGTCGGCGCGCCGTTCGTGAAGACCGAGCACTACCCGGTCTTCGACTGCGCGATCGGGGAGCGCGCGATTCACTACATGGGCCACGTGAAGATGATGGGTGCCGTCCAGCCGTTCATCAGCGGGGCGATTTCGAAGACGGTCAACCTCCCGGAGCAGGTGACCGTCGACGAGGTCGCGCAGCTCCTCGTCGAGTCGTGGCAGCTCGGCGTGAAGGCGATCGCGATCTACCGCGACAACTGCAAGGTCGCCCAGCCGCTGTCCGGTAAGGACAACGGGGCGGCGGCCGTGTCGCTGCTCGGCAAGCCGCGGCGCCGCCGGCTCCCTGACGATCGTGTCGAGGTCGGCCGCAAGTTCCGCGTCGGCGACTACGAGGGCTACATCCACGTCGGCCTGTTCGAGGACGGCACCCCCGGCGACATCTTCGTCGACATCGCGAAGGAGGGCACGACGCTCGCGGGCCTGATGAACTCGTTCATGATCTCCGTCTCGCTCGGCCTCCAGTACGGCGTCCCGCTCGACGTGTACGTCTCGAAGTTCAGCCACATGCGCTTCGAGCCGTCGGGGATGACGAACGACCCGGACATCCGGGTCGCGAAGTCGCTTGTCGACTACATCTTCCGCTGGATGGGGAAGAAGTTCCTCGACACCGAGACGCAGCAGGAGCTCGGAATCATGAGCCCCGAGGTGAAGGCGCGCCTCGCGGAGACCCACGACCTGCTCGAGAGCGGCGGCACCGCCCCGCCATTCGCGCCGGCGGTGACGCCCGGCCAGACGGCGCTCTTCAACGCCTGGGAGGACGCCGTCGAGTGCGCCAAATGCGGCGGCCGGATGATCCGGACCGGCTCCTGCTACACGTGCCGCGACTGCGGCCAGAACACCGGCTGCAGCTGAGCCTGAGCTGACGGAGCGCTGCCCCGCTCGCGACCGGGCGGGGCAGCTCAGCCGGCCCAGGGGCCGATGCCGGCAAGGCGCTCGACGGTGATGCGCATCACGTGGCCGGGCGGCGGGTCGTCCATCGGCGGGAACTCCACGTCCGGACCGAGGTAGCGGCCGGCGAGGCGCTGGAGCAGCTCGGGCGCGCCGCCCTCCTCGAGCCGGGCGCGCCCGTAGACGACGAGGTACTGCAGCAGCCCGGGCGGCTGGATCACGGTGCCCGTGATCGAGAGGGCGACGCGCGGGTCGCGGCGGACGTTTCGGAGCTTGCGCTGCCCCGCGGTCAGGTGCGCCGAGATGATCTCGTCTCCGTCGAGACCGACCCAGATGCCGGTGACCTGGGGCGAGCCGTCCGGGTTGGTCGTCGCGAGGTGGGCGAGCTGCCCGGACTCGATCAGCTCGCGTGCGCTCCGGGGCAGCTTCACGACCAAAGGATCTCGCACCGGCGGGCCCGGCGCAACGGCCCCGGCCCGCCTACCCGAACAGCTCGGGCGGGCTGGCCGCGCGGTAGCGCAGCACGTTCGTGAGGTCGCGGCCGCGGATCGTGCCCCACGAGTGGTACGTGATCCCCCAGGAGTCAATCATCGAGCGGTCGGGGAAGACGCAGACCTGGAGCACCGGGTCGATCTCGTCGATGTCGGAGACCCAGCCGCCCCCGGCCGCGCTGGGGCGGCCGAACGACTCGGTGCCGCCGAGGCTCGCGCAGTGGATGGAGGCGGGGTTGGGGCCGCCGGGGATGTCGCCGACGGGCGGCTGCGTCAGGTAGGCGATCGCGGCGAGGGTCGGCTCGGTCGCGTGCAGCGTCGCGAGGGAGACGAAGATCCGCGATCCATCGCTCGCCTCGAACCGGCAGAAGCGAGCCGAGCCGGCGAGTCGCAGCGGACTCGGACCGTTCGTCCCGTACGCGGGGTAGCGCACCTGCACGGTGCCGCCCTGGCTGCGGCAGTAGTCGGGCGGGGCCGGTTTCGCCTCCCCGGCGGCCGAGGAGTCGCCGTAGGCGGCGACGAGGACGCCGATCACGGGCAGCGCCACGAGGAGCGCGGCCCAGGCCGCGAGGCGCCCCGTCCGGGTGTCGAAGAGCCACCGCACGACGTGAAGCCTCGCGCCGGGCGGCGCCGCTCACATCGGGGAGACCGCTGAGCCCGACTTCGGCTTCCTACGGATCCGCCCGTCGCGGCTGCGGGCGCCGGCCACCACGAGCGCGCGCGTTCGGCGACGGGGAGCGTGAGCGAGGCCGTGCCGATAACGGCCGCGGCCGGGGGGAAAAGGGGAGTTCGCCCGATCGCGCTCGGGCCTGGCGCAGCCGTGAACTCGGCCCGTGGCGGCGCAGTCCGCACCGTCCGGGTGCAGACCCGGCGGCGGCCAGGGGAGAGCCGGGAGGCAGCCTCTCGAGACCGAACGCGCGTACAGCCGGCGGTGATCGGTGGACGAAGGCCCTCAGACCGAGCCGCGCAGAACGAGCCGCTGGCCGTTCATGCTCGCGGCCGCGTCCGAGAGGAGGTAGACAATCGCCTCCGCGACGTCCTCGGCCGGCTGGAACGCCGCGAACGACTGCTCCGGCCGCTGCGCCCGCAGCTCCGGGGTGAGGACCGCCCCAACCACGAGGATGTTCGCGGTCGAGCCGGTGCCGCGGAAGCGGTCGGCGAGCGCGAGCGTCCACGTCTCCGCCGCGGCCTTGGCGGCGGCGTAGGCCGCCGACGCCTGGGAGGGCGCCTGCGCCTGGCCGGACGAGACGATCACGAAGCGGCCGCGGCCGCTCGCGAGCAGGTGCGGTAGGAACGCGCGCGTCACGTTCTGCGCCGTCCGGACGAGCAGCGCGGCCAGGATGTCCCAGTCCTCGGCCGGCGCCGCCTCGATGGGCACGCCGCCCCGGTAGCCGCCGACGAGGTGGGTGACCGCATCGACGCGGCCGTGCTCGGCCGCGAGCCGGCCGGCCCAAGCACGGGACGCGGCCTCGTCGAGGAGGTCGACGGCCTGGACGTCGGCGCCGCCGAGCTCGGCCGCCAGCGGCGCCAGCGACGCCGCCTCCCGGCCGGCGAGCGACACGGTCGCGCCGGCCGCCGCGAGCCGGCGCGCCACGAACGGTCCGAGGCTGCCGCCGGCCCCGGGGATCGCGACCACGCGGCCTTGCAGAGCACCCATCGCCCCGGATGCTAGCGCTCGCGCGGCGACCCTCAGGCGGTCGGCACCGCGGTGCCGGCGAGCACCCGGCCCCACTCACGTGCCCGCTCGAGCTCGCCCTCGTGAAGCGGCCCAGCCGAGCCGTCGACGACGAAGCTCTCCGGCGGCGCGACCAGCTGGTAGCCGTGAAGCTCGAGCCGGCGCGCGATCCGCTTGGCGGCTGAACCGGTCACGAGCCTCGGCTTGCCGATCCGCGTGTCGAAGGCCGCGGCGCGCACCCCCTCAGCCGCCCCGCGCGCGTCGAGCCACTCCCGCAGCGGCGGGCCGTCGAGGTCCCCCTCGAAGTGCAGCTCCTCCGGATGCTTCAGCGCGTCCTCCTGCGCAGCCTGCAGCGACCGGTGCGAGACCAGCCCGTGGACGTGCGTGGGGCCGCCGACGACGAGCAGGTCGGCGCCGGCGAGCTGCTCTGGACCGGCGTCGCCGACCGCTCGCAGGACGACTTCGGCCGACTCGGCCAGGCCGGCGGCGACAGCCTCGGCGGCCGCGCGCGTGTTCCCGTACGCCGACTCGTAGACGACGAGCGCCTTCATGGCTCGCTCCTTCCATCGTGCCCGGTTGTCGCTGCCAGGATGCCCGGGCGGGCGCTCGCCGGCATCGTGGACGGCCCCGAGCGCGGCTGCGGCTTGTCCGCAGGCCGCGGCGCTGCCGCGTCGAATCCGCCACCATGTCGGCGGTGGCGCGGCTCGCCCTACTCGCGTTCGTCGTCCTCGCCGCGGCGCTGCCCGGCCCGGCCGTGGCGGCGGGCCTCGACCCGTACCGCGACCTCGGTACCTGGGTCGACATCTACGACGAGAGCGTCTGGCGCAACCCCGAGGCGGCGGTGGAGGCGATCGCCGTCCGGGGCGTCCGCACCGTCTACGTCGAGACCGGCAACCACCGCCAGCCGGTCGCGATCCTGCGGCCGACGCTCGTCGGGCGCTTCGTCGAGGCAGCCCACGCGCGCGGGCTCGCCGTCGTCGCCTGGTATCTGCCCGGGTTCCTGAAGCCGAAGGTGGACGTGCGCCGCTCGCTCGCCGCGATCGACTTCCGCACCTCCGGCGGTCAGAGCTTCGACGGCTTCGCGCTCGACATCGAGGCGACCGACGTCCGCGACCCGGCGCTGCGCACGCAGCGGCTGCTGCGGGTGGCCCGGGGCATCCGCGCCGGCGCCGGCGCCGCCTACGCGCTCGGCGCGATCATCCTCTCCCCGCGCGGGCTCGAGCTCTCGCCTGAGATCTGGCCCGGCTTTCCCTACGCCGGTCTTGCCGCCAGCTTCGACGTGTTCCTGCCGATGGTCTACTTCACCTACCGCACGCGTACCGAGCGCGAGACGCGCGACTACGTCGGCGAGGCAATCGCCGTCCTGCGCCGCGAGGTGGGGGACGAGAACGTCCCGGTTCACGTGATCGGCGGCGTCGCCGACCGCGCCCGCCGAGGGCAGGTGCGGGGCTTCGTGGACGCGGTCTGCGCCGCGAGCGTACTCGGGGGAAGCCTCTACGACTACGAGACCACCGGGGGTCCACGCTGGGCGCAGCTCGCCCGGCTCGCGGGCTGCACCGGCTGAGGCGGCCGGGTTGGCGCGGGCCCTGGCCCGCCCTAGAATCGCGCCGTGGAGCGGGACGACGACCTGCGCGCCGCGTGCTTCCTCGCGCTCGACGCGCTCCGCGCCCAGCTCGGCGACGAGCTCCCCTACGCTGGCGGGCTCGACCGGGGATTCGACTTCCGGGGGAGGCGGGTCCCCTTCCTCACGTACCAGAAGGGGATCTATCGCGCCGCCGCCCAGCGCGGCCCGGCCGCGCTCTCGGTCGTGACCTCGGTCGGGTCTCCCTACGACGACGAGGAGACGCAGCTCGGGTTTCTCTACGCCTACCGGGCCGGATCGGTCGACCAGCCGGACAACACGGCCCTGCGGGCTGCCCACGCGGCCGGCGCGCCGCTCGTCTACTTCGTCGGCACTCGCCCCGGCCACTACCGGGCTCTCTATCCCTTCTACGTCACGGAGGATCGCCCGCACGAGCGTCGCGTGCTCGTCACGCCCGGGGTGATCGACCGGACGCTGCCCGAGCCCGTGCCGATGCAGCTCGACGACGAGCTCTCGCGCCGCTACGAGGTGCGCCAGGTGCGGGCGCGTCTCCACCAGGCGCGCTTCCGCGGGCTCGTGCTGCCCGCATACCATGAGCGTTGCGCGGTCTGCCGGCTGCGGGAGGTGCGGCTGCTCGACGCCGCCCACATCGTCCCCGACGCCGACCCGGCCGGGTCTGCCGCGATCACGAACGGGCTCAGCCTCTGCACGATTCACCACCGCGCGTTCGACCAGGACCTGGTCGGGATCTCGCCCGACTACGAGGTGCACGTCGCGCGGCGGCTGCTCGAGGAGGAGGACGGGCCGATGCTCGACCTGCTCAAGGGCTTCCACCGGGCGCCGATCGAGCTGCCGCGTCCGGCGGCGAGGCCCGACCGCGAGCGCCTGTCACGGCGCTTCGAGCGCTTCCGGGCGGCGGCGGCCTGAGCGTGCTCGCCGTCGTCTTCACGGGAGCCGGCGGGAACGAGGTCGTGCGGGTCGAGGAGCGCTCCGACCCCGTGCCCGGAAGCGAGGACGTGCTCGTCCGCGTGCGCTACGCGGGGGTGAACCCAGCCGACACGGCGCAGCGCGCGGGCCACTACCCGGCGCCGCCGGGCTGCCCTGCTGACGTGCCGGGACTCGAGGTTGCCGGTACGGTCGCGTCGTGCGGCGCCGAGGTTCGCGACTGGCGGCCGGGTGACCGCGTGTTCGGCCTCGTGGGCGGCGGTGGCCTCGCCGGCCTCGTCAGCGTCCACGAGCGCTGCGCCACCCGCATCCCGGACGCGCTCAGCGAGCGGGAGGCGGCGGCGGTACCGGAGGCATTCGTGACCGCGCACGACGCGATTGCGAGCCAGTGCGGGCTGCGGCCCGGCGAGACGCTGCTCGTGCACGGCGCCGGCGGCGGGGTCGGGACGGCTGCCGTGCAGATCGGACTCGCGGCCGGCGCGCGCGTGCTCGGGTCGGTGCGCTCACGGCCGGCGGGAGCGGCGGTCGAGGCGCTGGGTGCGGAGACGGTCCCCGACGAGGGCTTCGCCGATGCCGTGCTCGAGCTGACCGGCGGCCGCGGCGCCGACGTGGTGCTCGAGCTGGTGGGCGCCTCCCACTTCCCGGACAACCTGCGCGCGCTGGCAGCGGGCGGCCGTCTCGCGGTGGTCGGAGTCGCGAGCGGGCGCGCCGTGTCGCTCGACCTGCTCGCGCTGATGCGCAAGCGGGCGACGCTGCGCGGCACCGTGTTGCGGGCGCGGTCGCTCGAGGAGAAGGCGCTCGCCGTGCGCGCGTTCGAGCGCGAGGTCGTGCCGCACCTCGCCTCCGGACGCCTGCACCCGCTCGTCGACTCCGTGTTTCCGCTCGACCGGGTCGCCGCCGCGTTCGACCGCCTCGACGGCCCGGGCAAGGTCGGGAAGGTGCTGCTCGAGCTTCCCTGAGCACCCCGTCACCCGGTCGGGGGACGGCTCTCACTCGCTCGGGGTACCCCTTCCCTCGAACGGGGGAGGTCAGGCGGAGCGACGGACGACCGTGAGGCCCCACGCTCTTCCCGCGGCGAACAGCTCGTCGGGGTCGACGTCGCCCAGCCAGCCGATGAAGTGGCGCTCCGGCTCGTCAGGCGTCGAGCCGTACACGGCCGGGCGCGTCGACGCCTGCTCGGCGCGACCGCGACCGGCGCGCTCGAGCCCGGCGAAGCGCTCCTCCGCCGCCGGCCCCTCCGCGTAGCCCTTGCCCACGGCGTCAGGGTAGCCGGTAGAGTCGGGTCATCGAACGGCCCGCGCTGCTCCTGATCGACGTTCAGCGGGAGTACTTCGACCCGCGGAGTCCGCTGCTCGTCCCGGACGGCCCGGCCGTGCTCGAGCGCCTCGCCGGCCTCCTCGGCGCCGCCCGGGAGCGCGGGGTCGGCGTCGTCCACGTCCAGCACCACGAGCAGCCCGGCGCCGGCGTGTTCGAGGCCGGAACGGCGGCGATCGAGACGATGCCGGAGGTCGCGCCGGTCCCGGGCGAGCCCCTCGTCGTCAAGCACCTGCCCGGGGCGTTCGACGGCACCAAGCTCGACGACGTGCTCGCGCGGCTCGAGGCGGCAACCGTCGTGATCGCGGGCTTCATGACCCACATGTGCTGCGACACGACCGCCCGAGAGGCGCACGCGCGCCGCTTCGACGTCGTTTTCCTCACGGATGGCACCGCCACGCGCGACCTGGCGGGGCCGGACGGCCGGGCGATCCCGCACGCCGTGGTGCACGAGACGACGCTGGCCGCGCAGGCAGACGGGTTCTCGACGCTCGCCGACGTCGCGAGCGTTCGCTCAGCGCTCGGCGGCTGAGTCGGCGGCGGCGGCGCGGCGGGCGAGCTCCTCCTCGACCGCGGCCGGGTCGAGGCCGCGGGCGGCGAGCACGACGTAGCTCGCGAACCAGAGGTCGGCCAGCTCGGAGACGAGCCGCTCGTCGCTCTCCCCGACGGCGGCGAGTGCTGCCTCGACGCCCTCCTCGCCGAGCTTCTGCGCGCACTTGGCGGGGCCGCCGGCGAGCAGGCCGGCGACGTACGAGCCCTCGGGTCGGGTCTGCGCGCGCTCGGCGACGCGCCGCCACAGCCAGGGGGCGAAGCAGGAGAGCGAGCCGGTATGGCAGGCGGGCCCGGCGGGCTCGACGCGCAGGAGAATCGCGTCCCCGTCGCAGTCGTCGCGCAGCTCGACGACCGCGAGGGTGTTGCCGGAGGTCTCCCCCTTCTTCCAGAGCCGCTGCCGGGAGCGGCTGAAGAAGTGGGCGAGGCCGGTCTCGCGGGTCAGGCGCAGCGCCTCGTCGTCCATCCAGGCGAGCATCAGCACGCGGCCGCTCGCCGCGTCCTGGACAATCGCCGCTCTCAGCTCAGGCTGCATCGCGCAGGGGGACGCCGAGCTCGGCCAGCTCGGTGCGGAGCGAGGCGAGCCGGGCCGGGTTCTCGTGGAGGATCGAGGCGAGCAGGGCCGCCTGGGCGACCTCGAGCGCGTCGGCGACGTGGCGGGCGCTGCCGGCGCCACCCGAGGCGATCACGGGGATCCGGACCGCTTCGGCGACGGCGCCTGTGACGGGCAGGTCGTAGCCCTCGCGTGTGCCGTCCGCGTCGATCGACGTCAGCAGGATCTCGCCGGCGCCGAGCTCCTGCGCCTCACGCGCCCAGGCGATCACCTCCCGCCCGGTCGGGCGCGTGCCGGCGTGCGAGTAGACCTTGCCGCGGGAGACGTCGATCGCGACGACCACCGCTTGGGAGCCGAGCCGCTCCGCCAGCTCGCCGATCAGGGGGGGCCGGGCGAGTACCGCCGAGTTGACCGAGACCTTGTCGGCGCCGGCATCGAGCAGCCTCGCGGCGTCGTCGACGGTGCGCACGCCGCCGCCGACCGTGAACGGGATCGCAAGGCGCTCGGCGACGCGGCGGACGAGCTGCGCGAGCGAAGCTCGCTCCTCGAGCGTCGCCTTGATGTCGAGGAAGACGAGCTCGTCGGCACCCGCGTCCGAGTAGGCGGCGCCGAGCTCGACAGCGTCGCCCACGTCGCGCAGCCCCTCGAAGCGCACGCCCTTGACGACCCGCCCGGCTGCGACATCGAGGCAGGGGATCAGGCGCGGCAAGGGCATCAGCCAATCTCCCCGAGCACGCGCTCGAGGTAGCGGGCACCGGCGGCGCCGGACTTCTCCGGGTGGAACTGGACGCCGACGAAGCTGCCGAGCCTCGCCTCGGCGACGATCCCCTCGGACCGCGCCGTCGCCGCGCTCGTCTCGGCCGCGTAGGAGTGGGCGAAGTAGAACGCCTCGCCGCCCGGCTCGACGGGCGCCCAGCCGATCCGGGGCACCCGGCCCTCGCGGAGCCGCACAACCCGCCCGGGCAGGAGTCCGAGGCCGGCAACACCGCCGTCCTCCTCCGACTCCTCGAGCGCGAGCTGGAGCCCGAGGCAGATCCCGAGCGTCGGGCGTCCGGCCCCGACCCGCTCGCGCAGCGCACCGGCGAGGCCGCGCGCCTCGAGCCCTGCCATCGCGCTCGCGGCCGAGCCGACCCCGGGCAGCACCACGAGCTCGGCAGCCAGCACCTCGGTGGGCTCGCTCGTGACAGCCACATCCGCCCCGAGACGGCGCAGCGCGACCTCGACAGAGAGGGTGTTGCCCGCGCCGTACTCGCAGATCCTCACTCTCGTCACGCTTCCGTCACTCCCCCGGCACACGCCGTCGCGCACGCGCGCGGATCTCCCCGATAGGCTGAAAGCGGGTGGAGGCACGGGGTGGCCCCGCCGGTGGGGGGATCGGCGCGAGTCACAGGAGACCCTTCGTGGACGGGATTCCGGCGCTCTCGAGCCGCAGAGCGACACGCAGGGCGCGGCCGACCGCCTTGAAGGCCGCCTCGGCGACGTGGTGCTCGTCCCGGCCGGTCGCGTCGACGTGCAGGCCGAGCCGGCCCGCCTGGGCGAAGCTCTGGAACATGTGCAGGGCCAGGCCGGGCTCCCGCTCGAGCCGGCACTCGCACCAGGGCCGGCCGCCGAGGTCGACGGAGGCACGGGCGAGCGCGTCGTCCATCGGCACGACCGCATCGCCGTAGCGGGCGATGCCGCGACGATCGCCGAGCGCGCGATCGAGTGCCTCCCCGAGCGCGAGCGCCGCGTCCTCGGCCGTGTGGTGGGGCCCCGTCTCGAGGTCGCCGGCACCTTCGAGCATCAGGTCGAGGCCGCCGTGGAACGCGAGCTGCTCGAGGAAATGAGCGTAGATCCCGTTGCCTGCCGCGACGTGGACGCGGCTCGCCCCGTCGAGCGAGAGGCGGATCGCGATCCGCGTCTCCGCGGTCGCGCGGAGGTGGCGCACCCGCCGCCCGCCCGGCTCCGCTACCGGGCTCGGACGGTCGAGCGCACGCGCGAGCGCGGCCAGCAGGAGATCGTCGTCGGCCTCGTCGCGGATCGAGATCCTGATCGCGTCGGGAAAGATCCGGACGGCCGCCCCGGCCCTCAGCAGCGCCTCGCCGATCGCCTCCGGCTCCGCGACCGGCACGAGCACGAAGTTGGCCCGCGAGGGCAGCGGCTCGAGCCCGAGCGCGCGCAGCGCGCGCGTCAGGCGTTCGCGCTCCTCGATCACGGGAACGACGTCGGGCGGGGACGCGAGCGCCGCGAGCGCGAGCGCGGCGGAGAGCGTCGACACGGCGAGTGGCGCCTGGCGGCGGTTCAGCTCCGCCGCCGCGTCGGTCTCGGCGAGCGCGTAGCCGACGCGCGCGCCCGCGAGCGCGTATGCCTTCGAGAACGTGCGGATCACGATCACCCCGTCCTCGATCCGGCCGGCCGCGGTCTCGCCCGCGTACTCGAAGTAGGCCTCGTCGACGACGAGCGGGCGCGCCGCGGGCAGCTCGCCGAGGGCGCCGCTCGGGTTGTTCGGGCGGCAGGCGAAGGTCACGGCCGGACGGTCGCTCGAGATCTCGGCGCCGGCGAGGCCGGCGGCGATCCGGTAGAGCGGGTAGGTGGGCTCGGAGGCGATCGCGGCGCGATCGCCAGGTCCGAGGAACGCGCGGGCGCCGAGGAGGATCAGGTCGTCGCCGCCGGCGCCGAGCACGACGTTCCCGGGCTCGACCCCGTCCTTGTCGGCGATCGCGCGCAGGAGCCGAGGATAGCCGCCGTGTGGGTAGGTATTCACCTCGGCAAGCGCTCGCGCGATCGCGCCGGGTCGCGAGGAAGGCAGCGGCAGCGGGGAGGTATTGCCATCGAAACGGACGATCTGACTCGGATCGAGGCCCGCGCGGCGGGCGAGCTCCTCGGTCGAGGGCGCCCACCCGTAGGCACGAAACCCCTGCGGCAGCCTGCGCATGCCGGCTACGCGCCCACCGCTCATCCGAGCAGTCGCTCCACGGGCACGAGCAGGATCGAGGAGGCGCCGGCGGCCTCGAGCGCGGGCAGGAGGCGCCAGACGTCGCCGGCGGGAACGAGCGCGTGCACGGCGACCATGCCCGGCTCGGCCAGCGGCAGCACGGTCGGCGCTCGTCCGCCGGGCACGAGCCGCGCCAGGACGGCGAGCGCGCTCTCCGGAGCGTTCATCATCAGGTAGCGCGTATCGCGCGCGTCCACGACGCTCTTGAGGACGCGCGCGAGGTGGATTGCGGCAGCGTCCGGCTCGGCCCCTCCGACGAGGACTGCCTGCGAGGAGAAGAGCGAGCCGAGCGAGCGCAGCCCGTTCGTGCGCAGCGTGTTGCCACTCGAGACGAGATCGACGATCGCGTCGGCCAGCCCGAGCCGCGGCGCCACCTCGACCGAGCCGGTCACATCCACGATCTGAACCGCCACGCCCTGCTCCTCGAGCAGCTCGCGCGCGAGCCGCGGGAACACCGTCGCGATCCGCAGCCCGTCGAGATCCGCGAGCGACCCGACCGGCGACTCCTGCGGCACGGCGGCCTGCAGCGTGCAGCCGCCGAAGCCGAGCGCGAGCAGCTCGCTCACGTCGGCGCCGCGCTCCCGCACGAGATCGGCGCCGGTGATGCCGCAATCGACGACGCCGTCCTGGACGTACTCGGGGATGTCGGCGGCCCTCACGAGCAGCACCTCCACGGGCGCGTTGCGGCACGGGAAGGCAAGGGCCCGCTCGCCCGGCTCCTCCGGCCCCAGACCGGCCTCCTCCAGCAGCTCGATCGCCGGCTCGCGCAGCCTCCCCTTCGCGGGGATCGCGATCTTCAGCCGCTCGTCGAACGGGTCTTCCACCGCTCCAGTGCCTGCCGGTAGCCGCCCTCCCCGTGGCGAAGCCAGTGCGCCACGCGGGTCACCGTCGTCGTCGACGCGCCTGTCCGCCGGCTCACCTCGTGGTACGGCAACCCCTGGTCGACGAGCTTCGCCACCTGCCAGCGGTGGGCCATCGCCTCGAGCTCCGAGAGCGTGCAGAGATCCCGGAAGAAGCTCTCCGCTGCCGCCGGGCTCTCGAGCTCCAGCACGGTCTCGAGCAGATCCCTGATCTCGTCCGTCGCCCACGTGTGTGACTGCTCCTCCGCCATCCGGCTCGCGCCTCTCGGTGTCGTTGTATTAGCATAGTAACATGACAACTGAGCAGAGACAAGCCTTCGCCCGGGGCTTCCAGGTGATTCCGGCCGTTGACCTGCTCGGCGACGAGGCCGTCCGGCTCGAGCGGGGCGACTTCGACCGCGTCAATCTCCGCGCCGGGGATCCGGATGAGCTCGTGGCGCGGTTCGTCGCGGCCGGCGCGAGCCTGATCCATGTCGTCGATCTCGGCGGCGCCCGCTCGGGACGAATCCGCCCCGGCGTGATCGGCCGGCTCGCGCGGGTCGCCGGGTCGGTGCCGGTCCAGGCCTCGGGCGGGATCCGCTCGACCGCCGACGCGGCCGAGCTGCTCGCGGCCGGCGCCCGGCGAGTGATCGTCGGCACGGCGGCGTTCTCGCACGCCCGCTCGCTCGAGCGGTTCGTGAACGCGCTCGGCGAGCAACTCGTCGTCGCCGTCGACGTCCGGCACGGCCGGATCGCGGTTTCCGGGTGGGAGAAGATCACCCGACTGACCGCCGAGGAGGCCGCCGAGCGGTGCGCCGCGGCCGGTGTGGCCAGGCTCCACTGCACCGCGATCGAGCGAGACGGGACGATGGACGGCCCCGACCTCGCGCTGCTCGGGCGAGTGCGGGACCGCTTCGGCGGACCGGTTGTCGCGGCCGGGGGCGTCCGCTCGGAGGCCGACCTCGCCGCGCTCGAGACGGTCGGCCTCGAAGGTGCGGTCGTCGGCCGCGCCCTGCTCGAGGGCCGCGTGCCGCTCGCCGCGCTCTCGCGGCGCTGATCTACCCCACGGGGCTGCCGCCGGGCGCGCGCTGCACCCACTCGCGCAGGTCGAACCAGTGGGTTCGCCGCAGCGCGTCCGCGACCTGGGGATCGGTGTGCTCGGGATTGAAGACGTGATGCTCGATGTCGGCGCAGATCGCGACGGTCTCGAGCGCCACGTCCGGGAGCGCGCGGAGCGCCTCCGACGGGAGCTTCGCCTCCGCGACCGTGAAGTGCTTGAAGTGGAGATCGGGCGCGATGTCGAGGAGCATCGGCCAGTCGGGACAGCTGCGAGCGCTCAGGGCTCTTCCCTCCGGTGGTCGTGTGGTCGCCTGGTCGGCCGCGCCGCCCGCTCGCCGGCGGCGAGCGCCCGGAGCCGGCCCCGTCGGGAGACTAGCTCACCGGCCGCCCGGCGCCGCGACCGACGCCACGCGCCCCGCTCCGCCGGCCAAGGGGCCACCCCGCGCCTCCTCCCGCTACCAGCCTAACGGGGAGAGGCGCGCGGGAGGCTCGCGGACCGTGCCGGAAGCGTGGCGCGAGCGTGCCGGGACTCGCACGACGGCGGCCCCGCGGCGCCGGGACGCGTGCGAGCCGGCGGCAAAGCCGCGGCCCGGGCGGGCGACCCGGGCTCAGCCGGCCGCGGCGCTCTCGGTGCGCTCGTGGACGAGCTCGCGCAGGCGCCCGAGCGTCGCAGGGTCGGTCTCGGGCAGGACGCCATGACCGAGGTTGAAGATGTGCCCCGGGCGGCCGCCGACGAGCTCGACGATCCGCTGGGTGGCGGCCTCGACGCGGTCGAAGGGGCCGAGCAGGAGCGTCGGATCGAGGTTGCCCTGAACGCCGCGGTCGAGGCCGGCCAGCGCCCAGCCGCGATCGATCGGGAGCCGCCAGTCGAGCCCGATCACGTCGCCCCCGGCCGCGGCCAGCTCGGGCAGGAGGTGGGTGGCACCCGTGGCGAAATGGATCGTCGGAACGTCGACGGCGGCCAGGATTCGTGCCGAGTAGGGAGCGACGTGCTCGCGGTAGTCGTCGACCGAGAGCACGCCCGCCCACGAGTCGAAGAGCTGGATCACGTCGGCGCCGGCCTCGACCTGCGCGGCGACGTAGCCGGCGAAGGCGTCCGCGAGCGTACCCATCAGCGCGTGCCAGACCTCGGGGGCGCCGTACATGCAGCGCTTGGTCGCGACGAACGTTCGGCTCGGCCGCCCCTCGACGAGGTAGCCGGCGACCGTGAACGGGCCGCCGGCGAAGCCGACGACCGCCCGCCCCGGCGCGAGCGCCTTGCGCACGAGCCCGATCGCCTCGAGTGCGAACGGCAGCGTGGCCTCGGGCTCGAGCGGCCGCAGCGCCTCGACGTCCGCCAGCGCGCGCACCGGCCGGTCGACCACCGGGCCGACGCCCTCGACGAGCTCGACGCCGACGCCCATGCCGAGACAGGGCAGCATGATGTCCGAGTAGATGACGGCGGCGTCGACGCCGTGCGCCTCGACCGGCTGGAGCGTGACCTCGGCGCAGACGTCGGGGCGCCGGCAGATCTCGAACAGGTCGAGGCGCCGTCGCACCTCCCGGTACCCGGGTAGGGAGCGACCCGCCTGGCGCATGAACCACACGGGCGTGCGCTCGACCGGCTCGCGCCGGGCGGCGCGAACGAGCAGGGGCTCGACCACCGCCGTAGCCTACGTGCCGGGCGGTTGGGCGCCGGGCGCAAACCACGCGATCGTGCGCCGCAGGCCCTCGTCGAGGCCGACCTCCGGCTCCCAGCCGAGCAGCTCGCGCGCCCTCGTGATGTCTGGGCGGCGCACCTGGGGATCGTCGATCGGCAGAGCCTCGAACACGATCTCGCTCGACGAGCCGGTCGCGCGGAGCACGGCCTCGGCCAGCTCGAGCAGCGTCCACTCGTCGGGATTGCCCATGTTCACGGGCAGGTGCGCGCCGCTGCCGGCGAGGAGGCAGAGACCGCGGACGAGGTCGTCGACGTAGCAGAAGCTACGGGTCTGGCGGCCGTTGCCGAACACGGTCAGTGGCTTGTGCTCGAGCGCCTGGCGCACGAACGTCGGGATCGCCCGCCCGTCGAACGGCCGCATCCGCGGCCCGTACGTGTTGAAGATCCGGGCGATGCACGTGTCGACGCCCTGCTGGCGGTGGTAGGCCATCGTCATCGCCTCGGCGTAGCGCTTCGCCTCGTCGTAGACGCCCCGCGGGCCGATCGGATTGACGTTGCCCCAGTACGCCTCGGGCTGGGGATGCACCTGCGGGTCGCCGTAGACCTCACTCGTCGAGGCGAGCAGGAAACGGGCGCGCTTGACCTTCGCGAGGCCGAGCGCGTTGTGCGGTCCGTACGAGCCAACCTTCAGCGTGTGCAGCGGCAGGCGCATGTAGTCGATCGGGCTCGCGGGGCTGGCGAGATGGAAGACGAGGTCGACCGCCTCCGCGATCTCGATGTGCCGGGTCAGGTCGTGGTTCAGGAACACAAACCGCTCGTCGCGGATGTGCTCGATGTTCTGGAGCGTGCCGGTGTCGAGGTTGTCGACGCAGATGACGCGGTGCCCGAGGGTGAGCAGGTGGTCGCAGAGGTGCGAGCCGAGGAAGCCGGCGCCGCCGGTGACGACCGCCGTCTTCACGCCTGCGCCTTCCGCCGCACCCGCCGCTGGACCGGCTCCCAGAGGAGCGCGAGCGCGATCCCCGCGACGAGCCCGATCACGGCACCCACGATGATCGACGTGCGCGGGCTGCGGGCGTCAACCTTGGTTGCGGCCGCGCGGGTCACGACCTGCCCGCGCTCGACGTCCGAGGCGAGCGTGAGCGACAGCTGCGTCTGCGTGCGCAGCTGGACGAGCTGCCCGCGGCGCTCTTCGGCACCGTCGAGGAGGCCGACGAGCACGAGCCGATCGGTGGCGGACAGGCTCGCTTCCGACTGGAGCGCCGACCGGTAGCCGGCAACCGACGCCTCCGCCTGCTCGACCTGCAGGTCGATGCTCTCGAGCAGGGCCGAGAACTGCTCGATCTTCGTATCGGCGTAGCCGGAGATCCGCTCGACGACCGTGTCCGCGAGCAGGTTCGCCGCGTCCGCGCTCTGACGGCGCCACGGGCCGCGCACGACCACCTCGACGAGAGGCGTCTGCCCGAGCCGGGCGACCGACCCGCTGACGGGCTTGCTCGAGACCCCGGAACGCAGCCGGTCGGCCGGCACGCCGACCCGGTCGGCGACCGAGGCGACGACGGCGCGGCTCCTGATGATCTGGTTGACCGTCGACGGGTTCGTCTGGAGCCCCTGCACCTGGCTCGAGCCGCCCGGCGAGAGCGGCTGCCCGAGGTAGATCGTGGCCCTGGCCTGGTAGACGGCGCCGCCGCCGAGCGAGACGAGCAGCCCGACCACCATCCCGAGCGCGACCGCGGCGACCACGAGCCACCAGCGCGCCACGATCGCCCACCAGTGGCGGGCGAGCTCGATCTCCTGCTCGTCCGCCGCGGGATCGCGCGCGCCTGGCCTCGAGTCGCTCACGGCCGCGACTGTACCAGGGGCCGGCGCCGCGCCCCGGGTTGGCCGCGGGCCGCGATCGCCTCTACGCTTGCGCCGGATGCGCGCAGCGCTCGCTCTCGCCCTCCTCGCCACGGCGGCCGCCGCGGCCTGCGGCGGCGAGGGCTCGGCCCCGGTCACCGGGCCGCCCGCGGAGGGCTTCGAGCTCTCGGTGGAAGCGGGCGGCGGCACGATCGCCGCACGCTTCACGTGCGACGGGGAAGACGTCTCGCCGGCGCTCTCCTGGCGAGGCGTGCCAGGCGGCACCCGCGAGCTCGTGATCGTGGTCGAGGACACGGATGCGGACGGTTTCACCCACTGGCTCGTCTTCGGCCTCTCCCCGGCCGTGAGCTCGCTGCCCGAGAGCGTCCCCGACGGCAGCAAGCTCGAGGTGCCCGGCCCGCTCCGCCAGGGCCGCAACGACTTCGACGAGATCGGCTACGGCGGTCCCTGCCCGCCGGGAGGGGAGACGCACCGCTACCGGTTCCGGCTGCTCGCGATCGACCGGGAGCTCGGGCTCGAGCCCGGCTCCGACCGGGACGCGCTCGAGCACTCGATCGCGGGCCACGTCGTCGCGGAGGCGAGCGCGAGCGCGAGCTACGGGCGCTGAGCCTCGCCGCCGTGCCAACCGCCGCGCTCGCCCTTGTAGGTGCCGCGGCAGAGGGCCGCGGGCGTGCGGGCGAGGATGACGAGGTCGAGCAGCAGCGAGCGGTGCTCGACGTACCAGACGTCGAGCTCGATCCGCTCGTCCCAGGGCAGCGCGGCTCGGCCGTTGACCTGCGCCCAACCGGTCAGGCCGGGCTTCACCTCGAGCCTGCGGCGCTGCCGAGGCGTGTAGCGCTCGACCTGGTAGGCGAGCGTCGGGCGCGGCCCGACGAGGCTCATCTGGCCGCGCAGAACGTTCCAGAGCTGCGGCAGCTCGTCGAGCGAGAGGCGCCGCAGGACGCGTCCCGAGCGCGTGATCCGCGAATCGCCGTGGTTGACCGCAAAGCCGGCGCCGATCCGCTCGGCCCCGACCACCATCGTGCGCAGCTTCAAGAGCTCGAACTCGCTCCCGTGCAGGCCGACCCGGCGCTGCCGGTAGAGCGCGGGACCGCGATCCTCGAGCTTGACCGCCAGGGCACTGGCAAGGACGAGCGGGGCCGTCAGCACGAGCAGGATCGCCGCTCCCGCGACGTCGAGCGCCCGCTTCACCGGCTGCCCTCGGCCTTGTCCCAGACGGCGGGGACGCCCGAGCGCAGGTAGCGCACCAGGGCGACCGCGGTCGCCTGGGTCACGAGCAGGTAGTAGTAGGCGAGCGCCGCGCCCGGGACGGGAGCGCGCAAACGACCCGCCGCGGCGAGCCCGAGCCCGGCGAGCTGCGCGATCAGCGCCGCCCGGTAGCTGCCGCCGCGGCCGGCGAGGCCGAGGCTCGTGACGGCGAGTGCGGCGTGGGCGAGGCCGCTGCCGTAGCGCAGGGCCCGGTGAGAGACGAGCTGCGCCGCGTAGAGAGCGGGTACCCCACGCAGCATCCCGCCGCGAAGCAGCATCAGCCAGCAGTGCTCGAACATCCGCACCTTGCGTCGATACTCGTCCTCGAGGTCGCGCGACGGCTTCTCTAACGCCCGCGCCCCGGGCTCGTAGACGGCGCGGCGACCCCGCTGAACCATCAGGTACGGGAACGAGAGGTCGTGGCCGAAGCGCGGGTCGACCTCGACGTAGTCGGAGCGTCGGACCGCGTAGATCGAGCCGTTGCCGCCGGTGACGGAGCCGAGCGCGGACTCCTGCTCGCGCAGCCACAGCTCGTAGCGCCAGTAGGCACCCTCCCGGTTCGTCCCGTCCGGCCGCAGGAGCCCCAACTGCCCGCACACGTAGGCGACGTCCGGGTCCGCGAACGGCCGGACGAGCCGGCGCAGCGCGTCTGGCGCCCAGGTCGAGTTCGCATCCGAGAACGCGACCACCTCGCCGTCCGTCTCGCGCACGGCGAGGTTCTGGGCCTGCACCTTGCCGCCGCGGGGACAGCGCCGGAGCCGCACCCTTGGCTCGCGAGCGGCGATCGCCTCGACGAGCTCGTCGGTCCGGTCGGTCGAGGCGTCGGAGGCGACGACCAGCTCGAGCTGCTCCGGCGGGTAGTCGAGCTCGAGCAGGTTCGCGAGCCGCCGCTCGATCACGTCCTCCTCGTCGTGCGCGGCCACGACCACGGTCACTGTCGGGGTGATCTCGTCGGCGCGCACCGGACGGCCCCGGCGACGGGCGAGCGCGGCCGCGGCGAGCGGGTAGCCCGCGTGCGTCCACACGATCGCCCCGAGGCTCGTCCAGAAGAGGACCCGGCGAAGCACCCCGCGAGTCTAGCCAGGCACGTCCAGCCGGCGATCCCGCGAGCGAGCGGAGAACACGACTGGCGCGGCGGCGATCAGCAGCGCGAGCGCGAAGAAGTAGTACATCTGCATGGTCAGGTAGAAGACGTTCGCGACGAGCGTCCCGGTGAGCGCCGCGGTCAGCCCCCAGCCGAGCGGCAGCACGCGGGTCGCGGTCGCGTCGCCCGCGGCGGCGAGCGCCCGGCCGAGCCGCCGCAGCAGCCCGAGGCGGCGGAAGAGGTAGGCGAGGTAGGCGAGGAACGCCGCCGCGCCCGCGAGCCCGGTCTCGGCCAGCACGGCGACGTAGTAGGAGTGCGGCCCCCAGTTCGACTTGCCGGTGACGAACTCGTAGAAGGACGAGAACGTGTTCAGCCCGAGCCCGAACAGCGGGTGTGCCTGGAGCACCGGCGGCAGGAGCTCGTACAGCTCGAGGTGGACGCGGGTCGAGCCGCCGCCGAGGCTGACGCGGGAGCGCAGGACCTGCTCGAAAAAGCCGGTCCGCTGCGCCACGACGGCGCCGACGACGAGGGCGACGGCGGCGAGCGGGACGAGCACGCGAGCGGAGAGCAGGAGGCGGCGGTAGGGGACGGCGAGGACGACCAGGCCGACGGCGAGGCCGAGCAGGCCGCTTCGCGACAGCGTGGTCAGCTCGACGACGGCGAGGAACGCGAGGGTGAACGCGAGCGGCAGGCGCAGCCGGTGTCCCCGCTCGAGCCGCAGGTAGATAGGCAGCAGCACGAGCAGCGGCACGATCAGCATGATCCCGAGGTGATTGGGATCGAGCGTGAGCGCGTTCGTCCGGTACACGTTCGCGCCCCCGACCGCGCCGTAGACGTTGATCCCGCCGCGCGGGTAGCTGCCGATCGCGGAGAGCACGATCTCGTCGAGGTTGCGGCCGCTCGTCTCCGCGACCGCGAGCTGGCCGAGTCCGTAGACGCAGTTGGCGACGATCCCGGCCACGAGCCAGCCGAGCGTGCGCCAGTAGAAAGCGGGGCCGCGCCGGGCGAGGTGCGCGACCGCGCAGCAGAGGAACGCGAAGTGGATCAGGAACTTGACGAGCCCCTTCGCGAACAGGTCGCGGTCGGTCGCCGTGGCCAGGTTGAAGAACCCGACGAGGTAGACGACCGTGAACAGAGCGAGGAATCCGAGCAGCACCGCGACCGTGCGCGGCACCCGGCTGTCGCGCCGCGCTGCCCGCGCGGCCGCGAACGCGAGCACGAACAGGCTCGCCGTGATGTCGGAGATGTTGATATCAGCCGCTCCCGCGGCCCAGCGAACCTT
Organism: Thermoleophilia bacterium; assembly: GCA_020845695.1. The sequence goes on along the minus strand of JADLFG010000064.1, from coordinate 71,355 downwards.
CGCGAACGTGATCGTGAACACGCTCGCGTAGAGCAGCGCGTCGACGGCGGCGGTGCGCGACACGGCGACCTGCCGTCCCCGCCCGGCCGCCCCCGCGGGCAGCGCAACGCTCAACGGAGCCCCTCGAGCACCGCCGCCAGCTCCTCCGCGCGGGCACGCCGCGACAGCCGCGCGCGCGCCTCCGGGCGAAGCGGCGAGCCGTCGAGCGCCCCGGCCCGCCAGCGCCCGACGAGTCCGGCCAGCGCAGCAGCGAGCCCGCCGACGTCGTCGGGCGCCACGACCACGCCCGCGCCGACCTCACGGATGAGCGCCGCGGCCTCGCCGTCGGGCGGCACGGCCGCGAGCACCGGCCGCTCGGCCGCCAGGTACTCGAACACCTTGCCCGAGAGCACGCCGCGCCCACGTCCCTCGGCCTCCGGGATCAGGAGCAGCAGCGCCTCCGAGTCCCGCTGCAGCGCGAGCACCTCGGCGCGGGGCAGGTAGGGGACGAGCTCGACCCGGTCGCCGAGCCCGAGCTGCTCCGCGTGCTCGCGGTCGCCCGAGCGGAAGTCGCCGACGAAGCGGGCCACCACGGCGCCATCCGTGCGTGCCAGCGCCTCGAGGAACGGTCGCGGGTCGCGCCGGCCGAAGAAGCTCCCAGCGTGCGTGATCCGGAAGCGCGGCCCCGGCCGGTACTCGAGCCCCTCGAAGTCCTCGAAGTCGCAGCCGTTGCCGATCACCTCGAGGCGGCCGGCGACGCCGAGCGCAGCCATCTCGTCGGCGATCGCCCGGGAGGCGCACACGACGGCGTTCGCGCGTCGGGCGACGAGCCGCGCGAGCGCCCGCTCGCCGCGAACGTCGCGGCGGCGATGCGGGTGCTGGGCGATCGAGTCCCTGAGGTCGGCGACCCAGGGAACCCCGGCGACCCGGCGGGCGGCCGCGCCGGCGAGGTGGACCGAGCCGGGCGGTGAGGTCGTGAGCACGACATCCACCCGGAGGCGCCGGGCGAGCTCGATCGCCGCGGGCGCCGCGGTGGCGTTCCAGAGCACGCTCGCGTCGGGCGCGAGCGCGCCGCGCAGCGCGAAGCCGACCCGCAGCGCGAGCCGGCGGGCGCCGCGACTCGAGCGCAGCTCCTCGGCCGGGCGGCGCGCCCGCGGCCCCCGGTTGCGCGCGCGGTGCACGGTCACGCCCGGCGGGGTGGCGAGCGACGGGTCGCGGTGCAGCCACTTCGGATCGTCGGGGGCGAGCACGTGGACGTCGTGGCCGAGCGCCGCCAGGTGACCCGCGAGCTTCAGCGGCCGCTGGACGCCGGCGCCGCCGGCCGGGGGCCAGTAGAGGCTGACGAGCAGCAGTCGCATCCGCCGGCCACGGTACACGCGATGCGAGCCGGAGCGGGCGCGGCTAGGCGAGCCACGCCCGGGCCTCCTCCGCCAGCTCCCGGGCGGGAAGGCAGACGCCCCCCCGGGCGCGAACCGCCTCGATGAAGCGGAAGTAGAGCCGGTCCCAGCCGCGGGAGGTCGCGGGATCGAACCGGTCGGAGTGCCAGAGCACCGAGAAGCCGCCCCCGTGCAGGCCGGCCCAGTCGACGAGGTCGAGCAGATAGCGCTCGGCCGCCGCCGCGGGCAGCCCGAGGTAGCGTTCCTCCGCGAGCGTTACGTCCATGACCGCGAGCGGGATCTCGACGAGGTCGAGCGGCCGGCCCGCCGCCACGTCCCAGGGCCTGAACGGGTGGGCGATCCCCGCGCGAAAACCGGGCCGGTCGGCGAAGCCGAGGCTCGTGTCGTAGCGAAAGCCGAGCCGGCCGAGCGGCGCCAGGTTCGCGTGCGGGTCGACCCGCAGGTAGTGGTAGCGCTGTCCGGCGAGCGGGCCCGCGAGCGCCTCCAGGCGCTCCCGCTCGGCCCTCAGGGTCGCGACGTCCGCGGCGGCCGTGTAGCTGCCGTGCAGACCGACCTCGCCGCCGCCGGCGAGGATCGTCTCGACGAGCCGGGGGCGCAGCCGCTCGTAGACCGCGGGCACGGCCCCGTCGGCCGGGTGCCCGTGCCCGGCCATCACGAAGAACGTCGAGGAAACCGCCCGCGCCCGCTCGATCCTGAGCATCCGCTCGAAGCGCCAGTTCGGGTCGGTTCCCCGCAGCTTGTGCAGCGGGACGGCCGCCAGCGCCCGGGCCTCGCGCAGGGCCGGCCCCGCCCGGCCGGCGCGGGCGCTGTCGCGCAGGCGCGCGGCCGCGCCGCGGATGCCGGCGCGGGTCCAGCGCCAGGGAGTGTCGACGTCGTGGGTCAGCGCGACCGCGAAGCGGGCCCCGGCCCAGCGCGGGGGCTCGAGCCCGAGGCGCCGCCGCAGCCGCTCGAGCGGCGGGTCGAGCGGCTCGAGGCAGGACGAGGCGGCGGGGAAACGGCCGTGCCGATCGCGGGGCGCGTCGCCGAGCTCCTCCAGGCGGGCGAGGTGGAAGAAGGCCTCGGCGAGCTCGTCCCCGGCCGGCCGCTCGCCGCGTCTCACCGCTTCCCAGGCCGCCTCGACGTAGGGGACGTCGTCGCCGAAGCCGAGGTCGCGCGCGCCCAGGGTGTCGAGCACCCACCGGGCTCGGCGCTCGATCTCGACCGGGGGCTCCACGGGCCTCATTGATACCTGGCCGGGTCCGGGCCGGGACGGGCCGCCGCTGACCGTCGCTATCGTCTAGCGCCATGGCAGGGGCTGGGGGAGGCATCGTCGCGGTCGCCCGGCGGCGCTCGACGCGCGCCTTCAACCTCGGGCTCGGCCGGCTCGAGACCGCGCTCGGAGACGGCAGCGACCGGCCACTCGCGCAGGCGCCGCTCTTCATCGTCGGCGCCCCGCGTTCCGGCAGCACGCTGCTCTACCAGCTCGCGGTCGAGCGCTTCGACGTCGCCTACCTCTCGAACCTCCACTGCCGCCTCTACGGCGCCCCGGCTCTCGTCGAGCGCGTGGTGCGGCGCCTGCCGGCGCCCGGCGTCGCCTTCAGCTCGCGCTACGGGAGCACCGTCGGCGCCCGCGCGCCGAGTGAATGCCTCCAGTACTGGTACCGCTTCTTCCGGCGCAGGCCGCAGCACGTCCCGCTGGCGGAGGCCGACCCGGCCCGGCTCGAGGCCCTGCGGGCGTCGCTACGCGCGCTCGGCCGGGCTGCCCGGCGCCCGCTCGTGCTCAAGAACCTCGTCTCGTCGCTGCGCCTCGAGCCGCTGGGGACGGTCCTGCCCGAGGCGATCTTCGTCGTCTCGACGCGGGACCTGCTCGACAACGCCCGCTCGATCCTCGCCGCCCGTCACGACATCCACGGCGACTTCGGCCGCTGGTGGTCGGTCGAGCCGCCGGCGCTGGCCGAGCTGCAGGCGCTCCCGCCCGAGGCGCAGGCGGTCGAGCAGGTCCGCCACGTCGAGGCCCTGATCCGCGCCGGCTGCGACCGACTCGGGCCCGAGCGGTTCGTCTGGGTGCGTTACGAGGAGCTGTGCGACGACCCGCGCGGGACGTTGGACCTGATCGCGGCGCAGGCCGCGCGGCGGGGGATCGCGCTCGCGCCCCGGCGCGAGGTGCCCGAGCGCTTCGAGCGCGGCGGCGGGCGGCAGCTCGACCCCGCTCTCGACGGACGGCTCGTCGACTACCTTCGCGAGCCGGCGGCGCGGTGACCGCTGTCGGCTACGACGAGCTCGTCGCCCGCTCGCCGCAGGGCTCGCTATTCGCGACGTCGTGGTGGCTCGACGCCGTCGCGGCTGGGCGCTGGCGCGCCAACGCCGTCTCCGACGGCGGCGCCGTCGTGGCCGCCTGGCCGACCGTCACCCGCGGGAGCCCGTTCGGCACGATCCACGCGGGGGCGCCGCTGACACCGTTTCTCGGCCCGCTCTTCCCGCCCGAGCCGACCCGCCTGCGCCGGCGCTCGCGCGAGCTGAGGGCGATCGAGCTCCTGCTCGCGGAGCTCGAGCCCTACGCCCACCTCGAGGCCCGCTGCAACCCGTCTTTCGACTACTGGACGCCGCTCCACTGGCGCGGCTTCTCCCAGACCACCCAGTACACCTGGCGCCTCGCCGGGCCCCGCGACCCGAGCGTGCTCTGGCGCGAGCTGCGCGAGAACGTCCGCCGCGAGGTTCGCAAGGCACAGAAGCGCGGCCTTGCGGTCGAGCCCGGGACGATTGCCGACCTGCGGACGCTCTGGGAGCCCGCGCTGCGCCGCCGCGAGCAGCCGGCCGGGTCGGGTAGCCCCGAGCTGCTCGCCCGCATCGAGGCTGCGGCGGCCGCCCGGGACGCTCGCTCGCTCCTCGTCGCCCGGGACGGCGACGGCAGGCTCCACGCGGCGGGCTACTTCGTGCGTGACGGGCGCTTCGCCTACTACCTCGTCGGTGCGACCGAGCCGGCGCTGCGCGGCAGCGGCGGCTTCTCGCTCGTCGTCTGGCACGCGATCTGCGAGACGTTCGAGCGCGGGCTCGGCTTCGACTTCGAGGGCTCGATGCTCCCCGCGGTCGAGCGCTTCGTCAGCGCCTTCGCCGGCGAGCCCGTCCCCTACTCGCTCGTCCGCCGCACGCCCTCGCGGCGCCTGCGACTAGCCGTCACGGCGAAGCGGGCGGCCCGGCGCCTGGCCCCCCGCCGCCTCTAGCTTCGAGCAGGCGCTCGGCCGATGCCGACGCGAGCCAGGTGGCGGCGCGGCGGTACGCGCGGCCGCGCTCGCCCGGGAACAGGAGCCCCCGCAGCCGCAGCGCAACGAGCAATAGCAGCCGGGCCCGCTCGGCCTCGCGGAGGCCCCGGTGCTTGGCGAGGAAGCGCAGATGGCCGCGCAGGTTCTCGTGGTAGAGCGAGCCGCCGTGCGAGGCGCCGCCGACGTGCGTGACCTCCGCGTCCGGGCAGAACACGACCCGCCAGCCGGCGCGGCGGAAGCGGTAGCACCAGTCGGTCTCCTCACTGAACATGAAGAACGCCTCGTCGAAGAGTCCAACCTCGTCGGCCGCCTCGCGGCGTACGAGCATGCAGGCCCCGGAGAGCCAGTCGGCGTCGCGCGCCGACGCGTGATCGAAACCGCCGGCGTAGAGCGGGTTGAGCAGGCTCGAGCGAGGAGCGAGCTTGCGGATGAACAGGTACTCGGTGGCGAGCCGCCAGACCGTCGGGAACGCCCGCACCGACCGCTGCAGCGTCCCGTCGGGGTTCGAGAGCCGCGGCCCCACCACCGCGACGTCCGGGTGAGCGTCCGCGAACGCGACCAGCCGTTCGACCGCGCCCGGGTGCAGCCAGGCGTCCGGATTGAGCAGCAGGAAGTACCGGCCCCCAGCGAGTCGCATGCCCGCGTTGTTGCCGCCGCCCATGCCGACGTTGCCCTGCTCCACGACACGCGTGCCGGGAAAGCGCTCGCGGACGAGCCCCAGCGAGCCGTCGGTCGAGCCGTGGTCGACGACGATCGTCTCGCAGCCGCGCACGCTCTCGAGGCAGCGCTCAAGCCAGGGCAGTCCGTTGAGGACGACCACGACGGCGGAGACGTCGCCCGTCACGCGCGCGGCGTCCCCAGGCGGACGGGCCGGGCGCTGCGCCAGAGCAGGATCGCGCCCCCCGGCAGCGCGGTCGCGATCGTGATCGCGTAGAACAGGAACCCGGTCGCGAAGGCGGCGTCGGCGTCGACCCCGAACCGGCCGAGGAACGCGACGAAGAATGCCTCCCGCACGCCGAGCCCGTTGATCGTGAACGGCACCATCATCACGAGGAAGAGCAGCGGCCCGAGGACCACGTAGACGAGCGGGGAGACGTCCACGCCGACCGCCTCGCCGCAGAGCCAGATCGCGGCGATCCGGGCGGCCTGGAGGACGACCGTGACCCCGAGCACGGCCGTGAGGGCGCGCGGGTGGTCGCGGTAGCGGTGCAGGCCCTCGTAGACGCTCGACGCAGGCCCCTCGACCCGCAGCCGGGCGGCCCGCGGCCGCAGGAAGCGAAGCCGGGCCCGGGCACGTCTCGAGAAGAGCAGGAAGCAGCCGGCCGCGACCAGCGCCACCGACACGACCTCGATCCAGACGAGGTACCCGATTCCCCGCAAGCGTCCCGCCGCGACGGCGAGCCCGACCGCGACCAGGAGCAGCGTTCCCGCCGATCCGATCACGCGCTCGAGCAGAACGGCCGCGGCGACCTCGCCGCGCCGCCCGGGGTGCCTGCGCCCGTGCTCGACGATCCGGACGGCGTCGCCGCCGATCGAGGTCGGCAGCACCTGGCCGGCGGCGTAGCCGACGAAGTAGAGACCGGTCAGGAAGCCGAGCCGCTCCCGGATCCTGCGCGCCGCGAGCAGGAGCTGCCAGCGCCAGGCCATCCCCGCCGTCGTCGCGAGGAAGATCGCGAGCGCGCCGAGGAGCACGAGCCCGCGCGAGTCGCCGATCAGCTCGACCGTCCGGCCGAGGTCGATCTGCCAGACGAGGTAGGCGATCACCGCCCCGGAGACCGCGACCTTGAGCGCGATCCGCGCGGGCCTGGGCAGCCGGCTCATCGCCCGCTGAAACGCGCGTGCACCCGTCGCAGCGCGTCGATCGCGTCGCGGACGTCCGCCTCCGAGTGCGCCGGCGAGAGCGGCAGCGACAGCACCTCGGCACCCGCGCGCTCGGCGACCGGCAGGGGGGGCTGGTCCGGGAAGCGTTCGCGGTAGAACGTCAGCCGGTGCACGGGCAGGAAGTGGATGCTCGTGCCGATTCCTGCCTCCGCGAGCGCGCGCTGGTACTCGTCGCGGGTCGCGCCCGCACGCTCCGGGTCGATCCGGACGACGTACAGGTGCAGCGCGTGCGTGTCGCGCGGGTCGCGAGCGAGCGGCGTCACGCCGGCCAGGTCGGCGACCGCCTCGTCGTAGGCTGCAGCGTGGGTGAGCCTGACCGCGCGGTGGCGCTCGAGCTTGTCGAGCTGGCAGAGGGCGATCGCGGCATTGACGTCGGCGAGGTTCGCCTTGAAGCCGGCGCGGCGGACGTCGTAGAGGGCGCCGTCCCCGCGGCGCATGAGACGCAGCTCCCGGATCTCGTCGGCGAGCTCGTCCCGGTCGGTCGTGACGATCCCGCCCTCACCGGCCGCGACGTTCTTCGTCGCGTAGAGGGAGAAGCAGGTGAGATCGGCGATCGAGCCGACCTTGCGCCCGCGGTAGGTGCTCTCGACGGCGTGGGCGGCATCCTCGACGACCAGCCAGTCGCGGTCCCGGGCGAGCTCGAGGATCGGGTCGAGGTCGCACGGCTGCCCCGCGAGGTCGACCGGCAGAACCGCCCGGGTGCGCGGGCTCGCGGCCGCCTCGATCAGGCCGGGGTCGATCGTCAGGTCCGAGTCGCGCACGTCGCAGAAGACCGGGCGCGCGCCGGCGTGAACCGCAACGTTCGCGGTCGCCGGCCACGTGATCGGGCTCGTGATCACCTCGTCCCCGGGACCGATGCCTGCGGCGAGGAGCGCGAGGTGGAGCGCCGCCGTGCCCGACGAGACCGCGAGCGCATGCCGGGCCCCGGTCAGCTCCGCGAAGCGCCGCTCGAGCTCGGCCGCTCGCGGGCCGCTCGTCAGCCAGCCCGAGCGCAGCGCCTCCGCGACCGCCTCGATCTCCTCCTCTCCGACCGCCGGCGGCTGGAACGAGAGGAACGTCTCGCGACCGCTACTGGGCGACGACCTCTGCATCGGCAGTCACGAAGCGTACGTACTCCGCGGCGCGGCCGGCCCTGGCAAGCGCCTCGTCCCGGGAGCGGCCCGTGGAGAGCACGAAGCCGGCCCGGTCGGAGCCGCGCCGGAGCGGACCGAACGTCCAGCCGGGGCGGCGGTAGCTCCGTGCCTCCAGCACGCCCTCGCTCTCCCGCGCGCGCTCGAGCCCCTCGACGTCGAGCAGCTCTCCGGGGGCGGCCACGAGGAAGCGCACGCAGGCGCCGCCACGCGGCCGTGGCTGCGGCGGCTCCGCCTCCTCGCCGAGCGCCGCCGACAGCGCGAGCGCGTTCAGGTCGACGCCGGTGGCGGCGAGACACAGCTCGGCGTCGTGCCCGCCGCCGAGGCGGGCTGCGAGCTCGACCACGCGGGGGCCGTCGGGGCCGAGCACGATTTGCGTGTAGGTCGGCCCGGCCGCGATCCCGAGCGCGGCCGCGGCGGCGGCGGCGGCGGCCGCGGCCTCGCCCGCTCCGCGCCCGGGCCAGGCGTGGGCGAGCGCGACCCCGAACGCGGGCGGGTCGGCGACGATCCGGTCGGTCACCGTCAGCGGCACGAACCGGCCGGCGGTCGAGAATCCGCTGACGGTCACCTCCCGGCCGGGCACGAGCTCCTCGACGAGACACTGGCGCGAGCGCGACACCCGCAGCGCCTCCTCGATCGCCAGGGGGAGGCCGGCGGGCGAGGAGACGAGCGAGAGGCCCCGCTGCCCCTGGCGGTCGGGGGCCTTGACGACGCAGGGAAAGCCGATCTCGCCCGCCGCGGCGGCGGCGCTCTCGAGGGAGCCGGCGAGCGCGTACCGCGGCTGCGGCACCCCCTCCAGCGCGAACCGCTCGCGCTGGCGCAGCTTCGAGACGGCGAGCGCGGCCGTGTCGGGATCGAGCGGGTGACGGAGCCCGAGCCGGGCTGCAACCCGGGCGGCGATCGCCACGGGCCAGTCGATGCCCGGCGCGATGATGCCGTCGGGAAGCTCGGCACGGGCGAGCCGGTCGATGCTCTCCTCGTCCTCGGCCGACACGATCGCGCGCCGGTCCGCGTACTCGAAGCCGGGGGCGGACGGGTCGCGGTCGCAGGCGATCACGAACAGGCCGCGCCCGCGCGCGGCCCGCAGGAGCCCGAGCTGCGCCGGCCCGGCGCCTAGGACGAGTAGACGTCTGCCTGGGCGCGTAGGACGGGCTCCCACCAGGAGCGGTTGTCGACGTACCAGGCGATCGTCCGCTCGAGCCCTCGCTCGAACGACGTCCGGGCCCGCCAGCCGAGCAACCGCTCTGCCTTCCGCGTCGAGCCGATGTGCCGGTCGACCTGGCCGGGTCGCTCGTCGACGTGCGCCTTCAGCGACTCGGGCTTGCCGAGCCCCGCCAGCACGAGCTCGGCGATCTCGGCGACGGAGATGTCGACGCCGGTGGCGACGTTGACCACCTCGCCGGCGACGGCGTCGAGATCGGCCTCGATCGCCGCCTCGATCGCCTCCGCGTCGTCGTCCACGTAGAGCCAGTCGCGGCTCGCGCGTCCCTGCCCGTGGATGGTCAGAGGCCGATTCGATAGCGCCTGGGTGATGAAACGCGGGATCACCTTCTCGGGATGCTGGTAGGGCCCGTAGTTGTTGAACGGCCGCAGGATCACGATCGGCAGCTCGTACGTGATCGCGTAGGCGTAGGCGAGCCGGTCGCCGCCGGCCTTCGTGGCCGCGTAGGGGCTGCGCGGGTTGAGCGGGTGCTCCTCGTCCATGGGATCGCGCTCCGCGGTGCCGTAGACCTCGCTCGACGAGATCAGCACGAACCGCTCGACGGGGCTCTCGCGCACCGCGTCGAGCAGAATCTGCGTGCCTTCGACGTTCGTGGTCACGAACTCGGAGGCACCTTCGAGGATCGACTTCTCGACGTGCGACTCGGCCGCCGCGTTGACGATCACGTCGATGTCGGCGACGACATCGCGGACGAGCTCCGGGTCGCGGATGTCGCCGTGGACGAGCGAGAGCCGCTCGTGGCCGAGCACGTCGGCGAGGTTGTCGGCGTTGCCGGCGTACGTGAGCGCGTCGAGCGAGACGACCTCGTGGGGCGTCCGGGCGAGCAGGTGGCGGATCACGTTCGAGGGGATGAAGCCGCAGCCGCCGGTGACGAGCACGCGCTTCCTCACGGCCGGTCTCCCTCCCCGCCGAGCTCGCGGTCGATCGCGTAGAGCGGCCGGCCCTCGACGTCGCGCTGGATCCGGTTCAGGTACTCACCGACGAGCGCGAGGATGAAGCCCTGGAGCCCGAGTACGCCGAGGACGAGCCCGGCGAGGAAGAGCAGGCCGGGGAAGTCGCCGTTGAGCGCCCAGATGACTATCCCCCAGGCGACGACGCCGACGCAGGCGAGACCGCAGGCGGCGCCGACGGCGATCCCGGCGATCTGGATCGGCCGGGGCCAGAACCCGGCCAGCACGTGCAGCGCGAGCCGGGTCAGCCGAAGCGGTGAGTAGCGGGAGCGGTCGCGACGGGCACGGTGCTCGAGGTCGACCTCGACGACGCTGGCGCCGGTCGAGAGCACGAGCGCCTTCGTGAACTTCTGCTTGCCGATCGCGGCCAGCACGGGCTCGACCGCCTCGCGCCGGTAGGCGTTGAAGGCGCAGCCGAAGTCGGAGATCGCAGCGCCGGTGAACCGTCGCAGCATGCCGTTGATCAGCCGGGAGGGCAGCGTCCGGCCCCGGGAGTCCTCCCGCCCGATCCGGCGCCCGCTCGCGACGTCGGCGCCCGCGTCGATGGCGGCGACGAGCCTCGGCAGGTCGGCCGGCGAGTTCTGGAGGTCGCCGTCCATCGTGACGAGGATCTCGCCGCGCGCGCGCGCAAAGCCCGCGTGCATCGCCGGATGCTGGCCCACGTTGCGCTTGAGCCGGACAGCGCGCAGGCACGGCTGCTCCCGGTGGAGCCGCTCGAGGATCGCCCAGGTGCCGTCCCTGGAGCCGTCGTCGACCACGATCACCTCGTAGGGGCGCCCGAGCGTGTCGAGCGCGCTCAGCGCGAGCCGCACGACCTCCTCGACGGTGCGCTCCTCGTCGAAGACGGGGATGACAACGGAGACGTGGGGAACGCCCGCGGCGGCGGCGACGCCGACGGGACGAGACACGAGCTCGATCTGCGTCATGGTCGATTCACCGCTCGGCAAGCGATGCTAGCAGCCACCCCACCGCCCCCGGCGCCGCTCGCGACCCCGGCGGGCCGGCCTGTGTGCCGCTCTAGACTGGCCGGGTGGCCACCTCGGGCGACCCGACCCGGACCGTTCGCTGGCGCGCCGCGATGCGCTGGCGCAGCGTGACGCGCACCTGGCGTGCCCTGCCCGACTTCCTCGTCCTCGGCGGACAGAGGTGCGGCTCCACGTCGCTGTTTCAGATCCTCAGCGAGCACCCGCAGGTGCTCGCTCCGAGCCACAAGGAGCTGCACCACTTCGACCGGCCCCGCCACGGCGACCTCTCCTTCTACCGCCGCGCCTTTCCGCTTCGCGCCCAGCTCGCGGCGAGGGCGCGCCGGCTCTCTCGTCCCGTCATCACCGGCGAGGCGACGACCTACTACCTCTTCCATCCGGCCGTGCCCGGGCGGGTCGCGCGCGCCCTCGCGGACGCCTCGCTCGTCGCGATCCTGCGCGACCCGGTCGACCGCGCGTACTCCCACTACCAGCTCTCCGTCAGGGGCGGGCGCGAGGCGCTCCCGTTCGAGGAGGCGCTCGACGCGGAGGCGGAGAGGCTGGCCGGGGAGGAGGCGCGCCTCGCCGCCGATCCCGCGTACGACAGCTACTCCCACCGCTACCACTCCTACGTGACCCGCGGCCTTTATCTGCCCCAGCTCGAGCGCTGGCACGCCTCGTTCCCGCGCGACCGGCTGCTCGTCCTGCGCAGCGAGGACCTGTTCGAGCGGCCGCACGAGGCGGTCGGAGCCGTGACGGCCTTTCTCGGTCTCGACCCCCACCCGGGGCCGCTGCCGGCAGCGCGAAACCGCGCCGTCTATGAGCGGCTCGCCCCCGCGACGCGCGAGCGCCTGCGCCACGTGTTCGCCGGGCCGAACGAGCGGCTCGAGGCGTACCTCGGCCGGGAGCTCGGCTGGCAGCGGCCGGCCGGCGGCTAGAGGTCGTCCGCCTCGTCCGCCCGTGCCGAGGCGCGGAGCCGGCGGCGGTGGCTCGCGAGCGAGCGCAGCTCCGCCAGGTCGGCGCGGTGCAGCGCCCCGGCCGCGACCAGCGCGAGCGGGTAGGCGGCGACGAGCGCGAAGCGCAGGCCGAGGCCGAGGCCGCCCCGCTCCGGCACCACCCAGACCGAGAGGGCGAGGAACCCGAGCGTGACCACCGCGACGCGGGCGACGCGCAGCCACTCGTAGGCGACCGGGTAGCTGCGCTGCGAGTTCACCCACTGGAGCCCGAACAGGAGCGCGTAGCCGATCACGGTCGTGATGCCGGCGCCGACGATACCGAAGTGCGGGATGAACCAGAAGTTGAGCCCGACCGTGACGGCGCCGGCCGTACCGGCCACGAGCGGCGTCACGCGCGTGCGCTTCGAGATCGTGACCCCGACGTTCACGATCAGGTAGGCGCCGTAGAGAAGGATCCCGCCCGCGAGCAGCGGGACGACCAGCACGCCGTCGTGGGCGTCCTCGGGAAACGTGAGCAGGATGTACGGGGCCGACAGCAGCGTGACCGTCACGAGCCCCCAGCCCGCCACCATCGACCAGTACGTGAAGACCTCGCGGTACGTCTGCCTCGCGATCTCGTCCCCCTCCTCGCCCCGGACGGCGTGAGCGAACGGCGCCCACGCCGTCTGGAAGGCGCCGACGACCACCATCAGGGCCGCCGCCACCCGCCCGGCGGCCGCGTACTGACCCAGCTCGACCGAGCCGGCGAGACGCTGGAGCTGAACCCGGTCGGCGAGGTTCAGCGCCCAGATCGCGAGGTTGGCCGGCATCAACGGCAGCGAGAAGCGCAGGAGCTCGCGCAGGAGGCGCGAGTCGAAGCTCGCGAAGCCGATCGTGCGACGGCGCGCGACGAGCAGCCCTCCGTAGACCGCCGCGGTCGCTGCGAAGTTCCCGGCGAGCAGCCCGACGGCGCCCTGGTCGAGCCAGACGACGAGGATCACGGTCAGCACCGCCGTCAGCGCGACGTTCAGCACCATCACCTGCACCCAGCGGCGCGCGCGACGCTCGATCCGGTAGATCCGCGCGATCACGTCGTAGTTCATCGTCACCCAGAGCCCGAGCAGGCCCGCAGCCGCGACGCCGCGGCTGACGTCGAGCAGGCCGGCGATCCGGTCGAGGAGGAGCGCGCCCGCGACGGCCCCGGCGGTCGAGGCGGCGAGCACGAACGCGAACACGGTGTGGATCACGGGCGACCAGTCGCCGGCCGGGGACTCGCCAAGCGTGAAGCGCGACATCGAGGCAACCATCCCGAGTCGCAAGACGATCGCGGCGACCGTGACGGCTGCCAGCATGAGCTCCGCGACCCCGAACGCCTCGGTCCCGGCGGCGGCCAGGTAGACGGGCACGAGGAAGAAGCCGGCCAGCCGCGCCAGGATCCCCCCGGAGCCGTACGTGAGCGACTGGCCGATGAGCGCGCGGTGGCGCCCGCCGCGGCTCATCGGTCCGGGACGCCGAGCAGCCGGGCCACGAGCGGGTCGGCGGGAGCCGCTACCGAGCGCTGCCTGAGCCCGTAGCCGAACGCGCGCGCCGCGCGCTCGTAGCGCGCCTCGAGCAGCGCGAGATAGACCCGCTTGCCCGGGTGGCGCTTGCGAAGCTGCCAGCGCTCGAAGTAGCGGTCGTTGACGCCCGCCCGCGGTGTCCGGTCGGCCGCGAAGTTGTCGGGGTTGACCCCGGCCTCGGCCTGGCGGCCGGGCGCGTGGTCGTCGAGCCCGACGAGGCGGAAGACGCGGCCGAGCACCCCGTCGAGATCGGCGACGAGGTCCTCGTAGCGGACGATCGCGACGGTCCGCAGGTGCGGAACGTCCGCGAGCGCGAGCCGGTGCGCCCGCGTCCAGTGCGCGAGCAGCTCGTGCGGCCTCTGCGCGCTCCACTTCTGGGTCGCGCAGGCGACGGCGATCGGGTGGCGGACGACGAGCACGAAGGCCGCGCCGGGAAAGAGCGCTTGCAGGAACCGGAACATGAGCAGATTCGGCGGCGACTTCTCGAGCAGCACCCGCCGTCCGAGATCCCAGTGCGGCCCCCACTCGGCGAGCAGGCGGGCGCGGCTGTCGGCCGAGACAAGCGGCGAGGACTCCGTCAGGTGCGCCTCCGGCAGGAAGGCGAAGCGCCCCGCCTGGCGGCCCTCGCTGACCACGGGGTAGACGCTCTGGAGGTGCTGGCCCTCGTCGGCGGGGACGCCCGTGCCCTCGAACCCGCTCACCGCGGGATGCTCCGCGAGCAGACGCGCGAGCATTGTCGTGCCGCTGCGGTGGACGCCTCCGATGAAGAGGTGCGTGTGGCCGCCCGGGCTCAAGCCGCGCGCGCGGGCCGGTGGCCGGCGTCGGCCAGGCCGGGCAGCGGCAGGGTGGGGGCGGGAAGCGCGCCGACGTCGCGGAGGCTGTAGCCGAACGCGCGCACCCGGGTCTCGTAGCGGCGCTCGAGCAGCTCGTAGCGCAGCCGCCGGTGAACGGCGCCGCGAAGCTGCCGCCACTCCTCGAAGTACTTCCCGTTGACGCCGGTGCGAAGCGTCCGGTCGGCCTGGAAGTTGTCGACGTTGATGCCCTCGGCCCGTTCCCGCCCGGACGCGTGGTCGGCGAGGCGAAGGAACGCGAACACACGGCCGAGCTCGCCGTCGGGATCGGCGACGAGGTCCTCGTAGCGCAGCACGTGCAGGCGGCCGATCCGGGGGGCGTCCCCGGCGAGCAGCTCGTGCGCGCGCAGCCAGTGCTCGATCAGAGACCACGGGTCGGTGCGTGGGTCCCACTTGCGGGTCGCGAGCGCGTTCGGGATCGGGTGGCGGAGGAGCACGATGAAGTACGAGTCGGGGAAGAGCGCCTGCAGGAAGCGCGTGCGGATCAGGTTCGGCGGCGACTTCTCGAGCAGGTACGGGCGCGAGGTGTCCCAGAAGCGCGACCACTCGGAGAACAGCGTGCGGCGGCTCTCGTCGCTGACGAGCGACGAGTCCTCGGTGAGGCGGGCGGCCTCCCGGAACGCGAAGCGGCCGGCCTTGCTGTGGTACGTGTCGGCCGGGTAGACCGACTGGTTGTGCTGCCCCTCGTTGGCCGGCCTGGGCGTGCCCGTGAGCGCGCTCACCTCCGGATGCTCGCCGAGGTAGCGGTAGAGCATGGTCGTCCCGCTCCGCTGGAGCCCGCAAACGAAGACGAAGCGATGGGAGTCCAAGACGACCGGGAATCGTACCAGCGCCCCTCCGGGCCTCTGGTAGCATCGGCGCGCATGGCGGGAGCGGCGCTGCGGATCCTGGCGGTCGCCGACTGCCAGTCGATCCACACCCTGCGCTGGGCGCGCCGGCTCGCCGACCGCGGCCACGAGCTCCACATCGTCTCGAACCGGGTTCGTGTACGCGCCGTGGACGTCGAGGGGATGCACGTCTACGACATCCGCCGGCTCGACGCGATCACGCGCGTCCCCGGCGTGCGGCGCCTGCGCTTCGGGCCAGCCGTCCGCCAGCTCGCCCGCCGGCTGGGACCCGACGTGATCCACGCCCACGGCACGACCCCGTACGGCTGGTGGGCCTCGCTCGCCGGCGTCCACCCGCTCGTCGTCAGCCCCTGGGGGCGAGACGTGCTCCTCGACGCGAAGACCGAGCCGGGGCGCAGCCGGTCACGCGCGGCGCTCGAGGCCGCCGACCTGATCGTCGTCAACTCCGAGGCGATCGCCCGGGCGGCCGTGGAGGCCGGTGCCGATCCCGACCTGATCCACCACGTGATCTGGCACACGAACCTGGACGGGTTCGGGCCGGAACGAGCGGACAAGCAGGCGCTGAAGCGGCTGTTCGGCTGGCCCGGGGACGCGGTCGTCGTCCTGTCCCTGCGCAACTTCCAGGAGCGCACGAACATCGACGTGCTCGTGCGGGCGTTCGACCGCGTGCGGCGGGACGAGCCCCACGCCCGGCTCCTGCTCTCGGCCCGCGGCGGAGCCGAGCGGGCGCCGATCGAGGCGCTCGTCCGGGAGCTTCGCCTCGGCGAAGTCGCGGCCTTCCACCGGGTCGATCCGGAGGGCCTGCCCGAGCTGGCCGCGTCGGGTGACATCGTCGTGACTCTCGCCGCGACCGACTCGTCCCCCTCCTCCCTGCTCGAGGCGATGGCGAGCGGACAGCCGCTCGTCGGCGGCCACTGCCCCTCGATCGACGAGTGGATCGGGCCGGGCGAGGGCGCCGAGCTGGTCGAGTGCCGCGACGTGGACGCGGTTGCGGACGCGCTCTTGCGGCTCGTCCGCGACCCCGAGCTGCGACGCGCGTACGGCGAGCGCAACGCCCGGGTCACGCGGGAGCGGGTTGCCGAGACGGGGCCCGTGCTCGAGGCGCTCTACCGCGACGTCGCGGCCGGTCGGCGGCCCGCCCGCCCGGCAACTGCCGCCTGAGCGGCCTCGCCGGGTACGATCGCGACGCAATGCGTCCCCTCAGCGTGCTGGTCACCGCCTCCGGCGCGCCCGGCACCGCCGCGCTGCTGCGGGCGCTCAGAGGCAACGGCGAGCGGGAGATCCGGCTCGTCGGCTGCGACATGGCCGAGCGCGCGGTCGGGCGCCACCTCTGCGACGCGTTCCAGCGGGTGCCGCCCGGGGGAAGCCCCCTGTTCGCGTCCGCGCTGCTCGAGCTCGCCCGCCGCGAGCGGGTGGACGCCGTGCTGCCGCAGTCCTCGCACGACCTCGCCGGGCTCGCGGCGGCGCGCGCCGACTTCGCCGCCGAGGGAATCGCGGTGCTCGTCTCGAGCCCCGAGGCGGTCGCGACGGCGAACGACAAGGCCGCCTGCTACGAGCTGCTCGAGAGGATCGGGGTGCGGGTGCCGCGCTGGCGCCGCGTGCAGGGGGGCCGCGAGCTCTCCCGTGCGGCCGCGTCGCTCGGCTACCCGGCAGCGCCGGTGTGCTTCAAGCCCGTCATGAGCTCGGGCTCCCGCGGCTTCCGGGTGCTCGATCCGGCGGTCGACCGACTGCACCAGCTCCTGTACGAGCGGCCGGGAAGCCTGGCGATGCGGCTCGAGGAGGCGCTCGAGCTGCTGCCCGAGGTCGGCGGCGAGGAACTGCTCGTGATGGAGTACGTCGAGGGTGAGGAGCGAACGATCGACGGGATCGCGCTCGGGGGCCGGCTCCTGCTCGGCCACCCGAAGACGCGCGAGGCGATGCGCGCGGGCCTCGCGATGTTCTTCCGCACGCTCGACGACGCCGGGCTGATGGAGGTGGCACGCCGGGTCGTCGCCGGGCTCGGGCTCGACCACTTCTTCAACGTGCAGCTCAAGGGCGACGCCGTGATCGAGGTCAACCCGCGCATCTCGACCATCGTCTACCAGGAGGATCTGAACCTCCCCTACCTCGGGCTCAGGCACGCCCTGGGCGAGCTCGACGCGGAGGAGCTGGCCCTGCTCGCCCGTCGCGTCCGCCCGACCCGGCGGGCGCTTCGCTTCTTCGACCAGCTCGAGTGGGACGCGTAGGGCGGGTCACGGACCCGCCCTGGCAGCCGGGCGCGAAAGCCCGGCCGGAGGCTGTTAGCGGTCTGTAAGGAATCCGGGCGCGGAGCCCAGCTCCTGCTACACCTTGGCAGGACTCCAGTCGTCGCGCTTGAACCGGGGCTGCAGGGTGACTTCCCGTCGGCCTCCACGTGCCATGACGCCGCCCGAGCAACCGCTCCACTCCCGCGCCGAGGTGCTGCTCCGCGGCGCGGCGGCCACGATCGGCATCGTCGCGCTCGGCAAGCAGCTCGCGCCGTGGCTGCGCGTGCCGGCCGCCAGCGCGGCGCCGATACCCGGGGCGACGCTCGTCACGCGGGAGGTGCCGCTGCGCGGCCGTAGCCTCGCGCGGGGCGAGGACACGCCCCCGTTCAGACTCGTGGGCCTGCACTGGCAGGGCCCGGGCCGGGTCGCTTTCCGGGTCGGCGAGAGCGGCCGCTTCGGCCCCTGGGTCGAGGCGACCGAGCACGAGGCCGCCGACGCCGGTCTCGAGGGCGCGAGCGGGCCCTGGCGGCTCGGCACGCCCGTCTGGACCGGCCCGGCCGACTCGATCGAGTACCGGCTCGACGGCACCGTCTCGCGGCTGCGCGCCCACTTCGTCGATTCCGAGCCGGGCGCCCCGCTTGTGATGCCCGCGTCGACCACGACGCCGCCAATCGTCCTGCGCGACGCGTGGGGCGCGGACGAGTCGATCGTCCGGGCCACGCCCTCGTACGCGCCGTCACTGGTCCTCGCGATCGTCCATCACACGGCCGGCCGCAGCCCGGCCACGCCCGAGGAGTCCGCGGCGATCGTGCGGGCGATCCAGGTCTACCACGTCGAGTCGAACGGCTGGAACGACATCGGCTACAACTTCCTCGTCGACCCGTTCGGCCAGACCTTCGAGGGCCGCGCCGGCGGGATCGATCGCAACGTGATCGGCGCCCACGCGCTCTCGTTCAACACCGGCTCGACCGGGATCGCGCTGCTCGGCAACTTCGCCAGGAAGGCGCTCACCGACGAGGCCGTGAGCGCCCTGGCCAGCCTGCTCGCCTGGCGTCTCGATCTCGGCCACGTCGACCCGACCGCCCGCGTCCTCCACGCCGCGAGCGGCAGCTCGTTGCGGGCGGTGTCGGGTCACCGCGACGTCAACGCCACCGAGTGCCCGGGCGGGAAGGCGTACCCCGAGCTCGAGGCGCTGGCCGGGACGGCGCTCGCGATCGGGCTGCCGAAGCTGTTCGAGCCGGCGGTCACCGCCGAGGGCGAGACACGACGGCGCTTCACCGCACGGCTGTCGGAGCCGAAGCGCTGGCACGTGACGGTCACCGCTCCCGACGGCACCGCCGTCGCGTCGGGCTCGGGCCGCGGCGTCGCGGTCGACTGGACGTGGGAGGCGGCGGGGCTCCCCGCCGGCCAGTACGGCTACACCATCGCCGGCCCGGACGGGATTCGACCCGCAACCGGCACGATCTCGCTCGGGCCGGCCCCGCCGCCGCCGCCGGTCGAGCCGCCGCCGAGGCCGGTACGTCCCTCGGACGTGCCCCGCCGGATCCCGACCTGGGCCTGGGAGCTTCGCGCCTGGCACCGCACCCCGCGAGCGACCCGGGGCCCGCGGCCGCCGTCGGCGCCACGGCGGTTGCCGTCCTGGTACTGGCCATGGTTCACGTGGCAGAGCCAGGTCGACGAGTGGGCGCGCGCGTACGGGCGCAGGCGGCTCAGCTGACGACCCGGTAGACCTCGAACGCCTCCGCGTACTCGCGGCCGACGTTGATCCCGCGCGTCCGGGCGAGGTTCCAGATGTAGTCGGCGTTCGCGTAGTTGCGATGCTGCTGGGACTCGTAGCGGGCGAGCGCGGCCACCTTGCGCTCCACGTGGTCGCGGTCGAGCGAGACGTACGCCTGGAAGTTGAAGTTGAGCGTGTTCCAGGGGATCTCGTAGCCGAGCACGGTCGTGCGCTTGAAGGCGCGCAGCCCCTCGGCGGCAACTGTCTGGTGGTCCTGGTGGATGTCGCCAAGGCTCGGCTGGAGCACGGCATCGGGCGGCCATTCCTCCCAGATCTCGATCAGGAGCTCGAGGATCGCCTGACGATGCTCGGGAAACGAGCGAACCTCGAAGTCGTACACGGAGAGCTGCCCGGAGCCGAGCCCGATCTCGGCGGTTGCCTCCCGCACCTCGCGCGCCAGCGTGTCCGGCGGGAAGCCGGGCGGGAGCGACTTCGTCGCGATCGAGAAGGCAACGTAGCGCACCTCGACCCCGAGCTCGACGAGCCGCGCCATCGTGCCGCCGCACCCGAACTCCCCGTCGTCGGTGTGCGGCGCAAGCACGAGCACGCGGCGCCAGGCCTCGATCATGCGGGCAAGTCTACGGGCCGCCGCCACGGGCAGTACCGTTCCGCCCGATGGGCCCGCCGCTCTTCGTCCTCGGCGTCCGGCGCTCGGGTACGACGCTCCTGCGGGTGATGCTCGACCGCCATCCGGAGCTCGCGATCCCCGACGAGTCGTACTTCATCCCGCAGCTCGCCGCCCGCCACCGCGGCCGGCTCGACCCTGGTGCGTTCGAGGACGACCTGCGACGGTTGCCGGCGCTGGCCGCCTGGGGCGTCGCCGCTTCTGACGTGCGCGCGCGGCTGCGGCCCGGGGCCACGGTCGCGGACGGGATCCGGGCCGTCTACGAGCTGTACGCGGCGCGGCGCGGCAAGCGGCGCTGGGGCGACAAGACGCCGCTCTACATGCGCTACCTGCCGTTGCTCGAGCGCCTGTTCCCGGACGCCCGCTACGTCCACCTCGTCCGGGACGGGCGCGACGTCGCACTGTCCTTCCTGTCGGTACCCGCGGGGATCATGACCGAGTCGTGGGGTCACCCCCGTGACGCGGGCGCGTTCGCCTGCCAGTGGCGGACCGAGGTGCTCGCCGCGCGCGAGCTCGGCCGCCGCGCCGGCGACCGCTACCTCGAGGTCCGCTACGAGGCGCTGGTGGCCGACCCGCCGCGCGAGCTCGAACGGATCTGCGCTCACGGCGCCCTCGTCTACAACAGCGGCATGCTCGACTACGCCGGCACCGTCGACGTCTCGCGCAAGGCCCACCAGCAGAGCCTGCTCAGACCGCCGACGCCCGGTCTGCGCGACTGGCGCGCCGCCATGGCGCCCGGCACGGTCGACGCCTTCGAGTCGGTCGCCGGCGACGTCCTCGCCGGGCTCGGCTACACGGTCAGCTCGCCCGGGCGAGCCGGAGGTCCCAGCCCGCGGGCGCGGCTCGCGCTCGCGGCCTACGCGGCGAAGGTCGGCGCGTGGAAGGCGTCAGGGGCGGTGCTCCAGCGCACGCCGCTCTGGCGGCGGCGGCACCCGCCGCTCGCCGGCGGCGCCGGTCAGGACGAGGGGCCGTCGACACCCTCGAACGCGAGCAGAATGCCGTTGAGCGAGAAGTAGTAGCGGCGGTCGGTGGCGATCCCCGGCGAGTACTTGCCCATCCCGATCCGCCAGATCACCTTCCCGTCCGAGAGCCGGGCCGCAAAGGTGTCCGTCTCGAGGGTCGAGAAGAAGACCAGGTCGCCGACGACGACCGCCGGGGCCAGCACGCGCCCGCCGACCTCGCTCTCCCAGACCGGCCTGCCCGTCTCGGCGTCGTAGGCGTGCAGGGCACCGTCGAAGCCGCCGACGAGCACCTTGCCGTCAGCGAGCGCCGGCGTCGAGTACGTGAGCGTGCCGGTGCTCCGCGTCCAGACGATCTTCCCGCTGCGCGCGTCGAGCGCGACGATCTTGCCGGAACGGGCCACGGTGTAGAGCCGCTCCCCATCCGTCGAGGCACTCGCGTAGAAGCTCTCCGCCTGGAACGCGTTGCGCTCGACGTACGTGCTCCAGAGCTTCGAGCCGTCGCGGCGGTCGAGGCAGAAGATCGAGCCGGCGTACGTGGTGATGCAGACGCGGTTCTGCCAGACGGACGGGCTCGAGTTGATCCGCCCACCCGTGTCGAAGGCCCACCGCACCTGCCCCGAGGCGGCGTCGAGCGCGAACAGCCGCCCGTCCGTGGCGCCGACGTAGGCCGTCCCCTCGACCACCACGGGGGACGACTCGACCTTGGCGTCGGTCCTGAGCTGCCACAGCACCGTTCCGGTCGCCCGCTCGAGGCCGGTGACGGTCCCGTCGTGGGAGCTCACGACGAGGTAGGCCCCCGCGATTGCGGGCGTCGAGGCCTTCACCCCGGACTGCCACCGCCACAGCTCCTTGCCGGTCGCGGCGTCGAGCGCGACCGTCAGCCCGTCGAACGTGTTCACGTACAGCGTTCCGTCGCAGAAGCTCGGCGGGTATTCCATGTAGCTGCCCATGCGTCTCGCCCAGACCGGCTCGGGTCGCGGCTTGCCGAGCCGGAGTTCGGTGCGGGCGAGCGTCCGTTGCGGGTCGCCGCCGAACGCGGTCCAGCAGGGCCCCTCGGGGGGGTCTTCCGGCCCGGCCGCCGTCGCTGGCGGAGCCGTCGCGGGCGGCGGCTCCGTCGTGTCCGAGGCGGTCACCGGAGTCGTCGGCGTCACCACCGTGACCCCGGCGAGCGCGGTGTCGAGATGGCCACCGGGACCGTCGCGCGCGGCGAGGACGTAGGCGACCGCGGCGCCCGCGAGGACGAGCGCCAGCGCCACCGCGGCGACGACGGCCTTCCTGCGCATCGCGACCAGTCTCGCAGCAGGAGGCTACGGCGCGCGCGTCGAGGCGCCTGGCTGCGGGAAGAGCACGGCCGCCGCCACCGCGAGGACCCCCCAGGTGAGCGGATCCTCGAAGAAGCCGCTGTAGAAGAGGGAGTGCGCGACGAGCAGCAGGAAGACGGCGCCCAGACCGAGTCCGAGCGCCGGCACGCGCCGGAACGCCGTGACGAGCAGCCGGGCGGCGCCGGCCAGGAACGCGACGTGGGCCGCGAGCCCGAGCACGCCGAGCTCGGCTGCGACGGTCAGGGGCGTCGTGTGCGACGCGTACTTGTCCCGATCCTTGACGCCGCTTCGCTCCTGGCTCGCCTGCGGCTGCGAGCCGACGCCGACCCCGACCAAAGGGTGGTCCACGAACACGTTCCAGGTCCCGGCGACGAGCGGCGAGCGCCCGCTCGTGAGCCGGTCGAGCGGCTGGTCGCGCACGACCACGCCGACGAACGCGCCCGCGGCGAGCGCGACGGCGAGCGCTCCGGCGGCGAGCGCGCGCCGGCTCGTACGGTCGGCCGCGACGAAGCTGACGGCGAGGGTGGAGACGACGAGCGCGACCATCGCCGACTGGGAGTACGAGAAGAAGAGCCCTGTCCACAGGAGCGCGAGCAACGCGAGCGCGAGCGCGAGCCGGATCCGCGCGAGCCAGAGCGCCACGACGAGGACGACGATCGCGAGCACGAGCTGGCGCGCGTAGATGCTCGAGTCGGCGAAGAGCGAGGTCGTCCGGAAGTAGGTCGTGTACGCATTCGCCACCTCGAGGTCGCGGGCGAAGTAGAGCCGCTCCGTCCAGAGCTGAGAGATCCCGATCACGGCGAAGGCGCAGGCGAGCACGACCAGCGTGGCCGCGAGCGAGCGGGACCACCACGCGGCGGCGGGAGCGCGCGCGACGACGGCGAGCAGCGCCCCGAACGGGAGCAGGAAAAAGAGGAGCTGGATCGAGCCGGAGCGCGGGTCGCCGGCCCATAGCAGCGAGAGTGCCGAGAGCCCGACGAACGCGGCCGCCGGCCACGCGAGCGGCCGGGGCAACGGCCGGAGCTCCCCGCCCCGCAGCACGCGGACGAGGAAGGCGAGCGCCGCAGCCGCGAGGACCGCGTAGAGCGGCACGAGCAGGAACGCCTCCTGCTCCCCGATCGTGACGGGCACGCGGAACGGGGCGGCGGCGAGCGCGCAGACGGGCACGAGCGCCGGCAGCCTGGCGAGTAGCACGGCGAGGCCGACCAGGGCGACGCCGAGCACGCAGACGGCGCCGATTCGCGCTGGCGAGTCGACGAGAGCGCGCAGGTCGCCGCCCGGCACGAGCGCGTACGCGAGCCCGCCCATGCCGCCGGCGAGCAGGGCGAGGCCGGCGAGGAGTGGGCCGCGCTCGCGCCGCATGAGCAGCAGCGCAACCCCGGCTGCGCCCGCGATCGCGGCGCCGCTCGCAACGTCCGCGTGCTCCATCAGGATCCGGTCTCCGTGACCGTGACGCGCGCCCGGTCACGGCGCTCGCCCACGGAGACGCGCAGCACGTAGGCGCCGGGCGCGACCTGCGGTGGCAGCGCCACGGAGACCGAGGCGGCCGGCTCCGCCTGTCCGCGCAGGACGACCTTCCCCGCCTGCCCGTCGCGGTCACGATGGAGCGACCAGGCGAACGAGACCGCGTCGGCCTCGGCCCCGAACGTGAGCGTCCCGCCCGCCTCGGCCGTGTAGGCGCCCCGGTCGAGGCGAACGAAGCGGATCTCGACCGGCAGCGGGCCGGCCGGCTCGGACAGGTTTCCGGCCGCGTCGCGGACGCGCACGGTGACCTCGTAGACGCCCGGGCCGGCGAGCTCGCCGCCGAGCCTCCCGCCCCAGCGAAGCGCGAGGGCGGCCTTCCCGCCCGGGCGACTGGGGCTGCGCACGACCGGCTCGCCGTTCACGTCGAGCTCCGCCCGGCCCCGCTCGCTCGAACGGAAGAACACCTTCGTGCGGTCGCGGCGGCCGTCGCCGTCGGGGGAGAACACGTCCGGCTCGACCCCGACGAGCGTGACCTCGGGCGGGGTCGCGTCGAGCTGGACGGTCGTCGGGACGAGGATCGTCCGTCGCTCGCCGACGAGCCTGAGCCGGAGGCGGTAGCGGCCGTCGGAGGCAACCTCGCCGGCATCGTCGCGCCCGTCCCAGACGAAGACGTGGTCGCCGGCCCTGATTCGCTCCCCCCGGACGAGCGCACGCACGTGCTCCCCGCTCGCGTCGACGATCGTAGCGTCCACGGTCTCGGCGCGGCGAAACCGCAGCCGCAGGCGCGCGCTACCCGTCTCGCACTCGCAGACCGGGGAGAAGAGCCGATCGAACCGGGGCGCCGTGATCGGGGAGCGCTCGAGCTTCAGCCTCTCCGCGACCGCGAAGGCAGCTGCCGTGCCGGCGACGAGCGCGAGCACGACGGTCGTGACGGCGAGCCGGGACAAGGCCCGGCGATTGTAGTGCGGCGGTCGCCGCCGGCTGGACGGGTCAGAAGACGCCGACGAGCTTCAGCCCGGCGAGGAAGAGCACGGTCGCGAGCGCGGTCCTGATCGCCCGGTCGGGCAGGCGGACGGTCAGGTGCCCGCCGGCGAGCACGCCGGGGACCGAGCCGAGCGCGAGCCAGCCCGTGGCGGCGAGATCGACGTTGCCGCTCGCGAGATGGGCGATGCCCGCCGCCCAGAGCAGGATCGCGGCGTGGAAGATGTCGGTGCCGACGATCTTGGCCGCGGTCAGCGGGAACAGGAGGAGCATCGCCAGCCCGAAGAACGTGCCGCTGCCGACGGAGGTGAGGCCGAGCACGAAGCCGCCGACGGCGCCGATCGCCACGGCGAGCGCCCGGTCACGGTCGGTCAGGCGATACGGCCGGTCGTCGACCGGCTTGCGGTGGATGTACGTCTTCGCGAGGAAGCCGAGGCCGACCACGACGAGGGCGACGCCGAGGATCGTCGTCGCGAGCTCGTGGACGTCGTCGCCGTAGCGGCGCTCGAGCAGCTCGACCAGCGTGACGCCGCCGATCGAGGACGGCACCGACCCGAGCGCCATCCAGAAGCAGAGGCGGGCATGCACGTGGCCGAGGACGCGGTGCTGCCCCGCTCCGATCGTCTTGAAGATCGCCCCGTGGAGGATGTCCGTCCCGACCGCCGTCACGGCCTTGAAGTCGAAGAGCAGGATCAGGACCGGGGTCATCAGCGAGCCCCCGCCCATGCCCGTGATCCCGACGAGCAGGCCGATCAGGAGCCCTGTGAGCGTGAGCTCCCAGGTCACGGGCGGAGGGAGCCCGCGGGGGCCCGCCGGTCGCGCTCACGTTCCCCGGCGGGCCCCCACACGGCTAGCTCTCGCGGTAGGCCTCGATCAGCACGCTGGCGACTTCGGGGCGGGAGAACTCCGCCGGCGGCAGCTCGCCGTTCGAGAGCAGCTCCCGCACCTTCGTCCCGGAGAGGAAGACGTGGTCGTCCCCCGAGTGCGGGCAGGTCTTGGCGCTCGCCATCTGGCCGCACGGCTTGCACCAGAACGAGTGCTCGAAGAACATCGGCTCGATGTCGAGCTCGTGGCTCTCGAACTCGTCGAAGATGAGCTGGGCGTCGTAGGTGCCGTAGTAGCTCCCGACGCCGGCATGGTCGCGGCCGACGATGAAGTGCGAGCAGCCGTAGTTCTTGCGGCAGATCGCGTGCCAGACCGCCTCGCGCGGGCCGGCGTAGCGCATCGCGGCGGGAAACGCGGAGACGACGACCCGGTCGCGCGGGTAGTAGCCCTCGATCAGCACCTCGTAGGCCTTGACACGCACGGCGGCGGGCACGTCGTCGGACTTCGTCTCCCCCACGAGCGGGTGGATGAGCAGCCCGTCGACGGTCTCGAGCGCGCATTTCGTCAGGTACTCGTGGGCGCGGTGGATCGGGTTGCGGGTCTGGAAGCCGACGACGCGCTTCCAGCCGCGCTCGGCGAAGAGGGCGCGGGTGTGCCTCGGGTCGCGGTGGAGCTCGGGGAAGCCGGGCCGCTGTCGCTCGAACACGGTGACCGGACCCGCGAGGTAGAGATCGTTCTGCGCGTACAGGCGCGCGACCCCAGGGTGCGCGTCCTCGGTGGTGCGGAAGCAGCGCTCCGCCTCTTGCTCCTTCTCGTAGCCGTACACCTCCTCGACGTCGAGCACGGCGCAGAGGCGCCCGCTCTCGTCTGCGAGCGCGACCCGGTCGCCGCGCGGCGCCTCGGAGACGGCGAGGCAGACGGGGAGCGCCCAGGGCAGCCCGCTCTCGAGCCGCATCTCGTCGAGCACCCGCCGGTAGTCCGTCGAGCCCATGAACCCGGTCAGCGGGGACAGCGCGCCCGAGGCGAGCATGTCGAGATCGGACGCCTCGCGGGAGGTGAGCGTGACCACCTCGAGCGACTCGAGCTCGGCCGGTCGCTCCCCGGAACGATCGACGAGCGTGCCGCCGTGGGGCGCGATCAGGTGGCCGCTCACGCTCCCACCCGGCTCTCGACGAGGCCGAGCTCCTCGAGCCTGGCCATGATCAGCGCGGCGCTCTCCCCGGGGCTTCGCGCTTCCGTGTCGACCGAGATCTCGGCGCCCTCCGGGGCCTCGTACGGATCGTCGACGCCGGTGAAGCCCTTGATCTCGCCCGCGAACGCCTTCGCGTACAGGCCCTTGACGTCGCGTCTGGCGCACTCATCGACGGAGGCGTGGACGTGCACCTCGACGAACGGACCGTACTGCTCGACGAGCCGCCGGGCCGTCTCCCGAGTCTCCCGGTAAGGGGAGATCGCGGCCACGATCACGGCGGCGCCGTGACGGGTGAGGCGCGAGGCGACCCAGCCGATCCGCTCGATGTTCGTGTCCCGGTCTTCCTTCGAGAAGCCGAGGCCCTTCGAGAGGTGCGTGCGAACGACGTCGCCGTCGAGGTACTCGACGATCTTGCCACGCTCCTCGAGCTCGGGGCCGACGAGGTGCGCGATCGTGGTCTTGCCGGCGCCCGAGAGCCCGGTGAACCAGAGGGTGAAGCCGCCGCCGGCGACCCGGTCGGACTCGGGGTGGTCGACGGGATGGATGTTGTCGCTCATGTGTCCCTTTCCTCGTGGATGCCACATTCGAGCTTGTCCGAGCCGGCCCAGCGGCCGGCACGTTCCTCCTCCTCGGGGCCGATCGGTCGGGTGCAGGGGATGCAGCCAATCGACCGGTAGCCGGCGTCGTGGAGGGGGTTGTACGGGATGTCGTTGGCCATGATGTACGACCACACGCGTTTCTCGTCCCAGTCCGCGAGCGGGTAGACCTTCCAGACGCCGTAGCGCTCCGAGCGCTCCACCTTCGGGGTGCCGGCACGGCTGGGCGACTGGTCTCGCCTGATGCCCGAGATCCAGGCGTCGTAGGGCCCGAGCGCCTCGATCAGCGGCTCGACTTTGCGGATGTGGCAACAGCGATCCGGGTCGGTCTCCCAGAGGTTCGGGCCCTCGGCCGCGTGTTGCTCGGCGACCGTCAGCACGTTCGGCCGGATCAGCGTCAGCCCGTAGCGCTCGACGAGGCGGTCGCGCGTCTCGTACGTCTCGCGGAAGAAGAGCTGGGTGTCGAGCTCGATCACGTCGATATCGAGCCCGAGCTCGGCGACCATGTGCACGAGCACCGAGGACTGCTTCTGCCACGAGCAGGTGAGGCAGAGGCGCTCGCCGAACTCGGCGTGCGCCCAGCGGATCAGATCCTCCGCGCCGAGCTGCTCGAGCTCGCTCGCGCCCGGGGAGAGCCTGATCGTCACCGGGGCCCCTCTCCGAGCAGGAGCTCGCGGAGCGTGTCGGCGCGCAGGCCGAGCCTGAGCGTCTCGAGCGGGATCACCTCGTCCGGCGGGATGTTCCCGAGGTTGACCTCGGGGCCGAAGCGCTTGACGAACCAGGCCTGGGCCGCCTTGGCCGGCGCCTCGAAGATCACCTGCTCGACGTCGATCGAGTGGGCGATCTCGTCGATCAGCCCGGTGCGCATCTCGCCGGTCTCGCGGTAGATGCCGGCGGTACCGCCCTCACGGCCCTCGGTGATCACCTTCCAGGCGCCCGCGGCGAGCTCCTCGCGGATCCACTCGACCCACTGGTAGGGCGCGAACACGACCTCGGCGTCCTTCGACCCGACCTCGG
Organism: Thermoleophilia bacterium; assembly: GCA_020845695.1. The sequence goes on along the minus strand of JADLFG010000064.1, from coordinate 43,416 downwards.
AGAGGACGACGAAGTCACGCGCGAGCTCCGCGATCAGCGCGAGCTTGCGCTCGCGCGGCAGCTCGACGGTGCCGTCCGAGATCTCGACGTGTGAGAAGCGGTTGTGGATGAGCCAACGGCGGTACTCGTCGAGCCGGCCGAGCCCGACAGCGGCCTCGAAGAGGGTGCCGCCGCACACGACCGGCACGTCGAGGGAGCGGTAGAGCGCGACCTTCTGCTCGAGGTTGCACGTCACGTACGAGGTGCCCCAGCCGAGCTTGACGATGTCGACGTAGTCGCCGGCCGTGTCGAACAGCCCCTCGATCTCCCGCAGACTCAGGCCCTTGTCGATCACGTGGGTAAGCCCGCGGACGCGGGGCTTCGGCGAGCGCTTCGGAACGTCGAGGAACCGCTCAGAGCCGCTCATAGAGGGCCTCCAGCCGCCTGCGTGCCTCCGCCTGGACGTCGTGGTAGAGCGAGTTCCCGTGCGAGTCGATCCCGACCGTCAGCGGCCCGAAATCCCGGACTCGAAACAGCCACAGGCACTCGGGCATCAGGTCTTCCCACTCGACCGCCTCGATCTCCTCGATCTGGGTCGTCTCGAGCGCGGCCGCGCCGCCGACGATCGCGAGGTAGACCAGGCCGAGCCGGCGCATCGGCTCGATCACCTCGTCGGGCAGACCGCCCTTGCCGCAGATCGCGCGCACGCCGTAGTCGCGCCCGAGCCCCTCGGTGAAGCGGGCCATGCGGGCGCTCGTGGTCGTTCCGATGCAGATCTTCTCGTAGCGCCCCTCGCCGACCCTGCGCACGTTCGGGGCCGTGTGCAGGAGCAACGCGCCCCGCAGGTCGAGCCGGGGCCGGCGGCCCTCGTCGAACATCCGAATCTGCGTGCGGTCCCGGATCCCGACGATGTGCCCGTCGACGATGACCGAGTCACCGGCGCGCAGATCGCGGATGTGCGCCTCATCGGTGGGAAAGGTGAGCCGGTGCTCTGCCATCAGGCGTCCCTGTCGAAGCTGACCGTGCCGTCGGCGGCGACGCGCGCGCTCGCGCGTCGCGCCGCCCAGCACTGGTAGTTGACGGCGACCGGGTTGAGCGTCATGTGCGTGTCCGCGTGCTCGACGTGGCACTGGAGCACCGTCACGTCGCCACCGAGGCCCATCGGGCCGATCCCGGTCTCGTTGAGCAGCCCGAAGAGCTCCTCCTCGAGCCTCGCCACCTCGGGGTCCGGGTTGCGGGTCCCGATCGGCCGCGCGATCGCCTCCTTGGCGAGGTGCATGGCATAGTCGGCCGAGCCGCCGATGCCGACCCCGACGATACCGGGGGGGCATGGCTTGCCACCCGCACCCACGATCGAGTCGAGGACGAACCGCTTGATCCCGGCGACGCCGTCGGCCGGGACGCACATCTTCAGGAAGCTCATGTTCTCGGAGCCGGAGCCCTTCGGCACGCACTTGACGTCGAGCGCGTCGCTGCCGGTGACGAAGTCCCAGTGGACGATCGGGACGCGATGGCCGACGTTCGGGCCGGTGTTCTCGCGGGTCAGCGTGTGCACCGTGTTCGAGCGCAGCGGGTGGTCGACCGTCGCGCGCTCCGTGCCGCGGCGCAGCGCCTCGTAGATGCGGGCCGGGTGGAGCGGGAAGCCCTCCCCGACCCTGCAGTAGAAGACGGCGAGTCCCGTGTCCTGGCAGACGAGGTTGCGCTCGCGGTCGGCGACCTCGACGTTCTTGACGATCGTGTCGAGCACGCGGCGACCCGGCACCGAGGTCTCCCGCTCCCGCGCGGCGGCGAGCGCAGCCCGCAGGTCCTGCGGGATGTCCCTGAGCGCCCACACGTAGAGGTGGGCCGCCGCATCCTCGATCACCCGCTCGACGGGCCGGCCCGAGCCGGCACCTACGGCATCCACCTCACGACCTCGCTTTCTCCGCGGCCGCCGCCCCGGCGCGCCGGCCGAAGACCACGCATTCGAGCAGCGAGTTCCCCATCATGCGGTTGCGCCCGTGCGTCCCGCCCGCGATCTCCCCGCACGCGAACAGCCCCTCGACGGCCGTCTCGCCCCGCGCGTCGATCACGAGGCCGCCGTTTTGGTAGTGGAGGACGGGGTGCGTGAGCACCGGCCCGGCGAGTGGGTCGACGCCAGCGGCACGGTAGCGGCGCAGCATGTACGGGAGCGAGAGCTCGAAGTCACCGGGGGAGATCGCGGTCGTGTCGAGCCAGACGGCCGGGCGCCCGTCGGGGGCGGCCACCCCGCGGCCCTCGGCGATCTCGCGCAGGATCGCAGCGGCCACCACGTCGCGTGGGGCAAGCTCGTCGACGAAGCGCTCCCCGACGGCGTTGAGCAGCGTCGCCCCGTAGGCGCGGGTCGTCTCGGGGACCGCGTAGCCGCGCAGGGCCGCGGGCCAGACGGCCCCGGTCGGGTGGTACTGGAGCGCGTCGAGGTCGCGTGTCCGGGCGCCCAGCCCGACCGCGAGCTCGGTCGCCTCCCCGGTCGCGCCGGGATGGTTCGTCGAGAGCTCACCCCGCAGCTCGGCCTCGCGGAAGCAGCGACCCCCCGCGGCCAGAACGACCGCGCCCGCGGTGATCTCGACCTCGCCGCCGCCGGCGGCGCCGCAGGTCGCGACGAAGCCGTGCTCCGAGCGCCGCAGCGCGCGCAGCGGGCGGCGCGGCAGCGCCGTCGCGCCCGACCGCGCGAGCGCGCCGCGCAGCGCCGTCGTGATCGCGTGGCCCGTACGATCGCCGACCTGGAGCAGACGGGGCCGGCTCGCGCCGCCGCAGCGCGCGAGCCGGTAGGTCCCATTCTGACGGGTGAACGCGACTCCGTGGCGCTCGAGCCAGGCGATCGCGGCGGGACCATCCGAGGTCATGACGCCGACGAGCGCGCGATCGGCGGTCTCGTGGGAGCTGCGCCACACGTCCTCCGCGTGCAGCTCCGGCGAGTCGTCCTCGCCCACCGCCGCCTGGATCCCTCCCTGCGCTTTCGCCGAGTTCGACGACTGGAGCGACCCCTTGGTCACGAGCGCGACCCGCTCGCCCGCGCCGCGCGCCGCGAGCGCGGCTGCGAGGCCGGACGCGCCGCTTCCGACCACGAGCACGTCGACGCCGAGGGAATCGGGCACGACCTCATTCTACCACGTATAGACTAATACATGGGATTAGGAGTTCTTATTGACTCGCTCGCAGCTGCGAGCCCGATCCGCTCGGTGTCGCGCATCCCCGGCAGGAAGAGGAACGCGAGCGCGCCGAGCCCCCCGAGCACCGCGGCGCCCAGCAACGTCTCGTGGGTGCCGGCGAGCTCGGCGACCGGGCCGGTGAGAGCGAACGAGGCCGGGACGAGCGCAACCGAGACGAGCCAGTCGAAGCCCTCGACGCGGCCGAGCAGCCCCGGGGGCACGAGCCGGTGCAGGAGCGTGCCCCACACGATCATGCCGGCCGCGAAGCACGCCCCCTCGACGAAGCTCGCGACCATCGCCTGCCAGAGCTCGCTCGCGACCCCGTAGACGGCGATCGTCAGCGACCCGAGTGTCCAGGTCGCGTACATGAACGTGATGTGGCGCCGGGGCAGGCCTCGCTGCGCGATCGCGATCGCCGCGGCGATCGCGCCGACCCCCCCGCTCGCGAAGATGAGACCGAGATCGTCGGCGCCGCCGCCGAGCTCGTTCTTGACGAGGTAGGGGATCAGGACCTCGTACGGCCCCCAAAAGAAGAGCAGCGTCACGCAGCCCGAGACGAGCGTCCCCCAGATCCAGACCTGCGAGCGCACGAAGCGGTACCCCTCGCGCACGTCCCGCCGGAACGAGCGCCCCGAGGCGGGCGGCGGCGGCCGGCGCTCGAGCAGGAGCAGCGCCGCCGCGGAGACCCCGAACAGGCCGGCGGCGAGGGCGAAGGCGCCACCCGGACCGGCCAGCGCGATCACCGCGCCCCCGAGCGCGGGGCCGGCGAGTCGCTGCGCGAGCGGCCGCGCGAGCTGGTTGAGGGAGTTCGCCTCGACGAGCCGATCGGTTGGGACGATGTCCGGCACGATCGCGGCGAACGCGGGCCCGAAGAACGCCTCGCCGAGTCCGTAGAGGGCGACGATCGCGAACAGGTGCCAGAGCTCGAGGCTGCCCGTGAGCGACAGCCCGGCGATCAGCCCGAATGCGACCACCCGCGCCAGGTCGGCGCCGATCATCACCCGGCGCCGGTCGGTCCGGTCGGAGACGACCCCACCGACGAGGACGAACGCGACCAGCGGGACCGTGGTGGCGACCCCGACGATCGACAGCGCCGTCGGCGCGTTCGAGAGCTCGTAAACCTGCCACGCAATCGCGACCAGGTAGATCCCGTCCCCGAGCAGCGCGGTCACGAGCCCGAAGAAGAGCACGGCGAAGTCGCGGATTCGCAACGGTTGGATGATCCTCGGAGCGGTCATGGCAGCTTGCTTTCTCATCCGGGCGCAGCGGCGCTGGCCGGAGCCGTCCAGCCGCCTGGCGGGCGCCCCCGAGCAGCGAGCGCGGGACTCCGGGAGCCCCGGGGGGCGTACGCCGGGCGGGCGTCACGGACGCATGCGCGGACTCTAGCGAAAGCGGCAGCGCTGGCGGCGTCAGCCGCCGAGGCCGCCGAGGATGGCGAATGGGTTCTGAGGGGCGACCTCCCAGACCATCTCCCCGCCGGCCTGGACGTGCACGGTGGCCGCGGGGAGCTCCCGCCGCAGCCGCTCGGCGAGCTCTCCGGCACGTTCCTCGCTGATCGCCCCCGCGAGCAGAAACGCGTGCCGGGCAACGACGGGGACTCCCTCGGCCTGCAGCCGCTCCGCCAGCGCGACGCAGGCGGCATGGTCGGGCAGCTCGACCCGCACCTCCCAGTCCGCGTGACCGCTCGCGAGCGCCTCGGCCTCCTCGCGGGCCTCGCGACGGGCCCCCTCGGCCGCAAGCTCCGCCGCCGTGGCGGGCAGCGGCACCGCGGCGTCGACCCACGCCTCCTCGACCGGGTGCCAGCGCTCGACGGCCACGAGGGCCGCCGCGCCCTGCTCCTCGACCTCGAGGCGAACGTGCCGCTCGACCTCGCGCGCCCCGGCCTCCGAGGCCGCGTAGAGGAAGACGCGGGCGGCGTCCCGGCTGACGATCACGCGGTCGCCAAACCGGCGCCGCTCCTCGGCAGCGAACCGCCGGGCGCCGAGCCGCTCGAGCAGGTCGGCGCCGTCGGCCTCCTCGTCGAAGTCGACGGTGATCCGGAAGTCGTCGTGCACGCCCGTCATTCTGACGGGTCTGGCCGCCCGCGGTGGGTCGCATCGGCGTGAGCCCGAGCGAACGCGGCGAACTCCTGGCCGGCCAGGGTCTGGATGCGACCCGCGACCCGGACGAGGTAGATCTGCCGCGAGGGAGCGAGGCCGGAGACGGCCGCCATGCTGAGTGTTCCGGCCGCCAGCTCCTCCTCGAGCGCGGCCCGGGAGATGAACCCGACCCCGTAGCCGGCGAGGACCGCGCTCTTGACCGACTCCTGGAGACCGAGCTCGACTCTCGCCGCCGGGTGGAGGCGAATGCGAGCGCGCCGGAGCTCGCCCTCGACGACCCGGCGAACACCGGCTCCCGCCTGCATCTCGATCAGGGTCTCCCCTTCGAGGTCGCCGGCCTCCACCGTCTGCCCGGCGAGCCGGTGGCCGCGCGGCACCGCGAGCACGATCTCGTCGCGGACCAGCGGCTCGAACTCGAGCGCGCGGGCGCGCGTGCGCGCGCCGACGACCCCGAGCTCGAGCTCCCGGGCGGCGACACGGTCCGTCACCGTCTGCGTATCGGAGATCGAGAGGCCGATGCGGAGCGCCGGGTGCCGCCGAGCGAACTCGCACGCGAGCAGGGGAACGAGACGCCCGCCGGGACCGGTCGAGGCACCCAGCGCGAGCGCGCCGCGCAGCTCCGCGTCCTCCCCGGCTGCGAGCTCGTCGAGGAGCTGCTGCTCGGCCCGCAGCACCCGCTGGGCCGCCGGATAGAGACGCTGGCCCGCCTCGGTCGGCTCGACCCGGCGGCCCGAGCGATCGAGAAGGCGCCGGCCCAGCCGCTCCTCGAGCGCCCGCAGCTGCAGGCTGACCGCCGGCTGCGTGACGCCGAGCCGCTCGGCGGCCTGGGAGAAGCTCCGCTGCTCGACCACGGCGCAGAACGCAGCAAGCTGCCGCGTGTCCATAAGCAACCATTATGCATCTCCGACCCCCGCACGCCGACGGCCGGGCGGCGCGGGTGCGCGTCAGGAACCGAGCAGCTCGTCCAGCGCGGCGCGGAACGGGTCGGGCTCGAGCGTCTGGTAGTCGATCACCTTCAGCTTGCCGCCCGCCTTGGCCGCCATGAACGTCGGCGTCGAGCGGACGCCACCCGCCTGCGCCTCCCCGGCGGAGGTGCCGATCGCCTCGTCGACGGCGTCCGAGTCCATGTCGTCGAGCATCCGCTCGACCTCGAGGCCGGCCACCGCCGCGCCCACGTCACGCAGGAGCTGGTCGGTCACCCAGCCGTCGTTCTCATCTCCCTGATGCTCGTAGAGCAGGTGCTCGACGTGCCAAGCCTTGTCCTGGAGACCGGCGGCGACGACCGCGCGCAGCGCCTTCTCGGAGTCGGGGCCGATGAAGCTGAGCCCGCGAAGCTGGATGCGCACCTTGCCGGGCCGGACGTAGTCCGAGATCAGCTCGGGCAGCACGGCAGTCGACGCCTTCTGGCAGAAGGGGCACTGCAGGTCGACGAACTCGTACATGATCACCGGGGCGTCCGGATCGCCGAGCCAGAGGCCGTCCTGGGGGATCCCGTCGAGCAGCTTCGCGGTCTGGGCCCCGTCGACGCCGGCGGGCGAGGCGGAGTCGTCGCCACCGCCGCCGAGGGTGGTGACGAGCACGAGCACGATCGCGACGACCGCGGCGATCCCGCCGATGCCGGCGTAGAGCCAGGTACGGGGCAGACCGCCGCCTCCCTGGCCCACCGGCGGGGGTGCCTTGGGAACCTGCGCGCGCGACTTGCGGGCCGCCTTGCCGGACATGGGCTACAGCGTAACCGTTCGGCCCCGTCGCAGGGGCAGGAACCCTCGGCTGGCGGCGGGACTATGATCGGGCGCGCGTGCACGCCGAATCGCTCGCCGAGCGCTACGCCCGGCTCGCCCACGAGGGGCTCGAGCGGCGGCCCGTCGACGCGGCGCTGCGCCTGCTCGACGTCGCCATCTCGGGTCTGGCGCTGCTCGTATTCTCGCCGGCGGCGCTCCTGATCGCGGTCGCGATCAGAGCCAGCTCGGGCAGCCCGGTTCTCTACCGCGGCGCCCGCGTCGGCCAAGCCGGGCGCGTCTTCACGATGCTGAAGTTCCGCACGCTCGCGGCCGACGCCGAGAGCCGGCTCGGCCCGTACTGGGGCGCCGAGCTCGACCGGCGCACGGGGACGGAGGTCACCGGCCTCGGCCGCTGGCTCCGCGCCTCCCAGCTCGATGAGGTGCCCCAGCTCTGGAACGTGCTGCGCGGCGACATGAGCATCGTCGGCCCCCGGCCGATCCGCCCCGCGTTCTTCGAGGAGCTCTGCGAGCAGATTCCCCAGTACTGGCAACGGCTCGTCGTCCGGCCGGGCCTCACCGGGTTCGCGCAGACCCGGATGGGCCGCGAGCCGTCCTGGGGCGAGAAGCTCGCGCACGACCTCGAGTACGTGGCCGATCGGTCGGCGCGGCTGTACCTGCGCGTCGTCGCCGCCACGATCGCGCGCGTCGGGAGGCAGTCAGCCGGCGCGATTCTGGGCCTCCTCCGCCACCCCCGCGGGCCCGGCCGCGAGTGACTCGCGCGGGCGCCCCGGGCGACCCCTCTAGACTGGCCCGGTGCGCGTCTGGATCGACATCACCGCGCCGGCGCACGTGCTCGTGTTCCGGCCGCTCATCCGGCTCCTCGCCGATCGCGGTGCCGAGGTCGAGCTCACGGCCCGAGACTACGCCCAGACCATCGAGCTACTGACGCTGCACGGGCTCGAGGCCGAGCTGATCGGGCGCCACGGCGGGCGCTCGCGCGCGGGCAAGCTCCGGGCGCTCGCTTCCCGGCTGCCCTCGCTCTCGCGCTGGGCCAGGAGACGGCGTTTCGACGTCGCCCTCGCCCACGGCTCGCACGAGCTCACCCTCGCCGCGCGGCGGCTCGGGGTGCCGAGCACGACGACGTTCGACTACGAGTTCGCGACGCTCCAGCACCAGCTCGGCTGCCGGGCCGCGACGAGGGTGGTCGTCCCCGACGCGGTCCCGCCTGCTCGGCTCGAGCGCTACGGCGTCAGGGCGGCGAAGCTGCGGCAGTACCCCGGCCTGAAGGAAGAGTACTACCTGTCGGACTTCGAGCCGGACCCGGCCGCGCTCGCGACGCTCGACGTCGACGCGGGCCACGTGATCGTCGTCGTGCGCACGCCGCCGGACGTCTCCCTCTACCACCGCCGCTCGAATCCCCTCTTCCCCCAGGTACTCGAGCACCTCGGTCATGACCCGTCGGTGCGCGCGGTGATCGTGCCCCGAACCGCCGAGCAGAGGGCCTACGTGAAGGAGCTCCACCTCCCCTCGCTCGTCGTCCCGGAGGGCGCTGTCGACGCCCAGAGCCTGATCGCGCTCGCCGACCTCGTCGTCTCGGCCGGGGGCACGATGAACCGGGAGGCGGCGGCACTCGGGGTGCCCGTCTACACGACTTTCGGCGGCCGGCTGGGCGGCGTCGACGAGCTCCTGATCCGGGAGGGACGGCTGCGCCCGCTGACCGACCCGCGCGCGCTCGAGCTCGTGAAGCGGACCGGAACCGGCGAGCGCGTCCGGCGCGACCCGTCGCTCCTGCTCGGGCTGCTGCTCTCCGCGCTCGATCGCTGAGCCGCGGCTCAGCCCGGCCGCCAGCGACGAGCGCCAGCTCAGCCGCCTCGGGCAACGACCGCGAGCACGTCGGCGCCGTAGCGACCGAGCTTCGCGGGCCCCACCCCGGGCACCTGCGCCAGCTCGCCGGCCCCGGCCGGCAACCGGGCCGCGATCTCCGCCAGCGTCCGATCGTGGAAGACGACGTAGGCGGGCACCCCGTCCGCCGCCGCGCGCCGGCGCCGCCACTCCCGGAGCGCCGCCAGCACCGGCCCGTCGTCGCCGGGTGCCGCAGCGGATCGCGGCCGGGGCCCGGTGGGCACGCCAAGCTCGGCGAGAAACCGGCTCGGAGCGCGCTCCGCCGACCAGCTCAGATGCAGGCTGCGGCGGGCGCGGGTCAGGCCGACGTAGAGCAGGCGCCGCTCCTCGGCAACCGCCGCTTCCGACCTCGAGCGTCGCCACGGCAGCTCTCCCTCCTGCAGGAACGGCAGCAGCACGGCGTCGAACTCGAGGCCCTTGACGCGGTGGTAAGTGAGGATCTGCACGCCCCGCCCTTGCCCGTCGGAAGCGAAGCGGGCCTCGAGGTCGGCGACGAGTTCCGCCGTTGTGCGCGCCGGGCCGGCGGCCGCGGCGAGCGCGAGCAGCCGCCGCAGATCCTCCTGGTACGTGACTCCCTCGTCGCCGAGCCCCTCCGGCAGCTCGTCGAGCAGCCCGAGCTCGGCCGTGACCGCCACGACCGCCTCGGGCGCGGGAGCCGCCGGCGTCCGGCGCAGCAGCTTGACGGCGGCCCGGGCGGCCGGGCGGTCGAGGAAGGCACCGCCCCGCACCCGGTAGGGGATGCCCGCGGCCGCGAGCGGCTCCTCGAGCTCCTCGGAGCGCGCGTTCACGCGGACGAGGATCGCGATCTCCTCGTCGCACGTGCCCTCCCGGCGCAGCTCGGACACGACCTCGACGACGCGCGCCACCTCCGCCGCGGCGCTCGGCAGCGCCTCGAGCGCGGGCTCGGGGCCGTCGGGGCGCGTCGCGACGAGCGTCCTCGGCTCGCCGCCGAGCCGGGAGGCGAGCCTGTTCGCGAGCCCGAGGATCTGCGCGGTCGAGCGGTAGGTGCGTTCGAGCCGCACCACGGTCGCGTGCGGGAAGCGGAGGCGCGCCCCGAGCAGGTACGCGGGCGTGGCGCCGGTGAACGAGTAGATCGCCTGGTAGTCGTCGCCGACCACGCACAGCTCGTCGCGATCGCCGAGCCAGAGGTCGAGCAGCGACTGCTGGAGGAGGTTGACGTCCTGGTACTCGTCGACGGTGATCGCGCGGCACTGCTCGCGGAAGCGCGCGAGCGCTGCCGGAGCCCGCTCGTAGGCTCGCACGAGCAACTCGAGCACGTCCTCGAAGTCGATCCACCCGGCCCGGCGCTTGCGCTCCTCGTACCCCGCGTACACCCGGGCCATCACGTCCGGGGGCACGGGTGGCTCGTGGTCGCCGAGACCTCCCAAGTAGCGCTCGGGCGGCAGGCGGAGGTTCTTCGCCCACTCGATCTCCCCCGCCAGCTCGGCCAGCGGGCGGTAGCGGTAGGCGCGGTGGAGCGAGCGCGCGATCGGGGCGAGCAACTGCGCTTTCGCGGGCAGGATCCTCCCGGTGTCGGGCGCGAGGTGGCGGAGCTGCGCGAGCGCGGTCGCGTGAAACGTGCGCGCCCGGACGCCGCGCACGCCGAGCCGCTCGAGCCGCGCGCGCAGCTCGCCTGCGGCCCGGTCCGTGAACGTGACCGCGAGGAGCTCCCGGGCGCCGAATGCTGCGGTCGCGACCTGGTAGGCGATTCGCCGCGTGATCGTCGTCGTCTTCCCCGTGCCGGCGCCGGCGAGGATCACGACCGGGCCGCGCACGGCCTCGACCGCGCGGCGCTGCTCCGCGTTCAGCCCGTCGAGGATGCGGTCCGGGTCCACCCGGGCACCCTAGACGGGCAGCCGGCTACGGAACCATTACGAGATCGACTCGCGATCCGCGACGCCGACGCGCCTGGGGGCGCGGACGATCGCGCCGAGCTTGCCGACCGCCTCGAGCGTGTCGCCCGCGTCGACGAGGGCGAGGAGCACGGCCAGCTCCGCGTCGAGCCAGACCGGATCGACCTCCTGCGCCCGGCAGCGGTAGATCTTCGGGTGGGCGGTCGGGACGGCGTCCTCCCCGTCCGCCCACAGCTCCTCGTGGAGCTTCTCGCCCGGCCTGACCCCGATGATCTCGACCGGGACGTCGCGGCCGGGCTCCTTGCCCGAGAGCCGGATCATGTCGTGCGCGAGATCGAGGATCCGCACGGGCTCGCCCATGTCGAGCACAAACACGTCCCCGGACTCCCCGATCGCGCCCGCCTGCACGATCAGCTGCGCCGCCTCGGGGATCGTCATGAAGTAGCGCGTCATCTCCGGGTGGGTGACTGTGACGGGGCCGCCGCGGGCGATCTGGCGCCGGAACAGCGGGATCACGCTTCCCGACGAGGCCAGCACGTTGCCGAAGCGCACGGCGATGTAGCGGGTGCGGCTCTCCGGGCGCTCGGCCGCGTTGTGCACGATCCACTCGCAGAGCAGCTTCGTCTGCCCGAGCACGTTCTGCGGATTGACCGCCTTGTCCGTCGAGACGAGCACGAACGTCCCGGTCTCGAACTCCGCGGCGACCTCGGCGAGCACCTGGGTCGAGCCGACGTTGTTGCGGATCGACTCGACCGGGTTGCCTTCCATCAGCGGCACGTGCTTGTAGGCCGCGGCGTGGAACACGACCGCGGGGCGGTGGTGCTCGAACACCTGGCGCAGCTTCGCGCGGTTCTTCACGTCCGCGAGCACCGGCACGACCGCCGAGAAACCGCGCTCGTGCAGCAGCTCCCGCTCGATCTCGACGAGCGCGTTCTCTGCGTGCTCGACGAGCAGTAGCCGCCCGGGGCGGACGAGCGCGAGCTGCCGGCACAGCTCCGCCCCGATCGAGCCGCCCGCGCCGGTGACGAGCACCGTCTGGCCGGCAACGTAGGAGGCGATCGCGTCGAGGTCGAGCTGCACCGGCTCCCGGCCCAGCACGTCCTCGACCTGCACCTCGCGCAGGCGCCGGGCGAGGTGCACGTCGCCGGAGATCAGCTCGTACACGGACGGCAGCGTCTTGACGGGAACGCCGGCGTCGCGGCAGGCCGCGACGATCCGCTGGCGCGTCTCGCCGGGCGCTGACGGGATCGCGATGATCACCTCGTCGGGCTTCGCGTCCGCGATCAGTTGCGGCAGCTCGTGCGTCGAGCCGATCACGCGGATGCCGTGCAGGCGCAGGTTCTTCTTGCGCGGGTCGTCGTCGACGGCGCCGATCGGCGTGTAGCCGAGGCTCGCGTTGCGCAGCATCTCCTTGATGATCAGCTGCCCGGCGTCCCCGGCGCCGACCACGAGCGCCTCCTTGCCGCGGGCGACGAGACTGCGCGGGCCCGGCCGCTCGATGATCGTGCGGGCGAGCAGGCGGGCGCCGGCGACGAGAGCGAGCAGCACGAGCCAGTCGAGGACGAGGACGGAGCGGGGCACGCGGAAGCCGGCGACCGGGTCGACCAGGTAGACGACGAACTCCGCCACGATCGTCGCGACCGTGACACCGCGCACGAGCGCCCACATGTCCCGGATCGAGACGTACCGCCACCAGTGGCTGTAGAAGCCGAAGAGGACGAAGATCGCGAGCTTGATCGGGGCGACGATGTAGATGCTCTGCTCGAACAGGCGCCCGTAGGGGGCGGGGATCCCGGCGTCGAAGCGGAGCCAGAAAGCGAGGTACCACGCGGCGACGACGAGGCCCGCATCGACGGCCGTCTGCCAGACGCGGTGGCGCGAGAGCAGCCTCACCGCGCGACTCCAATGGAGGCGGCTGTGCGGACGCACGCGACTACCCGTTCCTGCTGCTCGGCCGTGATGCCGGGGTAGAGAGGCAGCGCCAGGTTCTCCCGGCCGGCCTGCTCGGTCACGGGCAGGGAGCCGTCGCGATAGCCGAGCGAGGCGAACACGGGCTGGAGGTGCAGCGGCGTTCCGTAGTAGGCAGCGCAGCCGATCCCCTCGGCCGCGAGCGCCGCTGCCAGGCGATCGCGCTCGGGCGTGCGGACGACGTACATGTGGTACACGTGCCCGTCCTCGTTGCCCGGGAGCTCGCAGAGCTCGCCGAGCCCGAGCTCCGCGTAGCGCGCGGCCGCCTCGCGCCGGGCCGCGTTCCACGTGTCGACGCGCGGAAGCAGCACGCGCAACGCGGCCGCCTGGAGCTCGTCGAGTCGCGAGTTGTAGCCGACCGCTTCGAAGACCCGCTTGTCGCGCGAGCCGTGGAGCCTGAGCAGCCGGACCCGCCGGGCCAGCTCGGGATCGCCCGTCGCGACGAGGCCGCCGTCGCCGAGCGCGGGCAGGTTCTTGGTCGGGAAGAAGCTGAAGGTGCCGGCCACCCCGGCCGTGCCGGCCCGTCTGCCCCCGAGCGTCGCGCCGAAGGCCTGGGCCGCGTCCTCGATCACCGGGACTCCGGCCGGCAGCTCCGCGAGCGGGGCCGGCCGGCCGAACAGGTGCACGGCGACGATCGCTCGCGTGCGTCCGGTCACGCGCGCGGCGACATCGGCCGGGTCGAGGTTGAGCGTGTCACGCTCGATCTCGCAGAACACGGGCGTGGCGCCGCGCCGGGCGATCGCCTCCGCGGTCGCGTAGAACGTGAACGCCGGGCAGATCACCTCGTCGCCGGGCCCGACCCCGAGCGCCTCGAGGACGAGCACGAGGGCGTCGGTGCCGTTGGCCACGCCCACGGCCTCGCCCGCGCGCAGGTACGCGGCCACCTCGCGCTCGAACGCGTCGACGTTCGGGCCGAGAATGAACCGGCCGGACCCGATCACCTCGGCGATCGTGCCCTCGAGCTCGGCGGCGAGCGGCGCCAGCTGCGCCTTGACGTCCACGAGCGGGATGGTCACGGACGTCACAGTCTACCCGCGCTCCCGCGCCGGGTCGCGACGCCGGCGCAGCCTGACCGCGACGTAGACCGCGCCCAGGACGGCGAGGCCGATTATCGCGTAGTCGGCGTAGCGAGACCGCTCGTGGAAGTGCTCCCAGCCGGTTCCGAGCGCCAGCCCCGCACCCGCGAAGCCGAGGCACCAGATCAGCGAGCCCGCGAGCGTGAGCCCGGCGTAGCGGCCGAAGCGCATCTCGGCCACGCCGGCCGGCACGGAGATGAAGGAGCGAACGACCGGGACAACGCGCCCGAGGAAGACCGCCCAGTCCCCGTGGCGGGCGAACCACTCCTCCGCGCGCTCGAGCCGCTCGGGCGTCAGGTGGAGCCAGCGGCCGTGCCGCTCGAGTAGCGGGCGTCCCCCGTACGCGCCGATGCCCCAGCCGAGCGCCGAGCCCAGCCAGTAGCCGATCGTGCCGGCCACGACCATGACCACGTAGCCCCAGGCCGTCGACTCGATCCCGGCCCCGAACAGCGACACCTCGCTGTCGGGGAACGCCCCGGCGGCCAGCGCGCCCGCGTACAGCATCACGATCTCGCTGCCTGCCGGGAGCACGGCGTCGACCAGCATCAGCGCGAATACCGCGTACACGCCAGCGTCGCCGACCGCGCGGGTCAGCGCGTCCGTGATCTCGCTCATCGGGCCACTCTAGCCCGCTGCCCCGGGGCGCTCGACGGTGACCGCGGCGGCCAGAGCGGAGACTCCGATCCGTCCCGCCGCGGTCACGCGGACGACGTAGCGGCCGCTCGAGACCCGCTCGCCCGCCCCGTCGCGCCCGTTCCAGACGAGCTCGAGTGCCCCAGGCGCCCGGCGGACGCCGGCGAGCAGCGTGCGAACGACGCGGCCGGCGCCGCTCTCGACCGCCACCGTCACCCGGGCCCGGGCCGCCAGCCGGAACGAGATCCGAAGCCTGGCCCCGCGCTTCTTCACGACCAGCTTCTGCTTCGAGAGCTCGAGGAAGCCGAGCGTCCGGTCGACCGTGAACGACCGCTCCGCGCGGCTCTGCTGGCCCGCCACGTCGACCGCGGTCACCACCCAGCGCCAGGTGCCCTGCTTGAGCAGCCCGGGGTCGGGCTCGAACGCGACCGTCCCGGGCTCGCGGTCGCCTTCGTCGCGCCACACGACCTTGCCGCCCGGGCCGATCAGCCGCGCGGTCACGCTCGCCGCCCGCACGAGCCGGTAGGCGAGCCGCTGGGCCTCGGCGATGCCGTCGCCGTTCGGGGAGACCACGTCGTTGGCCGGGGCGGGCGCGTAGACGCCGTAGTAGGCGAGCATGAGCGCGGTCGAGACAGCCCGCTCGGCCCCGTCGGAGGGCGAGTTGAGCACGCGGCCGTCGAACGCGATCGTCGTCGAGCCGCCCGCGTCGAACGCCATCGCCGTGACGGCGCCGAGCGAGACGAGCTTGCGAGCGAGGTCGCGAAGGTTGACGCCCGCCGAGAACGACTGGCGGCCGTCGACAGCCACGAGCACGATCCGCCCGTCGGCGAGCTGGCCGACGGCGGTGCGCGGGTGGCGCGGCAGGAGCTGGTCGGACGTGAAGGACTCCGTGGTCGGCAGCACGATCCGCCCGTCCCGGACGAGCGCCGGCCCACCTCCGATCGCGTCGGCGACACCGTCCCACCAGGGGCTCACGCCCAGTCTCGCCGTCAACGGGAGACCAGGTTCCGCGACGGCGGCGAGCCCACGGCCGGCCGCGCCGATCGCCTGGAGCACGACCCCGTCGTCCGGGATCGGCGTGCCGCCCCCGCGGCGCACCTCGACGATCTGGCCGCCCAGGTCGGCGTTCGGCACCGAGGCGGGAAACCCGGAGACGACCACGTCGACGGCGCCCTTCGTCCGTGGCGTCGCCGCTCCCCAGGCCGGCGTGAACAGCCCCGAGGCCGTACCGTCGAGCGGGCGGTTGAGCTGACGAAGCGGCTCGCGGCCGCCGTCGCCGACCGCGAAGGAGCCGGCGAAGCCGACGCGCGCGAGCCGCAGGATGCCGTCCGCCCCGATCCCGAGCGAGGAACGGTTCGCGTTGGGGCGGCCGTGGAGCACGCCGTCGCGCATGAACACCCCGCTCGGGTAGCCGAGGCTCCAGTTGAAGAGGTCGCCGTTGACGCCGACCAGGGTCGCCTCCTTCGAGAGGCGCTCCTGCATCGAGCTGACGGTCTCCACCCCCGTGATCGAGTCCTGCGAGAGCACCGGCACGAGCCGGTAGAGCCCCCCGGGCTTCGGCGTCGTGACGACGTGGACGACGACCTGGCGCCCCCGGATCCGCTCGACGTCGCGGCTGTAGGTGACGCCCGGCATCAGCTCGAGCGTGGGCGGCTGCGCGCGCGCCGCGGAGGCGGCGCAGAGCGCCGCGACGGCTGCGAGGAGAACGGCCTTCGTGCGCACGCGCGCTCTCACCAAAGCAGAGACGTCTACGAGGGGCAACCCGTGAACCCTTCTCCTTACAGAGCCCGAACACGGCCGGGACCGGCGTTTCGGGCTCGCTGCTTGTCATGATCGCCACTATCCGCTACGCTAGCCGGGGAGGGGAGGGGCAGCGTGGAGGGATCTGGCGAGCTCTCGACCGAGGAGGCCTTCAGCGCCTTCGACCGGCACTTCTGGCTCTGCCGCTGTGAGGGGTTTCGCGTCGCCGCGGCCGACGGACGGCCGCTCGGCCGGGTCGAGGAGCTCGTCTTCTCAGCGCCGGGCGAGGTCGACGCGCTCGGCGTGCGCAGCCGCGCCGCCGATGCACCCCTCACCGCGATCCCGGCGGCAGCGGTCGGCGAGGTACGGCCGCTCGAGGAGCTGGTGATATTGACGACGATCGGAGGGCAGGCATGACCATCGTCGACATCGCGAGCCTGCAGCTCGTCAGCGTCCGGCCGGACGACGCGGTCCTGACCGCGATCGGGCGTATGCTCGACGAGAACGTCGGCGCCGTCGCGGTCTGCGACGGCAGCGTCCTCGCCGGCATCTTCACCGAGCGGGACGTGCTCCGGCTCGCGGGCGGCGGCGGGCCGTTCGCGACGCTGCCGGTCGCCGACGTGATGACGCGCCACGTCGTCGCCGTCTCGCCCGACGACGACATCGTGGCGGTCGCTCACCTGATGAGCGAGCGGCGGATCCGCCACGTGCCCGTGCTCGAGGGGGGCAACGTGCTCGGCATCGTCGGGATCCGCGACGTGGTCGCCGTCCTGGCCGAGCGGCTCTGGCGCGAGCACGACCCGAGCGCCCGGGAGACGATCCGCGAGCTACTCGGCCGGGCCGGGACGCCCCCGGGCTAGGGGCCTAGTGCACCACTAGTCGAACACGCGCACCTCCCGGTACAGCGTGTCGCGCTGCACCGGGATCTTCCCGAGCGCCCTGATCGTGCGCACGAAGTCGTCGGTCGAGGCGCGGTGTGTCGTTCCGGCCGCCGAGACCACGTTCTCCTCGATCATCACCGAGCCGAGATCGTCGGCGCCGAACGCGAGCGCGACCTGCCCGACCTTCAGCCCCTGCGTCACCCAGCTCGACTGGATGTGATCGACGTTGTCGAGGTAGATACGGCTGACCGCCTGGGTCAGCAGGTACTCGAACGACGTCGGGCGCCGCCCGACCCGCGGCCCGAGCCGGGTGCCCTCCGGCTGGAACGTCCAGGAGATGAAGGCCCGGAAGCCGCGCAGCTCGTCCTGCAGGTCGCGGATGCGGCGGAGATGCTCGACCCGCTCCTCGAGCGTCTCGACGTGGCCGTACATCATCGTCGCGGTGGTCGAGATGCCGAGCCGGTGGGCCTCGCGCATCACGTGCAGCCATTCCTCCGCCTTCGTCTTCTTCGGCGAGATCAGGCGCCGCACCCGCTCGACGAGGATCTCCGCGCCGCCGCCGGGGATCGAGTCGAGCCCCGCGTCGCGCAGGCGCGCGAGCGTCTCCGCGATCGATAGCCGGGAGCGGCGCGAGATGTGGTGCAGCTCGGGCGGCGAGAGCGCGTGCAGGTGGATCCGGTAGCGGCTCTTGATCGAGCGGAAGAGATCCTCGTAGAACTCGATCGCGAGATCGGGATGGTGACCGCCCTGCATCAGCAGGCCGGTCCCGCCGAGCGCGAGCGTCTCCTCGACCTTGCGGAAGATCACCGCCTTCGGCAGCAGGTAGCCCTCGACGCGGTCGCCGGGCCGGCGGTAGAACGCGCAGAAGTCGCAGTCGGTCTTGCAGACGTTCGTGTAGTTGACGTTGCGATCGACGACGAACGTCACCCTGGCCGGGTCGGTCCGGCGGGCCCGCAGCTCGTCCGCGGCCCGCCCGATCGCCACGAGCTCGCGCGAGCGCAGCAGGCGGACGGCGTCGGCGTCGCCGATCCGCTCGCCGGCGAGCGCCCGCTCGAGGATCTCCCCGACCGGGGTTGCGACCCGCGGCTGGCCGGCGGGTCTGACGGTCAGGGTCATACGGCGAGCGTCTCCCTCGTTGCGAACCGCAGCTCGGGGACCGCGTCGAGCTCACCGGCGTCGCGGGCGAGCTCGAAGAACGTGAGCAGGCCCGCCCGCTCGCGCGGCCCGAAGCCGTAGCGAAGCTTCTCGAAGTAGCGGGCGAGGAAGCCGGCGGGGTAGCCGTAGCGATCGCTGGCCTCCCGCGCGAGCGCCTCGGGCTCGGCGCGCGCCACCCGGTGCGCGGCGAGCAGCGCGTCCTCCAGCTCGATCACCCCGGCGGGCACCGGGTCCGGGCAGGCGAAGACCGCGTAGACCATCGGCAGGCCGGTCCGCTCCTGCCAGAGGCGACCGAGGTCGTGGTGCGGCGTCGGGTCCTCGAAGACGCTGCGCAGGGCGGCGTCGCCGATCAGGAGCTCCGCCTCCGCCGCCTCCCCGAGCGGCACCTGCTCGGCGTCCGGCAGCAGCACCGACAGGAGCGCGACCGAGGTCGCGCTCTCCGGCGTCACGGCGACGCGGTGGATCCGGGAGAGCGGGGTTCGCGACACGAGCTGGATCGAGTCGACCGCGCCCTCGGAGGAGACCGCGACGCGCGGCAGCACCCTGAGCTGCCCGGCGTGGCGCGCGTACGCGATCGAGGAGATCGGCGCGAGCTCGAGCTCGCCGGCGACGAGGCGGGCATTCAGGTCGGTCGGGACGCCGGTGACCTCCTCGACGTCGGCCTCGAGCCGGAAGAACAAGGGCGCCATGTTCACGTACGAGATCCGCCCCAGCCTCAGCATCACGCGGCCCTCCTGAGCGAGGCGACGATCCCGGAGCGGCTCGCCCAGCTCGGGTGCGGCGCCAGGTAGGCGGCCCGCTCGAGCTCGCCGAGCGGCGCCTTTCTGATCGGCAGGCGCAGGCCCTTCAGGAGCACCCGCCCGAGGACGGGGGCGCGAGCGAGCCCCGGCAGCGGCGGCTCCTCGCGCTCGACCACGTCGGCGGCACCGTACGCGCGCGCGATCGGGATCGCGCTGGTCTGGGCGACCAGCGACGGTCGCTCCAGACCGAGCTGCTCGACGAGGGCGCCGAGGTGGCCGACGTCGCGCTCGAGCGAGTACTCGGACTCGCGCTCGGGCTTGTCCGAGCGCCCGAACCCGAGCTGGTCGTAGGCGATCGCGCGCAGCCCCGCGGCGACGCGCCCGGCGATCTCGTCGCGAAACACGTACGACCAGTAGGGCGTCCCATGCATCAGCACGAGCGGGGCCGCGTCCCTCGGCCCCTCGTCCACGTAGTGGAGCCGGATCCCGTCGGCGAAGAGCCAGCGGGGCTCGTACGGCCACGTGCCGCGAAACGTCCAGTCACGCGCGTCCATCGCGCGCTGGGTGGGCGTCAGCTCGGGAACGGCCGTCAGTCCCACCGGCGCAGCTCCCGGTAGAGCGTGTCCCGCTGCACCGGCACCCGACCGGCGTCCGTCACGTGGCGCACGAGCTCGTCGAGCTTCTGCTCGCCCCCGGTCGTCGAGCCGGCGGCCCGGAAGATCTCCTCGCGCACGACCGTCCCCTGGACGTCGTTGGCGCCGAAATGGAGCGCGACCGCCGCGAGCGGCAGCCCCATCATGATCCAGTAGGCCTTCAGGTTCGGAACGTTGTCGAGCACGAGGCGGGAGACGGCCATCATCTTCAGGTCCTCCGCGCCGCCCGTGAACGTCCAGCCGCGCCGCTCGAAGACCGTGTTCTCGGGGTGGAACGCGAGCGGGACGAAAGCGAGGAAGCCGCCCGTGCGGTCCTGCTGCGCGCGCAGCCGCAGCAGGTGGTCGATTCGCTCCTCGTAGGTCTCGACGTGACCGTAGAGCATCGTGCAGTGCGTCGGGATCCCGAGCCGGTGGGCGGTGTCGTGCACCTCGAACCAGCGGTCGGGGTGCTCCTTGCCCGGCGCCACGAGCCGCCGCACCCGATCGGCGAAGATCTCGGCGCCGCCACCCGGGAGCGAGCCGAGCCCGGCGGCGGCGAGCTCGCGCAGGATCTCCTCGTAGCCGAGCCCGGACAGCGTCGCCATGTGGTGGATCTCGCTGGCCGTGTAGAGCTTGAGATGGACGTCCGGGAGCGCCTCGTGGAGCGCCCGGACGGTCTCGACGTACCACTCGAACGTCACGTGCGGGCTCTCGCCGTTGACCATGTGGATCTCGGTGAACGCGCTCAGCTCGTGCTGGCGAGCCGCGTCCTCGACGAGCTCCTGGATCGAGATCGTGTAGGCGCCCTCCTGCTTGGCCGTGCGGGCGAAGGCGCAGAACTTGCACTTGACCCGGCAGACGTTCGTCTGGTTCAGGTAGAGGTTCTGAACGAAGTAGACGTCGTCGGTGCCGCCGCGCAGGCGGCGCGCCAGGTCGGCGAGCTCCCCGAGCGCCAGCAGATCGTCCGACTCGATCAGCGCCAGGCCGTCCTCGAGGTCGAGGCGCACGCCGGTCTCGACCTTCTCCCTGACCGACTCGAGGGTCGGCACGCTCGCGCCGGCGACCGCCATCAGTGCTCCCGGTCGACAACCACGTGCGTGAGCGCCTCGAGCAGGTCCCGTTCGGGCTCCCCGTCGAGCGCCGCCCGGGCCCGGTCGGCGAACTCGAGCGCGAGCGCGCGCGAGCGCTCGAGCGCGTCGGTCGCGGAGACCCGCTCGAGCGCGTCGGCAACCGGCTCTCCCGCGAGGGCGTCCCGGACGCGGGGGTCGGAGCGAGCCGCGAGGATCAGGGGCAGCGTGGGCGTCCCGTCGCGCAGGTCGACGCCCGGCGCCTTGCCGGTGGTGTCGAAATCGCCGGTGCAGTCGAGGATGTCGTCGGCGATCTGGAAGGCGACCCCGAGCGCGAGCCCGAACTCGCCGAGCTCGCTGCGGCCGCCGCCGAGCAGGCAGGCGGCCTCGAACAGCTTGCCGGTCTTGAGCGAGCAGCGCTCCAGGTAGTCCGCGACGGTGGTGTCCGGCCGGAAGGCCTGGCGTCGCTGGAGCGCCTCCCCGCGGGCGAGCGCGAGCGACGCCCCGGCGAGCAGCCTGACGGCGTCCGCGTCGCCGCTTCGCGCGAGCTCCGCGAACGCGCGCGCGAACAGGTAGTCGCCGGCCGCCTTGGCCGTCCGCTCGCCGTGGCGGGCCCAGGCGGTTGGCCGGCCGCGACGGAGATCGGCTCCGTCGAGCATGTCGTCGTGGACGAGGGTGGCCATGTGCACGAGCTCGACCGCCGCGCCGGCGGCCTGCGCGCGCTCGCCGCCGCGCCGGCCGGGCGGGCAGGCGAGGAACACGAGCGCGGGGCGAAGGCGCTTGCCGCCCGCGGCGAGCGTCTCGACGCCGACGTCGCCGACGATCCCGGGGTGGGAGGCGACCGCGGCCTCGAGCCGCGTCTCGAGCCGCTCCAGGTAGCTCTCGAGGCCCGGAGCGGAGCGGATGGTGGCGATCGCGTTCACGGGGCTCCTCGGATCTCCTCCGCGACGGCGGTATGTAGGGCGACGATGCCCCCGCCGAGCAGCTTCCAGCGTATCTGCGAGAAGCCGGCGCGCGCGCAGATCGCGGCCAGCTCCTCGGGGCCGGGAAAGCGGCGCACGCTCGCCGGCAGGTACGTGTACGCCTCCCCACCCGGGATCAGGCGGCCGAGCAGGGGCACGACTCGCTCGAACCAGACGCGAAAGAACGGCGCCAGCGCGCCGCGCGGCCGAGTGATCTCGAGACAGGCGAGCCGTCCGCCGGAGCGCAGCACCCGGCGCAGCTCCCGCAGGCCACGCTCGAGGTCGCCGAGGTTGCGCACGCCGAAGCCGACCGTCGCCGCGTCGAAGGACGCATCCGCGAACGGCAGCTCCAGGGCGTCGCCGCGCACCCACTCGACCTCGCGCGACTTCCGGCGCGCCCGTTCGAGCATCCGGGGCGAGAAGTCGAGACCCGTGACCGTCCCCCCGGCTTCGAGGTCGGCGAGCGCGAGGTCGCCGGTCCCGCAGCACACGTCGAGGACGCGGTCGCCGGGCCGCACGACCGCCCCGGCCGCGAGCCGCCGCCAGCGGCGGTCGAGTCCCCCGGTCATGACCCGGTTCATCAGGTCGTAGACCGGCGTGATCCGGTCGAACATGTCGCGCACGCCCGCCGGGTCGAGCCGGCCCGGCCCGCCGGCCTCGCTCACTGGCCCCAGCGCCTCGCGACCGCGTTCTCGACCCCGAGCTGGTCGAGGATGCGCGCGACGACGAAGCCGACCAGGTCGTCGATGGTCGCCGGCCGATGGTAGAAGCCGGGCGCGGCGGGCAGGATCACGGCGCCCGCGTTGCGAAGCCGCAGGAGGCCTTCGAGGTGGATCGCCGACAGGGGCGCCTCACGCGGGACGAGCACCAGCCGGCGGCCTTCCTTGAGCGCGACGGACGCCGCCCGGTGGATCAGGTTCGACATCGAGCCGGCCGCGATCGTCCCGACCGTCGCCATCGAGCACGGGCAGATCACGTAGCCGTGGACGCGAGCCGACCCGCTCGCGTAGGGGGAGCGGTAATCGTCGAGGCCGTGCGCGGTGACGCCGGCGAGGCCAGCCGTCAGCCGGGCCAGCACTTCCTCGCGCGGCAGCGACGAATCGCCGTGCAGCTCCGTGGCGAGCACCTCGTAGCCAGACCCGGAGATGCAGAGGCCGACCTCGCAGCCGGCGCCGGCAAGCTCGCGGAGCAGCCGCTCGGCGTACGGAGCGCCCGAGGCGCCCGTGATGCCGAGGAAGACGCGCATGCCCCGGGACGGCGCTAGCCGCCGCCCGGGCCCTTCGAGGCCTCGAGGAAGATCGCGAGCTGGCGCAGTTGCTCGTCCCCGAGCGCCGCGAAGCCCGGCATCGGCGAGCCCGGGTTCACGCACGCCGGGCACTTGAGGTGCTCGATCTGCCAGTCGACGCCGCGGTTCTTCGTGCCGGCGTCGGTGAGGTCGGGCGCGCCGAGCGCCTGCGCGCCCGCGCCGAGGTAGACGTGGCAGTTGAGGCAGCCGGAGCCCGCGAACAGCTCGGCGCCGGCCTCCGCCTCGGCCGGGAGCTTGTTCTCCTCGATCCACCGCGGCACCTCCGCGAGCGCCTCGCTCGCGACGTTCTCCTTCGCGGTCGCGCCCTTCCAGGTCAGCACCGCCATCGAGGCGATGACGAGCGCGGCCGCGATCACCGCGATCGGGCGCCGCGAGAGCCGCCGCTCGAGCCGCCGGTCGACGAACGGGAGCGCGACGAGGAGGAGCACGCAGATCGTCGGGATGCCGACGGTGCCGAGCACGACCGACTCGGGCCACTTGAAGATCCGCAGCAGGTAGAAGAGGAAGTAGAAGTACCAGTCCGGCCGGGGGACGAACGAGATCGTGCCCGGGTCGGCCTTCTCGGCGTAGCGGGGCCCGAGCAGGCCGGCGTCGCCCGGCTCCTCGCTCGTCGTGAAGTACCAGATGCACGCGAGCCCGATGATCACGCCCACGACGACGAGCGCCATGATCGTGTCGTGGAACATCGCGTGCGGGTAGAACGGCTTGCCCCGCTCCTTGACGTCCTGCTTGTAGCGCGCGAACTCGGCGCGCCGCTCCTTCAGCGAGCTCACCGGCCGATCCTCCGGCCCCCGCGGGAGCGCGGCTCGACAAGCCCCCGGCGGCGGGTCTCGGCCTCCGGGTCGCGCTTGCGCCCGGCGGCCTTGCGCGACCACGGCGGCGAGGTGACGCCGAGCCGCATCACGAGGTAGAGGTGCAGCCCGATCAGGGCGATCAGCCCGCCGGGGATCAGCAGCATGTGGATCGCGTAGAAGCGGGCTAGCGTCTCCGATCCGATCTCGGCGCCGCCGCGCAGGATGTTGGCGAGAAACGGGCCGACGAACGGGCCGCTCGCCTGGATGTTGATCCCGACCACGGTCGCCCAGTACGAGGTCTGGTCCCACGGCAGCAGGTAGCCGGTGAAGCCCTCGAGCATCCCGAGGGCGAGCAGCCCGACGCCGATCAGCCAGTTCAGCTCGCGCGGGTACTTGTAGGCGCCGAACAGGAAAACGCGGCCCATGTGCAGGAAGAGCAGGATGATGAAGACGCTTGCACCCCAGCGGTGCATGCCGCGCACGAGCCAACCCCAGGTGAGGTCGTTCGTGATGTACTGGATCGACTCGTAGGCCTTGTCCGGGTCGGGCTTGTAGTACATCGCGAGGATCGCGCCGGTGACCGCCTGGACGAGGAAGGCGGTCAGGGTCGCCGAGCCGAGCGTCTGCGCCCAGCTGATGTCCGACGGGACGTTGCGGAAGAGGAAGAAGCGCAGGCCGCCGACGAGCCCGGACCGCTCCTCGAGCCAGTTCACCGGGGCAAGCAGCGCGGCTTCCGCCTGTCGGCGGCGAGCGTGCCTCCTCCTGTAGGGAGCACCCATCGTCAGCGCCCCATGTTCGGCGTCAGCGGGTACAGCCACTGGGTCGGACCGTCAACGTGCTGACCCGGGTCGTAGACGTCGTAGGCCGCGATCCTGGCGCCGGCGCCCGTCCCCTCCACCTTGCCGACGCTGTAGCGGTCGCCGAGGACGAGGCTTCCGTCCACGACCTTGAACGTGTAGCGGTCGAGCGCCCGGACGGGCGGGCCGGCGGTACGGTTCCCCTCGATGTCGTAGGAGCCGCCGTGGCAGGGGCAGACGAAGCTGGCCGGAAGCGTGGGAATGAGCCGTACCGTGCCGCTCTTCGTCTCGACGTCGACGGCCTGGTCGGCGTTCGTGGGCCCGCCGGGCTGGGTCGGGCAGCCGAGGTGGACGCAGCGGTTCGAGATGATCGTGAAGCTCGGCTGCCCGTCGGCGAAGCCGTTGTTGCGAACGAAGACCGTGCGCGTCGAGACCTGCCCCTGCTCGGGCTTGGACAGGAACGTGGCCACCCTGAACTCACCCTCCGGGTAGTTCTCGATCGGCCCGAGGTCGACGTCGTCGTCGCCCTGACCGATGAAGGTTGGCGCGACCGCGAAGCCGACGACCGGGACGGTGACGGCGCCGCCGATCAGCGCGCCGAGTCCGAGCGTCGACATCTCGAGGAACTTGTCGCGGCCGAACCGCTCGCCGTCGTCGTCGTCGTGGACGGCCGGGCGCGGGCGCGGCGCGGGCAGCCGGCCGCCGCGGACGACGTCGGCGACCCAGCCGAGGCCGAAGGCCACCGCGCCGGCGCAGCCGATCCAGAACACGGGCCAGCTGACGACGACGCCGATCAGGACGAGCGCGATCCCGATCGCGAACCCGAACGGCAGGAAAGTGGCGCCGGGCAGGGAGTGGGCTCGCCCGCTCCCGGGCGTCGTGCCCGCCGGCCCCTCGTCCTGACTTGCCACGCTTCGTCTCCCTTCCCGCTGTTCCCGCTCGTGCCTGCCGGTGCGGCAGCTTACAACCTCGCGGTATTCAAGGGCGCTGTGAACCGGCTGTCAACGACGTAACGGATGCAGCGAGCGCCAGCCGGCTCACCGCGACGGAAGCCGGATGCCGTACTGGCCCCAGCGGCCGTCGACGAGCTCCCGGATCGCGTCGCTCATGACGATCCGCTCCGGCCAGGGGCGCGCCCCCTCCGACTCCCACTTGTGCGTCGCGTCGATCCCGAGCTTGCCGCCGTAGCAGGGCAGGATCGAGGCGTGGTCGAGCTGGTCGAGCGGCCCATCGGCGAGGACGACGTCGCGGCGCGGATCGACGTTCGCGCACGCGTGGAAGAACACCTGCTCGTGGTCGTGGACGTTCACGAGCTCGTCGACCACGACCACGCACTTCGAGAGGCTGAGCATCCCGAAACCCCAGATCGCGTGCATCACCTTGCGGGCGTGCCCGGGGTACGCCTTGCGGATCGAGACGATCACGCAGTTGTGGAAGGCGCCGGCGACCGGCAGGTCGTAGTCGACGATCTCGGGAACGATCATGCGCACGGCGGGCAGGAAGATCCGCTCGGTCGCCTTCCCGAGCCAAGCGTCCTCGGCCGGCGGCAGCCCCACGACGATCGACGGATAGATCGCGTCGCGGCGCATGGTCATGCAGGTGAGCCGCAGGATCGGGAACGGCTCCCGCGGCGAGTAGTAGCCGGTGTGGTCGCCGAACGGCCCTTCGATCCCGACGTCGCCGCGCTCGATGTAGCCCTCGAGCACGATCTCCGCGCGGGCGGGGACCTCGAGGTCGACGGTCTTCGCGCGCACGAGCTCGACCGGCTCGCCGCGCAGGAACCCCGCCAGCATCAGCTCGTCGATGTGCTTGGGCAGGGGCGCGCTGGCGGCGTACGTGGTCGCCGGGTCGAGCCCGAGCGCGACGGCGACCTCGAGCCGCTCGCCCATCCCGCGCCAGTCCGCGGCGCCGTCCTTGTGCACCTGCCAGTGGACGTACGTCGAGCTGGCGTCGATCTTCTGCAGCCGGTACATGCCCACGTTGCGGGAGCCCGTCCGCGGGTCCCTCGTGATCACCGCGGGCAGCGTCACGAACGGGGCCGGGTCGCCGGGCCAGCAGTGCTGGATCGGCAGGAGATCGAGGTTCGGCTCGAGTACGACCTCCTGGCAGGGCCCTCCGCGAACGGTTTTCGGCAGCGAGTCGGCGAGACGCTTGAGCTTCCCGAGCCCCTTGACCTTCTCGACCAGCCCCTGGGGGAGCTGCAGCTCGAGCACGTCCTCGAGCCGGCGCGCGACGTCGGCGAGACTCGCGACGCCGAAGCCGAGGCACATCCGCCGCTCCGTGCCGAACTGGTTGACGAGCAGCGGGTGGGACGATCCGCGGGGCCGCTGGAAGAGCAGCGCCGGCCCGCCCGCCTTGACCGTGCGATCGACGATCTCCGTGGCCTCGAGGTACGGGTCGACCTCCGCATCGACGCGGACGAGCTCGCCCTCGCGCTCGAGGCACGCGATCCAGTCCCGCAGGTCGGCGAACGCCACGCGGGCCATTCTACGGCTCGCCCCGAGCCGCCCTCCCGGTCTGCGGGAGCGCGTCGGGCCCGCCGGGCGTGCCTACGAGCGCCGGCGGCGCTGCCCGCGCAGCTTCGAGAGGCCGCCGAGGGCGATCACGCCGACGAAGATCAGGCCGACGACTAGCATCGAGAGGACGATGTCCCGGCCTTCCTCGTCGGGCGTCTTCGTCGCGGCGAACAGGATCGCGTTCAGCACGTGCTCCATCGCGATGCCGATCTTACTCGACCCGTGCGCGGTGAGCGGCGAGTGCGCGCGCGACCGCGTCGGCGCCCGCGACGCCGGTTGCCAGGCGCTCGAGCGGTGAGGGATCGCCCCCGAGGCGCAGCGCCGCCCGGGCCTCCTCCAGGCGCTCGCCGCCCGTCCCGAGCAGGGCGGCCGTCGCCGCCCACGCGGCGCCGTCGGGGCCACCGTTCGCACGCTCGGCGCGAAGCTGCATGCAGAGCGAGATCAGCTCGGCCAGGTCGGCCACCGCGGCGACGTCGCCGTGCTCGGACAGCCGCACCAGCCCGTGCGCGTACAGGTAGTCGCCGAGCAGGACGGCGGCGTCGCGGTCGCCCGGCGAGAACAGCCGCGGGCGGCCGTAGTGCAGGAGGTAGCCCTCGTAGATCGACTCGAGCGCGAGCGCGTAGCGCTCCTGGCAGAGGGGCGAGAAGACCGCTTCGGGCTCCCGCTCCCGCTCGGCCCGCAGGGCAGCGCTCCAGAGCGGGCTCTCCGCGGCGGCCTCGCGCGCGATCGTCGCGAAGACGTCCGTCACGCGAACAGCTCCGCCGCCGCGGCGACGGTGCGCTCGACCTCGGCCTCGCCATGGGCGGTGGAGACGAACATGGCCTCGAACTGCGAGGGAGCGACGTAGACGCCCCGCTCGAGGAGATGGCGAAAGAGGGCGCCGTAGCGGTCGGTGTCGGCTGCGGCAGCGGTGGCGAAGTTCCCGACCGGTCCCGGATGGCAGAAGAGCGTCGCCATCGCGCCGACGCGCTGGACGCAGGCGGGGGCGCCGGCGAGGGCCTCGCGCAGCCCGGTCTCGAGCGCGGCGCCCGTTGCCTCCAGCCGCTCGTAGACGGCCGGGTCGCGCAGCCGCCGCAGCACGACCAGCGCGGCCGCGGTCGCAAGCGGGTTTCCGGACAGCGTCCCCGCCTGGTAGACAGCGCCGCTCGGAGCGAGCTGCTCCATCAGCTCCGCCCGGCCGCCGAACGCGGCGAGCGGCAGTCCGCCACCCGCGATCTTGCCGAGCACGGTCAGGTCGGGGAGGACGCCGAAGCGTTCCTGGGCGCCGCCGCGCGCGACCCGGAAGCCGGTGATCACCTCGTCGAAGACGAGCAGGGCGCCGCTCGCGTCGCAGAGGGCGCGCAGCGCCTCGAGGAACCCGGGAGCGGGCGGGACGACGCCCATGTTGCCCGCCACCGGCTCGACGAGAATCGCCGCAAGCCCCTCGCCGTAGCGCTCGACGGCTGCGGCGGCCGCGTCGACGTCGTTGAACGGGCAGACGACCGTGTCTGCGGTCGCGCCGGTCGGAACGCCTGGGGACGACGGGATGCCGAGCGTCGCGAGTCCCGAGCCGGCGCTCGCGAGCAGCGCGTCGGCGTGGCCGTGGTAGCAGCCGGCGAGCTTGAGCACCCGGTCGCGCCGGGTGACGCCGCGCGCGAGCCGAAGCGCGCTCATCGCGGCCTCGGTGCCCGACGAGACGAGCCGCACCTGCTCGATCGAGGGGACGGCGTCGACGATCTCGGCGGCGAGCTCGACCTCGCGCTCGGTCGGCGCTCCGAACGTCGTGCCGCCGGCGGCGGCCTCCTGGACCGCCGCCACGATCTCGGGATCGGCGTGGCCGAAGACGAGCGGCCCCCACGACATCACCCAGTCGACGTAGCGGTTGCCGTCCTCGTCCTCCATGTACGCGCCCTCGCCGCGCCGCACGAACAGCGGCGCGTCGAGCCCGACGGCCCGCATCGCGCGTACCGGCGAGTTGACGCCGCCCGGGATCAGCTGGCGGGCGCGGCGGTAGAGCTCGGCGCTGCGAGCGGTGTCCGGCATCGACGCTAGCGCGCCCCGGCTCGGCTCACAGCCATGCCGCGGCCTCCTTGGCCCAGTAGGTGAAGATCAGGTCGGCACCGGCGCGCTTGATCGCGAGCAGGCTCTCGAGCGCCGCCTGGCGCTCGTCGAGCCAGCCGCCGGCGGCGGCCGCCTTCACCATCGCGTACTCGCCGCTGACGTTGTACGCGGCGAGCGGCACGTCGAAGCGCTCGCGGGCGGCGCGGATCACGTCGAGGTACGGCAGGGCGGGCTTGACCATGATCATGTCGGCCCCCTCGCCGATGTCGAGCTCGCACTCGCGCAGCGCCTCGCGCAGGTTCGCCGGGTCCAGCTGGTAGCTGCGCCGGTCGCCGAACGCCGGCGCCGAGTCGGCGACCTCGCGAAACGGGCCGTAGAAGGAGGACGCGAACTTGGCCGAGTAGGCGATCACCGGAACGGTCTCGCGGCCCGCGTCGTCGAGGGCGGAGCGGATCGCGCCGACGCGCCCGTCCATCATGTCGCTCGGAGCGACCGCGTCGGCGCCGGCCTCGACGTGCGAGACGGCGGTCCGCGCGAGCAGCTCGAGGCTCGGGTCGTTCAGCACCTCGCCGTCCTCGATCACGCCGCAGTGACCGTGGGACGTGTACTCGCACAGGCAGACGTCGGTGACGAGCACGAGCCCCGGCAGCCGCTGCCGGAGCGCCCTCAACGCTCGCTGGACGATCCCGTCGTCCGCGTAGGCGCCCGAGCCGACCTCGTCCTTCTCCTCCGGGATCCCGAACAGGAGCACAGCCGCCACGCCGAGCCGACTCGCCTCCTCGGCCTCGTCGCAGAGGCGGTCGACCGAGAGGCGGCCGATCCCCTGAAGCCCCTCGAGCGGCTCGGCAACGCCCTCGCCGGGGCAGACGAACAGGGGGTAGACGAGGTCGCCGGCGTCGAGGCCGGTCTCGCGCACGAGCGCCCTCAGCCCGGGGGTCCGCCGCAGGCGTCGCAGGCGCGTGATCGGGAACGCGCTCACGTCAGCAATCTTCGCACGGACACGCGCGCGACGGCGCCGTACGCGAGCGCCAGCCCGGCCAGCCAGCCCGCCTCGCGGGCGACCGCGCCGGCCGGGTCGACATCCGACAGGGTCGCAGAGAGGAGCCGGGCGCCGTGGCTGAACGGGAACGCGTCCGAGATCCACCCGGTCGCGGGGATGACGCTGGTCGGGACAAGCCCGAGCAGCATGATCGGCAGCGCGACGAGGAACGCGACGAGCGTGGCCGCGCGCGCCTCCCGCGCGACCGCGCCGATCACGATTCCGAGCGCACCAAAGGCGGCGGCGGCGAGGAGCAGACCGGCGACGATGACGGGGAAGCGCGCCCACGGCTCGCCGCCCGGCACGTCACCGATCTCGACGGCGAGCCCGAACGCGAGCGCGAGCAGCGTCCCAATCGCGCCCGCCACCACCGCGACGAACACGACCTTCTCGACCACCAGCTCCCCGAGCGGCACGAGCCCGCGCGCAAGCCGGCCGAGCACGTTCTCGTCGCGCTCGGAGGCGATCCCCGCGGCGGCGAGCAGCAACGCCACGAACCCGAGCGTGAGCGCGAGCCCGTACGCCTGGACGCTGGCCGAGAGGAGGATCGCGCGGCCGCCGCTGCGTTCCTGCACGAGCTCGATCGGGTTCGCCGTCGCCCGCAATGGCTCCTCGATGTTCTCGACGGCCGTCTGCGACTGGTGCATGAAGTCGGCGAGCTCGGCCGCCTCGGCGGCCAGCTCCGGGTCGAGCGAGCGCGCCAGCTGCTCGAGCCGGCGCCCGGCCTCCTTCAGGCCCATGATGTCGAACTCGATGTCGAACAGCATCCCCTGGCCGCCGTTCAAGAGCGCGTCGATCGCGCGCAGGTCGCCCTCGATGAAGGCGGACTGGAGCTCGCGGTTGACGGCGTACACGAGCGCCTGCACCTTCTCGACGATCCGGTTCGCGAGCGCGCTCTCGGTCGTCTTGAGCGTCACGCTCGGCGCGGTGATCATCCCCTTCAGCTTGCGCTCGAAGCCCTCCGGGATCACCAGCACGCCGAGAACGTCCCCGTTGCCGAGCTGCCGGTCGGCCTCGCCGGCGTCGAGCCGGACGAGGTCGACGTCCTCGGCGGCGCGGTCGAAGATCCGCTGCACGTCGAAGTGCTCGCCGCCGACGACGAGCTCCGCCGGCAGCCCGTCCTCGTCGACGAGCGCCACTCGCGGCCGGTCGCCCGCGTAGCGGACGACGAGGCCGACGATGAGCGCGATCACGAGCGGGTAGAGCACGAGCGCCGCCAGCACCGTCGGCGAGCGGCGCAGGATGCGCAGATCCTTCCCGAGCAGGAAGCGGGCGCGCCTCATGCGAACACGTGCGCCTCGAGCGTCGTGTCGTAGTCCGCCCGCGGGCCGTCGAAGAGGAGCTCGCCGGCGCGCAGCACGCAGACGCGGTCGGCGAACCGCTCGAGCTCCTCCAGGTTCTGGGTCACGAACACGACTGCGCCGCCGCGGTCGCGCGTCCGGGTCGCGAGCTCCCACAGCCGCCGCCGCTGCCTCGGGTCGAGCGCGGCGGTGGGCTCGTCGAGCAGGAGCACGTCGGGCTCGGCGAGCAACGCGATCGCGAGGTTGAGGCGCTGCTGGTTGCCGATCGAGAGATTGGCGGCGGGGCGGTCGTCCGCGGGCAGCTCGACCGTCTCGATGAGGCGCGCCGCGGCCGTCGCGGGATCGGCGACGCCTTCGAGGCGGGCGAACAGCTCGAGGTTCTCGCGCGCCGACAGCCGCCCGTACTGAGCGGGGCGTTGCGGCACCCAGCCGACCCGCGGCGGCGGCTCGCCGGGGGTGACGGTGCCCCCGGTGGCCCGCAGCGCGCCCGCGAGGATCGCGACCAGAGTCGACTTACCCGCGCCGTTCGGGCCGATCACGGCCACGAGCTCGCCCGTGACGACGTCGAAGTCCACCGGCGCGAGCGCCACGTGGCGGCCGTAGCGGCGAGTGACGCCGCGGGCCGAGAGCAGCGTCCGCCGGGCTAGGGACGCGGGCATGCGCCTCGCTCGTTCACCGCCGGGGCATGGTACCGTCAGGCGGATGGCCCGGCCCCAGGCCTCAGGTCTCGTCGCGCACGGGGACATCCGCTCGCGCGCACGCGCGCGGACGAGGCGGCTCCGCCGGCTCGCGATCGCCGCGCTCAGCATCGCGATCGCGGTCCCGATCGCCGTGCTCGCGCTCGACTCGGGCTCGGCCTCCCGTCCGGTCCCCGTCCCGGCCGCCGAGCGGCTGCTCCCCGCCGGACCGCCCGCGCCGACGGTGCTCGCGCTGCTCGGCTCGGTGCGGATCCATCTGCCGGTCGAGGAGAGCCGCGTCACCGCGATCGGCTACCACGCCGCCGGCCAGGGCGCGCTCGAGCTCGACCCGGTGGGTACGCAGGCGAACGCGGGCCTCTTGACCCGGATCTTCAACCGCTTCTTCGGCGACGGCTCGGGCGGGATCCGCTACTACCTGCTCGGGGGTGAGGGCGGGCCGGCGACCGCCGGCCTCGACGTCGGCGCCCCGGTGGGAACGGACGTCTACGCGCCGGTGGACGGTACCGTCGCCGCGATCTCCGAGCGCGTCGTCTCGGGCCGGGCGCAGGGGGTGCGAATCGACATCCAGCCGACCGGCAGCCCGGGGCTCGTCGTCTCGGTCACGAACGTCTCCGCCGACGAGTCGCTCAGCGTCGGCTCCACCGTCGTTCGCTCGAAGACGAAGGTCGGGCGCGTGATCGACCTCTCCGCGGTCGAGTCCTCGGCCCTCGCCCGCTACACGCACGATCTCGGGCATCACGTGCACCTCGAGGTGCACCCGACCGCGAACCTCTCGCTCCCCTAGCTCTGCGGATCCTCTTCGTCGCGGACGTGTTCGGCGCCCCCGGCCGGCGGGCCGTCGAGGCGCGGCTGCCCGGGCTGCGCGTCGAGCTCGAGGTCGACTTCTGCGTCGTCAACGGCGAGAACGCCGCCGACGGGGCGGGGCTGACCGCGAAGCTGGCCGGGCTGCTGCTCGACCGCGGCGCCGACGTCATCACCACCGGCAACCACGTCTGGCGGCGCCGCGACCTCGTGCCCCTGCTCGGCAGCTCCCCGCGCCTGCTGCGGCCAGCCAACCTGGGCGGCCCGGGCGCGCCCGGGCGTGGCGCCACCGTCGTGCCGGCCGCGGACGGAACGCCGGTCGCGGTGATCAACCTGCTCGGCGCGCTGTTCATGGACAGCTATGCGCACCCGTTCGCGCTCGCGGAACAGCTCGTGGCCGAGGCGCTGGTCGAGACGCCGGTCGTGCTCATCGACTTCCACGCGGAGGCGACGAGCGAGAAGATCGCGCTCGCCCGCCTTCTCGACGGCCGCGCGACGGCGGTGATCGGCACGCACACCCACGTGCAGACGAACGACGCCCGCGTCCTTCCCGGCGGTACCGCGGCGCTGACCGACGCCGGCATGACCGGCCCGCACGACTCGGTGATCGGCGTCTCCGCCGAGCTCGCGATCGAGCGGATGCGCACCGGCCTCCCCGTCCGCTTCCATCCCGCCGACGGCGGGGTGCGCATCGAGGGCGCCCTGGTCGAGTGCGGCCCGGACGGACGGGCTACCGCCTGCGAGCCGGTGCGGGTGAACGTGGGCTAGCCGCGACCAGCACCACCGCGACCGCGACCAGCAGGAGGTTTCGCGCGAGCAGGAGCCAGGTCTGGCCGGGCGCGAGCCCGACGAGCTCCCAGTAGCCGGCCGGGAACCAGAGCCGGGTCAGGACCAGCGTGCCCAGGAAGAGCGCCGAGGCCGCGGCACCGCGCCTGCCGGCGGCGAGCGGCACGAGCGGGACGAGCCAGATCAGGAACTGCGGCGAAAGCACCTTGCCGAGGGCGACGAGCACGGCCACCGCTCCCGCGCTGGCGGTCAGGAGCCCGCCGACGTCGGAGCGGCGCAGCGCGAACAGGAGCCAGACCCCAGCGACCGCGGACGCCTGCAGCGCCGTCTGGGCCGCCGCGACCGCATCGGGCAGGCTGCCGGCGAGGTTCTGGGAGCCGAAGCTCGAGACGACCGTCGGCTCGTACCATCCCGCCCGGTGCGCGGCGAGGAGCAGCGACGCGCCCAGGCTCTCGAGCTGGAGCGGCCGGCCGGTCTGGCGCTCCAGCGCCGCGGCGAGCCCGTCGGGCGAGAGCACCGCGAACGGACCGAGGCAGGCGGCGAGCACGAGCAGGAAGACGCCGAGGCAGGCCGCGGCCCGTCGCCCGCCGCGGTGGCGGGCGACGTACGCGAGCGCGAGCGGCGCCAGGACGAGCGGGTAGAGCTTGGCGGCGGCGGCGAGGGCGATCAGGCCGAGACCGAGCCGGTCGCGGCCGTCCGCGAGCGCCGCCAGCGCAGCCGCGACGAGGAACGCCGGCCAGAGATCGAAGCGGGTGAGGACGACGGAGCCGAGCGCGAGCGGGGCGACGCCGGCAAGCGCGGCCGCGGCGGCGAGCCTCGGCATCGGGGCGCCCGCAAGCCCCAGCGCGAGCACCATCAGGGCGACCGCGCCGGCACCGCAGAGCACCATCAGAAGCTCGAAGGCGGCGCGGTAGTCGTCCCCCGGCGCGAGCGCGGGGAGCAGGAACGCGGGCAGCGCGCCCGGCGGATACTCGAGTCCGAAGTCCCGGTAGGGAACGCGCCCGTCGAGCATCGCCTCCCCGTACTGGCGGTAGATCGGCGTGTCGACGATCTCGTAGCTGTCGAGCGGCCCCGCGTGGAGCAGGAGGAAACAGCCGGCGAACAGCGCGGCGCCGGCGCCGGCGCAAACGGCCGCGCGACGCAGCTCAGACGCTCGCGCCGGCCGGCTCTCGGAGGTCGCGCTCATCGGTCGTGGCCGCGGCCCGCTCCTGCCGGGCCACCGGCCCGTAGAGCGCGAAGGCGACGAAGGGCAGAACCCACGGGAGGTAGAGGTAGAACCAGTGCGTGAGCACGAGCTGGAAGCCGGCGAGGAGGGCGGCGCTGAGCGCAGCGAGCTGGAGCGGCGACTTGTGCCTCGGACGAAACGCGAGCGCGACCGCGCCGGCGACGAGTGCCGCCTTGATCGCGGTCTGGACGATCCCGAGATCGGGGTACCCGGGGTACTCGCCCCAGTTCCAGATCGAGAACGGCGAGTCGCGGCCGAGCTGGAACCCGAACGTGCGATCCCAGAACACCCTGGCGGCGTGCAGCGGGTCCGGCTCGAGTAGGAACACCCAGAAGCCGAGCACCGTCGCGAGCGCGAACCCGCCGGCGAAGCCCGCGAGCGCCCGCGGCCGTCTCAGCCCGTCCGGGTAGGAGAGCCACAGCGGCACGAGCAGGAGCGAGGCGAACTTCGCCCATGAGGCGAGCCCGGTCGCGAGGCCGCGCGCCGGCGCCGAGGTCAGCAGCCAGAAGCCGAAGATCAGGATCGCGGGCAGGATCGCGTCGTTCGAGTTCGAGCTCGACACGTACTGGGTGAACGGGTAGGCGGCCCACGCGAACGGCAGGGTCGCCGCCAGACGCCCGCGGCCGAAGCGCCAGCCGACGAGCGCGAGGCCGACGAGCGCGAGGCAGTCGAACAGGATCGACGTGAGATGCGCGGCCGGCAGCGAGTCCCACTTGCCGCTCCAGCCGAAGGCGAGGTAGCCCGGGATGTAGGCGATGTACGTGATCGGGCCGTACGTGTCACCCCGGTCGTTGGCCGACTCGCAGCGCCCGTTCGTCTGGATCCGGTCGCGGACGTTGCCGTTGACGTCGGGGGCGCCGCATTCCTCGCCCTCGTGGACCGGCATGTGCCCGTAGGGCATCTCGCCCGCCGAGACGATCCGCTGGGCGCCGATCACGCCCGCGTAGCCGACGTCGATCACGTTCGACGCCTCCACGTTCAGGCCGATGCGAAACCCCGCCAGGAAGACGGTCGCGGCCGCGAGCACCCAGACCGGCCAGAGCGGTCGCGAGCCGTCGTCGCGACGGCTGCCGCGCACGCCGACCCAGGCCATGCGCGCGAGCAGGTAGACGAGCGGCGGGTAGGCGGCCGGCACCGACCAGAAGATCCGCCCGTCGTTGAAGAGCCACCAGGAGGCGGCGAAGGAGAGCAGCACGAGCAGGTCGAGGTTGCGCAGCGAGAGGGGACGGCGCAGATTCGCGAGCCCGAGGAAGAAGACCGCGCAGAGCGGCCACCAGATCGCGGGGTCGTTGATCTTGCGCCCGAACGCCCCGTCGTAGCCGCGCGCCATCGTCCAGGCGACCTGGGGGCCCGTCCAGGCCTCCGTCACGCTCCGGGTCGCGTCGTCGACCTTCGCGAGCGCGATCTGGCCGGCCTCGGGGAGATCAGACCAGACCTTGACCGTCCAGGCGCGCTTGTCGTCGTCGAACGTCGCCCGCTCGGTCAGGCCTTCCGCGGGATAGCGCTCGACCCAGCTCGCGATCTTCGGCTCGGCGAGCGCGAGCTCGATCGCCTCCTCCTCGGCCAGCACGGGCTCCGCGGGCACCGGCACGAACGGGGTCTCCACGAGCCTCCCCTCGGCGTCGTAGACGGGGGCAGTCGGGGCCGCCGCGGCGGGGACGGCGAAGCAGAAGCCGAGCGCCGCCGCGAGGATCGGGAGCCGGCGGCGCACGGGCGCTCCTACTGCCGGAACGACCAGAGCTTGTTGCCGAGGAACGAGAGCGGTGTCACGAGCACGATCGCTGCCGCCTGCGCGGGCACCTTCGGCACCCCGAGCGCGACGAGCGTGGCCAGCGCGGCGAGGTTGGCCCCGAGCGCCGCCAGGGAGACGACGAGAAACCGGGCGCCCTGGAGCACGATGTGCCCCCGCTCGCGCCGGAACGTCCAGAGTCTGTTCCACGCGTAGTTGTTGGTGACCGCCACCGCGAACGAGACCACCGCGGCGAGCAGGAAGTGGATGCCGGCCGCGTGCACGAGCGCGGCGTAGACGCCGAGGTTGACCGCGTAGCCGCTTGCGCCGACCAGGCAGAACTTGGCGAGCTGGAGCCAGTTGGCGGGCCGCCGCGCCCCGGTGCGAGCCCGGACGGCGAGGGCGGAAAGCCTCGGGGTGAGCTCGGACGCACGGGTCACGCGCAATAGGTTAGAGCCCCGGCGCGGGCGCGGGCCCCCGGGCCTCGAAGCCCTCCGCCCCGACGAGCGGGACGAAGCGGCAGGGGACGGTGCGCGCGGCGGCCGGGCCCTCGGGCGTGGCCACGACCACCTCGAGCCACTGGTCACGGCGACGGCCGACCGGCACGACCAGGCGGCCGCGGAGCGCGAGCTGCGCGTACAGGGCCTCGGGTCGTGCCGGGGCTGCGGCCGCGACGACGATCGCGTGAAACGGCGCCAGCTCGGGCAGGCCGAGCGTGCCGTCACCCTCGTGCACGGTCACGCGGTCGCCGTAGCCAGCCGCCTCGAGCGCGCGGGACGCCCGCCTGGCCAGCTCCCGGATCCGCTCGATCGTGTGGACGCGCGCGCCGAGCTCCGCGAGCACGGCCGCCTGGTAGCCGGAGCCGGTCCCGACGTCGAGGACGAGGCTCCCCGGGCCCGCCCCGGACTCCGCGCAGACCAGCGCGACCATGTAGGGCTGGGAGGCGGTCTGGCCGAAGCCGATCGGCACGGGCGCGTCGCCGTAGGCCCCGGGCCGCTCCTCCGGCGGGAGGAAGCGCTCCCGCGCGACCCGCCCCATCGCGGCCAGCACGGGCTCGCTCGCGATGCCGCGCGCGCGCAGCTGGTCCTCGACCATACGGACCCGCTCGAGCGCGGGGTCAGACACGGGCCGTGGCGGCAAACGCCCTCGGGTCGGGAAGGCCGAGCCCGAAATGCCGCGCGGCGAGCGGCGCGAGCTCGGTGATCGCGGGTGCGGGCGGAAGGACGGCGCTGCCGGCGAGCCCGACGTGGACGATGGGAACGAGCGAGTCCCCAGCGAGGAGCGATCCGTGGCTGCCGCCGCCCGCATGGTGGCGGCCGCCGAGGTCGGCGAGCTCGTAGCCCTCGGCCGCGGAGACGATCACGTCGCCGGCCGCCGGGCAGCGCAGCGCCCGCCAGGCGCGCTCGATCCCGTTCGGGTAGCGGACGGGGTCGAGCACCTCCGCGGTCCCTTCGAGCCGCCAGCCGTCCGCGGCGGGCTCGAAGCGCAGCTCGGCCCCGTCGCGTCGCGCGACGCCGGCACCCCCCTCGGCAAAGAGCACGACGTCGGCGGCGGGCTCCCCGTCGAGCCGCTCCGCGAGCTCCCGCGCCCCCAGGGGGCAGTCGGACAACCGGTAGACCATCCCGGCGCGGTTCGAGGCGGTGACGACGAGGTCCGCGGCCCCGGCTCGGGCCCGGCGCGGGCTCGGGAGCCGCAGCCCCGCGAACGCCCGCTCCAGCCGGACCGCGCGTGTGACGGGCATCTGGCCATGGTCGGCGACGACGGCGATCGCGTAGCGATCCAGGAACCCGTCGGGGCCGCCGGCGGCCGCAAACAGGCTGGCGAGGCACGCATCCGCCCGCTCGAGCGCGGCGCCGGCTCCGTCCGGGCCCGCCTCGTGCGACGCGTAGTCGTAGTCCGGGAGGTAGTAGACGAGGAAGTCGAAGCCGTCGCGGGTGACGAGCCAGCGACCGACCGCGGCTGCGTAGGCGTCGACCGAGCCGGCGGCGCGCGAGCGCACCGCGAGCGGGGCGCCCGTGTCGTCGGACTCGTACAGGTTGAAGAAGAAGAACCGCTCCGGGCCGTCGACCGCCTCGTACCAGCGGTTGCGGGCGGCCAGCCCGGGCAGGCGGATGCGGTGGCGGCTCCGGCCCCGGTAGCAGGTGAAGTTGATCGCCGCGGTGACGAGGCCGGCGTCCGCGAGCCGCTCGAACACGGTCGCCACCGCCGGCGAGAGGTGGTCGCGGCTCATGCCGACGACCGAGTCGCGCAGCGCGCCCCGCAGGCCGGTGGCCAGGATCGCTGCGAGCGAGGAGCCGTACTCCACGATCCGCTCCTCGTCCCGGTGGTACCAGGCGAGGTGGGGAATCCTGTGGACATCCGGCCCGGCACCGGTCGCGATCGCGCTCAGGCAGACCGGGGTCACCGAAGGGAACGTGCTCGTCCCGCGCACGTACGCGCCGCCCGCGTCGAGCAACTGGCGGAGCGCGGGCAGCCGCCCCCGCTCGAGGCCGCGCTCGAGCGCGTCGGGAGTGAGCCCGTCGATGACGGCGAGCACAAGCTTGCGGGGCATCCGCACCCAGGTTAGACAAGCACCCGCAATGCTCCGCGTTCCGCCTCGAGCGAGACCGCCGTCACGTCGCCCACGTCCTCGCCGTCGAGCTGGAGCGGGAGCGGGCGGTCGCAGGCGAGCTCGACCCGGTCGACGTCGTGGAGGTAGCGAACCGCCTCGGAGTCGCCCTGGCCGGGCCGCGCGAGCGACCGCCAGGCGAGCCCGGCGAGCCCGGCCGGCCCGAGCCTTCCGGGGGCGACGACGTCGAGTCCGAGCTCGAAGCGGGCGAGCGGTGTCGCCCGGACCGGCAGCGGCCCGGCGTACGTGTACGGGTCGCAGTTCGTCGCGATCGCGAACGCGGCCCGGCCGACGCCCGCGAGCTCGAGCACCGGCTCGAGCCGGAAGCGGCGCGCCGCGAGCAGCCGACCGAGCTCGGCGACGAACGCGAGGTTGCCCGGGCGGACACCGTCGCGGCGGCCCCGCCGGTCGATCGCCCGCACGATCTCGGCGTCGAGGCCGACGCCGGCCGCGAAGGTGAAGCGGCGGCCGTTCGCGCGACCGAGCGAGATCACCCGCTCCCGCTCGGCGGGGGCGAGCCGGCGGGCGCACGCGATCGGGTCGCGCGGCAGGCCGAGCGCACGCGGCAGGACGCTCGTCGCGCCGCCCGGGACGAACCCGATCGGGACCTCCGGCGGCAGCCCGTTGACGACCTCGTTGTAGCCGCCGTCGCCGGCGAGCACGTAGACGGCGGCGCAGTCCGCGCAGGCGGCCGCGAGCTCGGTCGCGTGGCCGGGCCGCTCGGTCAGTCTCACCTCGACCGGCGCGGCGCTCGCGAGCTCCGCCCGCACGCGCTCGACCAGCGCCGGCGTGACCGCGCTCGCGCCCGGGTTGACGATCAGGACACGCCGCACGCGCGGAGCATGCCACGCGTGCGGCCGTCCGTCGGCTCCCCTGTCAGCCGGTGCGCGTTCCCGCCACGACCAGCGCCTCCTCGAGGACGTCGAGACCGTGGTCGAGATCGTCTTCTGAGACGACGATCGGAACGAGGATGCGAACGACGTTCGAGTAGAGGCCGCACGTGAGCAGGAGCACCCCTCGCTCGAGCGCGGCGGCTGCCGTGGCGGACGCGAGCGACGCCGCCGGCGCCTTCGTGCCGCGATCCTCGACGAGCTCGAGCGCGAGCATCGGGCCGAGGCCGCGAACCTCGCCAACCGCCTCGACGCGG
The DNA here is from genome assembly GCA_020845695.1 of Thermoleophilia bacterium. Next base: position 3,051 of record JADLFG010000064.1, on the reverse strand, counting down.
GTGGCAATCCCCTCGAGCCGGCCCCGGATCCGCTCGCCGAGCGCCCGCGCGCGCGCCTGGAAGGCGGGGTCGCTGACGATGTCGAAGACGGCGAGCGCGGCGACGCACGAGAGCGGGTTGCCGCCGAACGTGCCGCCGAGACCGCCCGGATGGGCCGCGTCCATGACCTCGGCGCGGCCGGTCACGCCGGCGAGCGGCAGCCCGCCGCCGAGCGACTTCCCGGTCGTCAACAAGTCCGGCTCGACGCCGTAGTGCTCGATCGCCCACAGCGGGCCGGTGCGGCACATCCCGGCCTGGACCTCGTCGTCGACGTAGAGGATCCCGTGGCGATCGCAGAGCTCGCGCAGCCTGGGCGGGAAGTCGAGCGGCATCGGTATGAAGCCGCCCTCGCCCTGCACGGGCTCGAGCACGACGCACGCGACGGTCTCCGGGTCGACGTCGCTCTTGAACATCCGCTCGAGCCCGGCGATCGCGTCGGCTGCGGACACGCCCCGGTACGGGTAGGGGGCGGGCGTCCGGTAGACCTCCGGCGCGAACGGCCCGAATCCCTTCTTGTAGACGAGCTTCGAGGTCATCGTCATCGTCAGGAGCGTCCGCCCGTGGAAGGCGTTCTGGAAGACGACCACGCCCGGGCGCCCGGTGGCCGCGCGGGCGATCTTGACCGCGTTCTCGAGCGCCTCGGCACCGGAGTTGGCGAGAAACGACTTCTGCTCCTCGCCGCGACAGGGCGACAGCTCGGCGAGACGGCGGCAGACCTCGACGTAGGGCTCGTAGACGCCGACGACGAAGCACTGGTGGAGGTAGCGGTCGAGCTGCTCGCGGAGAGCCTCGACGACAGCGGGGGCATTGTGGCCCGTGTTCTGGCAGCCGATCCCGCCCGCGAAGTCGAGTATGCGCCGGCCGTCGACGTCCTCGATCCAGGCGCCCTCGGCACGGGCGACGGCCACGGGGCCGGTGGCGACGCCGCGAGCGACCCAGCGCTCCTTCGCCGCGAGCGCCGCCTCGGTGCTGGTGCGTTCCTGCAGGGACATGCGAGCGAGTGTAGACGCGCCCGGACTGCGCCACCATGGCCGCGCCGGCTGGGCCACGACGCTCGCTTTGGCCAGCGCGGCAGCGTCAGGCGAGCGGCACGAGGCGCGCCGCGGTCGCCTTGAAGGAAGCGACGGCGACGACGCCCGCGGCGAGCCCGAGCCGCTCGGCCGAGGACGCGGTCAGCTCCGCCGTCAGGGGGCCGATCCTGACGCGGACGCGGTTGCCGGCCGGCGTGAGCGCGACGATCGGCGCCCGCACGTGGTTCAGCGCCGAGTCGACCGGCGGCTCGCGGGCAACCGAGACCTCCCACGGGTGGACGACGACCCCGACCCGGCCTTCGAGCTCGTCGGTCGAGTAGAGAAAGCCGCCGGCCTCGAGCACGATCTCGGTCAGCCCGCCCGGGCGCAGGCTCGCGATGCCCGGGATCAGGTTGCCGCCGGTCAAGCTGGCGACGAACGGATCGGCCGGCCGGGCGACGAGCTCGGCGGGCGGGCCGATCTGGACGAGCCGCCCGGCGACGAGCACGCCGACGCGGCCCGCGAGCGCGGCCGCCTCCTCGAACGAGTGGGTGACGATTAGGGCGGGCAGCGCGAGCTCGCGCAGGAGCGCGTGGAGCTCGGCCCGGACGGACGCCCGCGTGTGGGCGTCGAGCGCGGCGGTCGGCTCGTCGAGGAGGAGCACCCGGGGGGCGCGGGCGAGCGCCCGGGCCAGCGCGACTCGCTGGCGCTCGCCGCCGGAGAGCGCGCCGGGGCGAGCCGAGCGCAGGTGGGCGATCCCGAGGCGGTCGAGCAGCTCGCCGGCCCGGCCGCGGCCGGCGAAGCCGACGTTCTGCTCGACGGTCAGGTGGGGGAAGAGCGCGTAGTCCTGGAAGACGAAGCCGACCGAGCGCTGCTCGGGCGGCAGGTCGATGCCCGCCGCGGTGTCGAGCCAGCGCTCGCCGCGAGCGGAGACGAGGCCGCGGGCGCCCGGGGCGAGGCCGGCGACGGCCCGCAGGACGGTTGTCTTGCCCGCGCCGGAGGGCCCGGCGAGCGCGACCGCCTCGGGGCCGGCCTCGAGCGCTACCGCGAGGTCGAAGTCGCGGAGCGAAACGTTGAGGTCGAGGCGAAGCGTGTCCACGGGGGGGCGAGCTTGGCGGCGAGCAGGATGGCGAGCGAGACGAGCACGAGCAGCGCTCCGACCGCGAGGGCAACCTCGAAGTCCTGATCGAGCTGCGCGTAGATCATCAGCGGCAGCGTCTGGGTACGGCCCTGCAGCGAGCCCGCGAACATGATCGTGGCGCCGAACTCGCCGAGACCGCGCGCGAAGGCGAGCGTCGCGCCGGCGCCGAGCCCGCCCGCGGCAAGTGGGAGGGCGACCCGCCGGAAGGTCCTCGAGGGACCCACCCCGAGCGTCCGCGAGGCGTCGAGCAGGTTGCTGTCGACCGCCTCGAACGCCGCGATCGCCGCCCGGATGTAGAACGGGCTCGCGACGAGGATCACGGCGAGCACGACGGCGGTCTGCGTGAACGGGATCGAGACGCCGAGATCGGCGAGCGGGGCGCCGAGGAGACCCTGGCGGCGGCCGAAGACCGCGAGCAGGGCGATGCCAGCCACGGCGGGGGGCAGCACGAGCGGGAGCTCGACCAGCGTGAGCAGGGCGGCGCGCAGGCGAAACCGTCGCCTCGCGAGGAGGTAGGCGGCGGGCGTCCCGAGCCCGACGATGAAGACGTGCGCGATCACGCTCGTCTTCAGGCTGACGAGGAGCGCGTCGACCGCGGCCGGATTGCCGAGCTGGGCGAAGAGCGCGACCGGCGAGGTGCGGACGAAGACCGCGACGAGCGGCAAGGCGAGGAAGACGACGACGAGGGCCGTGGCGCAGACGAGCGCGCCGTCGAAGGAGCGTCGCGTCACTAGTGCGCCGTCCGGAGAATGGCGTGCAGTTCCTGGCGAGCGAAAAGCAAGCCAGGGAAGGACGCAGGGAGCGCCAATATGCAGGCAGTGGGGTATCCGCGTGACGCCCCTTTGTGCCGATTCCGTCTTG
>JADLFG010000063.1 GCA_020845695.1 Thermoleophilia bacterium | reverse complement strand
GGAATCGGCACAAAGGGGCGTCACGCGGATACCCCACTGCCTGCATATTGGCGCTCCCTGCGTCCTTCCCTGGCTTGCTTTTCGCTCGCCAGGAACTGCACGCCATTCTCCGGACGGCGCACTAGCGTGCCGGTTCTCGACGCGAGCGTGGCCGTGCCGGCATGCCGCGTCGCGGGCGGGTTCGATCGCCTCGGCGCCGACCTCGTCGCCCCGCCGCTCCTCCGCTCGGAGGCGCGCTCGGTCCTGCATCGGGCTGTCTGGCGCGGCCTCCTGCCACGGGAGCAGGGCGAAGCAGCGCTCGAGCGTCTCGAGCGAGCACCCGTCGAGCTGCGTACCCACCCCCGGCTCGGGCTCGAGGCGTGGCGGATCGCGGACGCGCTCGGCTGGGCGAAGGCGTACGACGCCGAGTACCTCGCGCTGGCGACCCTCCTCCGACGCCCGCTCGCCACGCTCGACGGGCGACTCGCCCGGGCCGCGAGTCGCCTCGGGATCGAGGTCGTCGCGATCTGAGCGGCTCTGGCGCCCGCTCGCGCAGCCGCGGGTCGCGAGCGGGCGCTCAGCAGCAGCTGCCGGCGCAGCCCCGGCCGCGCCAGGTCTCGATGCCCTCGCGGGCGGCGATGGCCGCGATCGCGAGGGCGGCGGCGGGGTCGAGCCACCAGAGCCCGAAGAGCGTGTTGCCGAGCAGCCCGGCGAGAACGGCCGCCGCGAGGTAGGCGCAGAGCAGGTTCTGGGTGCCCTCGCCGCGGGTGGCGGCCGAGCCGAGCTCGTCGGCGAGGCGGCGCTTGGCGATCCCGAGCAGGGGCATGCCGACCAGGCTCGTCACGGTGAGGCCGATCCCGAGCCAGCTCGTCTCCGGCCGCTCGCCGAGCACGAGCTTGTGGATCGCCTCGGCCGCGACGTAGGGGGCGAGGAGGAAGAACTGGATCGCGACGAGGTGCTGCGCGCGCCGCTCGGCCCGATCGGAGTGCAGGCGCGTGCCGGTGAAGCGCCAGACGATGACGACGCTCGCGAGGCCCTCGATCACGCTGTCGATACCGAAGCCGACGAGCGCGATCGAGCCGGCGAGGACGCCGGCGGTGAGGGCGATCGCGCCCTCGGCGGTCATCCAGGCGAGGCTGAGCCAGGAGAGCAGCCGTGCCCGTCGCGCCGCCCGCAGCCACTCGGGCCTCGGCCCGAGCGGTCGGAGCTCGACGGCGGCGGGCGCGCGGCTGGTCATCGCCGCCTCGCGGGCTCCGGCTCGAGTACCGCGGCGAGGAGCGTGCGCCCGTCCCCGGTGAGTGCGTACATGACCATCTTGCCGTCACGCCTGCTCGAGACGAGCCCGGCGCCTCGCAGGCTGCGCAGATGGTGGGAGACGAGGTTCTGCGAGCGCCCGGCAATCCAGGCGAGGTCGCAGACGCAGAGCTCGTCCGCTCCGGCGAGCGCCGCCGCGAGCTCGAGGCGGGTCGGGTCGGCGAGCGCCTTCGCTCGATCGGCGGCCCGCGCAACCGCTGCCGGCGGGAGCCGGCCGGCTCGAAGCGCCTCGGCGCGGTCGAAGTCGATGCAGAGGAGGTCGCAGCGGTCGTCCGTCATCCGCATCACATCCTAACGTACGTTGATCTGTTGCGCCGAGCTGCGGCATGCTCCGCTGCACGGCCTGTCGGCGCCGGGCTCCGGCCCGGAAGCGGCGGGGGTGGGATTCGAACCCACGAGACGCCTTTCGAGCGCCTTGCGGTTTTCAAGACCGCTGCTTTCGACCGCTCGGCCACCCCGCCCGGGAAGGCCAGTCTAGTCCTACGCCCCGGCCGAGATCGTCGCGGGGGCGCCGTGGCGCCGCAGGGTCTCGGGGACGTGGACGACCCCGCCCTCGTCCTGGAAGTTCTCGAGGACGGCGAGGAGGGCGCGGGCGGTCACCGCCGTCCCGTTCAGCGTGTGCAGCGGCTGGACGCCGCGCTCGGAGCGGTGGCGGACGTCGAGGCGACGGGCCTGGAAGTCGGTCGTGTTCGACGTCGAGGTGATCTCGCGGTAGCGGCCCTGGGACGGGAACCACGCCTCGATGTCGTACTTGCGGGCGGCGGAGGCGCCGAGGTCGCCGGCGGCGACGTCGACGACCCGGTAGGGAATCCCGAGCTCGCCCACGATCTCCTCCTCGACCGCGAGGAGCAGCTCGTGCTCCTCGCGGGAGCGCTCGGGCAGGCAGAAGACGAACATCTCCACCTTGTCGAACTGGTGCACGCGGAACATGCCGCGGGTGTCCTTGCCGGCGGCGCCCGCCTCGCGGCGAAAGCAGGTGGAGTAGCCGGCGTAGCGCAGGGGCAGGTCGGCCTGCTCGAGGATCTCGCCCATGTGCAGGGCGGCCAGCGCCACCTCGGAGGTGCCGGTCAGGTAGAGCTCGTCCCGCTCGAGCGAGTAGATGTTGACCTCGTCCGTCGGCAGGAAGCCCGTCCCGTACATCGCCGCCTCCCGGACGAGCACCGGCGGGAGCACCGGCGTGAAGCCGCGGGCGGCGACGAGCTCGAGCGCGAAGCGGTAGAGCGCGAGCTCGGCGAGCGCGAAGCCGCCCAGCCGGTAGGCGAAGCGCGAGCCCGAGACGCGCGCTCCGCGCTCCATCTCGATGCGGGCCAGCTCGAGGTGGTCGCGCGGCTCGAACGCGAGCGCGGGCGGCTCGCCGACCCGGCGCAGCTCGACCGCGTCGTCCTCGCCACCGTCCGGGGCCGCCGCCTCCGGCGGGTTCGGCACGAGCGCGAGCAGCTCGTCGCGACGGGCGGTGGCCGCGGCCAGCTCTCGCTCGAGCTGCCCCAGCTCCGCCTTGATCGACTTCAGCTCCTCGACCTGCTCCGGAGTCGGCCTCCCCTTCAGCTTCGTGCGGGCGCGGAGCTCATCGACCCGGGGGACGAGCGCGAGCCACTCGCGATCCGCGGCCAGCAGTGCCTCGAACGCCTCGGCCGCACCCTTGCGGGCGAGCGCGGCGTGCCAGGCGTCGGCGTCGCTGCGGGCTGCGCGGATGTCGATCATGTACGGGTCGAATATATGCGCCCGTCAGCGATCGAGGGGCGGGCCCTCATCCGCCCGTCGCGCGGCGACGATCGCCTCGAGCACCTGCGCGACGCCCTCCTCCTCGGCGGGCGGGCAGGTCCAGTCGGCGATCGCGAGCAGGCGCGGGTGGCTGTCAGAGACGGCGACCGCGTAGCCCGCCTCCTCGAGCAGCTCCACGTCGTTCTCGCCGTCCCCGAACGCGACCGTGCGGGCGGTCGAGAAGCCGAGCGCGTCCGCAAGGAACGCGAGCCCCGTGCCCTTCGTGACGCCATCGTCCGCCAGCTCGAGGAAGTGAGGGAGCGACTTCGCGATGAACATGCGCTCGCCGAGGCTCCCCTTCAGCTCCGTCTCGAGCCGGTCGAGCTCGGCCGGGTCGCCGATCGTGACGAGCTTCGTCGGCGGGCGCTCGAGCCAGTCGAGCAGCGGCCCGACCGCCGTCACCGGCAGGTTCTGAAAGGTCGCGTAGCGCTCCGCCTCCGGGGTCAGCCGCTCCACGTACAGCTCGTCGTCCACGTACACGTTGAGCGAGAAGCCGCGACCCTCGATCTCGGCGATCGCCTCACGGGCGAGCGGCAGCGGGATCGGGACGTGGCGCAGGTAGCGGCCGCTGCCCGGCTCGACGACCGCGGCGCCCTGGTAGCAGATCACCGGGTCGTCGATCCCGGCCGCCTCCGCGTACGGCCGGACCGAGCGGAACATGCGCCCGGTCGCGATCACGACCCGGATGCCGGCCGCGCGGGCGGCCTGGATCGCCGCCCGGGTGCGCGGGCGGATGACGAGGTCGTCCGCGACGAGCGTGCGGTCGAGGTCGCACGCGACCGCGTCGACGGCGCGAGGGAAGCCGGCGGGGAGCTCTAGCCCGATGTCGCCTGGACGACGTACGCCGCGATGTCGGCGATCTGTTGCTCGTCGAGCTGGCCCGAGAAGGCGGGCATCGAGCCGCGGCCGTCCGTGACGATGGTGAAGACCGCTGCCGCGGCGGGCTTGAGCTGGTCGAGGTTCGGGCCGACGGCGCCGGACGTACCCGCGTCCGCCAGCGTGTGGCAGCCGCCGCAGCCGGCGGAGCCGAACAGCTCCTTGCCGGCGGCCGGATCGCCCTCCGGAACCTCGACCTCGGTCGTCGCCGGCTGGGTCGGGGCGGCCCCCTCGATCGTTTCCGGCGCCGTCGTCTTCGTTCCCTTCCCGTTGCAGGCCGCGGCCACCGCTGCGGCGGCGAGGAGGACGAGGGCGAGTGCGATGGCCCGGCGCACGGACGCGAGTCTACAACACGCTCGTGCGCGCCGAACGGTGAACCGCCTCCCGGTCGGGGCGCCCGTAGCACGGGGCTACAATCGGCTCATGGACACCCGGAAGCGGGCGTTCGGGCGCGACGCGGGCCTGTCGGGGCGGATGGCGCTGACCACCCTGCTCCTCGGTGGTCTGTACGTCGTTTTCTTCGTCGTCCTGCTCCAGCTTTTCAGCCTGTCGCTCGGCGCCGTGATCGCGATCATGGCCGCGCTCGCGTTCCTCCAGTACTTCACGTCCGACCGGATCGCGCTCGCCGCCTCGGGGGCGAAGGTCGTCCAGCCCGAGCAGGCCCCCGATCTGCACGCGATGGTCGAGCGCCTCTCGACGATGGCGGGGCTGCCGAAGCCGCGCGTCGCCGTGATCGACACGGACGTCCCGAACGCGTTCGCGACCGGCCGCAACCCGAAGCACGCCGCGGTCGCGATCACGCGCGGGCTCTGGCAGCGGCTCGAGCCGCGCGAGGTCGAGGCCGTGCTTGCCCACGAGCTCGCCCACATCCGTCACCGCGACGTCGCGATCATGACGATCGCGAGCTTCTTCTCGATGGTCGCGGCGATGCTGATGCGCTTCGGCCTCTTCGCCGGCCTGATGGGCGGCAACAACCGCGACCAGAACGCGGCGCCCGTATGGCTGATCATGTTCCTCGTCTCGCTGCTCACCTACGTCGTCAGCTACGTGCTCCTGATGGCGCTCTCGCGCTACCGGGAGTACGCGGCCGACCGCGGCGCCGCCGAGATCACCGGCGAGCCAGAGCACCTGGTCGGCGCGCTGCGCAAGATCGCGGAGCGGATGACGCAGGTGCCGCAGCGGGAGCTTCGCCAGGCCGCCTCCCTGAACGCGTTCTTCATCCTCCCGACCGTCAAGGAGCTCTTCTCGACCCACCCGCCGCTCGAGCGGCGGATCGAGCGGCTCGAGGCGCTCGCGCGGGAGCGCGGCCGCCTCGCGTAGCGCGCGCTCGCCGGCGTGCCTCGCGGCGCAGGCGTGCGCGCCCGGCCGCCGCGTGCACTGGCGGCCGGGCGCGCGGGGGCGGGTGGCTACGCCCGGGCGGGCTCGGGGGCGAGCCCGGGGGCGGCCTGGCGGGCGGTCGAGTGCCGGGGCACCGCGAGCGCGAGCAGCGCGCCGAGCCCGACGACGGCGGCGCCGACCCAGGTGGCGGGCACGAGCCCGTCGGTGAAGTCCTGCGGCGAGGCGTAGCCGCCGTAGCTGCCGAACACGGTGGCCATGACCGCGATCCCGAACACGCCGCCGAGCTCGCGGATCGCGTTGTTGGCACCCGAGGCCTGGCCCTCCTGCTCGCGGCGCACGGAGCTCAGGATCACGTTCGCGATCGGGGCGAACACGAGCCCGGTACCGATGCCCGCGACCGCGAACGGCGGCACGAGGTCACCGTAGGCGACTCCCGGCGCGGCGAGCGCGGCGAGCCAGCCGAGCGCGACCGCCTGGAGCCCGAGCCCCGCTGCCATCAGCGGGCGGCCGCCGATCCGGTCGGAGAGCGCGCCCGCGAGCGGGGCGACGAGCATCGGCATCGCCGTCCACGGCAGCGTCCGCAGGCCGGCGCCGAGCGGCGAGTAGCCCTGGGCGGTCTGGAGGAACTGGGCGAGCAGGAAGATCGAGCCGAACATGCCGAAGTACATGAGCAGGGAGACGCCGTTCGTGACCGCGAAGGCGCGGTTGCGGAACATCCCGAGGTCGAGCATCGGCGAGGAGGCCCGCCGCTCCCAGGCAACGAACGCGGCGACGAGGGCGGCGCCGGCGGCGAGGCTGCCGACGATCTCCAGGCTGCCCCAGCCGGCGTCGTTGCCGCGCACGAGGCCCCAGACGACGCCGAGGAAGCCCGCGCTCGCGAGCGCGACGCCGCCGAGGTCGAAGCGGCCGGCGGGCCCGCGGCTCTCGCTCAGGCGCGCGAGCGCGAGCGGGATCACGACGAGGCCGATCGGTGCGTTGATCCAGAACACCCACTCCCAGGAGATGCCGTCGACGACGGCGCCGCCGACGACCGGGCCGAGCGCGACCGCGAGGCCCGCGATCCCAGACCAGGCGCCGAGCGCGACGCCGCGGCGCTCGGCCGGCACCGCCGCTGCGAGCAGGGTGAGGGTGAGCGGGGTGACGATCGCCGCCCCGAGCCCCTGGATCGCCCGGGCGGCGACGAGCGCCTCGATCGACGGCGCGAGCGCGGCCGCGGCCGAGGCGGCGGTGAAGATGCCCATCCCGACGGCGAACATGAGCCGCCGGCCGAAGCGGTCGCCGAGCGCGGCGCCGGTGAGGAGCAGCACGGCGAACGTGAGCGTGTACGCGCTCACCGTCCACTGCAGGTCGTCGAGCGAGGCGCCGAGGTCGACGCGGATGCTCGGCAGCGCGGTCGTGACGACGAGGTTGTCGAGCACGACCATGAACAGGCCGAGCGAGGTGACGAGGAACGTCCACAGAGCCTTCGATCTGCCGGTCATCTCCGTCTCCCTTCTTTGTGATCAGTCACTTACTTGGCGGTGAAAAAAAGAGACTCACGCCGGGGCGTGCTGGAGCAGGTCGTCGACGCGAGCGACCTTGTCAGCGGCGCAGATCGCGCGCCACTCCTCGGGCCGCAGCTCGCTCTCGAGCCCGATCGCCATTGCCGCGTTGATCAGGAAGCCGTCGGCGATGAACTGCGCCGCCGCGGCGTGCGGGTTGTCGTGGCCGTCGCGCTCAGCCTGGTGGACGACGTAGCGGTAGACGCGCGCGAGGTGGTGGCGCATGGCCGCAGCGATCTCGGGATCCTCGGCCGAGGCGTAGCCGTGCAGGTGCACCATCAGCTCGGCGCGGCGGTCGCCGAGGGACTCCACGTACGTGCGCCCGAGCGTCTGCAGGCGCGTCTCTCCAGGGCGGGGCACCGCGCTCTCCCAGTCGCGCAGGATCCGCGAGAGGCAGCGGTCGATCACGGCCAGCGAGAGGTCCTTCTTGGTCGGGAAGAAGCGGAAGACGTACGGCTGGGAGATGCCCGCCCGGCGGGCGACGTCCGCCGTCGTCGCTCCCGCGAAGCCGTTGCGTGCGATCTCCGCCACGGCCGCCTCGAGGATCGCCTCCCGCCGCTCCGCCGCCGTCTGTCTCCGCGTCATGGAGCGAACCGTAGCATGTTAGTAGTGAGTAGTCAATAACAGACTCAGAGCGCCGCCTCGAACCCCTGCCGCCAGCTCGCGAAGCGCGGCTCGAAGCCGAGCTCCCTCCTTGCCTTCGCGTTCGAGGCGCCCTCGCCGCCGGCCAGCATCGCGAGTCCGGTGGGGCCGGCGAGCAGCCGGACGAGGAACGGGGGCAGCCGCCGCGGCGGCGGCGCGCCCAGCGCCCGGGCGTACGCCGGCAACCATTCCGCAGCCGGCGCGGGGTCGTCGTCGACGACGTTGTAGGTTCCCTGAGCGGCGCGCTCGAGCGCGAGCACGGTCGCGCTCGCCGCGTCCTCGACGTGCAGGAACGAGGTCACGCCCGTCCCGGCCCCGACCAGCGGCAGCCGCCGGCGGCGAACGATCTCGGCGGTCGAGCCGTCCCGCCCGTAGAACGTGCGGGGACCGTAGAGCGTGCCGTAGCGCAGGATCGTCCCGTCGACCCCGGGCGCCGAGAGCACGGTCCGCTCGAGCTCGTCGACGGCGCGGATGGTGCGCCCCCAGGGCTTCGGGGCCGCGAGCCCGAGCGGGTCGTCCTCGACCCGAAGCCCGCCGCCGCCGGGCGCGTACGCGAACGAGATGCTCTCGGCGACGACCCGGCGCACGCCGGCCGCGAGCGCGGCGGCGACGAGGTTGCGGGTGCCCTCGATGCGCAGGCGGTCGTTCTCCTCGAGCTGCTCGGCGAAGCGGCGCGGGTCGATCGCGGCGGGCAGCGCGGTCAGCTCGTGGACGATCGCGTCGGGCGCCGCGGTCGCGACGGCCCGCTCGAGCGCCGCCGCGTCGAACGCGTCGCAGACGACCGGCTCAGCCCCGAGCTCGCGCAGGAGCGGCGCCTTGGCGGGCGTGCGCGTCATGCCGGTGACGCGGTGGCCGCCCCGGACGAGTGCGGCAACGAGCGGGCGGCCGATCGCCCCGGTCGCGCCGGCGACGAACACGTGCATCGCGACTCCTTCCGTCGGTTGGCACAAGCATGCCAGCGAGCCGCGACGCGCGTGCCGGGCACGGTCTCGCTCGGCGCCTCGCCTCCCCGGGGGCCCCGGCACGACCGGCGAGCTAGAATCCCGGAGCGCGGGGCTATAGCTCAGCTGGGAGAGCGCCTGGATCGCACCCAGGAGGTCGCCGGTTCGAGTCCGGCTAGCTCCATCTTCCGCGGTCGGCGAGCGTTGATGCGCTGAGTTTGCCCGTCGCTTGGCTGCCGGTCGTTGCGGCAGATCGGCGTGAGGGCTGGGATGCTGGCGTGGGATGGCGGCCCTCGATC
>JADLFG010000062.1 GCA_020845695.1 Thermoleophilia bacterium | reverse complement strand
GCGGCGGAGACGAGCGCCTCGAGCGCGATCGCCGACTGGACCCCGCTCACGGTCGTGTCGAGATCCTCGACGACGGCGGCGATCGAGACGTTCATGAGCGACGTGTCGACGACGAGCACGAACATCGCCATCGAGAGCAGGAGAGCCAGACGGGGGTTCCCCTCGCCCGGGCCGGCTTCGGTCGTCGTCGTGGTCATCCTCTCGTCCGGGCTCCTCCGAGACAGCGGGGCGGGGTCGATGGATTCTGACGTACGCACCCGTCGGCGTGACCCGCGGTGCGGCGTAGACTCGGGCCGCGGTCGCGATCCTGCTCGACATCGACGGCGACCTGGTCCCGTCGGGAGCGGCCCTTCCCGGGGCGGTCGACGCGATCACGCGGCTGCGCCGGGACGGTCACCGCCTTCGCTTCGTCACGAGCAACACGATCCGCTCGCGCACAGCGCTTGCCGGGAAGCTGCGGGAGCTCGGCTTCGCCATCGACACTGCCGAGCGCGAGACGACGCCGCTCGCGGCCGGGCGCCGCCTCGCCGGCCGGCAGGTTCCGTGAGGAGACGCTGGCAGGCGCCGATCCGGGGCCCACGGCCGTGCTCGACTTTATCGCGGATCTCCCGGCTGGCTCGCCTGACATGATTGGGCCGTGCGAATCGGTGTCGACCTGATCGAGATCGCCCGGGTCGCTGCGGCGCTCGAGCGCTATCCCGGCTTCCGTGAGCGGGTCTTCACCGATGCCGAGCGTGCGTACTGCGACTCGCGGCCGAACCCTCCCCAGCACTACGCGGCGCGTTTCGCGGGGAAGGAGGCGGTCGGGAAGGCTCTCGGCTGCGGCGTCCACTTCACCTGGCACGAGATCGAGATCGCCGGCCGTCCGAAGCCCGGCGTGCGGCTGACGGGGAAGACGGCCGCCTGGGCCGAACGGGTCGGGGCCGGGGAGATCGACGTCTCGATGACGCATTCGCGAGACCTCGCGGCCGCGATCTGCGCGATCGGGGAGCCGGCGGCGTGATCCCACCCTGGGGGGAGCCGCTCTCGACCGCCGAGGAGATGCGCGCGGCGGAGGGCGCCTACGCGGGCCCGACGCTCGAGCTCATGGAACGGGCAGGCGCGGCGGTCGCGGAGACCGTCCGGCGCCGTCACTCGGACGCGAGGCGCGTCTCGATCTGGTGCGGGCCGGGCGCGAACGGGGGCGACGGGCTCGTGGTCGGTCGGCTGCTGCATGCGGCGGGGCTCGCGGTCGAGATCCGCCTGCTCGCCGACGAGGCCCGTGTCGCCGGCGACGCCGCGGTGAATCTCGCACGGGCGAAGGAGGCCGGGCTCTCGTTCGTCGCCGACCCGGGCACGGCCGAGGTGGTCGTGGACGCGCTCTTCGGCACGGGCTTTGCGGGGTCTCCACGCCCCGAGGCTGCGGCCGCGATCGAGGCGATCAATGCGACCGGCGCGCCGGTCGTCGCCGTCGATGTCCCCTCCGGGATCGACGCCTCGACCGGCCGTGTGCCCGGCGCCGCCGTCCGCGCGGACGTCACGGTGACCTTTCACCATCGCAAGCTCGGGCTCGCGATCGCTCCGGGCCGCTTTCACGCGGGCGACGTCGAGGTCGCCGACATCGGCGTCGAGCGCGGAGACACGCTCGCCTGCCGTGCGCTGCCGTCCGTGCTCGACCTCGTGCCGCGGCGAACGGCGAGGGACAACAAGTACAGCGCCGGGTCCGTGCTCGTCGTCGGCGGCTCGACCGGCCTCACCGGGGCGCCCTGCCTGACTGCAGAGGCGGCGCTACGGGCCGGTGCCGGGATCGTGTTCGCGGCCGTTCCGGCCGGCCTGAATCCCGTCTTCGAGCTCAGGCTGCTCGAAGTCATGAGCCGGCCCTGTCCCGACGAGGACGGCCATCTGACTCCCGAGGCACTCGAGCCGGTCCTCGCGCTCGCGTCCCGTGCGCGGGCGGTTGCGATCGGCCCCGGCCTGGGGAGGACCGAGGGTGCGAGGGAGCTCGTGCGGCTCCTCCTCGAACGGCTCGAGCTTCCGGTCGTGCTCGACGCCGACGGGCTCTTTGCGGTCGCCGGTCACCTCGACTGGGTGTTCGCCCGCGAGCCGCCCACCGTGCTCACGCCCCATGCGGGCGAGCTCGGACGGCTGCTCGGCTGGGGCTCCGAGCGCGTACATGCGCGTCGCCTCGACGCGGTCCGGGCGGGTGCCGCCGAGACCGGCGCCGTGGTCCTCCTCAAGGGCGTCGATACGATCGTCTCGGGCCGCGGCAGGGGCGAGATCGTCTCCGACCTCGGCAATCCGGGGCTGGCGACGGCCGGGAGCGGTGACGTGCTCACCGGCATCCTCGCCGCCTTTCTTGCCAAGGGCATGGAGCCCGGCCTCGCCGCCGCCGCAGCGGCCACGGCGCAGGGTGTTGCCGCCGGGGTCGCCGCCCGCCGCCACGGGACTGCCGGGATGATCGCGAGCGACGTCGTCGACGCCCTGTCGCCGGCGCTCTCGCACGGAGAGGAGCAGAGCTGATGAACGTTGCGATCTTCGGCGGGTTCGACAAGCGTCCGTTCGCGCCCGGCTGGACGAAGCAGACGGCGATCGCGGTGCTCGGAGGTGGTGACATCGACCTCACGGCGTCGCCTCCGGGTGAGGGCGCCGCGCTCACGGCCGTTGCGATCTTCGGGGGGATCGAGGTCATCGCTCCGGCCGGCTCCCGCGTCAGCCTGAGTGGATTGAGCCTCTTCGGGGCGAGGTCGGTCACGGTCGTTGCCGGCGACGGGCCCGCGTTCGCGGTTCGCGCGTACGCGGTCTTCGGCGGGGTCGAGGTCAAGGAGCGGGCCGAGGGCGCCTGACGCGGCGGTCGAGGCAGCCCGATGCGCCGCTCGCAGCTCACCGTCGATCTTGCCGCCGTCCGGCACAACGTGGCCTGGCTCGCGACCCTCGTGTCGCCCGCCGAGCTGTGGGCCGTCGTCAAGGCCGACGCGTACGGGCACGGTGCCCTCGACGTCGCCGGAGCGGCGCTGCAGGCCGGCGCCTCCGCGCTCTGCGTCGCGACCGTGCAGGAGGGCGAGGAGCTCCGCCGAGCTCACGCGGACGTCCGCGTGCTCGTCCTCGGACCGCTCGCGCCGGGCGAGGACGAACTCGCCCGCGAGTGCGATCTCGAGGTGACGGCTTCGAGCCCGGAGCTGCCGACCGGCCTCCGGGTGCACGCGAAGGTCGACACCGGCATGGGGCGCTGGGGGATGTCACCGGACGAGCTCGACGAGGTGTCGCCGGAGCGCGTCGTCGGGCTGATGAGCCATCTCGCCACCGCCGACGAGGAGGACGGGGCCTTCGCCGCGCACCAGCTGGAGCAGTTCCTCCGCCTCGCGGATCGCTTTCCGCGGGCTCTTCGCCACCTTGCAAACAGCGCGGCCGCGATTCGCTACCCCGATTCCCGCCTCGACGCGGTCCGCTGCGGGATCGCGCTCTACGGGCTCTCGCCGTTCGGTCGCGACCCGGCGACCGACGGGCTTCGCCCGGTGCTGTCGTGGCGCAGCTACGTCGCGCAGGCGAAGACCCTCGCCCCCGGGGAGAGCACGGGCTACGGTCGCCGGTTCGTGGCCGGGCGGCACACCCGGATCGGGCTGGTTCCCGTGGGCTACGCGGACGGGTTCCGCCGCGACTACTCGGGAACGGAGGTGCTCGTCGCCGGCGCCCGGCGGCGCGTGATCGGCCGCGTGTCGATGGACTCCTTCGCGGTCGAGCTGCACGACGAGCCGGTCGGCGCGGAGGTGGCGCTGATCGGAGACGGCCTGCTGGCCGAGGAGCACGCCCGCGTTGCGGGCACGATCAACTACGAGGTGACGTGCGCCGTTCGCAGCGCGTCGCGCAGGGCCGAGCGGCTCGTGATCGATGCGTGACGGGATCCGGCGTGTGCTCGCCGGGCAGGAGGCCTATGTCGTCGGCGGTGCGATCCGCGACGAGCGGCTCGGTCGACCGGTAGTGGACGTCGACATCGCCTGCCACGACCCGGCGGCCGCAGCCCGCGCCTACCGCGAGCAGGTCGACGGCGCGCTGTTCCCGCTCTCGGAGCGCCACGGCGCGTGGCGGGTGGCGGTCGGCGGTGAGGCGACGGTCGACTTCACCCCGCTGCGCGGCACGATCCACGACGACCTCGGCGCCCGCGACTTCACCGTGAACGCGATCGCCCGGCCGCTCAACGGCGATGAGCTCGTCGATCCGTTCGCCGGCGTCACGGACCTGGAGGCGGGGACGCTCCGGGCAGTCTCCGAGACGGTGTTCCACGACGATCCGTTGCGCCTGCTGCGCGCGGTACGGCTCGAGGACGAGCTCGGGCTGCGGCTCGAGCCGCGAACCGAGGCACTCGTCCGGCGAGACGCGACACTCGTCGGAAGGCCGGCCGGAGAGCGGATCCTCGGCGAGCTCACCCGGCTGAGCCGGCGTGGCTGGTTGCGCCTCGAAGCGCTCGGGCTCCTCGGACAGCTTGGCGGGACGAGCGAGCGGGTCGAGCGGCTGCCCGAGGATGCCCCGGCAACCCTCCTGCTCGTGGCGGCGCTCGGCCGCTCGCTCGAGCGCCTGCCGATCTCCAACGAGCAGCGCCGGCTGGCGCGGACGCTGCTGACTGCCCGGCTTCCGGCCGACACCTCGCCTCGTGAGCTGCATCGCTTCCTGCGTCGCACCGGGCCCTGGGCGCTCGAGGCGCTTCTCTTCCTCGGAGCACCGGAGCTGGTTCCGGCGGTCGAGACGGCGCGGGCTGCGGAGCCCACGGAGCCGCTGCTCAGGGGAGATGAGCTGGGGCTCCCCCCGGGCCCGCTGATCGGCCAGGTGCTGACCGCCGTCGCCGAGGAACGAGCGGCGGGCACGATCTCGACCCGCGAGGAGGCCCTGGCACTCGCCGCGCGACTGGCCGAGGAGACGGAGGAGGGGTGAGGAGGCGGTGAGCCACGAGGACGTCACGCAGGCGAGGTTCGCGGCGAGCGCGGCAAGGCTCGCCGAGCTCGGAGAGCGACGGATCGACGGGATCCGTGAGCGCATCCGGCAGCTCGTCCCGCTCGCCGGCGACGAGCGGGCCGTCGACGCGGGCACCGGAACGGGACCGATCGCGTTCGCGCTCGCACCGCTCGTAGGCTCCGTCGTCGGCATCGACCTCGTGCCGGCGATGATCGAGGAGGCGAGAAGCCGAGCGGCCGCGTACCCGAACGTCGAGCTGCTCGTGGGGGACGCGCTGGCGATGCCGTTCCCGGACGGAGCGTTCGATCTCGCCACGTCGGGTCGCACGCTCCATCACCTGGCTCGCCCGGAGGCGGCGATCCGGGAGCTCGCCCGCGTCGTTCGCCCGGGCGGGCTCGTGCTCGTCGTCGATCAGATCGCACCCGACGGCCCCGGGGCGGCCGCACTGCAGGAGAGAATCGAGACGCTCCGCGACCCCTCGCACGTGCGGACGCTCGCCGACGCCGAGCTCCGCACGTTGCTCGAGGATGCCGGCCTTCGCGTGGAGCGCGTCGAGATCGCCCGCGAGCAGCGCAATCTCGGCGAGTTCCTCGCGCTTGCCGGCTGCGAGGGCGAGGCCCGGGCCCGCGTGCTCGCGGTCGCCGAGCGGGCCGTCGGCAGCGAGGCGGCAGGAGGCCTTGCGCTCCGCAGGGGCGATGACGGGCTCGGCTTCGAGCTCGGCGTGGGCTGGTACGTCGCCCGCAGAGGCTGAGCGAAGGACGGTAAGCGCCGGGCTGCGCCCGGCTTGTGCGCGGGTCCGGCCCGGCCGAGCCGGGCCGTCAGCCGCGGGGGTGAGCGCCGGGCTGCGCCCGGCTTGTGCGCGGGTCCGGCCCGGCCGAGCCGGGCCGTCAG
>JADLFG010000061.1 GCA_020845695.1 Thermoleophilia bacterium | reverse complement strand
TCACCGGGGTCGATCCCGCTCCCGACGAGCGCGTCCAGCTCGGCGCCGGCGCCGGCGCGCGGCGCGAGCGCACGCGGGGTGGCGCCGAGCACCGTAGCGGCGCGGGCGGCGCGGATCGCACCCGCGTCGCCGGCGGTGACGTACACGGCGTCGCAGGCCGCCAGCTCGCCCCAGGGAAGGCGATCGTTCACGCGCGGGCCCATCCGCTCGCCCACGACGGTGATCGTGCGCTCGCCGTCAGCCGAGACGTGCACGAGCGCCCGGCGCTGCGGCTCCGGGCGGACCGCGGCGACAACCCGGACGCCGAGCGCCTCGAGCTCGGCCCGCGCCCGCCAGCCGAGCTCGTCGGCGCCGAGCGCGGTGAAGAGGGTGGCGGCACCCGCGAGCCTGCGGAGCTGGACGGCGGCGACGGCGCCCCCACCCGCCGGCCCGCTCCAGGCAGCCCCGGCGTGCACGATCTCCCCGGCGGCCGGCAGCCGCCCGACCCGGACGAGATCGACCCACTCGACGTGGCCAACGACAGCGACGCGCACGGCGCCAGTCTCGCAGGGCGGGAGTCCCGCGTCGCGCCGCCACTCCCCGCGCCCCCGCGTCCGGCCGGGATCACGAGGGGCCACCCCGTGCCTCCACCCGCTTTCAGCGTAGCGCCGCCGGACGCACGTGTGTGTGCCGGGCTGCGCCGGTCTCGTCACGGGACCGACACCGATCTCACACGGGCGCGGGCGCGGGCGTTTCAGCTCATGATGGGGGTCGTGCCGCCACAGCCGTTCGAGACCCTGTACGAGGAGCACCGCGACGGGATCTACCGCTTCCTGCGCCGCCTCGCCGGCGCCGGCGAGGCGGACGACGCGTTCCAGGAGACGTTCCTGCGGGCGCTGCGCGCCTATCCGCGCCTGACCTCCGGGGAGCACCTCCGGGCGTGGCTGTACACGATCGCGACCCGGGTCGCGCTCGACGGGAAGCGCCGGCCGGCGCCGCGGCCGGTCACGGAGCTGCCGGAGCGCGCCACCGTCGGGAGCCGTCCGCCCCACGCCGAGCTCGAGCACCTCACGGACGGGCTGCCGCCGACCGAGCGCGCGGCCGTCGTCCTGCGCTACGGGTATGACCTCCCGTACGCCGACATCGCCGCCGCGCTCGGATCGAGCGAGGCCGCCGCCCGCCAGGCCGCGTCCTCGGGCGTCCGGCGCCTGCGTGAGAGGAGCATCGAGCCATGACCGTCCCCGCCGCGCTCGACCGCCGGCTGCGCGAGCGCGCCGCAGCCGAGGGGCTGCTCGACGTCGCCTACGACGTGATCGGCTCGCCCGTCGGCAACCTGCTGGTCGCCGTCACCCCGCTCGGTGTCTGCCTGATCTCGTTCGATCCCGACCCGGCCGCCCAACTCGGGCCGCTCGCCAGGGCGTTCGGCGCCCGAGTGCTGCGCTCGGCCCGCCCGGTCGAGCCGGTACGGCGCGAGCTCGAGGAGTACTTCGACGGGAGCCGCACCGGGTTCGGGCTGCCCGTCGACCTGCGGCCGCTGCCCGCATTCCAGCGGCTCGTGCTCGCGGAGCTCGCCCGCGTCCCCTATGGCGCAACGGAGACGTACGGCGGGCTCGCGGCCCGGGTCGGGCGGCCGCGCGCCGCGCGGGCGGTCGGAGGCGCCCTCAATCGCAATCCGATCCCGATCGTGCTGCCATGCCACCGCGTCGTCGGCTCGGACGGGCGGCTCGTGGGCTACGCAGGGGGCCTCGACCTGAAGGCGCGCCTGCTCTCGCTCGAGGGCGCGCTGGCCTAGCGATCAGGCGTGCCGTAGCCGCCGCCCCCGGGCGTCTCGATCCTGACGAGATCGCCCGCCTCGAGCGCCCGGGTCAGCTTCGACGGCAGCTCTTCCCCGTTCAGGAGATTGCGGCCCCTGGCGCCGGACCCGCCGCCGCGGGCGCCCCGGGGCGCGTGCAGGCGGCGCTCGCTCAGCACGGACAGCCTGCACGCCTCGAGCACGCGCAGCTCGCGAACGACGCCGTCCCCGCCCCGGCGCCGGCCCGCGCCGCCCGAGCCGGCGCGCAGCGCGTAGCGCTCGACCCGCAGCGGGTACGCGAGCTCGAGCGCCTCGACCGGCGTATTGAGGGCGTTCGACATCGCCACGTGCACGGCCGAGGGGCCGTCCGCGTCCGGGCAGGCGCCCTGCCCGCCCCCGATCGTCTCGTAGTACGTGAAGCGCCCGTTTCCGAGGGTGACGTTGTTCATCGTCCCCTGGCCCTGCGCGGGCACCTCGGTCGCGCCCGCGAGCGCGAGGAAGAGCACGTCCGTGATCCGGCTCGACGTCTCCGTGTTGCCGGCGACGACCGCTGCCGGGGGCCGCGCGTTCACGAGCGACCCCTCCGGGGCGAGCACCGCGACCGGCGCGTACGCCCCGCCGGACGCGGGCAGATCCGGCTCGGTCAGGCAGCGCACGACGTAGTAGCACGCCGAGCGGGTGACCGCGAGCGGGCAGTTGAGGTTACCGTCGTGCTGGGGCGACGTGCCGGCGAAGTCGATCTCGAGCTCCTCGCCCGAGACGGTGACCGCCACGCGAAGCTCGAGCCGCTGGGTGCGATCGTGGGGCTCGAGCACGTCGGTAGCCTCGTAGCGGCCGTCCGGCAGTCGGGCGACCCCCGCCCGCACGAGCCGCTCCGAGTACGCGTACAGCTCGTCCATCGCCTCGAGCACCCGCCCGCGCCCGTAACGTACGCAGAGTTCGGCGATCCGCCGCTCGGCGAGCAGCTGCGCCGCGACCTGGGCGCGCAGGTCGCCGCGACGCTCCTCGGGGTTGCGCATGTTCGCGACGAGCAGTCGCAGCACGTGGTCGTCGAGCCTGACCGGCGGCACGATCACCCCCTCCTGATACAGCTCCCGCGAGGCTGCCGGCAGGCTGGACGGCTCCATCCCGCCGACGTCCGCATGGTGGGCGCGCGAGACCGCGAAGCCGACCTCGGTCCGCGACACGAGCGTGAGGTCGGGCAGGTGGGTGCCGCCCGTGAAGGGGTCGTTGACCGCGTAGATCTCGCCGGGCGCAGGCTCGAACGCCGCCACCGCGGCCACCGCCTCCGGCATCGCGCCGAGGTGCACGGGGATGTGCTCGGCCTGCGCGATCATCCGCCCGCGGGCATCGAAAAGCGCCGTCGAGCAGTCCCGCCGCTCCTTGATGTTGGCCGAGAACGCCGAGCGGACGAGCACCGCCCCCATCTCCTCGGCGACGGCGCGCAGCGCGCTCCCGAGCACCTGCAGCTGGATCTTCACGCCCCCGTCACGCTCCCTCGACACCCCGTCACGCTCTCGTCACGACGAGCGTGCTACACCCATCCCTAACCCCCACCCACCCGGGGGGGATCCAGCAGGTGGCGCCGTCGAGCTCGACGACCGCGGGCCCGCTCACCTCGAGCGAGGCGCCCGGCGGCAGCTCGACGCGCGGTCCCGGCGTCACCTCGGCTGTGCGCACCGCGACGAGCTCGAGCTGCCGGTCCCGGTCGGCATACCCGTAGCGCTCCTCGTGGGCGCGGTGGAACGCCTCCGCGACGTCCGCGGCGCCGCCGCCGCCAAGCGGCACGGTCAGCTCGAACGACTGGCCGCGGTAGCGCAGATCGGCCTCGCCCTCGGCCGGGAGCTCGCCGGCCCCGTCAAGCGGGACGATGTACGTCCTGACGCGATCGCGCCGCTCGTCGCACGCGACGAGGCCGAGCGCGGAGAGAACCCCGGCGGCGGCCGGGACGAGCACCGTCCCGCAGCCGAGCTCCGCCGCGAGCGCGCACGCGTGCAGCGGCCCGGCGCCGCCGAACGCGACGAGCGCGAACTCGCGCGGGTCGTGGCCGCGCTCGACGGACACGAGCCGCAGCGCCCCGAGCATCTCGGCGTTCACGACCTCGACGACCGCCGCCGGGTCGACGGTGCCGAGCGCCCGCTGCGCGGCCTCCCGGTCGAGCTCGATCCCGCCCGGGAGCCGCGCCGGCAGGCGACCGAGCAGGAGATTGGCGTCGGTCACCGTCGCCGCCCCGCCGCCGCGGCCGTAGCAGGCGGGTCCGGGATGGGCGCCCGCGCTCTGGGGCCCGACGCGCAGCGCGCCGCCCGCGTCCCGCCAGACAACCGAGCCGCCGCCCGCGCCGACGGTGTGCACGCCGACGCTCGGCAGCCGGATCGGCAACCCGCCGACCAGCCGCTCGGCGGAGCGCTCGGCCCGACCGCCGACGATCAGGCAGACGTCCGTCGACGTGCCGCCCATGTCGAACGAGATCGCCCGCTCGAAGCCGGCCCGCCTCGCGACCAGCGCGGCGCCGACGACGCCGCCGGCTGGCCCGGAGACGAGGATCGTCGCCGGATGCGCTGACGCCTCCTCGATCGTCGCCACCCCGCCCGAGGAGCGCAGAACAAGCGGCTCGGGCAGCCCCGCAGCGGCGCAGCGCCCGCGCAGCGCGCGCAGGTAGCGGGCCACGGCCGGGCCCAGGTACGCGTCAGCCGCGGTGGTCGACGCCCGCTCGTACTCGCGAAACTCCGGCGCCACCTCGTGGGAGGCGACCACGTTCGCGTGCGGCAAGCGGCGGCGCACCTCCGCCGCCACCGCCCGCTCGTGGCCCGGGTCGCGAAACGAGAACAGCAGGCAGATCGCGACCGCTTCCGCGTCGAGCCCCGGCAGCGTCGAGAGGTCGAGCGGCACCAGCACGCCATCCGGCCCAACCCGCTCGCGCACGCCGACGCAGCGCTCGAGCGGCACGAGCGGCTCCGGATGGTCGCGGCAGGGCCGGTAGAGGTGCGGCCGCGCCTGGCGGCGCAGATGGAGCAGATGCTCGAAGCCCTCCGTCGCGACGAACGCGGTCCTCGCCCCCTTGCGCTCGAGCAGGGCGTTCGTCGCGACCGTCGTCCCGTGCGTGAACCGCTCGACCGCGGCCGCACCGACCGCCCGGGCGGCCGCGACGACCGACTCCTCCTGCTCCGGCGCGGTCGGCACCTTCGCCGTCGCGAGCCGGCCGTCCGCGAGCAGCACCGCGTCCGTGAACGTCCCGCCGACGTCGATGCCGAGGACCGCCACGACAACACTGTACGGGCGCCTCCGGGCGCCGGCACGCTACCCCGCCGCCCGCGCCCGGTAGGCCCGGGCCTTCGCCCGGTTACCGCACACAGCCATCGAGCACCACGCCCGCGAGCGGTTGCGGGCCCGGTCGTAGAACGCCCAGCGGCAGCCCTCGGCGCGGCACGCCTTCAGCCGCTCCCACGTCCCCGCCGCCATCGCGTCCGCGACAGCGGCGAGGAGCCGCCCGAGCGCGCCGTCGACGCCGCCGGCCGCAGGCTCGAGCCCCGCCGAGCCGTCAGGGCGAAACCGCAGCGCGAGCCGGGCGCGCCCCGCCGCCGCCTCGAGCACCACGGCCGCGGCCGCGTCGCGGACGCCGCCGTTGTTGGCGACGAGCAGCGCGCGCAGCGCCTCGCGAACGTCGAGGGCGCGACGGGTCGCGGCCGCACCGGCCGCCGCGCCGGGCGCGAGGAGATCGTGGGCGGCGAGCCACGCAGCGACGGCACCCGGGGGCGCGAGCACGTCCTCCCCGCTCTCGACGTCGAGCGTGTTCACGAACGCCCGCACGAGCTCGAGCCGCCCCGGAGCTGTCGCGCCGCTTGACACCGTCAACCTCGCTTGACCGGTTACATAACCTCCCGTAGTCTATCACCGGTTATCACTCGACGAGAGGAGCCGAGATGCCCGCGCCCGCCTTCAAGGCCGCCCACGTGACCGAGATCCCCTCGCCCGTCGAGCCCGAGCCGGGCTCCTACGACTGGAAGCCCGTGCGCCACCACTTCGGGATCGGCTCCTTCGGCGTCAACGCGAACGTCGCGGGTGCCGGCAACGCGCTGGTCGAGGAGCACGACGAGACGGACACCAGCCACGAGGAGCTATTCGCGGTCATGAGCGGCCACGCCGTCTTCACGGTCGCCGGCGAGGAGGTCGACGCGCCCGCCGGCACGCTCGTCTACGTCCCCGACCCGGCCACCGTTCGCTCGGCCCGCGCGCTCGCGGATGGGACGACGGTGCTCGCGGTCGGCGCCGAGCCCGGGGCCGCCTTCGCCGTCTCGGGCTGGGAGCGCAAGTACTTCGGTGGGTAGCTGGTCGGCAGAGCTCTCGCTCGCCGGTCCGGGTGGCGAACGCGTCGATCTCTGGCGGACGATCGTCTCCCACGGCCTCTCCGGGCTGCCGCCGATGCGCGTGGACGCCGATGCAGGCACGCTCGAGCTCACGTTGCCCCTGCGCGGCGGCCGGCCCCGCACCGTCACGATCGGGCCCGACCGCCGCGGGCGAGCGCGCGTCGTCGTCGCCGGCTCCCCGCCCGGCCGGCGGCAGGCCGAGGCGCTACTCGAAGGCGTCCGCCACGTCCTGCGCCTCGACGAGGATCTTTCGCCCTTCTACGCGCTCGCCGCCGCCGATCCGGAGCTCGCCTGGGCGACGACCGGCGCCGGACGCATGCTCCGCAGCCCGACCGTCTTCGAGGACGTCGTCAAGACGATCTGCACGACGAACTGCTCCTGGGCCGCGACCGAGCGGATGGTCGGCGCGCTCGTCGAGCACCTCGGCGAGCGGGCACCGGGGGCGCCCGCAGCCGGCCCCGCCGGACGGGCGTTTCCGGCGCCGGCGGCGATGGCGGCCGCGGGCGAGGGCTTCTACCGGGAGACCGTGCGGGCGGGCTACCGCGGCCGCTACCTGCACGAGCTCTCCCAAGCCGTCGCCTCGGGCGCGCTCGACCTCGAGGCGCTCTCGGACCCCGGGCTTCCCGACGGCGAGGTCGAGGCGCGGCTGCTCGCGCTCCCGGGCGTCGGCCCCTACGCCACCGCGCACGTGATGACGATGCTCGGGCGGTACGGGAAGCCCGTGCTCGACTCCTGGACGCGGCCCACGTACGCGCGCCTGACGGGACGCAAGACCGTGAGCGACGCCGCGATCGCCCGCCGCTTTCGCCGCTACGGCCCCTGGGCCGGGCTCGCGTTCTGGCTCACCGTCACGCGCGACTGGGCGTAGCTGGTCTCGCGCAGGAGCTCGTCCAGGCTCACCGGCCTCAGGCCCTTGCGGGCGAGGCCGGTGAGGATCGCCGGCAGCGCCGCCGCCGTCTGCGCCTGCACGTGCAGGACGGCGATGCTGCCACGCCGCATCGGCCCGACCGTCCGCGCGGCGATCGCGCCCGCGCCCGGCCGGCGCCAGTCCTGCGGATCGACATCCCAGAGCACGGTCAGCCGGTACCCGGCCGCGCCGGCACCGGCGAGCACGCTCGGGCCGAGCGCCCCGTAGGGCGGGCGGAAGAGCGGCAGCGGCGACGTGCGGGCGAGGCGCCACCACGGCTCCGCGGCGCGCCCGAGCTCGGAGCGCACCGCCTCGCTCGAGAGCGAGGGCAGGTGGGCGTGACTGGAGCTGTGGTTGCCGACCGAGTGTCCCTCGCGCACGGTGCGGCGGGCCAGCGCCGGTCGCGAGGAGACGAGCGGGCCGAGGCAGAAGAACGTCGCGCGCACCTCCCTGGCCGCGAGCACGTCGAGGATGCGCGCCCAAGCGCTCGCGTCGGTGCAGTCGTCGAACGTGAGCGCGACGCGCCGCCCCGCCCCCTCGACCCGGCGGATCACCCTGGTCGAGACCGGGTAGGCGACGAGGACCGGCCGCGCCGCCGACGTCGCCGCGTTGCCGGCGTCGTCGACGGCGCGCAGCGAGACCCGGTAGGCGCCGGGGAGCAGCTTCCCGCCGCGCCGAGCCCGCAACGTCCAGGCGACCTCGCTCGCGCCCGGGCCGGTCGGGCGGGTACCGGACGCCCACGGCTCGCCGCCGCGCCCCGCCACGAGCAGCGTGACGCGGGTCGCGCCCCGGTCGGAGATCAGCGCGCGCGTGCGCAGCAGCCCGCCGCCCGGTCGCTCCGTCACGCCCGAGAGCCGCACCCGCGGCGGCGTCGTGTCGAGACGCAGCCGCGCCTCCGCCGCCGCCGAGCTGCCCGCCCCGTCGAGCACCCGCGCGACGATCGCGTACGTCCCCTCGGCGAGACGCCGCCCGGCACCGTCGCGCCCGTCCCAGGCCACCCCGGTCTCGCCGGCCCCGGCAAACCGGGCCGGCAGGATCGTCTCGACCACGCCCGGCGCCTGCGCCTCCACGGTCAGGACGGCGGCGCTCGCGAGCGTGACCGAGATCACGGCGGTGTCCCTGACCCCGTCGCCGTTCGGGCTGAATGCCGCGGGCGCGCTGACCGAGACGGCAGCCTCGTCCGCGCCCGCAGCGGGCACGGCCTCGCCCGTGACCGGGGCGCCTCCGCAAGCGACGAGAGCGGCTGCGACCCCGGCGAGCAGCGGGGCCAGGAGCGACCGGCGACGGCGCATCGGCGAAGCGTACCCCCTCCCGCGTGCTACCCTTGGAGCACGGACGGCCGCCCGGCCGCCCGGTGAGGTTTTCTTCTCGGTTCCTCCTTCGGTGGTCTCGAGCAAGCGAATCTCGAGACCACGGGCCGCGGCGTGCGGTCACGGACAAGGAGTCGAACCATAGTTTCCACCCCATCCTTCCAGGAGCTCGGCGTGAGCGCGCGCATTGCGGACGTGCTCGCCGGGCGCTCGATCACCGCCCCCTTCCAGGTGCAGACCCGCGTCCTCCCGGACGCGCTCGCCGGTCGCGACGTGCTCGCGAAGTCGCCGACCGGCTCGGGCAAGACGCTCGCGTTCGCGCTCCCGATCGTCGAGCGCCTCCACCCGGAGGACGGGCCGGTGTCCGCGCTCGTGCTCGTCCCGACGCGCGAGCTCTGCGTCCAGGTCGCCGAGGAGCTCGCGTCGCTCGGGCCGGCGCGGGGGCTTCGCACCGCGAGCGTCTACGGCGGCGTCCCGATCAAGGGCCAGGCCGAGCGTGCGCGCAAGGCGCACGTGCTCGTCGCGACACCCGGCCGGCTCGAGGATCTCGTCGCCCGCCGCGCCGTCTCCCTCGACCGCGTCAGGGTGCTCGTGCTCGACGAGGCCGACCGGATGCTCGACATGGGCTTCAAGCCGCAGGTCGACCGGATCGTCGCCCGCCTGCCGCGGACGCGCCAGACGATGCTGTTCTCGGCCACGCTCGACGGGGAGGTCGGCGTCATGGCCGCCGCCTACACCCGCGGCGCCGCCAGCCACGAGGCCGAGCTGCCGTCCGCCCGCGAGCGCGGCGACGTCGAGCACCTGTTCGTACCCGTCACAGCCGACAACAAGGTCGAGAAGCTCGTCGAGCTGCTCACCGCCGAGCGGGGTCTCGCGCTCGTCTTCGTGCGCACGAAGCACGGCGCCGACCGCCTCGTGCGCAAGCTCGACCGCCACGGCGTGCGCGCCGTCTCGATGCACGGCGACAAGACCCAGGCGGCCCGCGAGAAGGCGCTCGCGAGCTTCGAGTCCGGCAAGGTCTCCACGCTCGTCGCCACCGACGTGGCCGCGCGGGGGCTCGACCTCGACGAGATCACCCACGTGATCAACTTCGACCCGCCCGCGGAGGGCAAGGACTACGTCCACCGCGTCGGCCGCACCGGCCGCGCCGGCCGGGACGGCACCGGCATCACGCTCGTGCTCCCCGACCAGCAGGCCGACGTCAGCCGCGTCGCCGCCCGGCTCGGACACGCCGAGCAGTTCGCGCGCGAGGGCATGGCGATCGCGCCGCCGCGGGTCGTCTACTCGTCGCGCCGGCGCGGCTCCAAGTGGGGCCCGACCCGCCCGCGCCGCAAGATCTGAGCTGCCCCGGCGCCCGGCCGCGACGTCACAGCCCCGGCTCGAGCAGCCGGTAGCCCACGCCCCAGACGTTGACGACGTACGTGCGCTGGCCGTGGCCGTTCAGCTTGCGACGAAGCCGGCTCGCGTGCGAGTCGAGCGTCCGGGTGCGCCCGAGCGAGCGAAAGC
Organism: Thermoleophilia bacterium; assembly: GCA_020845695.1. The sequence goes on along the minus strand of JADLFG010000061.1, from coordinate 31,385 downwards.
CCCAGACCTCGCGCAGCAGCTCGTCCTTGCGAAACACGCGCTCGGGCTCGGACGCGAGCGCGACCAGCAGCTCGTACTCCTTCGCGGCGAGCGAGACCGCCTGCCCGGCCAGCCGGACCGTGCGGGCGCGCCGGTCGATCTCGAGCTCCCCCACCCCGAGCCGGTCGCCGCGACCAGCCGAGCCCGTCCGGCGCAGCACGGCCCGCATCCGCGCCAGGAGCTCCTCGTAGACGAACGGCTTGACGACGTAGTCGTCGCAGCCACGGGCGAAGCCGCGCAGGCGGTCGACCGGATCGCCGTGCGCGGAGACGATGATCACCGGCACCTCGCGGTTCCAGTCGCGCCCCGGCTCGCCCTCGCGCAGCCGCCGGCAGAGCTCGAACCCCGACGAGTCGGGCAGCGCCGCGTCGAGCAGGACCAGATCGGGCCCGCTACGCTCGATCAGGTCGAGCGCGCGCTGCCCCCGGTCGACGGCGAGCACGTCGAAGCCGTCCTCGGCCAGGTGCCGCTCGAGGAATCGCCGCGCCTCGGACTCCCCGTCGACCACGAGCACCGCGTGCCCAGCCATCCGGCGACCGTAGCACCGGCGCGCGGGGCGCTCCAGATGTCCTTTCCGCCAAACCCGTCACAACTCCTCGACAGCCGGCCCGGGCGGCCCCGTCCGCTACCACCCGTGCGAGGGATGCGCGCCGGCCGGACGGACGTCGATGCGTCGAGCACATGATCAGACGCGCCCTCAGCGCGATCGTCGCGGCCGCGCTCGCCCTGACGGCGGCGGGGTGCGCCAGCCTGCCCATCGTCGGCGAGGAGGACACCTCCGCGGAGGCGCTGGCGCTGCTCGAGCGCGCCGGGGCCGCGATGGACGAGGTCGAGTCGATGGCGTTCACGGTCCGGATCGCCGGCGACATGGACGGCCAGCGGCTGGCCCTGCACCTCGCTGGCGGCGGCTACCTCACCGGCGAGCGGGCGGGGGAGATGACCTTCACCCTCTCCGCGGACGCCCCCGGTCTCGGGCTGCCGGCAACCGCGATCCGGGCCGTCATCGCCGGCGACCGCGTCGCGATCGACACCGGCAGCGGCTGGGAGGTGATGCCGGTGGGAACGGTAACCCCCGGGCAGCTCGAGCTGCTCGAGAGCGGCTTCGGCCAGCTCGATCTCGCCCGCTACCTCTCCGACCTCGCGGTCGAGCGATCGACGACCTTCCTCGGCGAGCCCGTCACCAAGATCGGCGCCACGGTGGGTCTCCGCGACCTGCTCGGCGAGCTGCTCGGGCAGGCCGGGGACAGCCTCGGCGCACTCGGGATCCCCGGGCTGCCCGAGGATGCGCTCGACGCGCTCGGCGACCTGCGCGTCGTCGTCTACGTCTCCGACACGACCGGCCTCGTCAAGGCGGTGCACGAGTCGCTCGAGCTCGCGCAGGACGGCCACACGCTCGCCCTCGACGTCGACCTCGTCGTCGACGCCGTCAACGCACCGGTCGAGATTCCCGACTCGCCGCTCTGAGCCGCGGCGCGGGCGGTCAGAGGCGGCCCGAGCGGACGATCCCCCACGCCAGCCAGAAGCCGAGCAGCAGCGAGAGGACGAACCCGGCGACGGCGACCGCGCGGAGCAGCTCGCCGCCGAACGAGGCCAGGATCGCCGAGCCCACGACGCCCGCCGCCCCGACGATCGCGACCGCGAGCCGGTTCACGACCGGGTCGAGCCGGTGGGCGAGCGCCTCGAGGCCGCGGTTGCGAAAGCCGACCTCGACCTCTCCGTCGCGCAGCTCGTCGACGAGCGCCGACACCTGCCGCGGTGTGACCGCGACCGTGCGGCCGTACGCACGCACCTCCTGGCGTAGCCGCGCGGCCAGCCGGGCCGGGCGGAAGCGCTCCATCATCAGCTCGCGGGCGTACGGGCGGGCGACCTCGAAGACGTTGAAGTCCGGGTAGAGCTCGACGCCGACGGCTCCGAGCGTCGCGATCGCCTTGTCGAGCAGGACGAACCGGGCCGGCAGCCGCAGGTTCATCCGGTAGATCAACGCGAACGCCTCCCGGATCACCTGCAACGGGTCGATGTCCGCGAGCCGCGTGCCGTAGTAACGGTCGTACACCTCCCGCAGCTCGGCGACGAACTCCTGCTCCTGGCCGCGCCCGTACTGGACGCCGAGCTCGGCGAGCCGCCGCGGCAGCGCCGCCACGTTCTCGCCGGCCGCGTCGATGAAGAGCGCGGTCAGCTTCTCCATGTCGTCCGCCGAGAGCTTCCCGGCCTGGCCGAAGTCGACGAGGCCGAGCCGGCCGTCGCGGGTGACGAGAATGTTCGCCGGGTGCGGGTCGCCGTGGAAGAACCCGTGCCGGAAGATCATCGTCATCCAGGCCTCCGCGATCCCGTAGGCGAGCCGTCGCCGCTCGTCGAGCTCGAGCGCGGACGGGTCGAGGTCGGCGACCTGCACGCCCTCGAGGTACTCGAGCGTGAGCACTCGCGCCCCCGAGTAGCCGCGGTAGAACCCCGGGATCCGGACGGTCGGGTGGCCCCGGAAGTCACGGCTGAACCGCTCCGCGTTGCGGCCCTCGGCCCGGTAGTCGAGCTCCTGGCGGATCGAGCGGGCGAACTCGTCGACGATCGCGGTGGTGTCGATGAAGCGAAGCGCCCGCACGCGCTGGCGCACGAGGCGGGCGGCCTGGTAGAGCAGCTCGAGGTCGGCCTCGATCTGGCGCGGCGCCTGCGGCCGCTGCACCTTGACCGCGACCCGATCGCCGTTCGGGAGCACCGCCCGGTGGACCTGACCGATCGAGGCGGCCGCGACCGGCTTCGGCTCGAGCTCGAGGAACAACCGCTCGACGCCCAGGCCGAGCTCCAGCTCGAGCACCGCCTCGACCTCAGCGAACGGGAACGGCCGCACGTCGTCCTGGAGGCCCCGCAGCTCGAGCACGATGTCGGGGGGAACGAGATCGGGCCGGGTCGAGAGGAGCTGGCCGAACTTGACGAACGTGGGGCCCAGCTCGTCGAGCAGCTCGCGCAGGCGCTGGCCCCTGGACGACCCCTCGGCGGCCGCGGACCGGCGGCGGCGAAACGGCCCTCGGGTCTCGACGACGTAGCCAAACCCGTGGCGGGCTGCGGCCTGCCCGATCTCCGACAGCCGCCCGAGCTGACGCACGGCGGGCCTCGCGCGCATGAGCGCAGTCTACGGGTGGAGAGCGGCCCGGTTACCCGCCGGGGGGCGCGGCCTCGTCCGCGCGCCGCTCGAGCAGCGAGAGCCGGTGCTCGAGCTGGGCCAGGCGGAGCGCGAGCTCCGCGAGCTCGCTCCCGGTGACGAGCCCGAGCTCGCGGAACGTGCCCTCGAGGGCGACGCCCGCCCGCGCCGCCAGCCCGGCGCCGCCGGGCCGCGACGACGCGACGAGCTCGTCCGCGAGCCCGGGCGCGTCCGAGCTCTTCAGCGTGCCGCGGCGGACGAGCTCCTCGACGATCGCCTCCGCCCGCTCGCGCGTCAGCGCGGCCGCCCCGACCGCGGCCAGCACAGCCTGGCCGGCAAGCTCCCGCAGCGAGCCACCGGGACGGTCGTCAGCGGGCGCGGCCATGCGGCCTCGAGCGGCGGCGCTTCCGCCGCTCCTCACGCCGGGCTGCGGCGTCCGCCGCCGGGCGCGCCTCCCCGGCCGGGAGCGGCTCGCCCGCCACGGCTGACAGCTCCTCGGCAGCCTCCCCCGCGGGCTCGGGGTCGGGCCCGGGCGGCGCGGCGGCAGGCGCGCCGGTGCCGGCCGGCGCCGGAGCCGCGGCGGCGGGCGGCGGCGCGGCGCGGCGGCGGCGCCCGCGGGCCGGGGCCGCCGTCGCCGGTGCCGCCGGGATCGCGGCCTCGTCGTCGAGCGATTTCTCGAGCGGGTCGACCTGGCCCTTGCGGGTCGCGTACTCCGGCTCCCGCTCCTTCAGGATCGTCAGGAGCGGGGAGGCGATGAAGATCGTCGAGTAGGCGCCGGAGAAGATCCCGATGAGCAGCGCGAACGCGAAGTCCTTGAGCGTGTCGCCGCCGAACAGGAGCAGCGCGGTCACGGGCAGAAGCGTGCTCAGGGTCGTCGCGAGCGAGCGGCGGATCGTCTCCCAGATCGACTGGTTCGCGATCGCGGCGAAGCTCGACCGCCGCATCAGCGGGATGTTCTCCCTGACGCGGTCGAAGATGATGATCGTGTCGTAGATCGAGTAGCCGAGCACGGTCAGCACCGCCGCCACGGTCGCGGTCGTCAGCTCCCGCTGCGTGACCGAGTAGACGCCGAAGGTGATGAAGAGGTCATGGAGGAGCGCGGCCAGCACCGGCGCCGCGAACTTCCACTGGAACCGGAACGTCACGTAGACGAAGATCAGGACGAGCGAGACGCAGACGGCGAGGATCGCGTTGCGCAGGATCTGGGAGCTGAAGCTGCCGGAGACGTTGCGCGAGCTCGGCTCCTCGTCGAGGGCGAGCTCGTTCGTGAGCGTCGTCTTGAGCCGGTCGAGCTGCTCCGCCGGCAGCGGCTCCGAGCGGATGTGGAAGCTCGAGTAGCCGCCGCCCGTGGACTCGCCGCGGCCCTGGACGATCGCGCTGGCGGGGATGACGGCGGAGGCGACCTCCCGGACGCGCTCGACCGGGAGCGGCTCCGGCGTCGCGAACGTGACCTGGCTGCCGCCGCGGAAGTCGATCCCCAGGTTCAGCCCCTGGACGCCGAGCGAGACGGCGCCGGCCAGGGCGACCACGGCGGAGATCGCGAACCAGAGCCGCCGCCTGCCCATGAAGTCGATCCGCTGCCAGCGCGGAATCCGCACCGCGGTCGCGCCCATGAAGGACGGGTTGTCGAACCAGCGCACCCCGGAGAGCAGCCCGAGCATCGCCCGGGTGGCGGCGACCGCCGTGAACATCGAGAGCAGGGTGCCGATCAGGAGCATGAGGGCGAAGCCCTTGACACCGCCCGCCGCGACCGCGAAGAGGACGAACGCTGTGATCATCGTGACCACGTTCGCGTCGACGATCGTCGAGAAGCCGCGCCGGTAGCCGGTGGCGATCGCGGCGCGCACGGATTTCCCCGCGCGCACCTCCTCCTTGATCCGCTCGAAGATAACGATGTTCGCGTCGACCGCCACGCCGATCGTGAGCGCGAGCCCCGCGAAGCCGGGCAGGGTCAGCGTCACGTCGAAGAGCAGGATCGCCCCGTAGAGCAGCGCCCCGTAGACCCCGAGCCCGAGGATCGCGACGACACCGAGGAAGCGGTAGACGACGAGCAGGAAGAGCGCGACGGCGATCAGGCCGCCGACCGCGGCGACGAGCGCCTGGCGGAGGCTGTCCTTGCCGAGCGTCGCCGACACGTCGGTGCGGTCGACCTGCTCGAAGCGGACCGGCAGCGCGCCCGTCTGGAGGACGAGAGCGAGCTCCTTCGCCTCCTGCGCCGACGCCATGCCCGTGATCTGGGCCCCGGTCTGGCCGGAGATCCCGTCCGGGTTCTCCTCGAAGTCGATCGACGGCCAGGAGCGGATCTCGCCGTCGAGCACGATCGCGAAGTGCTGGAGAACCGGGACGTCGCTGCCGAGCTGGCCGGTCTTCAGCCGTCCCCGGATCGCGAGCTCACGGGTGATGTCGTGGAACTTGTCGGCGCCCGCGTCCGTGAACTGCATGAGCACGACCGCCTGCCCGGTCTGGTCGAAGTCCTGGCGGGTGCCGCGCAGCTCGAGGTCCTCGCCGGTCATCTCCGGCACCGGGTCCTCGGCGCTCGCGGGGTCGTACTCGAACAGGTAGTAGTAGGAGCGACTCGGCGGCCCGTCGACGCCGGGGCAGACGACCGCGTTCAGACCGCACGAGATCACGATCCGGTTCTCGGGGACGGCGAGGAACTCGGTGCCCTCCGGCGCGACCCCACCGGGAAGCTGGCGCAGCAGGTCATCCTTCGTCGGCCTCGGCCCGGCCAAACGCCGCTTCTGCGCGTCGTACGCGTACCAGGCCGACGGCGTGCCCTGCTTCGCCTGCTCCTGCAGGCCCTTCAGGATCGGGTAGAGGGTCGCCGTGGCGATCGGGAAGCCCTGCGGCGAGACGGACGGCGCGACGAGGTCGCCCTCGAGGTCGTAGAACTGAAGCTGGGCGGTCTGGCCGACCAGCTCGGCCGCCCGCTCCGGATCCTTGATACCCGGCAGCTCGATGATGATCTGGTTCGGCGGCTGCTTGCGGATCTCCGGCTCCGCCACCCCGAGCTTGTCGACGCGGCTGCGCATGATCTCGATCGAGCGGTCGAGATCGTCGTCGGTGATCTCGCGCCCGGGCGGCGCCTGCGCCTCGAGGACGACCTCGAGCCCGCCCTGCAGGTCGAGGCCGCGGTTCGGCTTCCAGCCGCCGGCGATCGCGAGCGCGGCGACGCCGCCCAGGAGGGCGACGACGAGGACGGCGATGAGGTGGTAACGGCGCACGAGCGCGTCAGCCTAGCGGGCGCGCTCCTCGACCTCGACGCCGGCCTCGCCCGCGTCTGCGGTCTCCGCGTCCTGCTCCCCGGCCTCCGCCTCCGCGTCCGCCTCGGGCTCCTCGTCGCCAGCGAGCTCCTCGCCCTCCGCCTCGCTCTCGGACTCGGTCTCCGGCGGCACGATGCTCGCGATCGCGCGGCGCGCCACCTCGATGTGCACGTCCTCGGCGATCTCGAGCACGACTTTCGCGTCGTCGACCTCGACGACGTCGCCGTAGATCCCGCCGATGGTGACGACCTCGTCACCCGGGGCGAGCCGGTTCAGCAGCTCCTGCGCCGCCCGCTGCTTCGCCTTCTGCGGGCGGATCAGCAGGAAGTACATGAACACGAGCATCGCGAGCATGACGATCACGAACGTCACTTGGCTACCTCCCGGGCGGACTGGCCCTGCGCGATTCGCGCGAGCGCGGCGTCACGGTAGACGCCGTACTCCCCGCGCTCGATGGCGGTCCGAGCGCCGGCGGTCAAGTCGAGTAGGAAACGCACGTTGTGGAGAGACAAAAGTACCAGGCCGAGCAACTCCTGTTGGTTGACGAGGTGGCGCAGGTACGCGCGCGAGAAGCGCGTGCACGCCGGACAGGAGCATGACGGATCGAGCGGCTGCCCGTCGCGGGCATGGCGCGCGTTCTTGAGGTTCAGGCGCCCCTCCCAGGTGAGAGCCGACCCGGTTCGCCCGAGCCGCGTCGGCAGCACGCAGTCGAACATGTCGATCCCGCGGTCGATCACGGCGAGGATCCCCTCGGGGTCGCCGATCCCCATGAAGTAGCGCGGCAGCCCGGTGGGGCAGAGCGGCGCCGACCACGCGACCGTGTCGAGCATCGACTCGCGGTCCTCGCCGACGCTGAGGCCACCGAGCGCGTGCCCGTCGCAGCCGAGCGCCGTGATCTCCTCGATCGACCGCCGGCGCAGCTCCGGATGGGTGCCGCCCTGGGCGATCCCGAACACCAGCTGGCCAGGGGCCCGGGGGGCCGCGAGCTGACGGCGTGCCCAGGCTGTCGTCCGCTCGACCGCCAGCTCGAGCTCGGCCGGCGCGGCGCCCGCCGGCAGGCAGATGTCGAGGCACATCGCGATGTCCGAGCCGAGCCGGCGCTGCACGTCGGCGGCCAGCTCGGGCGTGAACCGCTCCGGGCGCCCGTCGTAGACGGAGCGAAACGAGACGCCCTCGTCGTCGGCGGCGAGGATCGTATCCCGGAGCGAGAAGACCTGGAAGCCGCCGGAGTCGGTCAGGATCGGCCCGGCCCAGCCCATGAAGCGGTGCAGGCCGCCGAGCGCCTCGATCGTCTCGGCGCCGGGCCGGAGGTGCAGGTGGTACGTGTTCCCGAGCACGATCCGCGCCCCGAGCGCCGCGAGCGCCTCCGGATCGATGCCCTTGACGGTCGCCTTCGTCCCGACCGGCATGAACGCCGGCGTCGGCACGTCGCCGTGGGCGGTGTGCAGAATGCCCGCCCGGGCCGCCCCGTCGGTCGCGACCAGCGTGAACGCCTCGCCGCCCATCCGCCCGAGGGTAGGGCAAACCGCGGGCGGCCGCGCTCAGAGCACGAGCATCGCGTCGCCGAGGGAGTAGAAGCGGTAGCGCTCGCGGATTGCGAGCCGGTAGAGCTCGCGGGTCTCCTCGATCCCGGCGAACGCCATCACGAGCGCGAGCAGGGTCGTGCGCGGCAGGTGGAAGTTCGTGACGAGGTGGTCGACGCGGAGCGGCTCGAAGCCGGGCGTGACGAACAGGTCGGTCCGCCCCTCGAGCGGGCCGCCGCGCGCGAGCGTCTCGACGACGCGAACGGTCGTGGTACCGACGGCGACGACTCGCGCGGCGGTGCGGATCCGCTCCCACGCCGGGGCGCTGACCCGGTAGCGCTCGCCGTGGAGCTCGTGGCCGGCGAGGTCTTTCGCGCTCACGGGGCGGAACGTGTCGAGACCGACGTGCAGCGTGACCGTCGCCGTCTCGAGCCGCGCGTAGAGCTCGGGGGTGAAGTGGAGGCCCGCGGTCGGCGCGGCGGCGGAGCCGGTCGCCCGCGCGTACACGGTCTGGTAGCGGTCGGGGTCGGCGAGCGGCTCCCGGATGTACGGGGGCAGCGGCGTCTCGCCCGCCGGCTCCCCCTCGACCCGCACGAGCCAGCGGCCGCCGCCGAGCGGCTCGAGCAGCTCGGCGGCCCCGAGCTGCATCCCCGTCCGCAGGCGCCGCGACGGTCGCGCGAGCGCCTCCCAGACGTGCCCTTCCCGCCGCTCGAGCAAGAGCAGCTCGGCCGCGCCGCCGCCGGGGCGCTCCGCGCGCAGCCGGGCTTCGACGACCCTCGTGTCGTTGACGACCACGAGCGCGCCCGCGGGGAGCTCCCCGGGCAGATCGGCGAAGCGGCGGTGGCGGACGGCGCCGCTCCCGCGGTCGTAGACGAGCAGCCGCGAGGCGTCGCGTGGCTCGAGCGGCTGCTGCGCGATCAGCTCCTCCGGCAGCTCGTAGTCGAGCTCGCTGGTCTTCATCCGCGAGGAACGGTACAGTCCTACCCGTGCACGACGACGCGCTCGAGCGGGCCAGGCGGCGGCTCGCGGCCCTCCAGGCGGGGCGTGCGGACGAGCACGCGCTCGACGCCACGCTGGTGCGCGCTCGCGACCAGGTGGAGCGGCTCGCCCAGGCCGCCGCCGAGCTCGAGTCGACGTTGCCAGACCGGGTCTCGAGCGCGCTTCGGGACTCGCTCCAGGCTGAGGTGCTACCGGTCGCGCGGCAACTCGCCGAGGTGCGGGGGCTGTCCGCGCAGACGATCCGCCGCCTCGAGGGGCTCCAGGTCGAGCTGGAGGCGGAACGGCGGGCCCGCGTCGACGACCTCGAGCTGCTCGTCGACCTGATCGCGTCCGGCTGGCGCGGCGTCGAGCGGCGGCTCGATCGCCTCGAGCGCGTCCTCGACCGCCTGGAGCGGCAGCTCGAGGACCGCCCGGTCTCGCCGCCCGTGTACCGGCTCGACGAGCGCCGCGGCGGCCCCGGCGCCTGAAGCCGCGCCCGCGGGTGGCGGTCGCGGGCTACGCGGGGACGGTGTACGGCCGGAACCCGCCCCGCCCGGATGTGGGAGCGGGACACGCCCCACCCCGATCCCGGGACCGAAGCCCGCCCCGCCCGGATGTGGGGGCGGGACTTGTCCCGCCCGACTCGATGCGAGCAGCGGGCAACGGGCTCCCGGCCGATCGTCGCGAGACGCCGCGCTAGCCGCCCGCCGCCGGCAGCGCCAGGACGAAGCGGGAGCCGCGCCCGAGCTCGGACTCGAGCTCGAGCCGCCCGCCGAGCGCCTGCGCCAGCTCGCGCGCGATCGCGAGCCCCAGCCCCGTGCCCTGCCCGTTGCGTGACCAGAACGGCCGGAACACGCGCTCGAGCTCCTCGGGCGGGATGCCCGGGCCGGAGTCCTCGACGGCGACGGTCACGCGCCCGTCGGCTGCCGCCAGCGAGAGCGAGACCGTGCCGCCGTCCGGCGTCCACTGGATCGCGTTCGCGAGCAGGTTCGTCACGACCTGGAGCACCCGGTCGCCGTCCGTCTCGATCACCGGGGCCAGGTCGAGCCGGCACTCGAGGGCGATGCCGCGGCACCGGGCCTCTTCCCCGAGCGCCTGCGCCGCCTGCTCGAGCAGCCGGCCGAGGTCGACCTCCTCCCGGACGAGCGTGAACCGCCGGGCGTCGAGCTTCGCGAGGTCGAGCAGGTCGCCGACGAGCCGCGCGAGCCGGTCGGTCTCGGCACGAATCACCTCGAGCGACGCTTCGCGTACCTCCGCGTCGTCAGCGAGCCCCTCGCGCAGCGCGTCGACGTGGCCGCGGATCGCGGTCAGCGGCGTGCGCAGCTCGTGCGAGACGGTCATCAGGAAGTTGCGCTCGAGCTCGCTCGCCTCGGCGAGCCGGTCGGTCATCTCGCGGAAGCGATCGGCCAGATGCCCGATCTCGTCGCGGGAGCGGACCGCGGGCACGGCCGTCTCGTAGCGGCCGGCGGCGACCTCGTCCGCCGCCCGCGACAGCTCGAGCACCGGCCGCGTGACCCGCCGGGACAGGTAGAGGGAGAGGCCGGCGGCGACGCCCAGACCGCCCAGGAAGGCGAGGCCGCCGCGCCAGGCGAGGACGAGCCAGCGATCGGCCAGCTCCGCCTTCGGCTTGGCGACGACGAGCGCACCGAACGTCTCACCGCCGAGTCGCACCGGCTGGACGACCGCGAGGTAGGAATGCGTCTCGCCCGGGGGCGTCAGCTCGACCGTCGCCGGCCTGCCGGGCAGCTCCTCGAGCCCGGCCTCGGCGAGCGAGAGCGCGCGCAGGCCGGAGAAGCGACCCGGGAAGAGCTCGACGCCGACGTAGTAGAGGCGCGCGCCCGCCGCGAGCTCGAGCCGGGCGGCGGCGAAGCGCGGCGGTGCCGTGCCTTCGTCGACGCTCTGGACGGCCTGCGCCTCGTACAGTGCCGCCAGCGCGGACGCCTGCCGGCGCAGGTCGGCGACCGTCTGGTCCTTCGTGTAGTCCTGGAAGAGCTGGACCGTGATCGCGGCCGTCACGATTCCCGCGGCGACCGCGCCGAGCAGGAAGAACGCCGGGAGCCTGAAGCGCAGCGACCGCACGGTCGCGACCCCGGCTACGCCGGCGCCGGTCGGGGCTCGGAGGAGACCTTGTAGCCGACCCCCCAGACGGTCACGATCGGGCACGCCTCCCCGAGCTTGCGGCGTACCTGGCGGACGTGGACGTCGACCGTGCGCGTATCCCCGGCGAACGTGTAGCCCCACACGCGCTCGAGCAGCTGGTCGCGCGTGAGCACGAGCCCGCGGTGGTCGAGCAGCTCCCAGAGCAGCTCGAACTCCTTCGGCGCGAGCTGCACCTCCTCGCCCGCGACGCGCACCTCCCGCCGCCCCGCGTCGACCAGCAGGTTGCCGTGGGCGATCGCCTCGGTCTCGAGGCGGCGCCGCGCGGGAGCCGTCCGGCGCAGGATCGACTTGACGCGCGCGACGAGCTCCCGGGGATTGAACGGCTTCGTCAGGTAGTCGTCGGCGCCGACCTCGAGACCGATGATCTTGTCGACATCGTCGTCGCGGGCCGTCAGCATCAGCACCGGCACGTCCGAGCTCTGGCGGATCCGGCGGCAGACATCGATGCCGTCGAGGTCGGGCAGGGCCAGGTCGAGCACGATCAGGGCGGGACGCTCCGCAGCCGCCTTCGCGAGCGCCTCCTGCCCGGTGCCGGCAACCGAGACGCCGAAGCCGCCCTTACGCAGGTACATGGCGACGAAGGAGGCAATGCTGGCCTCGTCCTCGACCACGAGCACGGTCTGGGCGCGCACGTCCTCGGTCAACTCGCGTCCTCCTCGGTCAGGCCAGCTCGATCGTCCGGTACGTAGCCGTCCAGCGCAGGTAGGGGCCGCCCGCCAGCGAGTAGCGCCCGCTTCCGCGCAACCCGGCGAAGCCGCGGCCGACCGCGCTCACGTTGATCCCGGAGCCCTGGACCCGGAGCCGCCACGCCCCGCCGAACACACGGAAGCGGATGCCCTCGCCGCCGTAGAGCATGCCGCCGTTCGAGAGCTCCCGTTCCCAGTCGTACCCGTGCACGAGGATCTCGACCTCCGCGGAGCCGGACCGCTCCCTGATCGTCAGGACCCCGCGCGCGACCGTCCCCAGGGCGGCGCCCTTCAGGCTCAGAGTCGCGAGGCCCGAGCCACCCACGAGCTCGATCCCCGTCCCCCCCCGAGCGGCGGCCGCGGGCGAAGCCACGGTCGCGAGGCAGAGCGCGGCCGCGGTCAGACTGGCGAGGAGGAAGGCGCGGAGAGCCATGGCGGTATCGGGACGCTGCTTCCATCAAAGCGAGCCTCGGTTCGCTCACGCTTAGCTACCCGTAAGAAAAGTGTAAAGAGCGCACCCGGCGGCCGCCGCTCAGGCGACGAGCCGGACCGTGGCGCGCGGCCCGCCGGCGCCCTCCCGACGTGCCGGTTGCGCGGTCAGCACCCAGCCGGAACGCGCGGCCGCTTCCTCGCAGAGCCCGCAGACGGGCCGCTCGCGGTTCGAGCTCTCGCCCGGCTCCCAGTGCCGGTAGCGCTCTCCGGAGAGGAGATGCCGCCGGCAGAGCGAGCACATCGTCACGAGCGCTGACTGTAGACGGGCAGGCGGACGGAGCCGCGGCGGCCGGCTCAGCGCTCGTGCGCGTAGAAGCCGAGGCCGGTCTTGCGGCCGAGCTGCCCGGCGCGCAGCATCCGCACGAGCCGCGGCGGCGGCGCGAAGCGGGGCTCGCGATAGGCCTCCCAGAGCGCCTCCGCGGCGTGGACGTGGACGTCGATGCCGACGAGGTCGAGGAGCGCGAGCGGGCCGATCGGCCAGCCCGTGCCGAGACGCATCGCCGCGTCGATGTCCTCCGCGCTCGCGGTGCCCTCGTCGAGCACGCGGACCGCGTCGTTCAGGATCGGGATCAGGATCCGGTTGACGACGAAGCCGGGGGTGTCCTCGCACCGGATCGGGGTCTTGCCGATCCGCACGGCGAGCGCGAGCGCTGCGTCGAGCGCCTCGCCGGCAGTCAGGGGCGTCCGCACCACCTCGACGAGCGGAAGCACGGGCGCGGGGTTGAAGAAGTGGAGGCCGACGACCCGCTCGGGCCCCGGGGTGGCCGCCGCGATCTCGGTCACGGACAGGGCCGAGGTGTTGGTGGCGAGCACGGCCGGCGCGGGCACGAGCCCGCCCAGCTCGGCGAACAGCGCCCGCTTGACGTCGAGCTCCTCGACGACCGCCTCGATCACGAGGTCGCAGCCGGCCAGGTCGGGCAGCGCGGTCGTGATCGTGAGCAGACCGAGCGCGCGCTCGCGCTCGTCGGCGGACAGTCTCCCCCGCTCGACGTCGCGCCGAAGCCGGCGCTCGATCGTCGCACGGGCCAGCTCGCCGAGCTCCGCGGTCAGCTCGCGGCCGATCACGGGTACCCCGGCCCGCAGACACACCTGGGCGATCCCGGAGCCCATCGCTCCGAGCCCCACGACCCCGACCGTGCCGATCGCCGCCGCCGTCACGGCCGCAAGCGTACGCGCTCGAACCGCCGCTTGACGCACCGTCAGCGGCGCGCGATGCTTGCCCAGACCGCGAACCGCGCTGATCGGAGGGGGTGCGACGATGAAGCTGCTGCTCGCGTACGACGGGTTCGAGCACAGCCTGCCCGCGCTCGAGGAGACCGCCCGGCTCGCCCGGGAGGAGGGCGCGAGCGTCACGATCGTCAGCGTCGTCCCGCCGGACGCGCAGGCGTCGAAGGCCGGCGGTCACGTCGGCATGGCCCCGCACGCCCATCAGGACGTCGCCCGGGCGCACGCCCACCTGCGCGAGCGCGGCCTCGAGGCGGAGATGGAGATCGCCCACGGCGAGCCGGTCGAGCGAATCGTCGAGCTGGCCCGGAGGGGCGGCTACGACCTGATCGTGACGGGAACGCGCGGGCGGGGGCCGGTGGCGCGCTTCCTGCTCGGCAGCGTCAGCCACGGGCTCGCGGAGAGCGCGCCGTGCGCCGTGCTCGTGGTCGGCGCAGACCGCCTGGTCAGAGTCGAGTCGCGCACCGGCGCCTGACCCGGCGCGGCCGCCCCGAGCGGGGCCCAGTTTGTAACAGCCGGCAGAACCATGTAAGCTGTTACTAACAGGTCACCGCTTAACCTGCGCTTAACGGTTCTTTGCAGGAGTTTCATCCGTCAACCGCAATACTCGGACGAGGAACCATGAACGAGAAAGTCGTAGCCGCCATGTATCAGTACTCCCGGGCGATCTACCGCTCGATCAACGACCTGATCGATCCGTACGCCAGCCCGGACACGCGCCTCGAATACCGGCGCGCCGTGCTCGCCGCCTGCGAGGACACCGTCGAGCGCCTCGCCCGCGACCCGCGCTACTTCGCGCGCCCGGAGCGGACGCTGTTCGCCGACATCCGGCGCTACTTCCCGATCACGGCGCAGGCGCAGGTCTCCTGGGCGTGCAGCCAGGGCATCGGCGCCGCGGTCGCGTTCATCGAGGAGCAGATCGAGTCCGGAGCCTTCGACGGCGGGATCGCCCGCTGCCGGGCGACGACCCGCAAGGGCAAGGCGTGCCAGCGGACGCCGCTGCCCGAGCGTGAGTACTGCCCGTCGCACCAGCATCTCGAGACCGGCCGCGTCGCGAGTCGCGCCGCGGCGTAGCCGCCCGGCTCCGCCCCCGCGTGCGGCGGCGGCACGTCTCCGGTTGAATACGGGCGTGTCGCACGACGCAGACAAGCTGATCCGCCAGCTCTCGCTGATCGCGTTTCTGATGGCGGAGCGCCGGGCGCTGACAGCGCGGGACATCAAATCGTGCGTCGAGGGCTACTCGGAGATGTCCGACGAGGCGTTCGCGCGCCGCTTCTACTCGGACCGCACCGAGTTGATCGCGCTCGGCGTCCCGCTCCAGTCGCAGCGCGACGAGTTCACCGGCGAGGAGCTCTACACGCTGCGCTCCGAGCAGTACTTCCTCCCCGCGCTCGAGCTCTCGGACGAGGAGCTGGCGGCGCTCCAGACCTCGTTCTTCCTGCTCGAGGGGCAGTTCGCGTACGCCGAGCCGCTGCGGCTCGCGCTCCAGAACCTCGCGCTCGGCCGGCCCGTGCAGACGGAGGCGCCGACCGAGAGCGCCGTCCGCGTCAACGTCCAGGGCCACGACTACTCCCCCGAGATGCCCGGCTGGCTGACGAAGCTCGATGCGGCGATCTCGAAACAGCGGACCGTGCGGTTTCGCTACTGGTCGATCGCCCGCGACGAGGTGTCCGAGCGCACGGTCAACCCGTACGCCCTCTTCTCGGAGAACGGGTTCTGGTACGTGGTCGGGCGCGACCTCGAGCGCGACGACATGAGGACGTTCCGCGTCTCTCGCGTCCGCGGGGAGATCACGTTCGCGACGCGCCGCGAGCGCGACTTCCGTTTCCCCGCCGACTTCGACGTGTCCGCACACCGGGGCCGGCCGCCGTGGCAGCTCGGCGAGCCCGCCGGCAGCGCCCGGATCGAGGTCGCGCCGGACACCGCCTGGTGGGTCGCCCGCTCGTACAGCGGGCGGGGCGACGTCGAGGACGGCGTCTTCACGACCGCCTACTCCGACCTGCGCCAGCTCGCGGCCTGGGTGCTGCGCCAGAACGGCCGAGCGCGGCCGCTCGATCCGCCCGAGCTCGTCGCCGAGATCGAGGCGGCGCTCGAGCGCGTCGCGAAGGCCCACGAGCACCCGCCGCCCGAGCCCGCTCCCGCGCGGGCGCCGGATCACGGGGCGCCGCTGCCCGAGCGCGTCGGCGGGCCGGTTCCGCCGGAGCGCTTCGCCGTCCTCCAGGCGCTGCTCGCGCACCTGCTCGCCCGCTGCGGCGACGGCAAGCGGGCGGTGATCCCGGCCTCCGAGCTGACGGAGGGCTTCCGGATCCCCTACGAGCAGCTCGAGGAGCACCTGCAGATGCTGAACCTGGTCAACTTCGGCGGCGGCTGCTACGCGGTCTACTCGTTCCTCGACGGGGACGTCGTCCGGATCGAGAAGGAGCTGTTCGGCGACGTGTTCCGCCGGCCGCCGCGGCTGACCCCGCTCGAGGCGCGGGCGATCCGCCTGGCGCTCGAGTTCGTCGGCCCGATGATCGCGGCCGAGGCGCACACGCCGCTCGAGCGGGTGCGGGGCAAGCTCGAGGACACGTTCGGGCAGTTCGCACAGAGAGAATCGCCCGTGCCGGCAGAGGCGACCGCGGAGGAGGAGCTGATCCGCACGTTCACGGACGCGATCGCGGACCACCGCCTGGTCGAGCTCGAGTACCTGCGGCCGGACGAGGACGTCACCTCGCGCCGTGTCGTCGAGCCGCAGGCGCTCGAGCGAGACCTGCCGAACTGGTACGTGCACACGTGGGATCGCACCCGGGAGCAGCCCCGCAGCTTCCGTCTCGACCGGATGCGCAGCGCCCGAGCCCTCGACGGGCGCTTCGAGCCCCGCGCGGGGTTCGACGCGAGGCAGGACCGCCGCTCGGCGCGGCTCTGGTTCTCGCCGGAGGGTGCGCGCTGGCGGGTCGAGCGCGGCGCGACCCCGCTCGCCGACGGCGCCGCGCTCGAGGAGCTGCGCTTCGGCAGCATCGACTGGCTCGTCGGCGAGGTGCTGTCCTTCCGCGGCGAGGCGGTGCTGCTCGAGCCGGAGAATCTACGCGGTCGCGTCGCCGCCCGCGCCCGCGAGCTGCTGGCCGGCCCGGCACCGCCGAGGCGACGCGCGCGCGCCCGCGGCTGAGCGCGTGGCCGAGACCCTCGACCCGGCTTCCTACGACGCGTGGTACACGACCCCGCTCGGCTCGGCGGCCCATCGCCTCGAGCTCGCGCTGGTCGAGGCGCTCGCCGCTCCCGTCCCGGGCGAGCGCGCCCTCGACGCGGGCTGCGGCACGGGCGTCTACACCGCCTGGCTGGCCGGGCGCGGCCTCGCCGTCACCGGTGCCGACGCGGATCCCGCGATGCTCGCGGTCGCGAGGGCCCGGGTTCCGGAGGCGACCCTCGTCGAGGGCGACGTCACCGCCCTCCCGTTCGCCGACGGCGAGTTCGACCTGACGCTCGCCGTCACCGTCCTCTGCTTCCTCAGCGGCGCCAAGCGGGAGCACGCCGCCCGGGAGCTCCTGCGGGTGACACGTCCCGGCGGGCGGGTCGTGATCGGCGAGCTCGCCCGCTTCAGCGCCTGGGCGGCGCAGCGGCGGGTGAAGGGCTGGCTCGGCTCGCGGACGTGGCGGGCCACGCGCTTCACGACCGCCGGCGAGCTCGAGCGCCTGCTCCGGGCGGCGGGGGCCGGCCCGGTCGAGAGCCGCTACGGCCTCTACCTGCCGCCGATCGACCGCCGCTTCTTGGCGAGGCGGGCCGGTGGGATCGAACGGCTCGCGCGCCCGCTCGGGCCCGTCGGAGCGGCGTTCGTGGTCGTTCGCGCCGCGAAGCCGCCCGGCTGACATATTCCACTATTCCATCGATTTCTGGAATAATGGCGGGATGCCCCGCGACGGCGCAGGCGCCGAGCTGTTCGAGCAGCTCGCCCGGATCGGCAAGGCGGTCGCCTCGCCGCGGCGGATCGAGCTGCTCGACCTGCTCTGCCAGGGCGAGCGCTCGGTCGAGGCGCTCGCCCGCACCTCCCGCATGTCCGTGACGAACACCTCCCAGCACCTCCAGGCGCTGCGCGAGGCGCGGCTCGTCGAGACGCGCCGGGACGGCGTCCGCATCCACTACCGCCTCGCGGACGACGACGTCTGCCGCTTCTTCGTGGCCCTGCGCGACCTCGCCCGCGCCCGGCTCGCCGAGGTCGAGCGGATCCTCGCCGGCTACCTGCTCGAGGAGGGGGAGTTCGAGCCGGTCGGGCGGGACGAGCTGCTCGAGCGCGCCCGCGGCAGCGATCTGCTCGTGCTCGACGTGCGCCCGGCCGAGGAGTACGAGGCGGGGCACATCCCCGGCGCGATCTCGATCCCGCTCGCCGAGCTCGAGACACGGCTCGGGGAGCTGCCGCCCCGAACGGAGGTGGTCGCCTACTGCCGTGGCCCGCTCTGCCTGCTCGCGCCCCGCGCGGTCGAGCTCCTGCGCGCCCGGGGCTTCCGCGCCCGCAGGCTCGAGGACGGGCTGCCGGAGTGGCGCCTGGCCGGGTTGCCCGTCGCCACCGGAACGGAGGGAGCGCCGTGAAGCAGATCCTGCTCGTCCTCAACGACCCGCCCTACGGCACGGAGCGCTGCTACAACGCCCTGCGCCTCGCCGGCTCGCTCGCCAAGCGCGACGCCACCGCGGTGCGCATCTTCCTGCTGGGCGACGCGGTCGGCTGCGCCGTCGCCGGTCAGGTGCTGCCCGACGGCTTCTACCACCTCGACCGCATGCTGAAGGCCGCGATCAGGAGCGGGGCCGAGGTCGGCTGCTGCGGCACGTGTCTCGAGGCCCGCGCGATCAACGAGGCCGGGCTCGTCGAGGGCGCCCGCCGCTCGACGCTCGAGGAGCTGACCGACTGGACGATCTGGGCCGACCGGGTCGTCACGTTCTGAGGAGGAGCCATGACCGCCAGCACCGTCGTCGTGCTCGGGGGCGGCACCGGAGGCCTCGTCGCCGCCCGAGCGCTGCGCCGCCGGCTCGGCCGCGAGCATCGTGTCATCCTCGTCGACCGTGCCCTGCGCTACGCCTTCGCGCCCTCGTTCCTGTGGGTGCTGACCGGGGAGCGGCGGCCCGAGCAGGTGACCCGAGACCTCGGCCGCCTGCGCCGGCGCGGGATCGAGGTGCTCGAGACCGAGGCGCTCTCGCTCGACACGGCCGGACGTGCGGTCGAGACGAGCGCGGGACGGATCGCCTACGACCGGCTGGTCGTGGCGGTCGGCGCGGAGCTCGCGCCCGAGCTGCTGCCCGGATTCGCCCGGGCGGCGCACACCGTCTACACGCTCGATGGCGCCGTCGCCGCGGCCGGGGCGCTGCGCGACTTCCCGGGCGGCCGGGTCGCGGTGCTCGTCCCGAGCCTTCCCTACAGGTGCCCGGCCGCGCCGTACGAGACCGCCTTCCTGGTCGAGGCGGCGCTGCGCCGCCGCGGTCTCGCCGCGGACTCCTCCGTCGAGGTCTACACGCCCGAGCCGTTCCCGCTGCCAACCGCCGGCCCGGAGGTCGGGGCGGCGCTGCGGGGGCTGCTCGAGCAGCGCGGGATCGGCTTCCATCCGGGCCTGATGGCCGAGCGGATCGACGCGCCCGCGCGCGAGCTCGTGTTCGCGGACGGCACGCGGGTTGGCTACGACCTCCTGCTCGGCGTGCCGCCGCACCGACCGCCCGCGCTCGTCCGCACGCCCGGCCTGGCACCCGACGGCGGCTTCGTCCCGGTCGACCGCGGCACCCTGGCGGCCGGGGCGGACGGTGTCTTCGCGCTCGGCGACGTGACCGCGATCCCCGTCGGCGGCGGCAAGTTCCTGCCCAAGGCGGGCGTGTTCGCGCACGCGCAGGCCGAGGTGGTGGCCCGGCGGATCGCGGCCGAGCTGGCGGGGCGCGCCCCGTCCGCGACGTTCGACGGGCACGGCGGCTGCTTCGTCGAGCTCGGCGACGGCGCGGCCGCCTACGGCAGCGGTGACTTCTACGCGGAGCCGGCACCGGCGGTGCGCCTGCGCAGCCCCGGCCGCAGGTGGCATCTCGGCAAGGTGCTGTTCGAGCGCTACTGGCTGGCGCGCTGGTTCTGACGCCGCTTGCTCAGCCCTTGAGCACCGCGAGCGGGCGCAGGCGCGCCACCCGCTTCGAGAGCCCCGCGCCCTCGCAGACCTCGACCACCTCGGACACGTCCTTGTAGGCCGCGGGGGCCTCCTCGACGAGCAGCGAGGCCTTGCCCGCCTTGACGAGCACCCCCGCCTCGGCAAGCTCCCGGCGCAGATCCTCGACGCGGATGCGGCGCTTGGCCTCGTTGCGGCCGAGCACCCGGCCGGCACCGTGACAGGTCGAGCCGAACGAGCGCTCGAGCGCTGTCTCGAGCCCGACGAGAACCCACGAGGCTCGGCGCATGTCGCCAGGGATCAGGACCGGCTGGCCGGGGAAGGAGCGGGTCGCCCCCTTGCGGTGCACGACGAGGTCGCGGCCGCCGTGGCGCTCGACCCTGGCGATGTTGTGGCAGACATCGTAGACGAGCTCGAGCCGCGTGCCCCCGACCGTGGCGCGGAAGGCGCGGCGGACGAGCTCCGTCAGCACCTGGCGGTTCGCGCGCGCGAAGTTCGACCCGGCGACCATCGCGCCGTAGTAGCGCTGGCCGGCCGGGCCGGCCCAGGGCGCGCAGGCGAGCTGGCGGTCTGGCAGGGCGATCCGCGCCCGCGCCGACGCGCGCTCGAGCTCGCGCAGGTGGTCCGTGCAGACCTGGTGGCCGAGCCCGCGGCTGCCGCAGTGGATCATCACGCAGACCGTGCCGGGCACGAGGCCGAGCGTGGCGGCCTCGGCGGGCGCGAGCACCTCGGCGACCTCCTGCACCTCGAGGAAGTGGTTGCCGGCGCCGAGCGAGCCGAGCGTCGCCTTGCCGCGCAGGTAGGCGCGCTCGGAGACGCCGCCGGGCTCGGCCCCCTCGAGCGCGCCCCGGTCCTCGGTGCGCTCGAGGTCGCGCTCGCTACCGAAGCCGCGCTCGACCGCCCACGCGGCGCCGCGCTGCAGGATCGCGTCGAGCTCCTGCCGCGACGGCTCGAGCCCGCCCCCGTGGCCGGTGCCCGTCGGAATCGACCGGGAGAGCTCGTGCAGGAGCGCCGTCAGCTTCGGGCGCAGCTCGGCGGCAGCGAGGTCGCTGCGCAGCAGGCGCACGCCGCAGGCGATGTCGTAGCCGACGCCGCCGGGGGAAATGATGCCGTCGGCGACGTCGAAGGCGGCCACGCCGCCGATCGGGAAGCCGTAGCCCCAGTGGATGTCAGGCATCGCGTAGGAGGCCCCGACGATCCCGGGCAGGCAGGCGACGTTGCGTACCTGCTCGAGCGCGTTGCCGAGCTCCTCCTCCTCGACCATGCGGGCGCTCGCGAACACGCGCCCGGGCACGCGCATCGCGCCCTCCCGCGGCAGCTCCCACTCGAACTCAGAGATCCGCCTCACGGGCGCACCCCCACGTGGAGGCCGCGGCCGGCGCGGGAGCTCGAGCCGGCCGGGGTCGAGGCCGAGCCCCTCGGCGTCGTAGCGGGCACGTCAGGCGCCCCGGGCCCCGGCCGCCGGTGCCGGCGCGGTGGCGCCGACGGACGTCGCTAGCTGCTCGAGCGCCCAGCGCGCGTGCTCGGCGAGCAGCTCGTCGCCGCCCCGGGCGTGGCGCTCGAGCAGCGGCGCGAGCGACCGGTCGCCCGCGTTTCCGGCGGCGACGATGGCGTTGCGCTGGAGGTGGCGGCCGTCGTTGCGGGGCACGTAGAGGCGGGCGTAGCGGCGGCGTAGCTGCGACGGGTCCGCCTCGAGCCACTTGCGTAGCGGCACGGCCGGCTCGTCGCCGGGCCCGGCGCGCTCGCCGGCTCTGCGTCGCTCGACACCGCGGTTCCACGGGCACACCTCCTGGCAGACGTCGCAGCCGTAGACGCGGGCCCCGAGCGCCGCGCGGTGCTCCACCGGTAGCGCACCCGGCGCCTGGGTCAGGTACGAGAGGCAGCGGGTCGCGTCGAGGACGCCGGGCTCGACGAGCGCGCCGGTCGGACAGGCGTCGATGCAGAGCGTGCAGGAGCCGCACCCGGGCCGCACGGGCTCGGCCGGCTCCACCGCTGCCTCGGTCACGAGCGTCCCGAGCGCGACCCAGGAGCCGTGCAGGCGCGTGATCAGCATCGTGTTCTTCCCGTAGAAGCCGAGGCCGGCCCGCGCGGCGCCCTCGCGGTCGACGTGGTCGGACTCGTCGACGAGGACGCGGTAGGCGCCGCCGAGCCGCTGCCCGAGCGCGTCGAGCCGCCCTCGCAGCTCCCGGTAGCGGTCGCGCCACGCGTACCGCGGCAGGAGCCCCTCGCCGCGCCCGGGTGGCGGAGCGGGCAGGTAGTGGCAGAGGGCCGCCGAGACGACGGTGCGGGCGCCGGCCAGCAGCCGCTCCGGGTGGCAGGCGACCTCCGGGCGCGCCATCGTGAAGCGCATGGAGGCGAAGAGGCCGCGCTCGCGACGCTCCCCGATCGCCCGCTCGGTCGCCTCGTACGGCGCCGCCGGCGCCGCCCCGGCCATGTCGATCCCGAGCTCCGCCGCGTGTCGCTCGAGCTCCGCGCCGGTCACGGGTCCACCCTAGCAGCGCCCAGCGAGGCCGCTAGGATCGCCGCATGAAGGCGGTCCGGATCCACGAGGACGGCGGGCCGGAGGTGCTGCGCTACGAGGACGCTCCGGATCCGGTTCCCGGGCCGGCCGAGGTGCTCGTGCGGCTGCGGGCCGCGTCGCTCAACCGTCTCGATCTCTGGACCCGCAGCGGACGCCCGGCGGTTCCGAAGCCGCGCATCCTCGGCGCGGACGGGGCGGGCGTGGTCGAGGCGCTCGGGCCCGGCGCGAGGCGGTTCGCTCCCGGTGACG
Source organism: Thermoleophilia bacterium (assembly GCA_020845695.1). Next base: position 9,016 of record JADLFG010000061.1, on the reverse strand, counting down.
AGGTCGTACTCAACCCCGGCCTCGAGGATGGGCGGCAGATCGTGGGCGAGCACTGCGACGGCACCCACGCAGAGCTGATCGCGGTCTCGGAGGAGTATGTCGAGCCGAAGCCCGCGCACCTCTCATTTGTCGAGGCGGCGGCATTCCCGCTCGTCTGGGAGACCGCCTACCGGATGCTGGTCACGCGCGCGGGGCTGCGGGCGGGCGAGTGGGTGCTGTGCTGGGGCATCGGTAGCGGCGTCGGCTCGGCCGCGTTCCAGCTCGCGCGGGCGCTCGGCGCGCGGGTCGCGGTCACCTCGTCGAGCGAGGGGAAGCTCGAGCGGGCGCTGGAGCTCGGCGCCGACGTGGCGCTGAACCACGCCACCGCCGACGTTCCCGCTGCCGTCAGGGAGGCGACGGGCGGGCGCGGTGCGGACATCGTCGTCGAGCACGTCGGCGAGGCCACCTGGAAGGCGTCGCTCGAGGCGGCGTGCTTCGGCGGGCGAATCGTCGTGACCGGCGCGACGAGCGGCGCGAACCCGCCGGCGGGGCTCGCGCGCATCTGGTGGAAGCAGCTCACGATCCTCGGCTCGACGATGGCGACGCGGGAGGACTTCCGGGCGCTGCTGCGACTCGTCTCGGAGCGGGAGCTGCACCCGCTCGTCGACCGCGTCTACCCGCTCGCGGCCGCCGCCGACGCGCACCGCCGGCTCGAGCGGGGCGAGCAGCTCGGCAAGATCGTGCTCGAGATCGGGGGCTAGGGTGCTGACGGCGGGCGAGCGAGACGGGCTCGTCCTCCGCAACACGCTGCTCCTGATGGCCGCTCAGGCGGCACTGCTGGCCTCGGGGGCCGTCTGGTTCACGCTCGCCGTGGTCGAGATCGTCGACCTCACCGGGCGCGAGCGCTGGGCCGGCGTCCTGCTTGCCCTCTTCAACGCCTCCGCGGCCGCCGCCGCGCTCACCCTCGGGCGGCTGATGGACCGGTCGGGGCGCCGCCCGAGCCTGGTCGCGAGCCACGTCCTGCTCGGCATCGGAGGTGCCGCGGGCGCGCTGGCCGTCTGGGCCGGCTCGCTGCCGGGCCTGCTCGGCGCCACCGCGATCTTCGCCGCCGGGCAGGGCGGAGCCCTGCTCGGGCGGGTGGCGGTGGCTGACATGTACCCGAGCGAGCGGCGCGGGCGCGTGGTCGGCGTGGTCGTGTCTGCGGGAACGCTCGGCGCGGTCGGGGGCGCGCCGCTGGTGGCTCTGACCGAGCGCCTGAGCGGGTCCGAGCTGCTCCCGTACCTGATGATCCCCGCAATCGAGGTGCTCGGCGTCGCCGCCGTGCTCGCGCTGCGGCCCGACCCGATGGCGCTCGCGGTGGAGGCGTCTCCCGCGGCCGGGACGAGCGGGGCCGGGCGCCGGCTCGGACAGCTCCTGCGCCTGCCGCCGATCCGGGCCGCCGTGGCCGCGATCGCGGTCGCGCAGACGGCGATGGTGGCCGTGATGGGGGTGGCCCCGATCGCGATCCAAGACCACGGCGGCGGCTCGCTCGCGATCGCGGTCGTGATCGGGGTGCACATCGCTGGTATGTACGCGCTCGGCCCGGCGCTCGGGGTCGGGCTCGACCGGCTCGGGCGCCGACCCGGGCTGCTCGCCGGGGCGGTGCTCTCCGCCACCGGTGCGGTGCTCGGCTCGTTCGCGCACCAGATCGCCCTCGTCGCGGTCGGGATGACGCTGGTCGGAATCGGCTGGTCGGCCTGCTTCCTGGGCGCCACGGCGGTGATCTCCGACCTCACGACCGTGGAGGAGCGAGGCGGAGCGCTCGGCGCGACCGACCTGCTCACGTCGGTGTTCGCGGCGATCGGCGCGCTCGGCGGCGGCTTCATGCTCGAGTCAGCAGGGCTCGGCGTCGTCGGCGTCGTGATGGCCGCCCTGATGGTTCCGGTCGTCCTCCTCGTTCTGCCGCTGCGCGAGCCCTCCCCGGGCGAGTGGCGCTGGCGCCCGCCGGCGGCCACAATGGTCGAGGAGTCGACCTGAGGAGGGAGACATGCACGTTGTCCTGACCGTCCGCAAGCTGGCGCCGGGGAGCTACGAAGCGTGGCGCGCCGCCTGGCAGCCCGACGAGCTGCCGGCCGAGCTGCAGCGCGGGTACATCCTGCGCAATGTCGACGACCCGGACGAGGTGATCGCGTTCGGCATGTTCCCGAACGGCGCCCTGGCCCTGCGGGAGGATCCCGCCCTGCAGGCGCAGCAACGGGCCAGGAAGGAGCGGATGGCCCGCCACGTCGCGTCGACGGGCGCCGACGGGATCTTCGAGGTGGTCGAGGAGTTCGGCGCCGGGGCGTAGGCCCACGCGGGGGCGGCCCGGCCGCGCGCCGCCACCGGGCCTCCTCCCCGCTTCTCAGTAGCCGAAGCCGAGGATGAACTTGGCGTCGTCCGACATGCGGTCGGGCGTCCAGGGCGGATCCCAGGTCAGCTCCGCCTCGACATCATCGACGCCCTCCATCGCGGCGACGGTGTCACGGATCTGCTGCTCGATCAACGGCCCGACCGGGCAACCGATCGAGGTCAGGCTGTACGTGACGAAGACCTTGGAGCCGATCACCTCGGCGTCGTAGAGGAGGCCGAGCTCGACGATGTCCATGCCGAGCTCGGGATCCTCGACGACGCGCAGCGCTTCGAACACCTCGTCGCGGGTGGGCATGCAGCCAGTGTAGCCCGTGGGCGCGAGCCCGCGGTACGTCCGCCCCGAGACCGTCGGGGGCGCAGCCGCGACCCCGACGCGAGGCCTGCCGGCCCCTCCCCGAAGACGGTTTGCAGACCCGGACTCAGGAGATCTCAGCCGCGCCGCCTCAAGGGGTCAGACCCCGGGGTCTGACCCCTCCATCGCGGAGCGAACGGCTATCGCCTCAAGGGGTCAGACCCCGGGGTCTGACCCCTCCATCGCGGAGCGAACGGCTATTGCCTAGCCGAGCAGGCGAATCTCCTCGCGACGCTCGCGGCCGAAGAAGTGCGTCCCGTCGACGAAGCGGACCCAGTTGCAGCGGGTGCAGAGAACGAGCGAGTGCGTGCGGGCTGAATCGGCGAGGTAGCGCACGCCGCGCAGGAGATCGCCGTTCGAGACGCCGGTCGCGACCACGGCCACGTCGCGCGGGGCGAGCTCCTCGATCGTGAATACCTTCTGCAGGTCCTCGAAGCCGTACCCGCGGGCCTGCGCGATCTCGCTGCGGGAGACAGGCCAGAACTGCGCCTGCAGCTCGCCGCCGAGACAGCGCAGCGCCGCGGCGGCGATCACCGCCTGGCGAGCGCCGCCGATTCCGACCGCGAGGTGATCGTTCGTGCCGCGGATCGCGCAGCTGATCGCGGCCGTGACGTCACCGTCCTGGACCAGCTTGATCCGGGCTCCGGACAGGCGCAGCTCCTCGACGAGGTCGTGGTGGCGAGGCCGCTCGAGCACGATCGCGGTCACGTCGTTCGGCCGACGGCCGAACGCGTCCGCGATCGCCTCGATGTTGTCGGCGATCGGCTTGGACAGGTCGATCCGCCCCTTTGCCACAGGCCCGACGGCCATCTTGCGCATGTACATCTCGGGCAGCCGCGGGAGCGTCCCCGGCGCCCCGACAGCGATCATCGCCATGGCCCCGTACCCACCACGGGCGACGACGGCCGGGCCTTCGAGGGGGTCGACCGCGAGATCGACCGGCGGTCCGCCCGCGCCCACGGTTGAACCAACCGCGAGCGCGCCCTCCTGCGCCGGGCCGACGACGATCCGGCCGTCGATCGCCTTCAGATCGAGCGCAGCCCGGAGGCCGGCGGTCGCGGCCTCGGCAGCGCCGTCCTCGTCGCCGCGGCCCAGCCACCGCCCGCCTGCGAGCGCCGCCCGCTCCGTGACGGCCGCATACGTCACGCACGGGCAGCCCTGCTGTTGGCCGGTCGCCCCCACCGCGGCGAGTCTAGCGCCGGACGCCGCGGCCGCCATCCGAGCCGGTTGGTATCCTGGCCTGTGGATAATGCTGGAAATGCCCGTTTTCCAGGCATATTGCGGGGGGGAGACGCCACAGTTCGCGAACGACGCAGAGCTGGAATGCGCGAAGCTCCTCGACTACCACGGCGTCCCTTGGGAGTACGAGCCGCGCACGTTCGTACTCGAGACCGCCGAGGACGGACGGGTGGTCGAGGCGATTACACCCGACTTCTACCTGCCCGAGCAGGATCTGTACGTGGAGCTGACGGTCATGAAGCAGTCGCTCGTAACCCGCAAGAATCGCAAGCTGCGGAAGCTGCGCGAGCTCTACCCCGACGTCAGAGTCAAGCTGTTCTACCGGCGCGACTTCGAGCGCCTGGCGCAGAAATACGGGCTGAGCCACCGCACCTGATCGCCGACCCGCGCGTCGGCGGCGTCTACCTCTCGCGCGACGAGCTCGCGATCAGGGTCGCCGAGCTCGGCGACGAGGTCAGCCGTGACTACGCCGGCCGCGAGCTCGTGCTCGTCTCCGTCCTCCGCGGCGCGTTCGTGTTCGTCGCCGATCTCGCCCGCGCCGTCAGCGTCCCGCACGCCATCGACTTCGTCGCGCTCGCCGGCTACGGCGGCGCCCTCGGCGGCCGCTCGACGATCCGCATGATCAAGGATCTCGAGATGCCGATCTCCGGCCGTGACGTCCTGATCGTCGAGGACGTCGTCGACACCGGCCTGACGCTCAACTACCTGGTCAGAACGCTCGAGCTTCGCGCGCCGCGAGACCTTGCGGTCTGCACGCTGCTCGACCGACCCTACCGCCGGCTCGTGGACGACCTCCCGATCCGCTACGTCGGGTTCACCGTCCCGGACGAGTTCTTCGTCGGGTACGGCTTCGACCTCGACCAGCTCTACCGCAGCCTGCCCGACCTGCGGATCGTCAACTTGCCGCCCGAGGCCGCGTAGACGGGCCCCCGGTACGGTCGAGCGCTCGCAGGGCAGCCGCGGCCTCGCGGCGAACCGGATCAATCAGCTCGCGGTAGTCCTCGTCCGAGATCTTGCCGGTGCGGTGGTCGAGCTCGAGCTCCTTGAGCGCGGCCAGCGCGCGGTCGCGCTCGTCGAGGAGCCGCAGCCGCTCGTGGTCGACCGCGCCGCCCGTCACGACCGCCGCCGGGTCGCGCAAGAGCGGCCGGGCGACGCAGAGGACCGCCGCGACCGCGAGCGCCGCGGCCAGGATCAGCGCCACGGTCGTCATCCGGTGCGCGCGTAGGCTTCCGGATCCGCGAAGCGCTGGGCCAGGCGGCGCTGCTCGCGAGCATCCGGCCACATGGCCAACAGGGAACCGAGCACGAACACGACCCCGGCCAGCCAGATCACGTTGACGAGCGGGTTGACGAGCGCCTTCAGGTAGAGAGTGCCACCCTCGCCGAACTCCTCGGCGATCAGGAACAGGTCCTCCCCGCCCGGCCAGTCGGGGCGGATCGCGACCTCGTTCGAGGTCTGCTGCTCGGCGAGATAGCGGTTCTTGCCGGGTTGAAGCACCCCGAGCACCTCCCCGCCGCGCGACACCTCGATGCGGGCGCGCAGCTCGACGGCGTTGGCGGCCTGTCGCTCGCTCGAACCGAGGTAGCGCAGCACGTAGCCGTCCACCTCGAGCTCCTCCCCGGGCGCGAGCCGGCCTTCCCGGGAGCTCCCGAACGCACCGATGCCGACCGCTCCGATCACGAGCAGCGCGATCGACGCGTGCACGACGTAGCCTCCGTAGCGGCGCCGGTTTCGCGAGACGAGTGACGCGAACGCGTCGACCCAGCCGGTGCCCCCGAGTGCCTTGCGCGCGCGTGTGCCCCGGACGAACTCGAGAGCGATCGCGGCGAGCACGAAGATCGCGAACGTGTAGCCGACCAGCCCGACGGGGCTCGACCCAGATCCGGTCGCGAGGAGCGCGACTCCGGAGGCAATCGCGGCCGCGGCCGGCCACGCGACCGCTCGCACGAGTGCGCGGGTCGAGGCCCGGCGCCACGCGACAAGTGGCCCGACCGCCATCAGGAAGACGAGCGGCAGCCCGAACACGATCGCGAAGAAGTTGTAGTAGGGCGAGCCGACGGTTGCGGCGACACCGCGAACGGCCTCGGAGACGAGCGGGTAGGCGACGCCCCACAGCACCGTGAGGGCGAACGCGACGAAGAAGAGGTTGTTGTAGAGGAACGCGGCCTCGCGCGACACGAGTGACTCCATTCGCGTCGGGGCGCGAAGCAGCGGCAAACGCGAAAGGATCAGCGCGATCGAGCCGGCCACGACGAGGCAGATGAAGCCGAGGAACCACGCGCCGATCGGGGACTCGGCGAAGCTGTGGATCGAGTTGACGACCCCGCTGCGGGTGAGGAACGTCCCGAACAGGGAGAGCCCGAACGCGAGGGCCACGAGGACGACGTTCCAGACGCGGAGCATGTTCTTCTTCTCCTGCACCATCACCGAGTGCAGGAACGCCGTCGCGACGAGCCAGGGCATCAGCGCGGCGTTCTCGACGGGATCCCACGCGTACCAGCCGCCCCAGCCGATCTCCTCGTACGCCCACTTCGCGCCGACGAGGATGCCGATCCCGAGGAACGCCCAGGCGCCGAGCGTCCAGCGCCTGGTCGCGACGATCCAGCGCTCGTCGATACGGCGTGAGGCGAGCGCGGCCATCGCGAACGCGAACGGGATCGTCAACCCCACGTAACCGAGGTAGAGCAGCGGTGGGTGGGCGATCATGTACGGGTTTTGGAGGCTCGGGTTGAGCCCGAGCCCGTCAGCCGGCGCCGGCTGGGTCGCGAACGGGCTCGAGACGAGCACGAGCACGAGCGCGAAGAACACGGCGACGCCGGCCAGGATCGGCACCGTCCACGGGAGAACCTCCCGGACGAGCCGGCGGTTGAGGACGACCGCGGCCGCGGACATGCCGGTGAGGACGAGCAGCCAGAGCAGGAGCGAGCCCTCCTGACCGCCCCAGAACGCGCTGAAGGCGTAGCCGCGCGGCAGGTCCCGGCTCGAGTGGTTCGCGACGTACGTGAGGGAGAGGTCGTCGGTGAGGAACGCGCCGAGCAGGACCGCCGCCGCCGCCGCCGTGGCGACGAAGGAGACGACGAGTGCGTTGGCCGCCGAGTCCGCCAGGCGGCGCCGGCCCCGCAGCGCCGCGTAGGCGCCCGCAATCGCCGCGTACAGGACGAGGCCGAGGGCGATGACGAGGGCGGCGCGGCCGAGTCCCGGCACGTCAGCCGGCGGCGTCGTCGCTCTTCGGCGCGTACTTCGAAGGGCACTTCGTCACGAGCGAGTCCTCGACGCCGACGAAGACGCCGTCCCGCAACTCGCCGCGCAGATAGACGTGCCGGTCGGCGGCGAAGAGGTCGGGAACCGAGCCGGTGTAGACGACGGGGACCGTCGCGGGCCCGTCGAAGTCCTTGAGCGCGAACGTCAGTCCCGTCCCGTGCGCGTCCCCTGCCACGGGCCCGACGACGATCCCGGCAAGCTGGACCTCCCCCTGGGCGCCGGCGAGCTGACTCGGGCGCAGCGAGTCGGTCGCGCCACCGGCGAAGCTCGTGTAGAGGAGGAACACCGCGAGCACGACCGCGACCGACAGCGCGATCACGAGCCGCACGGGAATGCGTCTGCGTGCCACCGTCTCGATTGTAGCCCCGGCTTCCCGGGCCGGCGCAGGGTGCGGCGCTACGGGGCCGGGGCCGGCCGGCGGGCCGGGACGACGTAGCCGTGGTCGCGGCACAGCGAGCCCGGATCGTCCTCCGTGAGCGCGTCACAGTACCCCTTGCCGTAGGCGGCTCGCATCAGCGCGGAGACCACCTCGAGCCCCCACTCCTCGACGTCGAGCGCCTCGGCCCAGAGATCAGCGAGGCGAACGTCGATGTCGAGCTCGAGCAACTCGATCCTGGAAGGCCGTCGCGGCATGTGCTCAACGTAACGGCGCCGTCGGACGGCACCGCGAGCGCCAAACAATGTTGAGAGATGTTGAGGGGTCTGACCCCGGGATCTGACCCCTGAATCGAAAATTGTTGAGAGATGTTGAGGGGTCTGACCCCGGGGTCTGACCCCTGAATCGTGGTGCGACCGGCGTGCCGCCCTACACTGGCCGCGTGGGCGCTGTCCGCTTCGGGCCGCCGCGGCTGCCGGATCGCGAGTCGCCGGAGACGGCGATCGCGCTGCTCGTGGCGCGCGGCTACTCGGCCTGCGAGCTCGACCTCGAAGGCGGGTTCTGGCTCGGAACGGAGACCGCCGCCCGGCTCGGGGAGCTGGCTCGGCTACACGGCATCGCCCTGTCCGTGCATGCGCCGCTGGCGGCGTTCCTCGGGCAGCCCACGCGAGACGCGAAGCACCGTCGAGCGGTGGGGATGCTCGACCACTCGGCCGGGCTCGCCGTCGCGGCCGGGGCCGAGCCCGTGGTCGTCCACCCGGGTTTCCTGCTCGGACGGACCCGGGAGGCCGCGCTCGCTGACGTTGTCGAGCAGCTGGCCGAGCTCCGCGAACGGCTGGAGGCGAAGGGGAGAGCCGTCCCGTTCGGCGTCGAGGTGATGGGCCGGGTGCGCGAGCTCGGCAGCCTCTTGGATGTCCTCTCGGTCGCGGCTCGCCTCCCCTGGGTGCGGCCGGTGCTCGACTTCGCGCACCTGCATGCGGTCACGGACGGCTCGCTCGTCGACCCCGACGCGTTCGCCCGCGTGCTCTCGGAGGCAGACCGTGTGCTGGAGCCCGGGGCGCCGTTCCACGTGCACTTCTCCGACATCGCGTACGCGAACCGCAACGAGACGCGCCACCTTCCCTACGGCGAGGGGACGCTGCGTGCCGAGGCGCTCCGCGACGCGCTGGCCCACTTCGACCGTCCGGCCACGGTGATCAGCGAGTCGCCCGACGAGGCGAGCCACCAGGCGATCCGGGCGATCCTCCTCCGTAGCTCGTAGCCGACTGGGTGGGGCGGGTGGTTCAGTCGACGACGGCTAGCTCCATCTTCCGCGGTCGGCGAGCGTTGATGCGCTGAGTTTGCCCGTCGCTTGGCTGCCGGTCGTTGCGGCAGATCGGCGTGAGGGCTGGGATGCTGGCGTGGGATGGCGGCCCTCGATC
>JADLFG010000060.1 GCA_020845695.1 Thermoleophilia bacterium | reverse complement strand
GCTCCTCGTCGAGCAGGACGCCCGCATCGCGCTCGACGCCGCGGCCCGCGCCTACGTGCTCGAGGTGGGGGAGGTGGCGCTCGAGGGGCCGAGCGCCGACCTGCGCGCCGACGACGCCGTCCGTCGAAGCTACCTCGGGTACTGATGACCGAGCTCCTCCAGCAGATCGTCTCGGGGCTCGCCGCCGGAGGCGTGTACGGCTCGCTCGCGCTCGCGCTCGTGCTCATCCACCGGGCCACCGGGGTGATCAACTTCGCACAGGGCGAGATGGCGACCTTCACCACGTACGTCGCGTGGACGCTGACGGCGAACCACGGGCTCCCGTACTGGCCGGCCGTGCTCGTCACCCTCGCGATCGCGTTCGCCGGCGGGATCGGGCTCCACCAAGCTTTGATCCGCCCGCTCGAGCGGGGCGGCTCCGTCCTCCGGGTCGTCGTCGTCACGATCGGGCTGCTCCTCGCGCTCAACGGCCTCACCGCCTGGATCTGGTCGGGCGAGCAGCGCTCGATGAAGAGCCCGTTCGGGACCGGCACCCTCGCCGTCGGCGACGTCGCCATCGCCTGGCAGGACGTCGGCACGATCGGCGTCTCCCTCGCCGTCGTCGTGCTCCTCTGGCTCCTCTTCCAGACGACCAAGCTCGGGCTCGCGCTCCGGGCCGCTGCCACGAGCCCCGCCGAGGCCCGACTCGTTGGCGTCCGCGTGCCCTGGATGCTCTCGCTCGGCTGGGGGCTCGCCGCCGTCCTCGGCGCCGTCAGCGGCCTGCTCGTCGCCTACCCCTCGATCGACCCGAACCTGATGCAGCCCATCCTCATCTACGCGTTCGCCGCCGCCGTGCTCGGCGGCATCGACTCGCCGATCGGCGCCGTCGTCGGGGGCCTCGTCGTCGGCGTCGGCCTCAACCTCCTCAGCGCCTACGTCGACGTCGTCGGCAGCGACCTCCGCCTGCCCGCGGCGCTCGTCCTCATCCTCGGCGTCCTGCTCCTCCGCCCGGCGGGGCTCTTCGGCCGCAGGCGGGTGGACAAGGTATGAGCCGCGTCGCCCGGCCCCTCGCCGCCTTCGCCGCGCTCGCGATCGCGATCGCGCTGGCGCCGCTCGCCCTCAGCGACTTCCAGGCGCAGCAGGCGGCGTACGTCGCCGTCTACCTGATCGCGCTGCTCGGGCTCAACGTCCTCACCGGCTACACCGGCCAGATCTCGCTCGGTCACGGCGCCTTCATGGCCGTCGGCGGCTACACGACCGCGATCCTGATGACGGACGCGGGGCTCCGCGACGTCTGGACGATCCCGCTCGCCGGTCTCCTCACCGGCGCCGCCGGCTTCCTCTTCGGCCTTCCCGCCCTGCGCCTCACCGGCCTCTACCTCGCCCTCGCCACCTTCTCCGTCGCGCTCGCGGTGCCGGCGATCCTGAAGAAGTGGGAGAGCCTCACCGGCGGCTCCTCCGGGATCCTGCTCTTCTCCGAGGACACGCTCACCGCCGCCCTCCGGCCGATCTCGATCCTCGGCCTCGAGCTCGACTTCAACAACTGGCTCTACGCCCTCTGCTGGACGGTCGCCTTCGTCCTCTACGTCGCCGCCTGGCTCGGGCTGCGCGGCCGTACCGGCCGGGCCTTCCGCGCGATCCGCGACAGCGAGGTCGCCGCCGTCATGGCCGGCATCTCGCCCGCGCGGGCGAAGACGCTCGCGTTCGCCGTCTCCTCGTTCTACGCCGGGGCCGCCGGATCGCTCTTCGCGATCGCGAACGCCGGCGTGGGGCCCACCAACTACCCCGTCACCCTCTCGATCGTCCTCGTCGTCGGCGTCGTCGTCTCCGGCCTCGGCTCCCTCACGGGCGCGATCGCCGGCGCCGTCCTGATCCAGTTCCTGCCGATCTGGGCCCAGGACGTCTCGAGGTCGCCCGGCCTCCCCGGCGTCGTCTACGGCCTCGTCGTCATCGCCGCCGTCTTCCTGCTCCCAGGCGGCGTCTCCGGCCTGCTGGAGCTGCTGGAGCGCCTCGTCCGAGGCGCTAGGAATTCGCTAACACCCGGGGGCTACGATCCGGACGCAGGAGACCACACCCGCTCCCAGGAGAGACCGATCCGATGACACGCACGCTCACGACCACCGTCGCCGCGACCCTCGCGCTGGTGGCGCTGGTGTCCGCCTCGGCGACGGCAGCCACCGCACGCAGCTCCTCGGATCCCGGCGTCACCGACACCTCCGTCCTCATCGGCGGCACGGCGCCGCTCTCGGGCGTCGCCTCCGCCTACGCCGCCGTCGCGCGCGGCGCCGACGCCTACTTCAAGTACGTCAACGCGAAGGGCGGCGTCAACGGCCGCACGATCGAGTACCGCTACCTCGACGACGCCTACACGCCGTCGCAGTCGGTGCAGGTGACCCGGCAGCTCGTCGAGCAGGACAAGGTCTTCGTCGTCTTCAACTCGCTCGGCACCGACCAGAACCTGCAGGTGCTCGACTACCTGAAGGCGCAGGGCGTGCCCCAGGTGTTCGTCGCCTCCGGGGCCACCACGTGGGGTCGTGACGTCGCCAGCTACCCCGGCACGATCGGCCTCCAGCCGAGCTACCAGGCCGAGGG
>JADLFG010000059.1 GCA_020845695.1 Thermoleophilia bacterium | reverse complement strand
GCCCCGGACACGCTCCCAGCCACGGCCGCAGCCCTCGCCCACCGCCACAGCCGCACACCCCACACCGAAGCTCAGCAACCGTACCCAGACGCCCCTACACACGCCCCGTGGGGAATCGAGGCTAGCGGCAGCCGGCCCGGGGCGTCAGGCGGCGGCGAGCTTGCGGTCGCGCATCGCGTGGCGCGCACGTCGCAGCAGCTGATCGAACGTGCAGGGCTGCGCCGGGTCGAGACGCGACGCTCCGATCGTCAGGGCGATCGCTGGGGCCTCGTCGCGGCGGGCGTTGAGGCGGGCCAGCGCCTCGGCGAGCCGCTCCTGCGCGCGCTCCTCTCCAAAGCCGTCGAGCGTCACGTCGCAGAGGATCACGCAGAGCTCGTCGCCGCCCACGCGGGCGATCACGTCGGAGGCCCGGAACGTGCCGGCGAGCAACGTCACGACGTCGAGGACCACGCGGTCGCCCGCCGCCCTGCCGTGACGCTCGTTGATGGTCGCGAGCCCGTCGACGTCGACGTAGAGCACGGCGAACGGGCGCCGGGTAAACGCGGCAACTCGAACCTGGCGCTCGCCGACCGCGGCGAGCCCGCGGCCGTTCAGGACCCCGGTCAGCTCGTCGAGCATGCGTGCCTGCTCGAAGCGGGGCGACCTGCGGGCCCGGTAGGCAGCCTGGGTGATTCCCCACGCGACGAGATCGGGGTGGAGCTGCTCCCGCACCAGGTAGTCGTGCGCGCCCTCGGCGACCGCCTGCGCGGCCAGCTCCTCATCGGCCTCGGCCGCGAGCACGATCACCGGCGTGTCGGGTGCCTGCACGCGGGCCGCGAGCACCGTGCGTGCCGCGGCCGACCCGCCCAGGGAGAGATCGAGCACGCACACGTCCGCTGCGCCCTCGCCGAGGCGGTCGAGCCCGGGCACGAGCTCCCGCACCCACTCGACCTCGAAGCTCTCCGTCTCGCGCGAGGCGAGCGCCTCGCCGATCCACCGCGCGGTGCCCGGGTCGCTCTCGATCAGGAGCACTCGCAGCGGGGCGCTGCGGCGGCCGGTGGCCGGCATGGATGTCACGGTCGTCATTCGCGGGTCGAGGTCGCGTCGAGCCTGTGCCCGAAGTAACGACATACCGGGCCGGCCGGCTGATCCCCGGTCGCGCGCTGCGGCTGTCACCCCTCAGGGGGACGGCGGGATGGACGGCCGGTCCGGCAGGGGTTGCGCCCGCGGCGCCGAACCCGCGCGCAGATGGCCGTGCACCCCGGCGAGACGCCACCGGCCGCCCCTGCCTTCCCGGCTGGCGGTCTCGACGCGCTGCCGCCCGCGGAGATGGCGCGGCGGGCCGCCGATGTCGGCCGGGCGAAGGCGACGCTGCCGGTCGCGAGCCAGCTCGCGCTCGCGATCCTGGCCGGTGCGTTCATCTCGATGGGCGCGATCTTCGCCACGACCGCGACCGCGGGCGGGGCTGCGCTCCCGTACGGCGTCGGGAGGCTGCTCGCCGGTGTCGTCTTCTCCCTCGGCCTGATCCTCGTCGTCGTCGCCGGCGCCGAGCTCTTCACCGGCAACAACCTGATCGTGATGGCATGGGCGAGCCGTCGCGTCTCCACGCTCGAGCTCGTCCGCAACTGGGCCGTCGTCTACACCGGCAACTTCGCGGGCGCGATCGCGACCGCAGGGCTCATGTACGGCACGCAGCAGCACACGTTCGGCGAGGGGGCGATCGGCGCGCAGGCGCTCACGATCGCGAGCGCCAAGACGGGGCTCGGCTTCGGGCAGGCGGTCGCGCTCGGGATCATGTGCAACGCGCTCGTCTGCATGGCCGTCTGGCTCTGCTACAGCGCCCGCACCACCACCGACCGGATCCTCGCGATCGTCCCGCCGATCGCGGCGTTCGTCGCGGCCGGGTTCGAGCACTCGGTCGCGAACATGTACTTCATCCCGGCCGGGCTCTTCATCAAGGCCGACGCCGGCGTTCTCGCGTCGCTCGAGGCGCCACCCGACCTCTCCGGCCTGACCTGGGGAGCGTTCGTCGTCGACAACCTGATCCCCGTCACGATCGGCAACATCGTCGGCGGCACCGTCCTCGTCGGCGCCCTCTACTGGTTCGTCTACCTACGTCCCGTCCGGGCGGGCGGCGAGGCCCGGGTGTGAGCGCGGCCTCGCACCTGCGCGAGAACCCCTTCGAGCTCGCCCGCGAGCAGCTCCGGCGCGTGGCGGCCGCGCTCGAGATCGACCCGAGCATCGCCGAGCTCCTCGGCCGCTGCAAGAAATCGCTGATCGTGTCGGTACCGGTGAGGATGGACGACGGCGCCATCCGCGTGTTCGAGGGCTACCGCGTCGCCCACAACGTCGCGCGAGGCCCGGCGAAGGGTGGCATCCGCTACCACCCGGACGTCACCCTCGACGCGGTGCGGGCGCTCGCGATGTCGATGAGCTGGAAGTGCGCGCTGACGGGAATCCCGTTCGGCGGCGCCAAGGGCGGCATCGCCTGCGACCCCAAGCAGCTCTCCCGCGGCGAGCTCGAGCGTCTGACCCGCCGCTACACCTCGGAGATCATCGCTGACATCGGCCCGGAGCGGGACATCCTCGCGCCCGACGTCGGTACCGACCCGAGCGTGATGGCCTGGATCTTCGACACCTACTCGATGCACGTCGGCTACTCGGTGCGCGAGGTGGTGACCGGCAAGCCGCTCGAGGTCGGCGGCTCCCAGGGCCGGCTGGAGGCGACCGCCCGCGGGCTGCTCTTCTGCGCCCGCAGCGCGGCCGGGCGGCTCGGCCGCCCGCTCCCCGAGCAGACGGTCGCGATCCAGGGGCTCGGGAACGTCGGCGCCTCCCTGGCCCGATTCCTCGCGGGTGACGGAGCCAGGATCGTGGCGCTCGCCGACTCGGGCGGCGCCGTCCAGGACCGCGCCGGTCTCGACGTCGAGGCCGCGCTCGCCCACAAGGCGAGGACGGGCTCGGTCGCCGATCTACCCGGTGCCGAGACGATCTCGGGCGAGGAGCTGCTGCTCGTCGAGTGCGACCTGCTCGCGCCGTGCGCGCTCGAGCAGGCGATTCACGATGGGAACGCGGGGCGCGTGCGCGCGCGCGCCGTCCTCGAGGGGGCGAACGGCCCCGTCACCCCGGCCGCCGACGAGATCCTCGAGCGGAAGGGCGTGCTCGTCCTCCCCGACGTGCTCGCGAACGCGGGCGGAGTCGTCGTCTCCTACTTCGAGTGGGTGCAGGCGATCCAGGAGTACTTCTGGTCGGAGGCGGAGGTGAACGGGCAGCTCGAGGTCGTGATGACCCGCGCGTTCGACGAGGTCTGGGCGCTGCACGAGCAGCGCGGCCTCAGCCTCCGGCTCGCCGCCTACGGGCTCGGCGTGCAGCGGCTCGCCGCTGCGACCACGGTCCGGGGGCTGTACCCGTGATCGACGGGGCCCGCGAGCGCCTGCTCGTGCCGCCGGGCCGGCCGGCCGGCATTCGCGAGCGCGACCCCGCCGACCGGCTCGGCCTCGACGGTAAGGAGGAGTCGCAGGCGCTCGTCGACGAGCTGATCGCCGAGCTGCGCGGCCTCCAGGAGCGGCTCTGGGCCGAGGCTCGCCGCAGCCTCCTGCTCGTCCTCCAGGGGCTCGACACGTCCGGCAAGGACGGGACGATCCGCCACGTCTTCCGGGGCGTCAACCCCCAGGGCTGCCGGGTCGCCTCGTTCAAGGCCCCGACCGTGACGGAGCTCGCCCACGACTACCTCTGGCGCGTGCACGCCGTCTGCCCGGCCCGCGGCGAGATCGGCATCTTCAACCGCTCCCACTACGAGGACCTGCTCGTCGTCCGCGTCCGGGAGCTCGTGCCGAGGGCGGTCTGGCGGCGGCGCTACCGGCACGTTCGCGAGCTCGAGCGGCTGCTCGCCGAGGAGGGCACGACGATCGTGAAGGTGTTTCTCCATCTCTCCCCGGACGAGCAGCGTGCCCGGCTCCAGGCCCGGATCGACGACCCGGAGAAGCGCTGGAAGTTCCGGGCCGGCGACCTCGAGGACCGCGCGCTCTGGGATGCCTACACGGATGCCTACGAGGACGCGCTGACGAAGACCTCGACGGCCTGGGCGCCCTGGTACGTCGTACCCGCCGACCGCAAGTGGGTGCGCAACGCCGCCGTCGCGAGCCTGCTCGTCGAGACGCTGCGGGAGCTCGACCCGCGCTTCCCCGAGCCGGTCGAGGACCTGAGCTCAATCGTCGTCACGTAGGCGCGCCGTGGAGACGTACCACCCGTTCCTCGCCGGCGAGGCGGCGCTCGTGACCGGAGCGAGCCGGGGGATCGGCCGCGCGACCGCGGAGCGGCTCGCGGCCCTGGGCGCCGACGTCGCGCTCGTCCAGCGCGACGGGGCCGCCGCGACGGTGGCCGCGGTCGAGGCGCTGGGCCGCCGGGCGATCGTCGTCCCCGCCGATCTCGGCGACCCGCCGGCGGCCGAGGCGGCCGTCCAGGAGGCGGCGGCGCGGCTCGGGCGGCTCGACGTCTGCGTCGCCAACGCCGGCACGATCGTGCGCGAGCCGGCGCTCGAAGCGGCGCTCGAGGAGTTCCGCCGCGTGGTCGACGTCAATCTGATCTCGGCCTTCGCCGTCACGCGCGCCGCCGCACGGATCTTCGCGGCCGCGGGCGGCGGCGGCAGGATCGTCCATGTCGCCTCGCTGCTCTCCTTCCACGGCGGCGTCGGCGTCGCCTCGTACTCGGCGAGCAAGGGCGGGGTCGCGCAGCTCGCGAAGGCCCAGGCGAACGAGTGGGCTCCCCTCGGGATCCGCGTCAACGCGATCGCGCCCGGCTACACGGAGACCGAGCTGACAGAGGCGCTGCGTGCCGACGGGCGGCGCCTCGCCGAGATCACGGACCGGATCCCCGCCGGTCGCTGGGCGAGCGCGGCGGAGATCGCGGACGCGATCGCGTTCCTCGTCTCGCCGGCCGGACGCTACGTCCACGGCGCGGTCCTGCCCGTCGACGGCGGCTACCTCGGTCGCTGACGGCGCCGAGGCTCAGGCGAGCTCGAGCGCGAGCTCGAGCGGGCCCGCCCCGGGGTCGGCCGCCTCGGTCTCGGCCGCGTGCAGGAGCGTCGTCTTCACGATCAGCTTCGCCCGCGCGTAGTTGTCGAGCTCGACCGGCACCGGGCTCGTGCGGCGCTCGAGCGCGTACGCGGCCGCGTTGCGGCCGATCGTGCGGTAGGAGTCGAGCGTCAAGAGCGGCGCCATCCCGAACAGCTCCAGGTTGTCGAGCGGCTGGAGGTCGGCCCGGTGGATCACCGCCGTCCCCTTCGACTGGAGGCCGACCGCGATCCCCGAGCCCGAGAGCCGCGCGCCGTCGTGGCCGATGAAGGCGACGTCCGAGGAGCGGCGCACCCGGACGATCCTGGGCCGGGCTCCCCCGGCTCGAACGCCGTCGGCGACCGCCGCCAGCACCGCCTCGTGCGGCAGGCCCCCGATCGTCTCCCGCAGCCGTCCGAGGAACGCCGGGCCGATCGCGATCACGACCTCGTCGGGCTGCGCGCCCGCGCGGGCGTCGCCGCGCACGAGGAGCTTCGGCTCGGCGGAGCGATCCTGGAGCGCGAGCGTCGACGGGTCGGCCTGGTGAGGAAGCGTGCGCAGCCGCTCCCAGCGCTCGCCCTCGAGCCGGTAGCCGCTCCCGGGTCCGAGGTAGCGGTTCGGATCGTTGACGGCCGACTCGACGGCGAACCCGGGCCCGACGATCGCCGACGTCTGGAGGGTGTCGGCGGCCACCCGCAGCCGCTGGAGCGCGACGACCGCCTCGGCCACGTCGTCGAACCCGGCGCGGTCGAGCGCGAGCGCGACAGCGCCACCGCCGATCCCTTCCGCCAGCACGCGGTCGGCGGCGGCGACGTCGGCCGCCCGGTCGCGGTCCGGCAGGTCGCGGCTGTCCTGGGCGACTGCCGCGGCCGCCACCTCCGCGTCCGTCACGGGCGGGAAGCCGAGGCCGGCGAAGACGGCCTGGACAGCGCGGGCCGCCCGCTCCCGCACCGCCACCGCCGCCTCCTCCGAGAGCGGCTCGATGCCGGCGTCGACCTGCCAGTCGCGCTGGATCGTCAGCCACTCGTCGAGGTCGTCCGAGTCGTAGTTGCCGCCGCCGAACATGTTGTCGTACCTCGGCATGACGCTGTAGCCGGAGGTGACGAAGTCGGTTCCCGGCAGGAACTGGCCCATCAGCTTCGCCGTCTTGCGGATTGCCGAGTGGGAGGCGATCGCGTCGTTGCCGGAGGCGACCTCGAGATCGAGCCAGGCCGCGATCAGGTTCTCGGCCAGGATCGCACGCGTCCCGCCCGGCAGCGCGAGCGCCAGCGTGACGGTCGAGATGCCGCCGTTCTGAACGCCCTGCGCGCCGGCGGCCCGGACGACGCACAGGCAGCGCGCCTCGAGGTACAGCATCGAGCAGCCCTGCGCGTGGCCCATCAGCGCCTCCGAGCCGGCACCGGACGTGAACCGGACCTTGATCCCGCGCGATGCGTACGCCGAGGCGAGGAACGCCTTCGACCAGGGCGTGTCGTCGCCGTCGACGAAGCACGGCTCCGTCCCGTACACGGACAGCGTCTCCGAGTAGGCGGTCAGGCCCTGGATCCCGAGCTGGAGGTTGCGCAGCTCCTCGACCGAGCACTGCGTGAGAACGCCCGGTCGCCCGACCTGGGAGCCGACCAGGATCGCGATCGCGTTCAGCGGCGCGTAGCGGGCCACCCCGACCGTCGTCTCGATCTCGGCGAAGCCGCGCGCCGCCGCCTCGGCGGCGTCGGCGGCGAGCAGCGCCGGGTTCTCCTTGCGGTTCGTGACGTGAGCCTGGTTCGCCGGCCGCCGCCGCGCCCGCAGCTTCTTCAGCGCGAACATCAGCTCGACCGGGTCGAGCAGCACGGCGATCCGCGCGAGCCGGGCGGGCGAGAGCCCGGCCGACATCCGCACGAGCTCCGCCCGCGGAACGTCGACGTCGACGAGCCGCCGCGCGATCTCCGAATCCGTGAGCGCCGCCGCCTCGGCCGCCGCCTCGGGGTCGATGCCGTGGGCGGCGATGAAGCGGTCGAGCACGTCGAACTCGGCCTCGGGCCGTCCGTCGAGCTCGACCACGCGCCCGCCCTCGAGCACGAGGCTGGGCTCCGGGTCGGTCGGGCCGGCGAGGGCGACGAGCCCGAGCTCCGCCCGGGGCTCGATCAGCGTCTCCCGTCGCAGCTCGCGCTCGCGGCGCGCGTCTGCCCGCCGCGAGCTGGTCACGACGTCTCGGGCTCGGGCAGGAGCAGGTCGCGGGCAGCGTAGGCTGCCCGTGCCTCGCGGACGAAGGCGGCCGCGGCGGGCGCGTCGTGCTCGCGCTCGAGCCGCTCCGCCCAGGCCTCGAGCTCCCCGGCGGTCGCGCGCCGGGGGCGCAGTGCCGTGTAGACCCCGAGGATCACCTCGTCCGGGACCGCGGCGAGCTCGGCGGCGCGGGCGAGGCTGGCGGCGAGCTGCTCCCGTCCCGACGCGGCCGCGATCGCCGCCTGGCGGCCGAGGGTCTCGCCGCTCGCTCGCAGGTCGGCGGCGCCGATCCGCCCCTCCCGCAGGGCCGCCAGATCGACGCGATCGAGCGGGACCCCCGCGGGCGTCGTCACGAGCTCGGGACGTCGCGTTCCAAGCGGGTAGTCGGTGCGCGGGTCAAACGCGGCCACGCCCGGAGGGTAACCGTTTTCTAGGCGGGTGGAAGCGTCCGGCGCAGGACGCGCAGCGCGTTGCCGCCGACGATCTTCGCCGCCTCGGCCTCCGTGTAGCCGCGCCCGAGTAGCCCCGCCGTGAAGGCCGGCAGCGTCTCGACGCGGCGCAGCTCCTCCGGGACGTCGTCGTCCCCTTCGAGGTAGTCCGCGTGGTCGGGGCCAACCGCGACCGCGTCGACGCCGGCGAGGCCGGCGATGTGGTCGACGTGGTCGAGCAGGCGCTCCAGCCCGGCGGGGTCGCCGATGAACGCGGACACGAAGCAGACGCCGATGTAGCCGCCGGACTCCGCGATCGCCCGGATCTGGTCGTCGCTGAGGTTCCGGGGGTGCGGGCAGATCGCCGCCGCGTTCGCGTGCGAGGCCACGAGCGGGCCCCTGGCGAGCGCCACGAGCTCCCAGAAGCCGGGCTCCGCGAGGTGCGAGACGTCGATCAGGATTGCCTGCCGGTCGAGCTCGGCGACGACCTCGCGGCCGAGCGGCGTCAGGCCGCCGGGGCGCGAGACGCCGACGCCGTCCGCGAGCTCGTTGGCACCGTTCCAGGTGAGCTGCGCCGAGCGCACCCCGAGGCGGTGGAAGTGGCGCACCGAGTCGAGGCGGCCGACCAGCGGGCGCAGGCCCTCGAGGTGCAGCACGAGCCCGACCTCCCCGGATGCGATCACCGTCCCCACGTCCTCCGCCCACTCGACCACCCGCAGTCCGGGGTGGGGGTCGGCCTCCGCGCGAACGTCGTCGATCAGCTGGAGGGCCCGCAGGTTCGGGCGCCCGTTCGCGTCGTGGTCGTCGGGGACGTCGCCGCCGGTGGCGAGAAACGCGAAGCGGACGCCGCCCGCGCGCAGGCGTCCGAGCCAGTCGCCGGCGAGCGGGTCAGGCTCGCCCGCGCGTCGCCGACGGAAGAGGTCGATCGGGAGGTCCGAGTGGCAGTCGACAACCGGGTGCTCACGGTGGAGCGCCTCCGCGCGCGCGAAGAGCTCGGGCGAAGCCACCCCCTGATCCTACGCCGGCGGCAGGCGGTACTCGTCCGGGTGGTGGCGGCCGTGGTAGGAGACCGCGGTCGTGAGCAGGCCGACGAGGGCGACACCGGGGCCGACGGCGGCAACCAGCAGCTGCACGCGGGTCAGGCCGGCGTCGAGGACGAGCGCTCCGACGGCGACCCAGACGCCGGCCGCGATCGCGGGCAGGAGGAGCAGAATCACGTGCCAGTCGTGCCAGGGTCGTCCGCGGCGCCGCCAGAGCCCGTAGTCGGCGAGCGCGAACGCGAGCGCGACCGCTCCGGGTAGCGGCCCGATCAGCGCCCGCTCGAGCGCGGGCGCAGCCGTGACCAGGTAGGGAGCGATTGCCACCCAGATCGCCGCGACGGCGACCGGCGGCGTCAGGAACGAGGGGAGGACCGACCTACCGGGCTCGTGAGAACCGGTGAACGGCATCGAGGAGCTCCCGGCTCTTGCGCTGCGCCTCCTCGGGATCGCCCGACTCGAGCGCGCCGCGGACGCAGTGGTTGACGTGATCGTCGAGCACCTTGAAGGCGAGGCTCTCGAGCGCGGTCGTGGCGGCCGAGATCTGGGTGAGGACGTCGATGCAGTAGCGGTCCTCGTCGATCATCCGCTCGATCCCGCGTACCTGACCCTCGATCCGGTGCAGCCGCCGGATCAGGGCGTCCTTGCCCGCGCTGTACCCGTGGCTCATGCCGGGGCATTCTCCCTGGTCGAGCGGAAGCGCCGCAGCCGCAGCGAGTTCGAGACCACGAACAGGCTCGAGGCGGCCATCGCCGCCGCCGCCACCATCGGGTCGAGCAGCCCGGCGACCGCGAGCGGGATCGCCGCGACGTTGTAGGCGAAGGCCCAGAACAGGTTGCCCTTGATCGTCGCGAGGACGCGCCTGGAGAGCCGGATGGCGTCGGCGGCAGCGCGCAGGTCGCCGGAGACGAGCGTCACGTCGGCGGCCTCGATCGCGACGTCGGTGCCCGTGCCGATCGCGAGGCCGAGGTCGGCGCGGGCGAGCGCCGGCCCGTCGTTGATGCCGTCGCCGACCATCGCGACGGTCTCGCCGCGCGCCTGAAGCCGGCGTACCTCGTCGGCCTTGCCGGCCGGGAGGACGTTCGCGAGCACGCGCTCGATTCCCACCCGGGCCGCGATCTCCCGGGCCGTCTCCTCGCGATCGCCGGTCAGGAGCACCGGGGTCAGGCCGAGCGCCTTCAGCTCCGCGACCGCGGTCGCGCTGGTCGGCTTGACCGTGTCGGCGACCTCGAGCAGGGCCCGCTCGACGCCGTCCCAGCGGACCGAGACGCCGCCATCCGCTTTGCGCACCTCGACGTCGTGGCCCTCGACGCGACCGACCACGCCCTCGCCGGGCAGGTTGCGGAAACCCTCCACCGCCGGCAGCGACCCGAGCTCGGCCCGCGCGGCGGCGGCGACCGCCCGGCCGACCGGGTGCTCGCTCGCGTCCTCGAGGGCGCCGGCGAGGCGCAGCACGTCGGTCCTCGAGGCTCCGTTCAGGGGCGTCACGCCCGTGAGCCGGAGCCTCCCCTCGGTCACCGTCCCGGTCTTGTCGAGCACGATCGTGGTCACGCGGCGCGTCTGCTCGAGGATCTCCGGCCCGCGGATCAACACGCCGAGCTGCGCGCCCCGGCCGGTCCCGACCATCAGCGCGGTCGGGGTGGCGAGGCCGAGCGCGCACGGACACGCGATGATCAGCACCGCCACCGCCGCGGTGAACGCGGCCGACGCGTCGCCGGTGATCGCGAGCCAGGCCGCGAGCGTCGCGAGCGAGATCCCGATCACGACCGGCACGAACACGGACGAGATCCGGTCGGCGAGCCGCTGGATCGGCGCCTTCCCGGCCTGCGCCTCGGCGACGAGGCGGGTGATCTGCGCGAGCGCCGTCTCGGCGCCGACTCTCGTCGCGCGGACGATCAGCCGGCCCGACGTGTTGACGGTCGCGCCGGCCACCGGCTCGCCGGGCCCGACGTCGACGGGCACCGGCTCGCCGGTCAACATCGACTGATCGACGGCGGAGCTGCCCTCCTCGACCGTCCCGTCGGTCGCGATCCGCTCGCCGGGGCGCACGACGAAGCGGTCCCCGACCCGCAGCTCACCGATCGGCACGGCCACCTCGACGCCGTCGCGCAGCACGCGCGCCTCCTTCGCGCCGAGCTCGAGCAGGGCGCGGATCGCGGCGCCGGAGCGGCGCCGCGCGCCCGCCTCGAGGTAGCGGCCGAGCAGGATCAGGGCGGTGACGACCGCGCCGACCTCGAAGTAGACCTCCGCGTCCTCGAACGCGGCCAGCGCGACGACCGACCACGCGAGCGCGGCGAGGGTGCCGATCGAGATCAGCGTGTCCATGGTCGCGGTCAGATGCCTCGCGTTGAGCGCGGCCGCGCGGTGGAAGGGCCAGCCCGCCCAGAGCACCGCGGGCGCGGAGAGGGCGAGCGCGAACCACTCCCAGCCGTCGAACGAAAGCGGCGGGATCATCGAGATCGCAACGACCGGGACGGCGAGCGCGACCGCGGCGAAGAGGCGCGGGCGCAGCGCCGAGGCGGGGTCGCCGCGGTCGCGGTCGGCCGAAGGCAGCGACGCGCCGTAGCCCGCCGACACGACCGCGCCGACGAGGTCGTCGAGCGCCACCCGGGCGGGGTCGTAGCGCACGCTCGCCCGCTCGGTCGCGAAGTTGACGGTCGCCTCGACGCCGTCGAGCCGGTTCAGCCGCTTCTCGATCCGCGCGGCGCTGGCTGCGCACGTCATCCCCTCGAGCTCGAGCTCGGTGCGCAGCGGAGCCGCGGCGGCGGTCACTCGGCCTCGTAGCCGGCCTCGGCGATCGCCGCGCGCAGCGCCGCGTCGTCGAGCTCGCGGCCGCGCACGGTGACGAGCTTCGTCTCGAGGTCGACCTCGACCTCGAGCACTGCGCTGACGCCCTCGAGCTCGCCCGCGACCGCGGCGCGGCAGTGATCGCAGGTCATGCCCGCCACGCGGTACGTGAGGGTTTCGATCATGACCCCATGATACCCACTGGGGGTATCGATGTCAAGCGCGTTCGGGCTCAGCCGTCCGGGGTGTCTTCCCCGACGTCGCCCCCGTCGCCCCCGTCCGTGCCCGTGTCCGTGTCTCCGTCCTTGTCTTTGTCCTTGTCCTTCGACTGCTTCGGCCCGTACTCGACGATCGAGTTCTCCGGGAGGTAGCGAACGGTCCACTCCTCGTCGCGCAGCAGCTTCTTGCCGCGGTAGACCTTGCGCCAGTAGTCGACCGTGAAGCCGGAGATGCCGCCGCTCTGGACGGTGCTTTCGGTCCCGGGCGGCAGGGAGGGGTTGTAGACGCGCACCGTGCTCGCGGACGTGTAGTTGTAGGGGTCGCCCGTCGCGGTCTCGACCCGCCGGCCGAGCTTCGACGAGTAGAAGCGCACGGTGATCGACGTATCGGTCGCGACGACCTTGACGAGGACGCCGGCCGGCCAGTCGTTCTTGAAGACGAGCTCCGGGCCGCCCCACGAGACCGTGGCCTCGCGTCCCATCGGGTAGCGGGAGATGTAGAACTCGTGCGGTGTGTGCGCGACCAGGTCGAGCCCGGCGAAGAAGGCCGCGTTGTAGAACGTCGTTGCGACCTGGCTGACGCCGCCGCCGACCGAGTCGACGAGCTTGCCGGCCTGGATCATCGGCGCCATCACGAACCCGCGCTCCGCCGTACGCTCGCCGAGCGCCTCGTTGAGCGAGAAGCGCCCGTCCGGCGGGATCACATGGCCGTCGAGGATCGAGGCCGCGAGCTGGATATTCGTGACGCGCGGCGCGCAGCACGGGTAGGGGGTGCTGAACTCGGACACGAGCTCGGTGATCCGCATCGCCTCGGCCTTCTCGGTCGTCAGCTCCGGCTCGAGCGCCTCGAACACGACCTTGACCTTGGGCTGGCCGGCGGCCGCGAGCAGGGCGGTGGCGACCGCCGCCGCCGACACGGCCCGCCCTTCCCGGCCGGGCACGACGACGACCCGCTTCCCCTTGACCCGAAACGTGGCGTCGAGCGGCTCACGCTCGTGCTCGCGAAACGCGCGGCGGAGCGGCCGCTCGATCAGCTCCGGGTCGAGCGCGACCTCGATCGCGCCGCGCCGGTTTCGGAGCTCGAGCGCCCCGCGGACGAGCGGCGGGGAGGGCCGCCAGCGGGTGCTCTTGAAATAGACCTGGGGCGGGTCGGCGACCAGCGTCTCGACGGAGGCCTTGACGGCCAGCGCCTCTTCGGTCGTGATCTTCGGCTCGGTCTCGGCGAGCTCGAGCGCGATCGTGCCCTCGGGGAGCCCTGCCAGCGCCGCCGCCGCCGCCTCGGTGTCGAGAGCGATACCCGGCTGGGCCGGCGTGACGAGCACCGCGTCGCCGGCGAGCGTCACCTTCGCCGACACCGGCCTGCGCTCCACCTCCGCCTCGACCCGCGCGAGCACCTTCGCGACCCTTTCCGGCCGGGTGGCGAAGGTGAGCGGGATCTCAACCGGGTCGGCGAGCCCGAGCCGCGCCTTGAGGCGGCTCAGGCTGCCCCGGCTCCCCTGGGCAACGGCGAGCGCCTCGTCGATCGAGGGCTCGAGGCCAAGCTGCGTGCCGGTGATCCGGAGGGTGCCGCCCTCGTAGGTGAGCTCGACCGGCCTGGCTGCGATCTCGGCGGCCTCCCGCTCGAGCAGCTGCCGCGCCTCGTCCGGCGGGAGCCCCCCGACCTCGATCCCGCCGATTCGCACGTCGGGCGGGAGGCGGCCGCTCTCGGCTCGCGCGAGCCACGCGCCGCTGCCGGTCAGGCCGGCGAGCGTCAGGACGAGGACGAGTGCCCCGACCCGCCAGACGCGCCGCCTCCGCCGCCCCGGCGGGCGGTACACCGTGTAGCCCTTTCCCGACACGTCCTGGGCCAAAGGGTACGCGGTCCGCCGGCCGCCGGCCCACGATCCCTGCCGCGCGCCCGCGACCCCGGCCTCGGAAGCCGAGCGCCGCTCTACGCGAGTGCCGGTCGCGGCTCGGGCGCGCGCGTCTGGCGGCTGCGCGCCGCGAACGCGAGCGCCGCGACGGCGACCCCGACCGCGAACACGATCGCGGCGCCGCCCGGGAGCCTCGTCAGGCCCTGCATCGCCGCTCCGACCAGCGCCGCGCTCGGGATCGTGAGCAGCCAGGCGGTCACGATGTTGCCGGCGACGCCCCAGCGGACGGCCGAGAGGCGCCTGGCGGCCCCGGCGCCGAGGACGGATCCGGAGACGGTGTGCGTGGTCGACACCGGGAACCCGTAGTGGGCGGTGAAGTAGAGCGTCAGGCTGGTCGAGGCTTCGGCCGCGAAGCCCTGCGGCGGCTCCAGCTTGGCGATCCGCTGGCCGAGCGTACGGATGATGCGCCAGCCGCCCGCGTACGTGCCGGCGGCGATCGCGGAGGCCGCCGAGACGATCACCCAGGTCGGCGGCCGCTCGAACTCCGGGTCGAGGTGCCCGGACGCGACGAGCGCGAGGGCCAGGATCCCCATCGTCTTCTGGGCGTCGTTCGTCCCGTGCGTGAAGGCGAGGAAGCTCGACGAGACGAGCTGGAGCCGGCGGAAGATGCGGTTGACGATCCCGGGGGCCCGGCGCCTGACCACCCAGAGGAACCCGCTCATGAACAGCAGCGCGCCGACGAGGCCGAAGACCGGGGCGCACAGCGAAGGGACGAGGACCTTCCGGACCAGGCCGTCCCACTGGATCACGTCGAAGCCCGTCTTCGCGACGCCCGCGCCCAAGATCCCGCCGACGAGCGCGTGGCTCGAACTCGACGGGAGCCCGAAATACCACGTCAGCAGGTTCCAGGCGATCGCCCCGATCAACCCCGCCAGCACGACACGCAGCGTGATTGCCGAGGGGTTGACGATCCCTTTCGCGATCGTCGCCGCAACCTTGAACGACGCGAACGCTCCGGCGAAGTTGAGCACCGCGGCGAGGATGACCGCGAAGCGCGGGTGCAGGGCGCGGGTGGAGATGCCCGTGGCGATCGCGTTCGCCGCGTCGTGGAAGCCGTTCGTGAAATCGAAGAAGAGCGCGACCGCGATCACCGCGGCGAGCAGGAGCGTGCCGTCCACGAGCCCCTAGGCGTTCTTGACGACGATGTTGCCGACCACGTTCCCGGCGGTCTCGCAGCCGTCGACCGCCTCCTCGAGCGCCTCGTAGATGTCCTTCCAGCGGATCACGAGCAGCGGGTCGATGCGCGGGTCGTGGAAGAGCGCGCCGATCGCGTCGCGCACGACGCGGTCGGCGTCGTCCTCGAAGCGCTTGATCTCGACGAGCGCGGCCTGCGCGTGCTTGCGTCCCTTGAGCTCGCGGAGCGCGAGCGCCAGGTGCTCGGCCGCGGTGACGAGGATGCGGCACTGCTCGATCGCGCTGCGGCTGGTCGACTCGACCGCGTAGAGGTCGAGCAGCTCGGACGCGTGCTCGATCGCGTCGACCACGTCGTCCATCGCGGTCGCGAGCGCGTAGATGTCCTCGCGGTCGAACGGCGTCACGTAGTGCGTGTTCAGGAGCTGGATGATCTCGTGGGTCAGCTCGTCGCCAACGGTCTCGAGCCGCTTGACCTCGCTGTGCGCGACGGTCGTGTTGGGATGGTCGCGGAAGCGCTCTTCCGTGAGGCGCGCCGCCGCGAGCCCGTTCTCGCCCGCGCGGGCGAACAGGTCGTAGAACTCGCTCGGCTTGGGCACCAGTGCCAGTCTCACCGGCTCGCGCTCCTTCGGGTCGGATGCCGTCGGTCGCGACGAATCCTGCGCGAAGACGCGGTGAGCAGGTGGTTACGAACCGGTGTCGATCCGGTGACGGGAGGCCAGGCCCGCTACGGCGCCGGGAAGGCGCAGCGGATCGTGAGGCCGTTGCCCCGGGAACCCACTGCGTCGACCGTGCCGCCGGCGGCGGTGACGACGTGCTTGACGATCGCGAGCCCGAGGCCGGTCCCGCGCGATGCCCGCGCCCGGTCGGCACCGTAGAAACGCTCGAACAGGCGCGGCAGGTCGGCGGCGGTCACGCCGATCCCCGTGTCGCTCGCCGTCAGCACGAGCGCGTCGCCCTCCCGGGTCGCGCTCAGTGCGCAGGCGGCCCCGGGCCCCGCGTGCCGGAGCGCGTTCTCGGTCAGATTGTCGACGACGACCCGCAGCATGCGCGGCCTGAGCGGCAGCTCGACGCTCTCGTCGCCCGCGACCTCGATCGTGACCGCCGCCCTCGCAGCCCGCTCGGCCAGCGACTCGGCCACCTCGCGCAGGATCGGGAGGGCAGGCGTCCACCCGAGCGCGACGACCTCCCGCCCGGTCTCGAGCTCGGACAGGAAGAGGATGTCGTCGATCAGCTCCCGGATCTGCTCGACCTCGTGGCGGGCCTGCTCGACCAGCTCGGTCGGGTCCGTTCCGGGCAGCTCCAGCGACTCGAGCAGAGCGAGGATCCGGGCGAGGGGGGTGCGCAGCTCGTGGGAGACCGCGGCGGTGAAGCCCGCTCGCAGCTCCTCGTAGGCGACGAGCTCGCCGGGCTCGGTCAGGTAGAGGAGCGTCTCCTGGTGCCCGTCGAGCTCGTAGCTGACCGCGAACGGAACCCGGCGCGCGCCCGGCTGGAAGACGTGCTCGGGCATGGGCGCGCCCTCCTCGATCCCTTCGAGTGACTCCCGGGCCCGCCGGCTCGCGGCGAGCACGCGCCGGTCCGGCCCGAGCACCAGCACGAGCTCGCGGCTCTCCTCGACGAGCCTGCGGCCGCGCTCGGCCGCGAGCCGCAGGGCCGCGGCGGCGCCGTGGTCGGCGTTCCGACCGGTCACGAGCTCCATACTGCCGGAAGCATGCCGCGGGTGTTGATCGTCGAGGATGACGAGGTGATCGCTCAGGGGATGGCGCGGCACCTGCAGGCGGCGGGGTTCGATCCGGTGTGGGTGGGGAGGGGCGAAGCGGGCCTGGCCCGGTTGCGGTTCGAGCGGCCCGATGTGTGCGTGCTGGACCTGATGTTGCCGGGGGTCGATGGCTGGCGTCTCATCGAGACGGCCCGGCGCGAGGGGATCGGGACGCCGATCGTCGTCGTGTCCGCCCGGGGCACCGAGCACGACCGGGTGCACGCGCTCGAGATCGGGGCGGACGACTACCTGGTGAAGCCGTTCTCGATGAAGGAGCTCGTGGCGCGGGTGCGGGCGGCCGCGCGACGTGGGGTGCGCTCGCAGGACGAGGAGCGCGGCGAGGCGATCGTGGTGGAGGAGTTGCGGGTCGACCCGGATGAGGTGCAGGCGTTCGTGGGCGGGGCGAGCTGCGAGCTGACGCCGACCGAGTTTCGGCTGCTGTACGCGCTGGCGCTCGAGCGCGGGCGGGTGGTGTCGAGAAACGAGCTCCTGCAGCGGATCTGGGGTCGCCGCGAGACGCGCCGAGATCGGACGGTCGACGTGGTCGTGCGGCGCATCCGCGACAAGCTCGAGCGCCGCTCGCCGCGTCACACGTTCATCCAGACCCGCTACGGGGTCGGCTACAAGCTCGAGGCGATCCCGAAACCGTAGGGGGCGGGGACACGGCTGGGGAGGGCGTCACGAGGGAG
Source organism: Thermoleophilia bacterium (assembly GCA_020845695.1). Next base: position 8,269 of record JADLFG010000059.1, on the reverse strand, counting down.
GGGCGACACAAGTGTTGCCCCTACGGGTTGCCCGTCAGGTTCGTGGCGGCGGGGTGTGGCCCGGCCCGGTTCGTGGGGCGTGTGGCAGGTCCCGTTCGCGGCGGGGTGTGGTCCGGCCCGGTTCGTGGCGGCGGGGTGTGGGTCCGGCTTGTGGCTGGGTGGCATCCGTTCTTGTGACGCGGGGGAGGGCGATGCGGGTGTCGCCCCTACCCGCCGGTCCCAGTTGCGGCGCTTTCCATCGAACTCGGTCGATACGATGAGCGCGTGAAGACGCTCGCGCTCGTCGACTGCTGCGCTCCGCTCGCCGGCACCGGCCTGGGCGACGGCGAGGCCGAGGAGCTCGAGCGGCTGTTCCGGGCGCTCGGCGACCGCCACAGGGTCAAGATCCTGAACCTGCTCGCCCGCGCCGCGGGCGAGGCGACCTGCGTCTGCGAGCTCGTGCCGGCGCTCGGGCTCGCCCAGCCGACCGTCAGCTACCACCTGAAGCAGCTCGCGGACGCCGGCCTCGTGGAGCGCGAGCGGCGCGGGACGTACGCGTACTACCGGCTCGTACCGGGCGTGCTCGAACGGATCGGCCGGCTGCTCGCGCCGGCGTAGGGCCCGGCCCGTGCGCCGCCCGGGCGACGGCTCGCCGAGGTGCGACGGGTGCGCGGCGAGATCGTCCGCGCCCGCGGAGCGCCACGGCACCCACCTCGAGCGGGTCCGGGCGGCCGCCAGATTCGTATCATGATCAAGGCGATGGCCCGGGTCGAGACTCGCACGGTTCCGCGGGAGCGCCTCCTCAACCGCGAGCTCTCCTGGCTCGAGTTCAACTCGCGCGTGCTCGACCTCGTCGCCGACCCGGACGTGCCGCTGCTCGAGCGGGTCAAGTTCTGCTCCATCTTCTCGTCGAACCTCGACGAGTTCTTCATGGTCCGCGCCGCCGGGCTGACCAGGCAGTCGGCCTCCGGCCTCGCCACGCGCTCGCCGGACGGGCGCACCCCGAAGGAGGCGCTGGCCGCGATCCGGGCGCGCGTGCTCGAGCTGACGGCCCGCCAGTCGCGGCTGTGGGAGGACGAGCTGAAGCCCGCGCTCGCCGCGTCCGGAATCCTCATGGGCACCGTCGAGGCTGCGACGGGAGAGGAGCTCGCCGAGCTCGCGGAGCTGTTCGATCGCGAGATCTACCCCGTGCTGACGCCGCTCGCGGTCGGGCCCGGCCAGCCGTTCCCGTACATCTCCGGGCTCTCGCTCTCGATCGCCCTCTTCGTCCGCGACCCCGAGACCGGCGAGGAGCGACTCGCCCGCGTGAAGGTGCCCGAGGGGCTGCCGCGGTTCGTGACCGTCGGCGGGCGCGGGCTGTACGTGCCGCTCGAGTCGCTGATCGAGCACTTCCTGCCCTGGCTGTTCCCGGGCATGGAAGTGGTGGAGTGCGCCCTCTTCCGGGTCACGCGCGACGCGGACTTCGAGGTCTCCGACGAGGCGGACGACCTGCTCGAGGCGGTCGAGCTCGAGGTTCGCCGCAGGCGCTTCGGCGATGTGATCCGCCTCGAGGTCTCGCAGCGGATGTCGGCGGCGATGCTCGACCGGCTCGTCCAGGGGCTCGACGTCACCTCCGACCAGGTCTACCCGATCCTGGGCAAGCTCGACATGGCCGACCTGCTGCAGATCGCGTCGCTCGAGCTGCCGGAGCTGCGCGACCAGCCGTGGGCGCCCACCACGCCGGCGCGGCTCGCCACCGCGGCCAGCCCGACGGACTTCTTCGCCGAGATCCGCAGGGGCGACATCCTCGTGCACCTGCCCTACAACTCGTTTCGCACGACCGTCGAGGCGTTCGTGCGCGGCGGCGTCCAGGACCCGGACGTGATCGCGATGCGCTCGACGGTCTACCGAACGAGCGAGGACTCTCCGGTCGTGCCGGCGCTGATCGAGGCGGCCGAGGCGGGCAAGCAGAGCGTCTGCCTGGTCGAGCTGAAGGCTCGCTTCGACGAGCGGCGCAACATCGAGTGGTCGAGGGCGCTCGAGCAGGCGGGCGTCCACGTCGTCTACGGCTTCCACAACCTCAAGATCCACGCGAAGACGACGCTGCTCGTGCGCCGCGAGGGCGACGGGCTCAGGCGGTACGTCCACATCGGCACCGGCAACTACCACGCGCGCACCGCGCGGCTGTACGAGGACTTCGGGCTGTTCACGGCCGACGAGGAGATCTCGGCGGACGTCGCCGACCTGTTCAACTACCTGACCGGGTTCGGGCGGCCGCAGCGGTTTCGCAAGCTGCTCGTGGCGCCGTTCAACCTGCGCGCCCGTCTGATCGACGAGATCCGTGGGGTGGCGGCGGCCGCGGCTGCGGGCAAGCCCGCGCGCATCGTCCTGAAGACGAACTCCCTGACCGACGAGGCGATCATCGAGGAGCTGTACGCCGCCTCGCAGGCGGGGGCCGGAGTCGACGTGATCGCCCGGGGCATCTGCTCGCTCCGCCCCGGGGTGCACGGGATGTCCGAGACGGTCCGCGTGCGAAGCGTGCTCGGGCGGTTCCTCGAGCACAGCCGCGTCTTCGCGTTCGAGGCCGGACGCCGCACGAGCCTGTACATGGGCAGCGCCGACCTGATGCCGCGCAACCTCGACCACCGGATCGAGGTGGTCGTGCCGGTCGAGAGCCCGAAGGTCCAGCACGAGCTGAACGCGGCCCTCGAGACGCTACTCGCGGACAACACCCAGGCCTGGGTGCTCGACGCCGGCGGCCGCTGGGTCAGGCTGCGGCCCGGCAAGGGCGAGAAGCCGCGCGGGACGCACGCGGTGCTGATGAAGCGGGCGCGCCAGCGGGCGCGCCGGCTCGACGCCGTCAGGCGCCCGAAGTAGCCGATCAGCTTCCGCAGACCTCGCATCGCGCCGCCGGCCGGCCGGATAGGGGTCAGACCCCGGGGTCAGACCCCGGGGTCAGACCCCGCCTCGCGGGCCGCGAGCGCCCGCACGAGCTCCCGGTCGCGCTCGTACGTGAGGGTCGCGATCGCGCCGGCCAGCGGGAGCCAGCGGGCGTCGTCCACCTCCGCGCGCGGCACAAAGCGCCCGCCGAGCGGACGCATCGCAAAGTAGCGCACGGTCTTCGGTCGTCCTCGCGCGTCGCGGTAGCCGACCTGGGCGAGCTCGCGGCCGAGCTCGCAGCGAAGCCCGGTCTCCTCCTCGACCTCGCGCAGAGCGCACGCCTCGTCGGTCTCGTCCGCCTCGGCCTTGCCCTTCGGGAACGTCCAGTCGTCGTAGGCGGGACGGTGGACGAGCAGCACCTCGACCGTCCCGCCCACCGTGCGAGTCACGACCCCGCCGGCGGCGCGGACGACCCGCCCTACCGCCATGCGTCGCGGCCGCTGCGCTCGAGCCGCTGCCACGCCTCCGGGAACGCGGCCCGGGCGGCGCTGTGGCGCGCCTCCTCCCGCTCGACCAGCCGGCCCGCGACGAACGCGAACGCCTTTCCGCCGACCCGCCGCACGCCCTCGCGAAGCCGCTCGCCCGCGACGACGGAGTCCTGGTGCTCGCCGAGCACGTCCTGGAACGCCTTGGCAGCCGCGATAAAGCGCGTCGCGCGCCGGCCGGCCGCGGGCTCCGCCAGCTCGGCCGCGTAGCGGGCCCGCTTGCCCCTGATCCGGATCGCGTGCAGCGCCTCGTCGGGCGGATCGGCGGGCAGCGCACGCACGGCCCTCCGCAGCCGCCGCAGCTCCCGCTCGGCCAGCTCGGCGAGCGGGACCTCCATGCCGGACAGGTGCGGCTCGGCCGCGGCCAGCTCAAGCCGGGCGAGCAGCTCCAGGTAGCGGTCGCTTCGCATCGCCTCGAGCAGCCGTCCCCGGTGCTCTTGACGCTCGGCTGCGAGCAGGGCGAGGTACCGCCGCAGCGCGCGCTGCTCGTCGCCCGGCAGGCCGTCCGCGTCCGCCCGCAAGCGCTCTCCGAGCACGTCGAGGTCGCGCACCGGCCCGAGCACTGCACCGAGCCAGCCGAGCTCCGCGCGCAGCGCCTCCGCCCAGTCCGCGTCGAGCAGCGGCAACCCGGCTCGCAGGAACGCGCGCGTGCGCCTCGTCGCGACCCGGAGCTGGTGGAGCTCCTCCGGGTCGGTGCCGAGCCGCGTCCCGGGGTCGTGCCGCAGAACCGCCCGGTACTGCACGCCGAGCAGCCAGCGCAGCCGCTCGCTCGCGGGCGCGCTCCTGGGCGGGGCCGGCTCGACCGTCGCCGGCTCGAGCTCGAGCGCCTGGAACAGCTTCGGTCGCGTATCGCCCGGCCCGGCGCCCGCGCCGCGCAGCACCGCCTCGAGCCGGTCGAGCACCGCTCGATCGCCGTCGAGCAGCTCGACCTCGAGCTCCTGGAACGCGCGGGCGGTGCGCCGCCCGTCGAGGACCGCGACCGCGTCCACGGTCACGTCCGCGACCGGTCCCGTCAGCTCGTGCACGCGGATCCCGGTTCGCCGGGTGCGCAGCCGTGCGACCGCCTCGAGCCGGCGCCCGCGGTGGTAGGCGGTGACGAGGTCGAGCAGCCCGGGCGGAGGTGAGGCGGAGCCGCCCGCCTGCTCGAGCTCGAGCCGGTCGCCACCGTGCGGGAGCTTGAGCTGCCACACGCCCGTTCCGCCCTCCACACGACGGCGAAGCGTGACCCCGCTACCCGCGAGCCGCAGGTCGCCCGTGTCGACGTACGTCGACGTGAAGACGCGCGGGGCGAGCGGCTCGCCGGGCAGGTCGGGCAGGCGGAAGTCCCGGGCCGCGGAGAGCTTCAGCTCGCGTTCGACCGTCTGCGTGATCGAGCCCACTTGGCCAGTGTATCGGCGCCCGAGCCCGGGCCAATCACCGCGAAATAGCCCGCTCGCAGTTGCCTTCCCAATTGTGCCGCACAATCCAGCAGGGATTCGAGACCGATGCAGGCGCGGGAGCGACCGGCGGGTGCGGAGCCGGCGGCCGAGTATCCTCTGCGGATCGTGAAGGTCGTGCTCCCCGACGAGACCGCGCTCGAGCTGCCCGACGGGGCGACCGGGCTCGACGCCGCCCGCGCGATCGGGCCGCGGCTCGCCGAGCAGGCGGTGCTCGTTCGGGTCGACGGGGAGCCGCGCGACCTGCGCCTGCCGCTTGCGGACGGCGCCCGGATCCAGATCCTGACCACCCGCGACCGGGAAGATCCCGACGCCCTGTACGTGCTGCGCCACTCCGCCGCCCACCTGCTCGCGGAAGCGGCGCGGCGTCTCTACCCCGGGACGAAAGTGGCGATCGGGCCCCCGATCGAGCACGGGTTCTACTACGATTTCGAGTTTCCCCAGCCGGTCGGGGAGGAGGCGCTCGGGCGGCTCGAGGACGAGGTCCGCCGCGAGATCGCGGAGGGGCGGACGTTCGAGCGGGAGGAGATCGGCCGCGACGAGGCCCGCCGGCGCTTCGAAGCGGAGGGCGAGCGCTACAAGGTCGAGCTCGTCGACACGGCCGAGGGGGAGCTCTCCCTCTACCGCCAGGGCGACTTCACCGATCTCTGCCGCGGCCCGCACCTGCAGACGGCCGCGCCGATCCGGGCGGTCAAGCTGCTCTCGCTGGCCGGAGCCTACTGGCGCGGCGACGAGCGCAACACCCAGCTCACGCGCGTCTACGGGACCGCGTTCTACGACCGGCAGGACCTCAACGAGCACCTGCGCCGGCTCGAGGAAGCGAAGCGCCGCGACCACCGCCGCCTCGGTCGTCAGCTCGGCCTGTTCGAGTTCTCCGAGCTCGCGCCCGGGATGCCGTTCTGGCACCCGAAGGGGATGGCGGTCTGGAACGTGCTCGAGGATCTGCGCCGGCGTGAGAACGCGCGCCGGGGCTACCGGGAGATCCGCACCCCGCAGCTCTACGACGCGGAGCTCTGGAAGACGTCGGGCCACTGGGAGAAGTTCCGCGAGGACATGTTCGCGCTCGAGATCGAGCAGCGCGACTTCGGACTCAAGCCGATGAACTGCCCCGGCCACTGCCTCCTCTACGCGCAGGCGCCGCGGAGCTACCGCGACCTGCCGCTGCGGCTCGCCGAGGCCGGGAACCTGCACCGCAACGAACTCTCCGGCGTCCTCCACGGCCTGCTGCGGGTACGCCACTTCGTCCAGGACGACGCGCATATCTTCTGCACGCGCGAGCAGATCCACGACGAGCTCGACGGCTGCCTCGAGTACGCGTTCTTCCTCTACGACCTGTTCGGGCTCGAGCTCAGGGTCGAGCTCTCGACGCGGCCGGCGAACAAGCTCGGGACGGACGAAGAGTGGGACTTCGCCGAGGCGGCGCTCGAGGCCGTACTGGCGGCGCGCGGGCTCGAGGCCCCGGTCAGTGCCGGCGAGGGCTCCTTCTACGGGCCGAAGATCGACCTGCACATGACCGACTCGCTCGGACGGAGCTGGCAGCTCGGGACGGTCCAGCTCGACCTGCAGATGCCGAAGCGCTTCGGGCTCGCCTACGCCGGGAGCGACAACGCGGAGCACACGCCCGCGCTCATCCATCGGGCGCTGCTCGGCTCGTTCGAGCGCTTCCTCGGCGTCTACCTGGAGCACACGGGCGGCGAGCTGCCGGTCTGGCTCGCCCCGGTGCAGGCGAGAATCGTCCCCGTCGCAGACCGCCACGGGGAGACCGCCGGCGGGCTCGCGGCCGAGCTCGCGACGCGCGGAGTCCGGGCCGACGTCGACGCGAGCGGCGAGACGCTCGGCAAGCGGATTCGCACGGCCGAGCTCGAGCGGATCCCCTACGTGCTCGTCGTGGGCGACACGGAGGCGGAGGGCGAGACGCTGGCGCTCCGGCTGCGCGGTGAGCGCGAGGTGGTCGTGCGGCCGCGCGCGGAGGCCCTGGACGAGCTCGCGCAAGCTGCTAGGCTGTGAAGCCTGCAAGCAGGGGCGACCAGTTCCTCACCTCCGGAGCCCGAGGCTCGTCGGAGGTTCAACCGAAGGCCGTGAGGACGAGGTGGCTGCTGCGCGCAGCCTTTTTGTCGTTTGAGGAAGGGGGAACGCAAGACTTGGTGATGGTGCTTTGAGGTCGAGGCGAGCGTTCGAGCCCGTCAGGCCCGTCGTCGCGCAGTCGCGCATCAACGAGGCGATCCGCGTGCCTCGAGTGCGCCTGGTCGACCAGGACGGGACGCAGATCGGGATCAAGCCGACCACCGAGGCGCTCGAGTACGCGTTCTCGAAGAACCTCGACCTCGTCGAGGTGGCCGCGGGGGCCGATCCGCCGGTCTGCCGGGTGATGGACTACGGCAAGTACCGGTACGAGCAGGAGCAGAAGGCGAAGCTCGCGCGCAAGCACCAGCTCCAGATCCACGTCAAGGAGATCAAGCTGCGCCCGAAGATCGGCGTCCACGACTACGAGACCAAGAAGGGCCACGTGGTCCGCTTCCTCGGGCAGAAGGCGAAGGTGAAGGTTACGATCATGTTCCGGGGCCGCGAGACAACCCATCCGGAACGGGGCCACGACCTCCTGATGCGGCTCGCGGAGGACGTCAAGGAGCTCGGCCACATCGAGGCGCCGCCGCTCCTCGACGGGCGGAACATGACGATGGTGCTGGCGCCGGCGAAAAGCGCCGGGAAGGTGGAGGCGGAACAGGATGCCTAAGCAGAAAACACACTCCGGGGCGAAGAAGCGCTTCAAGGTCACTGGTTCGGGCCGGCTGCTGCGGCGCCATGCGATGAAGAGCCACAACCTGGAGAAGAAGACGGCCAAGCGCGGCCGCGACTTCGGTCGCGACCACCCGGTTGCCGAGGACGACGCGCGTGAGGTGCGCCGGCTGCTCGTCCTCCCCCGGGCGCGCAAGCGCTAGCCGAGAAGCCGGGAGGTAGGAACGATGCCGCGCGTCAAGCGATCCGTGCATGCCCGCAAGAAGCGGCGCAAGGTACTCGAGCAGGCGAAGGGCTACTGGGGACAGAAGCACATCTCCTATCGCAAGGCGAAGGAGCAGGTCCTCAAGTCCGACGTCTACGCCTACCGCGACCGCCGCAACAAGAAGCGCACGTTCCGCCGGCTCTGGATCATCCGCATCAACGCGGCCGCGCGCCAGGAGGGGCTCTCCTACAACCAGTTCGTCGCGGGCTGCCGCAAGGCGAACATCGAGCTCGACCGCAAGGTGCTCGCCGACCTCGCGGTGCAGGATCCGGCCGCGTTCGCGAAGGTCGCGGCGCGCGCAAAGGCCGCGCTCGAGAGCTGAGCCGGCTAGCCCGGATCTTTCAGTAGGTTGGTGCGGCGAGCGCTTCTGTGGCGAGGCGATGTCCGCCTGGGCAGGGACGATCTGGGGTGTCGACGCCCAACATCCCTGCCCAGGAGGATCACCATGC
>JADLFG010000058.1 GCA_020845695.1 Thermoleophilia bacterium | reverse complement strand
TCGCTCCTCGCGCTCGCGTCGCAGGCAAGCGAGGAGGTGGCCGACGCGATCGCGTTCCATCACGGGGGCCGGAGCTCGCAGGACTGTCCGAACGCGGTCGCGGCGTGCGTCCAGATCGCCAACTGCCTGGTCGGCATGATCGCGGGGCTCGAGCCCGACCACGAGGTGCTGAACCTCGCGCTCGCCAAGCTCGACCTGTCGATGGACGCGCTGGACGAGCTCGGCGGCGCCGTCGCCGGCCAGGCGTCCGAGTCCCCGTCGGGCCTGACGGCGCGCGTCCAGAAGCTCGAGCGCCTCGTGGGCGAGGACCCGCTGACGGGGGTCGCCAACCGGCGCCACTGGCTCGAGCTGCTCGGCGGTCGCCTGCGGGCGGGCCATGACCTCGCCGTGATCATCTGTGACGTGGACCACTTCAAGGAGCTCAACGACCGCTTCGGCCACGCCACGGGCGATGCCGTGCTGATCGGGGTCGCGAACGTCCTCGGCGCGGCCGGCACCGTGGGGCGGCTCGGCGGCGACGAGTTCGCGCTCTTCGTCCCGGGCTCGGTCGAGGACGGCGTCGCCGCCGCGCAGGGTGCCATGGAGGCGCTGAACGCCGGCCTGCCCGACCTGGACGCGGCGGCGCTGGTCTCGCTCTCGATGGGCGTCTCGAGCGCGCCGGGCCACGGCACGGAGCCGTCCGAGCTGCTGCGCCGCGCCGACGAGGCGCTCTACGAGGCGAAGCGCTCCGGGCGCAGCCGCGTCGCCGCGGCGCAGTAGCGCGCAGCGGCGGGCCCGGCGTGCGGCGGTGCCGGCACTGGTGCTCGGCACGGCGGTCGCCGCAGGATCGCTGGCGCCCCGTGCGGGGCCATTGCGGACGTCCCGGTCGGCGACTGTGCGGGAGCGGACGGCGCCCGAGTCCGCCTATCCGGAAGCGGCCGGCTCGACTCCGAGCTGCGCGAACGCCCGCTCGAACGTCTCGCGCGGGTGCGCGCCCAGCACGAGCAGGCGCCGGTCGAGCAGGAAGCCCGGGATGCCGGTGATCCCCATCTGCACCGCCTGCTCCGTCGACGAGCGCACGCGGTCGAGGTAGGCGTCGCCCGCGAGCACGTCGTCGACCTCGGCCGCTTCGAGCCCGCACTCGACGGCGAGCGCGCGCACGATCTCGGGGTCACCGATGTCCTGCGCCTCCTCCCAGTAGGCCACCATCAGCCGGTCGTGGACGGTGTCGTGGAGCCCGCGGTCACGCGCCAGCTCGTTCACGCGGAGCGCGCGCATCGTGTGCGGCACGACCTCCGGGTGCGGGTTGTAGCGGAGCCCCTCCGACTCGAAGCGGGCGGTGAGCTGGCGTACGTGCTCCTCGCCGTACCTCCCGATCAGCTCCTCCCGCGGCAGTCCGGTGAGCGGGTACTCCGGGTGGAGGTCGTACGGCAGCCAGGTGACGGCCGCGCCGAACCGGCGCGCGAGCCACTCGGCCGTCGGCTGGCCGAGCCGGCAGAACGGTCAGATGTAGTCCGACCAGACGAAGACGGTGAGAGGGTCGTCGCTCACGACACCGTCACCGTAACCGTTGCCGCAGGCGCGTGAAGCCCCCTGCGTCGGTGACGACGTACGGGGAGGGATGCGCGCCGGCGGTGCGGTTGCGCGTGCGGTAGATCGCCGTCGCGTGGCAGGCGGCCGGCGCGAGCCTGACCGTCTATCCGTCGACGTCGAGCCGGGCGAGGTCGGCGAGTGTCTCGCGCCGGCGGATCAGCCGGGCGCGGCCGTCGCGGACGAGCACCGCCGCCGGGCGCGGGAGCTGGTTGTAGTTCGACGCCATGCCGAGCGTGTACGCGCCGGTCGCCGGGATCGCGAGCAGGTCGCCGCGGCGCGGCTCGGGCAGCGCTGCGCGGTGGATCAGCACGTCGCCCGACTCGCAGTGCTTGCCGCAGACGACGAAGTGCCCCGCCGGCTCCTCGTCCGCACGGTTGGCGAGCAGCGCGACGTACTCCGCCTCGTACAGCATCGGTCGCGGGTTGTCGGACATGCCGCCGTCGACGGCCACGTAGGCGGTCGTCTCGCTTGCCTGCTTGACGACGCCGACGCGGTAGAGCGTGACGCCGGCGCGGCCGACGAGCGAGCGGCCCGGCTCCATCACCACCGCCGGGACGGCGAGCCCGTGCCGCTCCCAGACCGGGCCGAGCCGCTCGAGCAGCGCCGTCGCGAACTGGCGGACCGGCACCGCCGGCTCGTCCGGCACGTACTGGATGCCGAGCCCGCCGCCGAGGTCGACCACCGTCGGCACCCAGCCGAGGCGGTCACGACACTCGATCGCGAAGCCTGCGAGCCAGTCGATCGCGAAGCGGGCCGGCTCGGTGTCGAGGAGCTGCGAGCCGAGGTGCAGGTGGATGCCGCGCACGTCGAGCCCGAGCTCGCGCGCGCGGGCGATCGCCTCGATCGCCTGCCCGGGCGGCAGGCCGAACTTCGAGCCGCGGTGGCCCGTACGGATCGCCTCGTGCGTGTCGACGTCGATCCCGGGCGTGACCCGTATGAGCACGCGCTCGACGCCGGCGGCCGCCGC
>JADLFG010000057.1 GCA_020845695.1 Thermoleophilia bacterium | reverse complement strand
GCGGGGCAGGTCGAGGCCCAGAAGTGGCTTGCGGTCCCGGGGCTTCCGGCGGGCGTGGCGACCGCGATCTACACGGCGTACCTGTTCGCCCAGGCCAGAGGGCGCGACCTCTGGCAGAGCCCGCTGCTTCCGCCCCACCTGCTCGTTCAGGCCCTGCTGCTCGGGGCCGCGGTCTCGCTGCCCCTGGCGCGCTGGCTCGCCGAGGAGACCGCGGGCCCGCTCGAGTGGCTGCTCGCCGGCGCGGCGCTCGCCCATCTCCTGATGGCGCTCGGCGAGGCAACGCTCGGGCATGCCACCGCGAATGCCCGGGCCGCCGCCCGCGAGCTCTCCCGCGGCCGCTACGCACCCTACTTCTGGCCCGGGCTCGCGCTCGCAGCCGTCGCGATCCTGGCGCCGGTGATCGGCGTTGCGGCCGTGCCGCTCGCACTGCTCGCCGTCCTCGCTCACGAGCACGCCTACGTCCAGGCCGGCCAGGCGGTACCCCTTGCCTGATCGCCGGCACGCTCCGCACGCCCGGCTCGCCCGGCACGATCGGGCTCCGTACGCCCGGCACGCCCGGGCTCCGCGCGCCCGGCACGGACTGTTTCCCGCGCGCACGCGCGGGGGCCACCCCTTGCCTCCTCCCGCTATCGAGCGTATCGCCGGGAAGCGCACCGGTGTGTGCCGGTTCGTGTCGGATCGCGCGCGAGAGCGAGGCGGGATCGTCCCCGGGCGTGTCCCAGGCGGGGTCGTCCCCGGGGGTGTCCCGGCGAGCGCCCGCGTTCGGCGTGTGGCGACTCGGGGCGCGCTGCCCCGGGGTGCCGATCCGGCGCCCGCACCGCGCCCGTTGGCGGGTCGCCCGCTCGCGAACGGCCCGGGTCGATCTCGATGAGCGGGCGCGGCGAGGCGAGGCCTGCAGCCGGCAGCGCTCGCTACCCGGGCCCGAGCGGAACGCAACTCGACGCGTATCCGCCGAAGGAGCGCTGGGACGACTGGGTCGAGCTCGACTCGAAGGCGTGGCCCGAACGGGTCGAGCGGCGCTCGCTGCTCGTGCCGACGACCTGCTTCAACTGTGAATCCGCCTGCGGATTGCTCGCCTACGTCGATCCCGAGACGCTGACCGTGCGGAAGTTCGAGGGGAATCCCGAGCACCCCGGATCGCGCGGCCGGAACTGCGCGAAGGGACCGGCGACCCTGAACCAGATCACCGATCCGGACCGCATCCTCCATCCCCTGCGCCGGGCCGGCGCCCGTGGTGAGGGACGGTGGGAGAGGGTCAGCTGGGACGACGTCCTCGACGAGCTCGCCGGGCGGATCCGACAGGCGATCACGGAGGGTCGTCCGAACTCCGTCATGTACCACGTCGGGCGCCCGGGCGAGGACGGCTTCACGGAGCGCGTGCTCGCAGCCTGGGGAGTCGACGGCCACAACTCGCACACGAACGTCTGCTCGAGCTCGGGACGGGCCGGCTACCACTTCTGGATGGGCCTCGACCGCCCGAGCCCCGATCACGCGAACGCCGAGGTGATCCTGCTCGTCAGCGCTCACCTCGAGTCCGGCCACTACTTCAACCCGCATGCGCAGCGAGTCATGGAGGGCAAGGCGAACGGCGCGAAGCTCGTCGTCCTCGACACGCGCCTCTCGAACACGGCGACCCACGCCGACCACTGGCTGGCGCCGCGGCCCGGCACCGAGGCCGCGATCCTGCTCGCGATCGCCCGCCATCTGATCGAGACCGGCAGCTACGACCGCGAGTTCGTGCGGCGGTTCTGGAACTGGCAGGAGTACCTCGCGTGCGAGCACCCGGACGGGCCGCAGACGTTCGAGGAGTTCGAGCGCCGGCTCGCCGACACGTACGCGGAGTTCACGTTCGAGCTCGTCGAGCGTGAGTCGGGCGTCTCTGCCGGCACGATCGAGCAGGTCGCCGGGCTCGTCGCCTCGGCGGGCACGCGCCTGTCGACGCACACGTGGCGCTCGGCCACGGCGGGGAATCTCGGCGGCTGGCAGGTCGCCCGCTGCCTCTTCCTGCTGAACGCGCTGCTCGGGGCGGTCGCCACCCCGGGCGGCACGTTCCCGAACGCGTGGACGAAGTTCGTCCCGCGTCCGATCCACACGCCGCCCCACCCCGAGACCTGGAACGAGCTGACGTGGCCCGAGGAGTACCCGCTCGCGATCCACGAGCTCTCGTTCCTGCTTCCGCACTTCCTCCGCGAAGGCCGCGGCACGCTCGACGTCTACTTCACGCGGGTCTACAATCCGGTCTGGACGAATCCGGACGGCTTCTCGTGGATCGAGATGCTGAGCGACGAGCGGCGTGTCGGTCTCCACGTCGCCCTGACCCCGACCTGGAGTGAAACCGCCTTCCTCGCCGACTACGTGCTGCCCATGGGGCACGGATCGGAGCGTCACGACCTCCACTCGTACGAGCAGTACGACGGGCAGTGGGTCGGCTTCCGCCAGCCCGTCCTCCGCGCCGCCGCCGAGCGGCTCGGGCGCGAGATCACCGACACGCGGGAGATCAACCCCGGCGAGGTCTGGGAGGAGAACGAGTTCTGGATCGAGCTCTCCTGGCGGATCGACCCGGACGGCGAGCTCGGCATCCGTCGCCACTTCGAGTCGAGAGAGCATCCCGGCGAGAAGCTCTCGGTCGACGAGTACTACGCATACATCTTCGAGCACTCGGT
>JADLFG010000056.1 GCA_020845695.1 Thermoleophilia bacterium | reverse complement strand
CGTCGAACCTGGCCACTCCGCCCCTGGCGAGTTGGACCAGTTCGCCGTCGCGGTCGCTCAAACCGATCAGCCGGTCTCGAAGCGCATTCAGGGCCTGCTCACGCTCGCGCGCGTCCGGGATGAATGAGATCATTCAATATAATCCATGATAACAATATGTTACATCAAAATATTATCGTGATGCATACGATCGTGAAACACGCGGCCGTGCCCGGCGGGAAACCTCGTGAAGTCGTGAAACCTCCCGATGCGCCGGCGGCAGGATCGCGGGCCGTTCAGCTCCCCCGCAGCCATTCGATCGCCTCGCCGATGCGTTCGACCGGGACCAGGTCGATTCCCGGAACGGCTTGCCGCGACCGGTTGGCCGCGGGGCACAGGACGGTCCGGAAACCGAGCTTGGCCGCCTCGCGGATCCTCTCCTGCCCCCGCTGCACCGGACGGATCTCTCCGGCGAGCCCCACCTCGCCGAACACCACCAGCTTGTCCGGGAGAGCCCGGTTCTTGAGCGACGAGTCGATGGCGAGGAGCACCGCGAGGTCGACCGCCGGCTCGTCGATCCGAACCCCTCCCACCGCGTTCACGAACACGTCGTGTCCCGCCACCTCGACCCCTCCGTGCCGATGCAGGACCGCAAGCAGCAGCGCGAGCCGCTGCGGGTCGAGCCCGACCGCGAGACGCCGCGGGCCCGTCCCCGAGACCGGGTCCACCAGGGCCTGGATCTCGACCAGGAGCGGCCGCGATCCCTCGAGCGTCGCGACGATCGCGGTACCCGGAACGGCCTCCGAGTGCTGCGAGAGGAACAGCGCCGACGGATTGGAGACCCCGCGCAGGCCCCGCTCGGTCATCGCGAACACGCCGAGTTCGTTGGCCGCGCCGTAGCGGTTCTTGATCGCGCGGACGAGCCGGAACGCCGAGTGCGCGTCGCCCTCGAAATAGAGCACGGTGTCGACGATGTGCTCGAGGACCCGCGGTCCGGCGATCGCGCCGTCCTTGGTCACGTGGCCCACGAACACGACGACGATGCCCCGCTCCTTGGCGAGCCGCGTCAGTTGCGCCGCGCACTCGCGGACCTGCGACACGCTGCCCGGGGCGCTTGCGAGCGCTTCGGTGTAGACGGTCTGGATCGAGTCGACGACCACCACTTCCGGCCGGGCCGTGTCGATCGCGCTCACGATCGACTCGAGCTCAACCTCGGCCAGCAGTTCCACCGGCGCGTTGACCAGTCCGAGCCGCTCGGCGCGCATCGCGACCTGGTCGCCGGACTCCTCGCCGGTCACGTAGAGCACCTTGCGCGAGCCGCCGATCGCGGCACCCGCCTGGAGGAGCAGCGTCGACTTGCCGATGCCGGGATCGCCGCCGAGGAGGATCACGCCGCCGGGGACGAGGCCGCCGCCGAGCACGCGGTCGAATTCCTCGAGGCCGGTGGCGAAGCGCGGGCGCTCGCGGGCGACGATCGAGGCCAGCGGCCGGACCGGCGCTCGCGCCCCGGCGACCGTCGTGAATCGCGTCGGAGCGGCGACGCTCTCGACCAGCGTGTTCCAGGCGCCGCAGTGCGGACACTGGCCCTGCCACTTGGGCGAGGTGCCGCCGCACTCGGTGCACGCGTGGAGGGTCTTCGCCTTGGCCATTCAGAACAGCATGCGAGTCGCTTCGCCGAGCGTGCGGAGCCCCGGAAACCAGTGCGTGAACGCCCACGCGGCGGCGAGGATCACGGCCATGACGACGGCGAGGACCGGGAGGGTCGCACGGAACACCCGGCCGTTCCAGTCCGGCTCGCTCGCCCGCCGCAATCCCGGCAGCGCGCCGGCGGACAGGAGCGCGGCGAACGCGGCGTCGGTCAGGAGGTCGGGCGCTATCCAGACGAGGTGGATCGCTCCGCCTACGAGCGCCGCGACGAGCGCAACGACGATCGCTGCGAGCACCACCACGAGGCACCCGTCGCCGCCACCGGGGTCCAGGTCGGCGAACGCCCCGCCCACCGACGTCCCGGTGTCGGAGAGGCCGCTTGCGGCCGACTGCGGCGGGGCCTGCGGAAGCGCGCTGCCGAATGCGCCGCTCGCTCCCCCGCCTCCGGATCCGCCCCCGGCGCCGCCGAACGTCGGCGCCCCTCCCCCGCCGCGTCCTCCGACCGGGAGATCGGCGATCCAGCCGCCCGATCGTCGAGTGCCACGGGCCTCGACCCCGGGCGCCGTCCGGCCGAACGGCCGGATGCCGACGTAGCCGAGCCACAGGCGCACCAGCACGAAGAACGCGGCATAGCCCGCCAGCACGGCGAGCGGCCAGCGCAGCCAGACGCTGTGCACTGGCCATTGGAGCATCAGTGCGTTCGCGAGAAAGCCGGTGGCGAAGGTGCCCGAGACGATGACGCTGGCGTGGAACCGCAGCCGGAATCGACCGCCGAGCGTACGCCGGAGCGCCTCGCGCCTCGCCGCGAGCGCCGGCTCGCGCGGAGCGTCGCGCCGCGGCTCCGGCGTGCGCTCGGGCGCGCCGGGCATCAGGAGAGTTCTGACGGAAGGACGACGGCCGTGCCGAGCTTGCCGACCACGACGCCTGCGGCCTCGTTGGCGACGTGCACGGCGTCCGCGTACGAGGCGCCCGCCGCGACGAGCGTCCCGATCGTGGCGATCACGGTGTCGCCCGCGCCGGAGACGTCGTACACCTCGCGGGCCAGCGCCGGAATGTGCAGCGCCCCCTTCGCGGTGTAGAGGCTCATGCCCTCCTCCGACCGCGTGACGAGCAGCGCCTCCAGTTCGAGTTCGCGCCGGACGTCCTCGGCCCTCGCTGCGAGGTCCGCCTCGTCGCGCCAGCGGCCGACGACGTCGCGAAGCTCGGCGCGGTTGGGCGTGACGAGGCTCGCGCCGCGGTACTTCGCCCAGTCGTCACCCTTCGGGTCGACGAGGACCGGTCGCCCCGCGGCACGGGCCTGCCCGATCATCTGCGCGATGTGCTCGAGCCCGCCCTTGCCGTAGTCCGACAGCACGACGACGTCGGCCTCGCCCATGCGCGCGGCGAAGTCCCGGAGCTTGGCCGCGAGCACCTCCTGCGAGGGCCGGGTCTCGAAGTCGATGCGGAGGAGCTGCTGCTGGCGGCCGATCACGCGGAGCTTCACCGTCGTCGGCAGCGAGCGGTCGTGGTGCAGCGAGGCGGCGATGTCGTCCGCGGCGACGAGGCGCTCGAGCGCCGCACCGGCTTCGTCGTCGCCCACCACCGACAGGAGCGAAGCCTTCGCGCCGAGCGCGGCGACGTTGCGCGCGACGTTGGCGGCACCTCCCGGGCGCTCCTCGG
>JADLFG010000055.1 GCA_020845695.1 Thermoleophilia bacterium | reverse complement strand
CGTCACGGTCGAGAGAAACGCGTCCACCGCCGCGGCAGCGTCCTTCTTGGACAGGCCGGCCGCATCTGCGACCTTGTCGACGAACTCAGCCTTTGTCACCGTTCTCCACTCCCCTCGTCTCGCTTGCCTGATGGTGTGCTCAAACGCCGGAGCCTAGCAGGCACACCTGCTGTCCTCAACGCTCCCCGGCCACGTATCTCCACTAGCCATGCGGGTTTTCGCCCGCCGCCAGCACCTCTCCGGCTCGGAAGAGCGGCACGAGACGGACCCCGGCCGCAGCCATTCCCTCGGCGCCTCCCTCCTCCCGGTCGACGACGCAGATCGCAGTACGACAGACGAGCCCTGCCTCGCGGAGCGCCTCGACGGCCTCGACGGCGGCGCCGCCGGTCGTGACGACGTCCTCGACGAGGCAGACGAGCTCGCCGTCGGCATGAACGCCCTCCAGTCGCTTCGCGGTCCCGTACTCCTTGCCGGCCTTGCGAACGATCAGGAACGGGAGCCCCGATGCGAGCGACGCCGAGGCCGCGAGCGCCACCGCTCCGAGCTCGGGGCCCGCGAGCAGGGTCGCCTCCGGCTCCTCGCGCGCGGCGGTCTGCGCGATCAGGTCTCCGAGCGGCCGCAGGAGCTCGGGCCGCGTCTCGAAGCGGTACTTGTCGAGGTAGTAGCGCGACCGGCGACCCGAGCGGAGCAGGAAATCGCCCTCGAGGTAGGCGTGCTCGCGCAACGCCCGCGCCAGCTCGGCAGGGCTCACCGCGCGGCGGAGCCGTTCACCGCGGCGAGCATCCCCTCCGCGATCGGCAGGAGCCGCCCTGCCTCGAGCGACCCGGGCTGGAACGAGACCATGGATCCGTCGGCGAAGTAGAGGTCGACGTGCTCCCTCCTTCGCGAGCGCCGCCGCCACAACACGACCCCTGCGACTCCGGCGGCGGCGGCGAGCGCTGCGATCGTCCTAGGGCGTGCCATCTTCCTCCTCGTTCGCTTGCGCCTGCTCGCCCGCGGGAGCCTCGTCGGTCGTACCCGGGGTCGGCTCGACCGTCCCGGCCGCGCGCGGGCGCGGCTTCGGGGCCAGCGACTCGCCGGCGACGTGGCGCAGGCACGTCTTCAGGTCGTAGAACACGAGTCCGACCGTCGGCTCGGCAACGGTGACCGCGGCCACGAGGCGCTCCTCGTCCTGGACGACGAACACGGAGCCCTGCGGCATCGCCGCCTGGATCTGGGCGAGCCGCTCGCGGCTCTCGCTCCCGCCCATCGCATCGGCGGCGGCAGCCACGAGCTCACGGGCCCCCCGCGCCAGGTCTCGCGCCTGGTCTCCGTCTGCACCCGCCGCCGAGATCACGTCCCCGCCGGGGGCCACGATGACGGCGGCCCTGATCTGCGTCGAGATCTCGATCAGATCGGCGAGCGCTTCCGACGGCTCCATCGCTCGCACGCTACCACAGGGTCAGGCGAGGGAGCCTCGCACGGCCCGGGCGAGCAAACGGGCTGCCTGCGCCCGGTGGCTGAGGCTCGCCTTCCACCGATCACCGAGCTCCGCGACGGTCTGCGACTGCCCCTCCGGCACGAAGACGGGGTCGTAGCCGAATCCCTCCTCACCGCGGGGACCACGGGCGATCGACCCCTGGAACGTGCCGCTGCCCCGGGCCTCGCGGCCGTCCGGAGCGAGCAGCACGAGCTCGCAGACGTAGCGAGCCCGCCGCCCCGGGCCCTCGACCCCTTCGAGCGCGGCCAGCAGCCGCTCGAGATTCTCCCGGTCGGTCGCGTGCTCGCCCGCGTAGCGCGCCGACCTGATCCCAGGGCCGCCGTCGAGCCCGTCGACGCACAGCCCCGAGTCCTCGCCCAGCACCCAGGCGTCGGGCGGGGCCGACCGGCGGCCCCATCGCGCCTTCTCGCGCGCGTTCTCCTCGAACGTCGTACCGGTCTCGTCGGGAATCCCGGTCGTGTCGAGCAGCTCGAGCTCCCAGCCGGGCACGAGCTCCCGAAGCTCGCGCAGCTTGTCGCGGTTCCGGGAGACGAGCGCGACCCTCACGACAGCGCGAGCCGCTGTGCCTCGACGATCTGCTCCGTCCCGATCGCCGCCAGCCGCAGGAGCTCGTCGAGATGGGCCCGCTCGAACGGCGTCTTCTCGGCCGTCGCCTGCACCTCGATGAGCCGCCCGCCGCCCGTCATCACGACGTTCATGTCGACCTCCGCGCCCGCGTCCTCCGCGTAGTCGAGGTCGAGCAGGCAGCGCCCCTCGACGATGCCGACCGAGACGGCCGCCACGTGGTCGGCAGGCTCGGGCAGCCCGCGGTGTCGTGCCGCGAGCGCGAGCGCGACCCAGACGCCGGAGATCGCCGCCGTCCTCGTCCCGCCGTCCGCCTCGAGCACGTCGCAGTCGAGCCAGACCGTGCGCTCGCCGAGGCGCTCCAGCTCGTAGGCGGCCCGCAGCGAGCGCCCGATCAGGCGCTGGATCTCGACGGTCCTCCCCTTCTGCCGACCGACGCTCGCCTCGCGGGTGGTGCGGCTCGAGGTCGAGGCCGGGAGCATTCCGTATTCGGCCGTCAGCCACCCCTTGCCGCTGCCGGCGAGCCAGCGGGGGACCCCGTCCTCGATCGTCGCCGTGCAGAGCACACGGGTGCGACCGAACGAGATCAGGGCCGACCCGTGGGCCTGCTCGAGGTAGCCGGGGACGATCGTCAGCGTCCGCATCTCGTCGGCGCGGCGTGTCTCACGCATCGTGCTCACCCTGCCTGATCACGCCGCCGACCGCCGGAGGTCTTCGAGCCGGACACGCTCGACCTCGCCGAGCGGGAGCTGGAGGAACCGCTCGCCGAGCGCCTGAAACTCGCCGGGAGCGCCGGTGGTCAGGAAGCGGCTGTGCCCCTCCCGATCCTGGTCGTTCGCGATCCCCTTGCGCGCAAGGGTCTCGGCGATCTCGCGTGCCGTCTCCTCTGCCGAGAAGACGAGGCGGATGCGGCGGCCGAGCTCGCGCTCGAAGACCGGCCGGATCAGCGGGTAGTGCGTGCAGCCGAGGATCACCGTGTCGACGTCGGCGGCCTTGAGCGGCGCCGCGTACTCGCGGACGGCCCCTGCGATCACCTCGACGGAGGCCGGCTCCTCGATCAGCGGGACGAGCTTCGGGCAGGCGACCTCGACCACGTGCGCGCCGGCGTCGAGCCCGTGGATCGCTCCGGTGTAGCGCCCGCTCGCCACGGTGGCCTCGGTCGCGAGCACGCCGATCCGCCTGTTGCGCGTCGCCTGTACGGCGGCCCGGGCCTCCGGCGTCAGGACGCCGAGGACGGTGACGGACAGGCGCTCCTGGAGCAGCGGCAGCGCGGCCGCGGTCGCCGAGTTGCAGGCGGCCAGGATCAGCTTCACCCCCTCGGCCTCGAGGAAGGACGCGATCTCGAGCGCGAACCGGGCGATCTCGCCGGCCGCTCTCGGCCCGTACGGGCACCGCGCCCCGTCGCCCAGGTAGACGAAGTCCTCGTGGGGCATCGTCACGAGGCACTCGTGGAGGACGGTCAGACCGCCGGCTCCCGAGTCGAAGATCCCGATCGGCCGCTCGTTCACGGCCGGATTGTAGGGAAGAGGTCAGAAGGCTCCGGGGCTTACACTCAGGGCGAATGATCGAGATCCACGAGGCCGACGGCGCGTTCGAGCAGATCGAGGCCTACCTCGCGCAGGCCGGCTTCCCTGCCGCCGGCCCGTCGCTGTGTGCGGACGTGTACCTCGGCTACGGGCTCTCGCGGACGATCCGGCGCTCCTCCGCGCCCGACCCGCCGGAGCCCTGCCCGCTGCCGCTCGCGGCCTGCTCGGTCCGCCGCGTGACCGCCGCCTGCCCCACCCCCGGCGCCTTCGTCGCGGGCCGTTTCGAACCTTCCTGGGACGAGCGCGCCTACGCGGCCGCGATCGACGCCGTCCATGGCGCGATCGCCCGTGGCGACGTCTACCAGGTGAATCTCGTCCAGCACCTCTCGGCACCGTTTCGCGGCGATGTCCACGGCCTCGCCGCGACGCTCGCCCCGCTCGCCCCGCTCCATCCCCGCCCTCTCGTCGGCGACGGGTGGGCGATCGTGTCGGCGTCTCCAGAGCTGTTCCTCGCGCGCCGGGGCGACCGGGTCTGGACGATGCCGATCAAGGGGACGAGGCCGGTCACGGCGGCCGACGAGCTGCGGAGCTCGCCCAAGGACGCCGCGGAGCACGTGATGATCGTCGACCTCGAGCGGAACGACCTCTCCCGGCTCTGCCTCGCCGGCTCCGTCCGGTGGCCGGAGCTCATGGCCGAGCGTGCGATGGCCGGCGTCGTCCACCTCGTCTCGACGGTCGAAGGCCTGCTCCGCCCCGGCACGGGCCTCGCCGGGATCCTCGCGGCCACGTTCCCGGGCGGCTCGGTGACCGGCGCGCCGAAGATCTCCGCCGTCGACCACATCGCCGCGCTCGAGCCCGTCGGCCGCGGTGCGTCGATGGGCGCGCTCGGCACCGTGTACGCAAACGGCGACTTCGACCTCGCGCTGACGATCAGGACGTTCGCGATCGCCGGCGACCGGATCCACCTGTGGGTCGGCGGCGGCATCGTCTGGGACTCCGATCCGCACGAGGAGATCGAGGAGTCGTGGGTGAAGGCGAGGCCGCTGCTCGCCGCGATCGGCGCCTCCGTACGAGAGCCGGTGTCCGTATGACGCTGCTCGGGCTCGCCGTCTCGGGCCGCGGGGCGATCTCGCCGGACGAGCCAGTCCTGTACGCGGACGATCTCGGGCTGCTGCGCGGGCTCGCCGCGTTCGAGACGCTTCGTGTCTACGACGGCAGGCCCTTTCGGATGGACGAGCATCTCGCCCGGCTCTCCGCGTCGGCCGAACGGATCGGGATTCCCACCGTCGACCCGGAGGCCCTGTCGGGGCTCGCGACAGACGCGCTCGCGGCCGCAGGGGTCGACGACTGCGCGCTCCGCCTCTACTGGACGGGAGGTCGTGAGGGGACGGGAACGCCGACCGCGCTGGCCCTCGTGAGCGCGCTCCCGCCCGGTCTCGAGGAGCGACGGGCCAGGGGCCTGCGGGCCGTCGCCCTGACGCTGCCGCTCGACACGCGGCAACGGTCGGAACCCTGGATGCTGGCGGGCGTGAAATCGACGAGCTACGCGCTCAACATGGCGGCCGAGACCGAGGCGAGACGCCAGGGCGGCGACGACGCCGTGTTCGTGTCGACCGACGGCTGGGTGCTCGAGGGGCCCGTGACGAACGTGTGGTGGCGCAGGAGCACGGTGCTGTTCACGCCGACGCTCGAGCTGGGGATCCTCGCCGGGGTGACGCGGGGCCACGTGCTCGCCGCTGCCTCGGAGCTCGGGTACGAGGTGGAGGAGGGACGCTACGGGGTCGCCGACCTCGCGGCGGCCGAGGAGGCGTTCAGCTCGTCGTCCGTCCGGGAGATCATGCCGATCGTCTCGCTCGACGGCCGGCCGATCGGTGACGGAGAGCCCGGTCCGGCCGCCGGCACGTTTCAGGCGGCGCTCCGGGCCGCGGCGCGCAGGGCCTAGACTCCGGCCCGTGGACGTGCTCGCCCTCATCCACGAGCCGCCGCCGAACGCGGGCGTGTTCGCGCAGGCGGTAGAGGCCCGTGGTGACCGTCTCGAGGAGTGGAGCCCCGCCTGGGAGGAGCCGCCGTCCCACCCGTTCGAGGAGTACGACGCGGTGATGATCTTCGGCGGCGTCATGAACACCCACGAGGAGGACGACTACCCGTGGCTGCGCGACGAGGACGTCCTGATCCGGGGCTTCCTCGCTCGCGGCACCCCGCTCCTCGGCGTCTGCCTGGGCGGTCAGCTGCTCGCGAAGGCGACCGGCACGCCCGTCCCGCGCGCCGAGTGGCCCGAGATCGGTTTCTACGACGTCGAGCTGCTGCCGGCCGCGAAGGCCGACCCGCTCTTCTCCGCGCTGCCCGAGCGAATGATGGCGCTCGAGTGGCACTACTACCGCTTCGAGCTGCCGGCCGGCGCGGTCCCGCTCGCCCGCAACGCCCTCTGCTGGCAGGCCTACCGGCTGGGTGAGGCGGCATGGGGCCTGCAGTTCCACGCCGAGACGACGCGGGCCGACTGGCTACGCTGGATCGCGGAGTGGGAGGCGATCCCGAACGCCGACCGCACTGGCTTCGAGCCCGAGCGCCTGCGGGCCGAGACCGACTTCTACATCGGCCGCTGGAACGAGATCGGCTACGAGCTCGCGACCAGGTTCCTCGAGCTCGCCGAGCGCCGCGGGCGGCCCTCGCACGGCTGAGTCACGGGGCACCCCGAGGCCCGGCCGGGCCGACCTCCGTCGCCCCGGAGGACGCCGGGCCGGCTAGCGCCGAAACAGCGCGGCGACGACGTCCCGCTCGGCGGCGACCGCCGGTCGCTCCGCGACCCGCTCGGCCCACTCCCGGATCGCCGGGTAGGGCGAGAGATCGAAGCGCAGCCGCGACTCGATGCGGTAGATCCACGGCACGTAGGCGATGTCCGCGAGGCTGTACTCCGCTCCCGCGAGGTACGGCGCGGTGGAGAGGCGCGCTTCGAGTCCGGTGAGGGCGCGACTCAGCTGATCGGCCGAGCCGGTGGGGCGGTCGAAGTAGAGGTCGTAGTACGGGTCTCCGAGATAGTCCGCGAAGCGGAAGACGAGCAGGCGCGCGAGCGCGCGCGACTCCGGGTCGGCGGGCAGGAGCGAGGGCTCCGGGAACCGCTCCTCGAGGTACTCCATGATCACCGGTGACTCCGGGAGGACGAAGCCCTCCTCGACGAGCACGGGCACCCGTCCCGAGGGCGGGTTGAGCGCCTTGATGAAGTCGGGGCGCTCGTCGAGATCGAGCGGGACGAGCTCGTGCTCGATGTCCTTCTCGGCGAGCTGGATTCGCACCCGCGCGCAGTACGGGCACCTGTGTGCGTCGTAGATCGTCAGCATGGCGTTCTCCCTCGCTCCGACCCGACCCTGCTCGTAGGATTGTGGCCGTGCCGTTTCGCTTCTCGTACGGGCGACGTCCTGCGGTCGCCCTGAACGCCATGGTAGCGACGAGCCAGGTGCTCGCGACGAGGGCGGGGCTTCGGGCGCTCGAGCAGGGGGGCAACGCTGCCGACGCGGCGATCGCGGCGGCCGCGATGCTCTGCGTCACGGAGCCGATGTCGACGGGGATCGGCGGCGACTGCTTCGCGATCGTCTGGCGTGACGGCAAGGTGGACGGGCTCGACGCCGCCGGGCCCGCACCGGCCCGGGCCGAGCAGCTCGAGCCGGTCGCCGAGCAGGGCCCGCTCTCGGTGACCGTTCCCGGCGCCGTGGGCGGCTGGGCCGAGCTCGCCGGGCGGTACGGGCGCCTGGGCCTCGATGCTTGCCTCGCCGACGCGATCGACGTCGCCGAGCGCGGCTACGCGGCCGGCTGGCACACCGCGGACATGTGGCAGCGAAACGAGGCGCCGGCCGAGCTGGGACGCGTCCCGAGGGTGGGCGAGCGTGTCGTCCTCCCGGAGCTCGCGGCGACGCTGCGCGCAATCGCCGAGCAGGGCCCGAACGGCTTCTACGACGGCCAGGTGGCCCGGGCGATCAGCTCGGTGAGCTGGCTCGACGAGACCGACCTCGGAACGTTCCGTCCACGCTGGGTCGAGCCGCTGCGCCTGGACTACCGGGGAACCGAGGTGCTCGAGCTGCCGCCGCCGGGCCAGGGCGTCGCCGCGCTCGAGGCGCTCGGGCTGCTGCGGGGGCTCGAGCCGACGCTCGCAAACCAGGTCGCCTGCGCGAAGCTCGCGCTCGAGGACGCCTTCGCCCGGGTGCGCGACGGAGCCGACGTTCGCGACCTGCTCGATCCCGCCTTCCTCGAGCGGCGGCGGGGCGAGGCCCCCGGCCCGGCCCGGGAGCTCCCGGGAGGCACCGTCTACCTGTGCGCCGTCGACGGCGACCGGATGGCCGTCTCCTTCATCCAGAGCGTCTTCTACTCGTTCGGCTCGCTCGTCGTCGCGCCGGGGACAGGGGTCGTCCTCCAGAATCGCGGGTACTGCTTCTCGGTGTCCGGGCAGGTCGAGCCCGGTCGGCGGCCGTACCACACGATCATCCCGGGAATGCTGCTGCGCGACGGGAAGCTGCTCGGCCCGTTCGGCAACATGGGCGGCTTCATCCAGGCACAGGCCCACATGCAGCTCGTCTCCGGCCTCGTCGACGACGGGCTCGATCCCCAGGCGGCGCTCGACCGGCCTCGATTCCGCGTCGAGGACGACGAGGTGCTCCTCGAGGAGGGCCTCTGGCCGCGAGCCGCGGAGCTCGAGCAGGCCGGATTCCGCCCGCGACCGGACGACGACGTCTACGGCTTCGGCGGGGGCCAGATCATCCAGCTGCACGGCGACGGGCTCGTCGCGGGATCGGATCCCCGCAAGGACGGCCTCGCGGCCGGCCTCTAGCGCTCGAGCACGGTGGCGCCTGCGAGCCCGCGGGCGCCGGCGAGCCCGTGGGTCGCGCCCGCGACCCCGATCACGCGGGCGAGGTCTGCGAGCAGCTCCTGTGGTGGTGGCAGCTCCGCAGGCGAAGCGGCCGTGCG
>JADLFG010000054.1 GCA_020845695.1 Thermoleophilia bacterium | reverse complement strand
CCCACTGCCTGCAGATTGGCGCTCCCTGCGTCCTTCCCTGGCTTGCTTTTCGCTCGCCAGGAACTGCACGCCATTCTCCGGACGGCGCACTAGCAGCTCGAGCTCTCGCCCGAGGTCTTCGCGGGCGCGGCCCGGTCAGCCGAGCTGCCGGTCGAGGTTGACGGCCGCGCTGATGAGCGCGAGGTGCGTGAACGCCTGGGGGAAGTTGCCGAGCAGCTCACCGGTCGAGCCGATCTGCTCCGAGTAGAGGCCGAGGTGGTTCGCGTACGTGTGCATCTTCTCGAACGCGAGCTGCGCCTCCTCGAGTCGCCCGGCGCGGGCGAGGCACTCGACATACCAGAAGCTGCACATCGAGAACGTGCCCTCGCTGCCGGGGAGCCCGTCCGGCGCCGCGTCCGGGTTGTACCGGTAGACGAGGCTGTCGGAGACGAGCTCCGCGGCGATCGCGTCGAGCGTCGCGAGCCAGCGCGGGTCGGTCGGCGCGATGAAGTGCACGAGCGGCATCAGGAGCACGGAGGCGTCGAGGACGGCGGAGTCCTCCGACTGCGCGAACGCCTGGCGCTCCTCGTTCCAGCAGCGCTCCATCACGCGCAGGAAGATCGTGTCGCGGGCGCGCCGCCAGCCATCGACGTCAGCGGGCAGAGCGCGAGGCTCGGCGATGCGGATCGCACGGTCGAGGGCGACCCAGCACATGAGGCGCGAGTACGTGAACCGCCTGCGACCGCCGCGGACCTCCCAGATGCCCTCGTCGGCCTGGTCCCAGTGCTCGCTCACCCAGTCGACGATCTCCGCGAGCTCCGTCCAGGAGTCGTAGGGGACGAACGGGCCGAAGCCGCGGCGCCCGTGCTGCTCGAAGAGGTAGACGGAGTCGAGCAGCTCGCCGTAGATGTCGAGCTGCAGCTGACCGGCGGCGGCGTTGCCGACCCGCACCGGGGCCGAGCCCCGGTAGCCCTCGAGGTGACCGAGCGTCTCCTCGGGCAGGCGGGAGCGGCCGTCGACGCCGTACAGGACCTGAAGCGGGCTCTCCTCCCGGCCCCGCCCGCGCGAGTCGCGACAGACGGACCTCAGCCAGCCGTTGAAGGCCTGGGCTTCCTCGACGAACCCGAGCCGGAGCAGGGCGTGGAGCGAGAAGGCCGCGTCCCGGATCCACGTGTAGCGGTAGTCCCAGTTGCGGGAGCCGCCGATTCTCTCGGGCAGGCTCGTCGTCGGCGCCGCGACGAAGGCACCGGTGGGACGGTACGTGAGCAGCTTGAGCGTGAGCGCCGAGCGGTTGACCATCTCGCGCCACCGGCCCGAGTACCGGGACTGGGCGAGCCAGCCCCGCCAGAAACGCACCGTCGCCTCGAACAGCTCCTCCGCCTCCTCCTCACCGACCGGCGAGGGGGCGGCGAGCTCCCGGCCGGCCTCGAGCACGAACGTGCGGGTGCTGCCGGCGGGAAGGTCGAACTCGCAGGTAGCGTCGCCGCCCGAGCACGACAGGGGCTCGCCGCCCGAGAGGGCGAGCGTGAGATCGCGCGAGCGGGCGATCGCCCCGCGCTCGTGGAGCGCGAGCTCGTGTCCGGCCCGGGCGTAGTCGAAGCGGGGAGCGAAAAGCAGCCGGAAGCGCATCTCGCCTCGCACGCCGAGGACGCGCCGGACGATCCGCTGACGCCCGAGCAGCGGCCCGGCCGGCTCGACCGGCATGAAGTCCTGCACCTCGCCGACACCCTCCTCGCAGAGAAAACGGGTAACGAGGACGTTCGTGTCCGGGAAGTAGAGCTGCTTCGTCTTGTACCCGCTGGCCGCGGGCGCGAGCCGGAAGCAGCCGCCACGCCGGTAATCGAGGATGGCCGCGAACACGCTCGGCGCGTCGAATCGCAGCGGGCAGTACCAGTCGATCGAGCCGTCGGTGCCCACGAGCGCGACCGTGTGGAGATCGCCGATCACGCCGTGATCCCCGATCGGGAGGTAGCCCATCATCTCCGCTGGCAACGCTCGGCCGGCCCTTCGAGACGGACGTGGGCGGCGGCCTAGCCGGCGGCCGTCGCCTCGATCTCGATCAGGAGGTCCGGGTGCGCCAGGCGGGCGACGCCGAGGAGCGTGCTCGCCGGGCGGCAACCCTCCTCCGCGAGCCGAGCTGCCAGGACCTCGCTCGCCTCGGCCAGGAAACGGTCGACGTCGGTGACGTAGTAGTTGAGGCGCACGAGGTCGGAGAAGCGATAGCCGGCCTCGCGGAGCACCGTCGCGAGGTTGTCGAGCGCCCGCGCGGTCTGCGCCCTCATGTCGCCGGCGTGCATCGGCTCGCCGCCGGCGTCGACCGAGATCTGACCGGAACAGGAGAGCGTGCGCCGCGAGCCCGTCACCTCGCTCGCCTGGACGAACCCGAACGCATCCTGCCACGTCCACGGGTTGACGATCCGCCGCTCCAAAGCGCCTCCTTCCGGCCGGACACGATGGGAGTGAGCTGCCACGAGGCCGACGGGGCCCGCGTGGGCGCGATCTCGCCAGGTTACCGCACCCCCCGACGGCGAACCGCTCGTCCGCTCTTGCCGCTCCCGCTTTCGACCGCGGCTGTTCGACTACGGTGTCTCCATCGACCGCGATCGGCGAGAACCGTGATCGAGTCGGGGTCCGCCCCCCGGGGCGCCTCGGCGTCCGACCGGGCCGGGTTCGCCGTGAACGACGGTCCGGGTCGCGCGGACGCGTTCGTGTTCTTCGGGGCGACGGGCGACCTCGCCTACAGGGAGATCTTCCCAGCTCTGGCGGCGCTCGCTCGGCGCGGCCGCCTCGCGATGCCGGTGGTGGGCGTCGCCAAGGCCGGCTGGGAGCTCGAACGGCTGAGGGAGCGGGCCCGCGCGAGCATCGAGGAGCACGGAGGCGCCGACGGGGAGGCGCTCCTCGCGCTGCTGCGCTACGTGGACGGCGACTACCGCGACCCCGCCACCTTCGAGGCGCTGAGACGGGAGCTCGACGGTGTCTCGCGCCCGCTCTGCTACCTCGCGATTCCGCCGGCGCTGTTCGAGACCGCGGTGGAGGGTCTGCGCCTCGCCGGCTGCGCGACCGGCGCGCGGGTCGTGGTCGAGAAACCGTTCGGGCGCGACCTGGCCTCCGCTCGGGAGCTCGATCGCGTCCTCCGCGGCGCCTTCCCCGACGAGGCGATCTTCCGGATCGACCACTTCCTCGGCAAGGAGGCGGTTCAGAACCTCCTCTACTTCCGCTTCGCGAACTCGTTCCTCGAGCCGATCTGGAACCGGGCTCACGTTCGCAGCGTCGAGATCACGATGGCGGAGAGCTTCGGCGTCGAAGGCAGGGGCGCGTTCTACGACGGCGTCGGCGCGATCCGCGACGTGATCGAGAACCACCTCCTCCAGGTCGTCGCGCTGCTCGCGATGGAGCCGCCGTCGGGCGGCGGCTTCGAGGCGATCCGCGACGCGAAGACCGCCCTGCTGCGGTCGATCCGCCCCCTCGGGCAGGCAGCGGTCGTTCGCGGCCAGTACCGCGGCTACCGGGACGAGCCGGGCGTCGCCGCCGACTCGACGGTCGAGACCTTCGCCGCCGTGCGCCTCGCGATCGACACCTGGCGCTGGGCCGGCGTGCCGTTTCTCGTCAGAGCGGGCAAGAAGCTCCCGGCGACCGCGACCGAGGTCGTGGTCGAGCTCCGCGCGCCACCGCTCGATCTCTTCGACGAGCCCGACGGGCCCCGCGAGAACTACCTCCGCTTCCGGCTCAGTCCCGACGTCGTGATCGCGCTCGGCGCTCGGGTCAAGGTGCCTGGCGAGACGCTTCGCGGCGAGGAGATCGAGCTCGTCGCGCGCTCCCAGCCCGCCGGGGACGTGATGTCGCCCTACGAGCGACTCCTCGGCGACGCGCTCGACGGTGACCCCGAGCTGTTCGCCCGCCAGGACGGGATCGAGGCGGCCTGGCGCATCGTCGATCCCGTGCTCGCCGACCCCCCGCCGGTACTCGGGTACGAGCCCGGGAGCTCCGGCCCTCGCGAGGCCGACCGGATCGCCGCCGACGCCGGCGGCTGGCGCGACCCCGCGCCGTGCCCGGCACCCCGCCCTCGGGGCTCAACTCCCCCGGAGCTATCATGACGGGCCGGGCCGAAGTGGCGGAACTGGGAGACGCGCTGGACTCAAAATCCAGTGGGGCTTTGCCCCGTGCGGGTTCGATCCCCGCCTTCGGCATCGCTGTCGCCGTGGCGCCGTGGGGTTACCCAGCGGGCGGCGATGCGAAACGCACGAGGTCAGGAGCGTCGCCCTCCGGTCGCTCGAGCGGGTGAGCGCGCCGGCTACGCGCGCCCGGTCAGCTCCGCGAGCGCTGCCGGCGCGAGCTCGGCCGCGACGAGGACGGCGTCGACGCCCGCGCGCTCGAGCTCGAGCACCTGCTCGCGGGTCGTGGTCTCCGTCTCCGCGACCACGAGCTTGCCCGCGGGCACGTCGGGCAGCAGGTCGAGCAGCCGCTCGAGCGCCTCCTCGTCCCGATCGTCGGGGCGGGCGCACAGGACGACGATCTCGGGGTCGAGCCGCTCGAGCGCCCTTTCGAGCTCCTCCTCGCTCGAGACCGCGAGCGCCCAGTCGAGCCCGAGGCTCTGCGCCACCCCGGCCAGATCCTCGAGCAGCGACCCGCCCCCGGACAGCTCGCCGAAGGAGAGCACGCAGGCGTCGGCTCCGGCGCGACGGGCGACCTGCAGCGCCTCCTCGCCGGCAACGCCGGCCCGGAGGACGAGCGGCAGGGCCGTGACGTGGCGGACGGCGGCGACGTCCCCGGGGAGGCCGACCGCGAGCGCCTCCGCGCCCGCCTCCGCCGCCTCGCCGGCGAGCGGCCCGAGCCGGTCCGAGACGAGCGGGATCACGGAGATGCCGTCGCCCTCGGAGATCGCCTGGCTGAACCGTCTTCGAGGCCAGCCGAGCGGCTCGCCGCTCATGGCACGCACCCGCACGGCGCAACGCCGGGCGCGATCGGGACAATCGTGGTGGCCTGCTCCTCGAGCCGTAACGGCATCGGCGAGGGCAATTCTAGGGATCGCGCCGGGGCATCACCCGGAAAGCTCGGCCACCAGTGGCCCGGTGTCGAGCGGATCGAAGCCGAGCCGGGCGGCGACCTCCTCGCTCGAGGGCCTCGTACCCTCGCGGAACAGGTCGCGCAGGAAGCCGCCCGTCTCGGCCCGGCGCCACCAGCCGGCGCCGAGCTCGCGGCGCAGCCGGGCGCGCACCTGGGCCGCCCGGATCCAGGCGCGCAGGTAGTCGGCGGAGTAGAAGCCGTCGTCCATGTCGGCCAGGAACCCGGAGCGCGGGTAGCGAAAACCGCTCGCGGCCGACACGAGCCGCTCGTACTCGGACGCGTGCGCCTCCGCGTTGCCGAAGTCCGCCCAGAAGCCGAGCTCGTAGCGCAGCTTGGCCGTGTAGCGGCGAAACAGGCAGGCGTCGAGGAAGCGGGTCGCCTCCGCGTTCGCCGCCGCCGTCGCCTCGTCGAGCGCGAAGTGGAGCGCGTGCCACCCCGGCTCGTGCGTCACCGACTCGACGAGGAAGGAGTAGATCTCGGTCAGCGCGTGGTCGCGGGCGAGCCGCCTGAACGCGTACGGAAGGTCGGGGTCGCAGCCCGCGTAGTGGAGCGCGTGACCTGCCTCGTGCAGGAACGCCTGGTAGTCGGCGAGGCCGCCCTGCGCGCGGGTGATCAGGTGCACGACCCGCGGCGGGTCGGAGGCGATCACGCACGCGCGCGGGTTCTTCTGGGGGCGGTCGTCGAGGTCGAGCCGGATCCGCTCGTCGGCGGCGAGGTCGAAGCCGAGCGCGGCCAGCGTCTCGAGGCACACCGCGACGGCCCGCTCCTTCGTGTAGGTGGCCGCGAGCGGCGACAGGCGCCGGACGTACGAGAGGTGGGCGGACAGCGGCGCCTCGTCGCGGTCGGGCCCGAGCAGCCGGTCGAGCCAGCGCTCGCGAAGGGTCGTGTAGGGGCCGTCGAGACGGGCCGACGCGCTCTCGAGCGCGCCGGCGAGGACGCCCAGGTCGATCCCCTTCAGCTCGCCGCTTCGCAGCACCGGATCCGGCTCGCCCGAGAGCTCGGCGTCGAGCGCCTCGCCGGCTCGCAGGAGCTCGAGCCGCCCGGAGTTGAACGTCGCCGACGCGTCGGCGACGAGCCCGCCGAGGCGATCACGGGCCGCGTAGGGGTCGAGCACCGCGAGCCGCGCCTGGGCGGCGCGCAGCGGCAGGCTCTCGCCGTCGCAGTCGACGCGGCAGGCGAGAATCGCGTTCTCGAGCGCGTCCGCGCGCTCCGCGAGCTCGGCCGCGACGATCCCGCCGGCGCACGCCTCCAGCAGGCGAAACAGACGCTCGCGGGCGGCGCCGCTCGCCGCCGCCTCCCCCTCGCGCAACGCGTCGTGCTGCTCCCGCGTGAAGAGGCCGGCGTAGCGGGCGACGATCGCCGCCTGCTCGGACGTCTCCTTCTCCCCCACGCGGACGGCGCGCGCCTCCTCGGCCCGCTCGTAGAGGTAGCGGGCGAGCTCCGCCTCGAACGCGTCAGGGGGCAGGACGGGCATGCTCCAAGCCTACGTGCAGGGCCGACCGTCGCGGCGCCGCGTCCGCCCGGTCACAGCCCGAGCCGCTCGAGCAGCGTTTGGTCGCGCCGCCACCGGGGCCTGACCTTGACCCGGAGCTCGAGGAAGACGGGACGGCCGAGCAGCCGCTCGATCTCGGGGCGCGCCCGCGTGCCGATCTCCCTGACCATCCGGCCGCCGTGCCCGACCACGATCCGCTTTTGCGCCTCGGTCTCGACCAGCACGCTCGCGCGCACGCGCCCCTCGGCCAGCTCCTCGACCTCGACCGTGAGCGCGTGCGGGAGCTCCTCCCTGGTCAGCTCGAGCGCCCGCTCGCGCACCAGCTCGGCCACCCTGAGCGCGAGCGGCTGGTCGGTCGTGGCACCCTCCGGGAAGTAGCGCGGCCCCTCCGGCAGGAGCGAGGCCAGCTCGCCGCGCAGCGCGCCGACGCCGTCGCCCGTGCGGGCGCTGACCGGATGCAACGCCTCGAACTCGCCGAGCGCGGCCGCCAGCTCGATCTGCGCCGCGATCTCGGCCGGGCCGAGCCGGTCGACCTTGTTCAGCGCGATCACGACCGGGGCCGGGCCGGCGAAGGCCCTGCGCGCGACGAAGCGGTCGCCCGCGCCGATCCGCTCGTCTGCGGCCAGCACGAGCAGCACCCCGTCGACGTCCGCGAGCCCCTGGTCGGCGGTGCGCTGCATCCGCTCCGTCAGCTCGTCCCGCGGGCGCTGGAAGCCGGGCAGGTCGATCAGGACGAGCTGGTACCCCTCGCCGTCGACGACACCGGCGACCCGGTGGCGGGTCGTCTGCGGCTTGTCGGAGACGATCGCGACCTTGCCGCCGCAGAGCGCGTTGACGAGCGTCGACTTGCCGACGTTCGGCCGCCCGGCGAGCGCGACGAGCCCGCTCCTCACAGCTCGAACGCTCCCGGGAGGAGCTCCGCGGGGCTGCGGACGGCGACGGCGCCCCCCTCCGGGTAGACGACCCGCCGGACGCGCAGCTCGACGAGCCACTGGCGGCAGCCGCCGCAGGGCGCCGCCGTCACGGCGACCGCCTCGATCTCCCCGGGACGGATCCCGTCGGCGACGGCCCGGGCGAGCGCGGCGCGCTCGGCGCAGAGGCCGAGCGGGTAGGCGGCGCACTCGACGTTGACACCGGGGAACACGCGCCCGTCGCGGGCGAGCGCGGCGGCGCCAACCGCGAGCCCGGAGTAGGGGGCGTACGCGGCGCCCGCGGCGCGGCGGGCCTCCTCGTAGAGGGCCGCGTCGTCCATCACCCGAACGCCTGGAAGAGCGCGAGAGTGACACCGGCGCCGAACACGGCGCCGATCACGACCTCGAGCGTCGAGTGGACGCCCGACTCGACCCGGGTCTGCGCGACGAGCAGCGCGAGCACGAACGCGACCGTCGACACGAGCACCCGGTGGCCGAAGCCCTCGGTCAGGAACGTGATCGCCGCCCAGCCGGCGAACGCGAGCGCCGCGTGCCCCGACGGGATCCCTCCGGAGAGGGGCCGGCCGCGGCCGCTGACGGCCTTGAGCACGATCACCGAGAGCACCACGACCACGAGCGCGATCAGGGTCAGGTGCAGCGGCCGGCCGCGGATCTCGGTGAGCAGCCTGTCGGTCGGCTGGCCGAGCCGGTCGGCGAGCACGAGGTAGCCGATCACGAGCGCCGTCACCGAGGCGATCAGGACCGCACCGGCGGCGATGTCCTTGGCGAGCTTGGCGAGCGGGTCGAACGTGGTCGTGGCGAGGTCGGTCGCGGCCTCGAGCGCCGTGTTGATCATCTCCGCGATCAGCACGAACGCGATCGCGAGCAGGAGCGCGATCAGCTCGATCCGCGTCACGTCGTAGACGAAGGCGAGCACGAGCACGACCACGGCGAGCCCGAAGTGCATGCGCATGTTGCGCTGCGTGCGCAGGGTCCAGATGATCCCCTCGAAGGCGTAGTTGAAGCTCTGCAGGATCGACGTCCTGCCACGCGGCCCGGGTGCCTGGCCGGCCGCGGCGGGCGGCGGCGCCGGTCTGCGGGAGCGCCTCGTGACGCTCACGGGAGCAGCGCGGCCTCCCGGCGCTCCATCTCCTCGCCGTGCTCGTAGCCGAGCAGGTGCAGCAGCCCGTGCACGAGCGGCTCCCGCCACGCGTCGCCGACGACCTGGGGGCAGAGGACGACGTCGCCGAGCTGCCGGGGGACGCCGGCGGGCAACCGGTCGCGCCCGTCGATCGGGAACGAGAGCACGTCGGTCGGCTCCTCGACGCCCAGATGGTCGCGCTTCAGCGCAGCGATCTCGTCCGGCCCGACGAGCGTCACGCCGAGGTCGCCCGCCTCGATGCCCTCGGCCGCGAGCACGCGCCGGCAGACGTCGCGGATGGCGGGCTCGTCCGCCGGGGCACCGCTTCGGTTGACGAGCTCGAGCTCGATCAACGCCGCCGTTGCGTGCCCGTCTCTTCGGCGTGCCGCCGGTAGGCCTCGACGATGCGCTGCACGAGCTGGTGGCGGACCACGTCCTGGTGGCCGAACTCGACGAACGCGACCCCCTCGACCTCCGCGAGGATCTCCCGCACCTGGATCAGCCCCGACGCCTGGTCGCGAGGGAGGTCGATCTGGGTGACGTCGCCGGTAACGACGACGCGGGAGCCGAAGCCGAGACGGGTCAGGAACATCTGCATTTGCTCGGGGCTCGTGTTCTGCGCCTCGTCGAGGATCACGAACGAGTCGTTGAGCGTGCGGCCGCGCATGAACGCGAGCGGCGCCACCTCGATCATCCCCTTCTCCATGTACGACGCGAGCCGGTCGGCATCGAGCATGTCGTAGAGGGCGTCGAAGAGCGGGCGCAGGTACGGATCGACCTTCGCGAGCATGTCGCCGGGAAGGAAGCCGAGCCGCTCGCCGGCCTCGACCGCCGGCCGGGTAAGGATGATCCGGCCGACCTGCCGCTCCGCGAGCGCGGCGACCGCGAGCGCCATCGCCAGGTAGGTCTTGCCGGTGCCAGCCGGCCCGATCCCGAACGTGATCGTGCGGGCGCGGATCGCGTCGACGTAGCGCTTCTGGTTGACGGTCTTCGGAGTGATCTTCTTGCCGCGGTGGCGCCAGACGACGTCCTCGAACACGTCCCTGACGTCGGCTGCCTCCTCGAGCGCCCCCAGCACCGCGCCCACCGTGCCCGGGCCGATCGCGTGACCGGCCTCGACCAGCTCGACCAGCTCGTCGAGGACGGTGCGGGCGCCCGCCACGTCGCTGTCTTCGCCCTCGAGCGTGACGCGGTTGCCGCGCAGCATGATCGAGCAGCCGAACCGGTCGCGCAGAGCCTCCAGGATGCCGTCGTCGACCGAGGCGAGCTCCGCCGCGACCTCGTTCGGTACGGACAGGACGTCCTGCAACGACTCCAAGTCTAGAAGGCGACCCGGCCTGCCGCGCGCCGGCTACGCGAGCAGCTCGCGCACGAGCTGGCTGACCACGGAGCCGTCGGCGCGCCCCGCGACCTGCGGCATCACGTCGGCCATCACGCGACCGAGGTCGCGCAGCGACGTCGCCCCGGTCTCGGCGATCGCGTTCTCGACGATCCGCTCGAGCTCGGCCTCCGACAGCGGCTCCGGGAGGAGCTCCTCGAGCACGCGCAGCTCCTGCTCCTCGCCCGCCGCCTGCTCCTCCCGCCCGGCCTCGCGAAAGGCCCGCACCGACTCGAGCCGGCGCTTGCGCTCGCGCTGGAGCACCTGAAGCTCCTCGTCGGCCCGAAGCGGCCGGTCGAGCTCCTTCTCGGCCGCGCGCAGGGCCGTGAGCGTCAGCCGCAGCGTCGAGCGGCGCACGGCGTCGCGCGCGCGCATCGCCTCCTTCAGCTCGACCTCGATCCGCTCGATCATGGAAACGGAAGCGTACGCCCTCCGAGCACGTGCCAGTGGAGGTGGTAGACCGTCTGGCCGGCCTCGGGCCCCACGTTGACGATCACCCGGTAGTCGACGAGGCCGGCCACCTCGGCGGTCTCGGCGACGAAATCGAGCAGCCTCTTGCCCTCGATGGAGTCGAGCACGGAGATCTCGCGGAAGGTCGCGAGGTGGCGCTCGGGGAAGCAGAGCACGTGGACGGGCGCCTTCGGCGCGATGTCGCGGATCGCGAGCAGCCCCTCGGCGCGGTGGACGACCTCCGCCGGCAGCTCGCCGCGCGCGATCCGGCAGAAGATGCAGCTCGTCTCAGGCAGCGAGGATCCCCTCCTCGCTGACCGCTCGGCCGCGGACCGCCACGAGCGCGCCGACAGGCCGCCCCTCGACGAGCCACGGCGAGTAGTCGTCGCCGTAGCCCCGGCCGGGGCGGTCGACGAGGACGGTGTCGTCGCTGCCGACCTTGCGCGCCCACGCGCGCAGGCGGGCCTCGCGGACGGCAGCGCGCAGCCGCGAGCTGCGCTCCCGCTTCACCGCGACCGCGACCGGGTCGAGCGCCGCCGCCGCCGTGCCGGGCCGCGGCGAGTAGGGGAACACGTGCGCCCGCGTCACCCCCGCGCGCTCGATGACCGCGAGCGTCCGCTCGAACGCGGCGTCGTCCTCCCCGGGGAAGCCGACGATCACGTCCGTGGTCAGGTTGAAGCCCTCCGCGCGCTCGAGCCGGCGCAGGAACGAGGCGGCCGTGTAGCGACGGCGCATCGCCCGCAGGACACCGTCGTCCCCGGACTGGAGCGGCACGTGCAGGTGCGGGGAGGCCGGCTCCGTCTCCCGCAGCGCGGCCAGCAGCGCCGGCGTGACGTGGTTGACCTCGACCGAGGAGAGCCGCAGCCGCGCGAGCCCGGGCACGGCGCCCGCGGCGCGCACGAGGCCCGGCAGGTCGAGGCCGGCCTCGCGGTCGCGGTAGCAACCGAGGTTGATCCCGGTCAGGACGACCTCGCGGTGGCCCTGCTCGGCGCGGCGGCGGATCTCGGCGAGCACGCGGGCGACGGGGCGGCTGCGCGGGCCGCCGCGCACGGCCGGGATCACGCAGAACGAGCAGGCGAAGCCGCAGCCGTCCTGGACCTTCACGAACGCGCGGACCCGGTCGAGCCCCGCGTCGGCGGTCGCGCAGGCGAGCGCGCCGAGCCGCCCGGCGACGAAGCCGGGCGTCTGCTCGCTCGGCAAGGCGACGGTCTCGACGTTCCCGGGCAGGCCGTCGAGGGCGCCGGGAAGGCTGGCCGCGCAACCGGTCAGGTAGACGCGCCGCGCGCTCCCGGCCACCCGGCGCGCCGCCTTGCGCGACTTGGCGACGGCCTCCCGCGTGACGCAGCACGTCCCGATCACCGCGACCTCGGCCCCGTCGGCCTCGACGTGGCCGTCGGCGAGCAGGCGCTCGCGAACCTCCTGCACGTCCGCGTGGGAGACCTTGCAGCCGAGGAAGCTGGCGCTGAACGTGGCCACGCCGAACATGCTATAAGTGAGCCTCTCCCGGGAGGCTGATGCCACCGTGCCGAGCCTGATCGCAGCCCTCCTCGCGGCGCTCGTACTCGGCGGCGAGGGCGCCGAGCTCGAGCACACCCGGACCGTCGCCGTCGTCGTCGGCTGAGTCACCCGTCCGGCCCGAGCAGGTCGGCAGCCCAGCCGTCGAGCTCGAGGCGGGCGAGGCTACGACGGCCCGGCGTCTCGAGGCGATCCGAGGCCCGGTAGCCCGACGCGATCACGAGCGGCGCGGGCACGCGTTCCGCGAGCGGCGCCACCGCCCCGGCGCCGATGTTGGCGACGGCGAGCTCCGTGCCGGGGAGCGGGTCGCGGAGGCAGTCGGCCAACCTCACCTCCACCTCGACAGCGTTGGCGCTGGCGTTCGCGCGGGCGGCCTCGACGGCCACCGGGTCGTCGTCGAGCGCGACGACGGGACCGAACCCGAGCCTGGCCGCGGCGATCGCGAGCACGCCCGAGCCGCAGCCGAGGTCGGCGAGGCTGCCCCGCTCCTGCCCCGTGAGCAGCTCGAGACAGAGGCGCGTGGTGGCGTGCGCCCCGGTCCCGAACGCCTGGCCGGGATCGATCACGACCGCGAGCGCATCCGGCTCGGGCTCCTCCCAGGGTGGCCCGATCCAGAGCGACCCGATCCGGACCGGCCGGTGGAACGCCCGCCAGGCGTCCTCCCAGCCCGGCTCGACGCGGCGGGTCGCGACCCGGCCGAACTGCGCCCGCAGGCACTCGGCCCGCCCCGGCTCGACGTACGCGGCGAGCTCGACCTCCGCTTCCCCCGCCAGCTCCTCGAAGCCCTCGGGGCAGAGCTCGAGCAGCGCCGCCCGCGCCCGCTCGGCATCGGCGAGCGGGATCCGCACGGAGACGCGGAGAAGCGGCGACCCGCTCAGCGAAACGCGGCCCTGACGCGCTCGAAGAAGCCCTCGTCGGGCGCGTACGTGCGCTCGCCGGACAGGCGCTCGAACTCCTCGAGCAGCCGCCGCTGCTCGTCGGTCAGACGGCGCGGAACGAGCACCGAGACGAGCAGGCGGTGGTCGCCGCGCCCGAAGCCCCGCAACGCCGGCAGTCCCTTGCCGCGAAGCACTCGGACCTCGCCTGGCTGCGTCCCGGGCTCGAGCTCGAGCTCGAGCTCGCCGTCGAGCGTCGGCACGGAGACGCGACAGCCGAGCGCTGCCTGGGTGACCGTGAGCTGGAGCGCCGAGACGATATCGTCGCCGTCGCGGGCGAAGCGCTCGTCGGGCCGGACGCGCACGACCACGTAGGCATCGCCGGGGCGGCTGCCCCGCTCTCCCGCATGGCCCTCGCCGCCGAGGCGAATCCGCTGGCCGTCGTGGATCCCGGCCGGGATCCGGACCTCGAGCGTCCGCGTCTCCCCGACGCGGCCGTCGCCGCCGCAGCCGCCGCAGGGTGTCGCGATGATCGTGCCCGCGCCGTGGCAGCGGGGGCACGCCTGGGCGCGCACGATCTGGCCGAAGACGGTGCTCGCGACCTGCTGGACGCGGCCCGCGCCGGCGCACCCGGAGCACGTCTCGGGGCCGGTGCCGGGCGCGGCACCCGAGCCGCCGCACTCGCCGCAGGGCGAGGCGACCGTCAGCGAGACCTCCCGGGTCGCCCCGCGGGCAACGTCGGCGAGGTCGATCTCGACCTCGACGGCGACGTCGCCGCCCCGCTGCCGCGCCCGGCGCCGCCCGCCACCGAGCAGGTCGTCCCCGAAGAAGGCCGAGAACAGATCGCTCAGGTTGGCGAAGTCGAAGTCGCCGGGCCGGAAGCCGCCCGCCCGCAGGCCCTCGTGCCCGTAGCGGTCGTAGAGCTCGCGCGCCTCGGGCTTGGAGAGCACCTCGTACGCCTCGGCCAGCTCGCGGAAGCGCTCCTCGGCGTCCGGCGCCTCGGACACGTCCGGGTGGAGCTCGCGGGCGAGCGTCCGGAACGCCTTCTTGATCGCGCGCTCGTCGGCGTCACGCGGGACGCCGAGGATCTCGTAGTAATCGCGCCTGGTCGCCGCCACCGCCGTCTAGGGTACCGCCGCCCCCGGGCGCCGGCTCATTCGTCGTAGACGCCCTCGACGAACCGGGAGAGCTCGATCGCCGCCGCGCGGACGGCGCCGATCGCCCGGCCGTAGTCCATCCGAGTCGGCCCGATCAGGCTGACCGTGCCGAGGTTGCGCCGCGCCAGCCCGTACGGGGCCCCCACCAGGGAGACCCGGACGAACGCCGGGTCGTCGAGCTCGGAGCCGACGCGGACGAACGGCTTGCGGTTGACGAGCGCCGCCCGGGTCAGCTCGAGCAGCGCCGCGCGGCGCTCGAGCGCCTCGAGCAGGTTGCGGAAGGCACCGATGTCGTCGGCCGGAAACTCGCCCATCACGGACGCGGTGCCGCCGACGTAGACGGCGCGCTCGCCGCGCTCGACCAGCTCGGTGAACGCGGGCTCGAGCGCCGCCAGGAACTCGCGCTCGCGCGGGGAGAGCCCCGGATCGCCGAAGCGGTTGCGAAGGAGGCGGGCGCCGAGCGCGAGGCCGGCGACCTGCTCGTTCAGGTACTCGCGCGCCCAGTCGGCCAGGCCCGGATCGACCGGCGCGTCGAACGTGGCGACGTGCTTCGACACGTCGCCGGTGGAGGTGATGACCACGCAGACGACCGTGCTCGGCTGGAGCATCAGCACCTCGGCGCGCCGGACGACCGTCGCGCGAAGCGGCGGCGCCGTCACGAGCGCGAGCAGGTGCGTGACGTGGGCGAGCGCGTCGGTGGTGGCCTGGAGCGCCACGTCGACCTCGCGGCGGGCGCCGGAGAGGTCGAGCTGGAGCTCGGCCGGTCTCGGCTCGAGCGCCGAGAGCAGCCGGTCGACGTAGACGCGGTAGCCGAGATCGGTCGGGACGCGCCCGGCCGAGGTGTGCGGGTGGCTGAGCAGGCCTCGCTCCTCGAGCTCGGCGAGCTCGTAGCGCACGGTCGAGGCGGAGACCCGCATGCTGCGGCGGCTCGCGAGCGCCTTCGAGCCCACGGGCTGGCCGGCAGCGACGTAGTCCTCGACGACGTACTCGAGGATCACGCGCTGCCGATCGGTCAGCTCCTGCGCCCCCGTCTCCATGCGCTTGATCCTAGCCGATCACCCCGAGACAACAAGCTCATTTGCAGGCATTTCCGCGAGCAGCTCGACGGTCGCGCCCCCGCCGAGAAAGCGTCCGCGCGTGGTGAGCCGCACCCCCTCGCCGAGCCGCTCGGCCAGGCCGAGCCGCTCGAGCCGCTCGAGCCCGTCCGGGTCGTACGCGC
This sequence comes from Thermoleophilia bacterium, assembly GCA_020845695.1. The sequence goes on along the minus strand of JADLFG010000054.1, from coordinate 31,544 downwards.
CCTCGACGTCGGCGAGCGGCAGCGGCTCGTCGAGGCGCAGGCCCAGCATCAGCCGCTCGACCCGCCTGGTTGCCCCGCCGACGGGCTCGAGCTCGCGCGGCGGGCGCTCGCCGGCTGCGAGCGCGCGCAGGTGGGCCGCGAGCCCGGGCCGGTTGCGCCAGCGCAGACCGCCGACGGTCGAGACCGCGCCGACGCCGAGGCCGAGGTAGTCGCGGCCGAGCCACGTCGCGAGATTGTGGCGGCAGCGCCTGCCCTCCAGGCAGAAGCTCGACGTCTCGTACCAGCGGTAGCCGGCCCCGGTCAAGGTGGCGACGACGAGCTCGAAGTAGCCCTCCATCGCCTCCGCCTGGCGGGCGAGCTCGGCCCCGCGGAGGCGCGTGAAGCGCGTCCCGGGCTTCGCCTCGAGCTCGTAGCAGGAGAGGTGCTCAGGCGCGAGCTCGAGCGCCGAGAGCAGGTCGCGCTCGAGGTCGGCTGCGCTCTGCCCGGGGACCCCGTAGAGGAGGTCGAGCGAGAGGTTGTCGACTCCGGCGTCGCGAAGCACCCGGACTGCGCGGCGCACGTCGTCGGGCCCCGCCCGGCGCTCGAGCACGGCGAGCAGGCGCGGCTCGAAGCTCTGCGCCCCGAGCGACACGCGCGTCACCCCCGCGCGCCGGAGCATGGCGGCGAGGCCGGGCGTGACCGTCTCCGGGTTCGCCTCGACCGTCACCTCGCCCGCGGGCGGCAGCGAGCGGAGCAGCCGCTCGAGCGCCCGCGGCTCGGCGAACGTGGGCGTCCCCCCGCCCAGGTAGATCGTCTCGAGGGCGGGCGCGAGCGCCGGCCGCTCGAGCGCGAGCTCGGCGAGCAGCGCATCCACGTACGCCTCGTGCCGGTCGCGGCGGCCGGCGAGGGTGACGAAGTCGCAGTAGCCGCAGCGGTGGGCGCAGAACGGGACGTGGACGTAGAGGTGGGCGACCCCGGTCACGTCCGGCGCTCGTCGTCGAGGTTGAGGACGGCGAGGAACGCCTCCTGCGGCACCTCGACGGAGCCGAGCTGGCGCATGCGCTTCTTGCCCTCCTTCTGCTTCTCGAGCAGCTTGCGCTTGCGGGTGACGTCGCCGCCGTAGCACTTCGAGAGCACGTCCTTGCGGCGCGCCTTGATCGTCTCGCGGGCGATCACGCGCGAGCCGATCGCCGCCTGCACCGGCACGTCGAACATCTGCCGCGGGATCTCCGCGCGCAGCCGCTCGACGAGGGTCTTGCCGCGCTGGTAGGCACGGTCGCGGTGGACGATCAGGCTGAGCGCGTCGACAGGCTCCCCGGCGAGCAGGATGTCGAGCCGGACGAGCTCGCCCGGGCGAAAGCCGATCACGTCGTAGTCGAAGGTGGCGTAGCCGCGCGTGCGGCTCTTGAGCTGGTCGTAGTAGTCGAACACGACCTCGGCGAGCGGGACGTCGTAGACGAGCAGGACGCGCTCGTCGGTCAGGTACTCCAGGTGGTGGAACTCGCCGCGGCGGTCCTGGTTCAGCTCCATCACGGTGCCCACGTACTCCCGCGGCGCGATGATCGAGGCGCGGATGTAGGGCTCTCGGGCCTCGAGCCGGTCGCGCGGCATCTCGGACGGGTTGTGCACCTCGAGCTCCTCCCCGCCCGGCGTCAGCACCCGGTAGGCGACGGTCGGGGCGGTCACGATCAGGTCGAGGTCGAACTCCCGCTCCAGCCGCTCGCGGACGATGTCGAGGTGGAGCAGGCCGAGAAAGCCGCAGCGGAAGCCGAACCCGAGCGCCTGCGACGTCTCCGGCTCGTAGACGAGCGAGGCGTCGTTCAGCTTCAGCTTCGCGAGCGCGTCGCGCAGGTCGGGGTAGTCGTCCGAGTCGCTCGGGAACAGGCCGGCGAAGACCATCGGCTTGACGTCGCGGTAGCCCGGGACCGGCTCGGCGGCCGCCCCGGCCTCGCTCGTGACCGTGTCGCCGACGCGCAGGCGCGAGACGTCCTTGAGCCCGGTGACCAGGTAGCCGACCTCGCCGGCGGCGAGGCCTCGGGTGGGCGTGCGCTCCGGCGAGAAGACGCCGAGCTCCTCCGCCTCGAACGCCGTCTCGGTCGCCATCGTCCGCAGCCGCTCGCCGGGGCGGAACAAGCCGTCGACCACGCGGACGAACGCGATCACGCCGCGGTACTGGTCGTAGGTCGAGTCGAAGACGAGCGCGCGCGGCGGCGCGGCCGGGTCGCCGGCGGGCGGCGGCACCCGCTCGACGATCGCGTCGAGCACGGCGGCGACCCCGTCGCCGGTCTTGGCGGAGATCGCGAGCACGTCGCCGCGGTCGACGCCGACGAGGGCCGCGAGCTCGGCTGCGACCCCCTCCGGGTCGGCCTGGGGCAGATCGATCTTGTTCACGACCGGGACGATCTCGAGGTCGTTCTCGATCGCGAGGTAGGCGTTTGCGAGCGTCTGCGCCTGAATCCCCTGGGCGGCGTCGACGAGCAGGACGGCGCCCTCGCACGCCTGGAGCGCCCGCGAGACCTCGTAGGTGAAGTCGACGTGCCCGGGCGTGTCGATCAGGTTGAGCTGGCAGCCGCGCCAGGCGACGCGCACCGCCTGCGCCTTGATCGTGATGCCGCGCTCACGCTCGAGCTCCATCGTGTCGAGCACCTGCTCGCGCATCTCGCGGCTCGTCAGGGTGCCCGTGACCTCGATGATGCGGTCGGCGAGCGTCGACTTGCCGTGGTCGATGTGCGCGATGATCGAGAAGTTGCGGATGCGATCGAGGCTCATGCGGGACGGCCGCCCGATCGCCTGCCGGAGCGGCCGACCAACGATAGCAACGCCCCGACCTCGCGAATCCCCAGCAAACGGGCCAGAACGAGATAGGCGACGGTGGCCGCGCCGACCGCCGCGCCGACCGCGACAACCTGCGCTCCGAGCGCCCGCCCGAGCGGCCCGTCGAGCCCGGCGTAGACGCCCCAGGCGACGCCCGCGGCCGCTGCCGCGGCCGGCAGGACACGCGCGTAGGAGGCGGCGATCGCGCGCGCGTCGAGCCGGCCGAGCCGGCGGCGCAGGATCACGAACAGCGCGGTCGCGGCGACGACGTTCACGACCGCGGTCGCGAGCGGCAGCCCCCAGATCCCGAGCCGGTAGAAGGCGAGGTCGAGCCCGGCGTTGACGAACAGGTTCCCGAGCGCGACCCAGGTCGGCACCCACGGCTGCTGGAGGCTGAAGAACGCCCGGTTCAGCATCAGCATCATCCCGTTGAAGGTGAGCCCGAGCAGGAACGCGGCGAGCGCGTGGCCGACGACCGTGGTCTCGTCCGCGCCGAAGGCGCCGCGCTCGTAGAGGACGCGGACGATCGGGACGGAGAGCGCAGCCCCGATCGCGCTCGCGGGGACGAGCAGGAAGCCGATCTGGCGGACGCCGAGCGAGACCGTGTCGAGGAAGCCGTCGGCGTCCCCGCGGGCGGCGAGACGCGAGAGCGACGGGAAGAGCACGGTCGCGATCGCCACGGAGAAGATCCCCTGCGGGAGCATGTAGATGCGAAAGGCCGCGTCGATCGCGCTCGGCGCGAGCTCGGGGTCGAGGAAGCGAGCGGCGAAGAACGTGTCGACGACGAGGTTGAAGTTGATCAGCCCGAGCCCGAGCGAGACGGGGAGCATGAGCGCGAGCACGCGCCTGACGGCCGGGTCGCGCCAGTCGAGGGCGACACGCAGGCTGCCGTCGAGGCGCGCGAGCCACGGAACCGGCAGGAGCACCTGGATCACGGTGCCGGCGAGCACGCCGCCCGCGTACACGTACAGCTTCGCCGAGTCCGTGTCGGCCCGCGGGACGCCGACGACGAGGGCGACGATGATCGCGAGATTCCAGAAGATCGGCGTCAGCGCCGGCACGGTGAAGCGCTCGTAGCTGTTCAGGACGCCGACGATCACCCCGGAGACGCCGAGCAGCGTGACGATCGGGAACAGGACCCGGGAGAGCCCGACGACGAGGTCGTGCTGGTCGTCCTCGTAGCCGAACGGCCGCATCACCCAGGGGGCGACGAGCACGAACAGCGCGGTCAGCGCGGTCAGCGCGAGCAGGAGCAGGAAGAAGAGACTCGAGGCGACCCGCCAGGCCCGCGCCCGCTGTCCCTTCTCCAGCAGCTCGCTGAAGACGGGCACGAAGGCAGAGGAGAGGGCCGCGTCGGCGACGAGCATGCGGATCAGGTTCGGCACCTGGAACGCGACCGTGAACGCGTTGATCGAGCCCTCGACGCCGAAGTAGCGCCTGACGACGATCTCGCGCACGAGCCCGAGGATCCGGGAGCCGCCGGTGGCGAGGGCGAACAGCGCCGTCGAGCGCGCGAGGCGTCGGCGGTGGGCCGAGGCCGTCTCCTCCCCGGCGGGCTCCTCGACCGGTTCGGGCCCCGCCACGGCCAGCGAGTATAGGAGGCAGGCCGGGCAGGACGGTTCCTGCTACGATCCCGGTGCCCCGGATCGATCGGGGCGTTTCGCTGCCATGCCGAACATCAAGCAACAGGAGCGTCGCGTCAGGACGGCCGCCAGGCAGCGGCTCGAGAACCTGCGCTGGCGCTCGACCGCGAAGACGCTCTACCGACGGCTCGCGAACGCCGTCGCCGACGGCGACGAGGAGCGGATCGCCGCGGAGCACCGCGCGCTCGTGCGCACGCTCGACAAGGCGGCGGCGCGCCGCGCGATCCACCCCAACCGGGCGGCGCGCAAGAAGGCGCAGGCGGCGCGGCTCGTCGCCCCGCGCGGCGACTGACCTTCACGAGAGCGCGATCAGAGCGACGCCGCCGGCGACGACCGCGGCGCCCGCGACCCGGCGCAGGCCGACCGGCTCCCCGAGCACGGCGGTGGCGAGCGCCGTCGCGATCACGACACTCGTCTCGCGGACGGCCGCGACCGCGGCGGCCGGGGCGCGCTCGAGCGCGACGAGGACGAGCGCGTAGGCTCCGAAGCCCGCAACGCCCGCCACGAGCGCGCGCGGCCGGGCCTGCGCGCGCAGCGCCCGCAGGCCGCGACGCCGGGCGATCAGGAACGAGTAGGGAAGCGTGCCGAGCAGCGCGAGCTCGAAATACGAGATCGGCTCGGCGTACCGCAGTCCCTGCTTGTCGACGAGCGTGTAGCCGGCGATGCAGCCCGCGATCAGGCAGCCGAGGGCGAGCCCGCGCGGATCGACCTTGCGACCGAGCCCGCGGACGAGGATGACGCCGGCGCCGATCGAGACGACCCCGGCCGCCTGGCCGGCCGACGGGGAAACGGAGAGCGCGACCGCGCCGGCCGCGAGGACGAGCACCGGGGCGAGCCCGCGGGCGATCGGGTAGACGAGACTCAGCGCGGAACGCTCGTAGGCGGCTACGAGCAGCGCGAGGTACGCGAGCTGGAACGCGGCCGAGCCGGCGATGTACGGCGCCGCCGCCCAGCTCACCTGCCAGGTGACGGCGGCGACGGGGGCGAAAACGACGATGCTCGTGACCATCATCACCACGGCCACCGCGGCGGTGTCCCGGGCGCCGGCGAGCAGCAGGTTCCAGAGCGCGTGCAGCGCGGCGGCTCCGAGCGCGAGAGCAAGGGCCGCGTCCGGCATCGAGCCGGCTCAGGCGGACCCGGCTCCGCCGCCGCGGGGGGCGGCCGGGTCGGCGGCCTCGGCGAGCGCCCGCTCGAGCTCGAGCTCGGGGTCGAGCCTGCTGCCGCCCTTGAGCGCGTGGTCGAGCCGGGCGAGCCGCACGACCACGGCGTCGAGCTCCTCGCGCGCGTAGTTGCCCGCGTGGCCGAGCTCGCGACGGGGCGGGAAGCGCAGGCCGAGGCGGCCGGCCATCTCGCCGAGGGGCACCCCCGCGTCGCGGAGCCGCTGCACACCACGGACGCGCGCGACGTGGGCGGCGAGCCGGGCGACCACCACGGTCGGGTCGGAGCCGCGCCCGAGAGCGCTCTCGCAGGCCCCCAGTAGCCCGGCGGAGTCGCGGGCGCCCCAGGCGTCGGCGACCGCGAAGTCGGAGGTCTCCGCCGTGGGCGCGGTCAGGAGCTCGACCTCCCGGACGCCCACGGGCGACCCGTCCGACCAGGTTGCGAGCTTCTCGACCTCGGTCTCGAGCGCGAACGCGTCCGGCCCGACGAGCTCGACGAGGCGGACCACCGCCTCCTGCTCGGCCCGGACGCCGGCCCGCTCGAGCTGCGTGCGCGCCCAGGCGACGTGGTCTGGCTGCTCGCGGCCGCGCTGCTTGCGGACCGGGATGTCGTACGACCGCGCCTCGCCCACGCGCGTGCAGACGGCCACGAGCTCCTGGTGCTTCGAGGCGTCGCCGAAGAGCCCAAGCACCGCTCCCGGGGTGGGGCTCGCCAGGTAGGCGACCACCGCCTCGATGTCCGCCTTCTTCCAGCGCTCGATCCCGGTGACGAGCACGAGCCGCTCGCCGCCGCCGAAGAGGCCGAGCGCGTTCGTGGCCGCGACCGCGTCCTGCCCGGAGGCGGCAGCGGCGTCGAGCTCGTCGACCGAGCCCTCGTCGAACCGCCGCCGCAGGCGGCGCAGCGCGAGCGAGACCTTCGGCAGATCGGTGCCGGTGATCAGGTACGCCGGCTTCAGCTCGGACGCCACCGGCCCAGGATACGTCAGCGCCAGGTCCGCACCGTGATCGCGCTGCCGTCGCTCTCGACCACGACCGTGCCGTCCCGGTCGGTCCGGTACGTGCGGGTCCCGGGGCTGGCGGCGAGCGCCGCCACCGTCGAGCTCGTCGGGTGGCCGTAGTCGTTGCGCGCGCCGACCGAGACGACCGCTGCGAGCGGCCGGATCCGCTCGAGCAGGCCGGCCAGGCCCTCGTCGGCGGAGCCGTGGTGGGCGACCTTGAGCACCTCGATCCGGGGCAGCCGGAGCCGCGCGGTCACCTCCGACTCCGCGTCGGCGGTCAGCAGGACGTCCGTCTGCCCGAACGACACGAGCAGCACGATCGCGCGGCGGTTCGGGTCCTCGCCGGCGACGCCCGGCCCGTCAGGCCAGAGCACCGACAGCCGCAGCCGGCCGAGCGTGAGCCGCTGCCCCGCCCTGGCGACGACGACCGGGACGCCGCTCGCCCGCGCCGCGGCCAGCGCCGCCGCCGCGTCCGGGCTCTCGGCCGGGAGGTCGGGGTCGAGCACCCGGGCGACCGGCAGAGAGCGGAGGACGGCCGCGGCGCCGCCGACGTGGTCGCGCTGCGGATGAGTGAGGACGATCGCGGCGAGGCTCCGCACCCCGAACGCATGCAGGCGCCCGGCGAGATCGGCCTCCGGCGGCCCCTGGTCGACGAGCACCGCCCCCTCGCGCACCTGGAGCAGGATCGCGTCGCCCTGGCCGACGTCGAGGAACGAGACCCTCAGCCCCCGCGGGGGCGGCAAGGGCGAGGCGGGGGGATCGACCCGCCACGCGGCGACCCCGAGCGCGGCGGCGAGAGCGAGCGCGAGCGCGGGGCCCCGCCGCCGGGCGGGGGAGCGCGCGATCACCACGAGCGTGACCGCCCCGGCAGCCAGCGCGAGCAGGGCCGCTCCGGAACGGAGCTGGGCGAGCGGCAGCCCGCCGACGAGGCGTGCGCACCAGGCGAGGTAGGAGGCGAGCCAGCCGTTCGCCCAGCCGAGCGCGAGCGCCACGCCGGGGAGCGCGGGGCTCGCCGCGGCCGCGAGCAGCCCGAGCCCGAGGATCGGCGCCACGACCGGCAGCGCGAGCACGTTCGCGAGCACCGACCAGACCGGAACTGCACCGAACTGGAGCCAGAGGATCGGGGCGGTGACGAGGGCGCACGCACCGGACACGGAGACCGCGGCTGCGAGCACCCGCGGGACCGGGTAGCCCTCGAGCCGTCGCTCGAGGCGCGGCACGAGCAGGAAGATCGCGGCGACGGCGGCGAACGAGAGCTGAAAGCCCGGATCGAGCAGGCTGTAGGGACTCCAGGCGAGCAGGACCGCTGCGCCGACGAGCAGGAAGTACCAGCGGTCACGAGGCCGGGAGGCGAGCCAGGCAAGCGAGGCGAGCGCGCCCGCGACGCCGGCGCGCACGACGGACGGCTGCCAGCCGACCGCGATCACGTAGCCCGCTATCGCCGCGAGCGAGGCGATCTGGGCGACGACACGCGGAACGCCGAGCAGCCAGGCCGCGAGCAGGACGCCCGCGACCACGTAGGCGACGTTCTGGCCGGAGACGGCGAGGACGTGGTAGAGCCCGGAGGCACGGAAGCGGTCGCGCAACTCCTCGCCGAGCCCGTCGTCACGGCCGAGCACGATCCCCTCGACGAGCGCCCGCCGCTCGCCCTCGAGCCCGGGAGCGACCGTGGCGGCGAGCCGCTCGCGCAGCCGGTCTGAGGCTCCCTCGAGCCCGCCCCGCCTGCCGGCGATCCGGTAGCTCCCGGCGCGGAGAACGGCGTGCATGCCCCGGCGGCGCAGGTAGGCGGCCTCGTCGAAGCCCCCCGGCTCGGCCGGCCCGCGCGGGCGGCGGATGGCGGCGACGAGCTCGAGCACGGTACCGGTGGGCGGTGCGCGCACGCCGGCGGGCAGCTCGAGCTGGGCAGGCTCTCCGATCGCCCGCCCGTCGAAGGAGACGACGTCGACCGGGAGCCGCGTCGCGTACGCACCGCGCCGGGCCGGGCCGGTCACCTCGACCCGGGCGGGCGCCGCCTCGCCAAACGCGGTCGCGAGCGGGCTGCGGTCGAGCTCCGCGAGGCGGACGCTGCCCCACCACAGCCCCGCGGCGGCGAGCGCGAGCGCGAGCAGGGCGGCACGCCCGCGCGGCGCCGCCACCGACGCCGCGGCCAGGCCGGCGGCGGCCCAGGCAATCCCGAGCGAGCTGGCGCGCACTCCGAGCGAGGCCGCCAGCCCCGCGCAGAGGGAGGCGGCGAGCAGGTGCGGCGCCGGCGGCGGTAGCGGGAGCGTCACGGCACGACGAGCTCCCGGAGCTGCTCGAGCCGGGCCGGCCCGATTCCGGGCACCGCGTCGAGCTCGTCGACCGATGCGAACGGGCCGTGCCGCTCCCGGTGGTCGAGGATCCGCTGCGCGGTCACGGGGCCCACGCCCGGGAGCCCGTCGAGCTGCTCGAGCGTGGCCGTGCTGAGGCTGAGGGGACTCGGAGCGCCACCCGGCGCCCCGGAGGTCGCCGGCCCGCCGGCTCCGCGCCGCGGCACGAGCACCTGCTGGCCGTCGACGAGCGGCGCGGCGAGGTTGACGAGCCCGAGCTCGGCCCGGCGCGTCGCCCCGCCCGCCCGCTCGACAGCGTCTGCGACCCGGCTGCCCTCGGGCAGGCGGTAGATCCCCGGTCGCCGGACGGCGCCGACAACGTGGACGACGAGCGGCGCGGCCTCGGTTGCCCCGGGGCTCGCCGCCGCGACGGGCGCGAGCGTCTCGACCGGCGCCGACTCGAGCGCGGCGCTGCCCCCGCCGAGGAGGAACCGCCCGCCGAGCGCGAGCAGGCCGAGCACGAGCGCGAGGTAGGCGAGCGCCCGCCCGCGCGGGATCGCAGGCATCCGCATGCAGCCGATGATCCCCGTGCCCGCGTGACCGGACACGCGCGGACCGTGCCGGAAGCGTCACGCGGCCGTGCCGGGAGCTGCCCGCGGCGCCGCTACGCGCGCGCGCCGGCGCCGTAGGCGAGCGGGAGCGCCTCGCCGCGGTCGAAACGGTCGGGGCGCAGGCTGCCGACGTCGATCGCGGGCGTGCGGCCGAGCACCTCGTCGGCGACGACCTCGCCGACCGCGGGCGCGAGCTTGAAGCCGTGGCCGGACCAGCCGAGCGCGAGGTAGAGCCCCTCCACGCCCGGCGTCCAGCCGAGCAGCGGGTTCCAGTCGGGCGTGTAGTCGTAGGCGCCGGCAAAGCCGCCCGCCCAGGCAGCGTCCGCGTAGGCGGGCAGGCGCGCCCGGAGTGCGTCCCTGACCGCCGGCTCGTAGGAGTCGTCGAGGTCCTGGCGGCACTCGTCCCGGGTCGCGACCCGCTCCTCCGGCAGGTAGGCGACAACGCAGGCAAGCCCGGCGCGGTCGGGGCGAAAGACGACGTTCGAGACGACATCCGAGAACAGCACCCCCGCCTGCGGGCGGTCGGGCGGCTGGCGCACGTGGGCGACCTGGAGGCGGCGGAGCAGGATCGGCGGCTCGTGCCCGATCCCCCGCTGGAGCTCCGGGCCCCAGGCGCCCGCCGCGTTCACGACCGCGGCGGCCTCGATCGGTCCCCGGTCGGTCTCGACGCCCCGCACACGGCCGCCCGCCACCGTGAGGCCGGTGACGCGACGCCCGAGCTCCGGGCGAACGCCGAGACGCACCGCCTCCGCGAACCAGGTCAGCGTGATCCGGAACGTGTCGGCGAAGCCGCCGTCCGCCTCGTAGGCGGCGCCCGCGATCCCCTCGAGCGAGAGCAGCGGCTCGACTTCGTGGACCTCCGCCGGCGTCAGCACGGAGGTGTCGAGACCGAGCGAGCGCAGCCGATCCACGTTCTCGCGCACGGCGGCAAGCCGCTCCTCCCCCACCGTCAGCAGGTAGCCGGTCTGCACGTAGCCGGAGTCCCCGGCGCCGACCTCCCGCTCCCAGTCCTTGATCACGTCGACGCCGCGGATTGCGAGGCGCGCGGTCGCCTCGTTCGAGTAGTGGCGGCGCACCATCGAGAAGCAGAGGCCGGAGTCGCCGCCACAGACGGCGCCGCGCTCGACCAGCGCGACCGTGCCGGCGCCCCCGCGAGCGAGCTGGTAGGCGATGCTCGTCCCGAACAGGCCGGCGCCGACGACGACGATGTCGGCTCGCTCGGCCACCGCTAGCTCCCGAAGCGAGGCCGCGAGCTCACCGGACCACGAGCACGTCGCAGGGCGAGTCGTGGACGAGCTTCGTCGAGACCGACCCGAGCAGCATCCGCTTGCCGGCCCCGAACCCTCGCGTGCCCACGACGATCAGGCTGGCGCCCGCCTCCTTCGCGGCCTCGCCGATCACCTCGGCCGGGTCGCCGACACCCTCGATGGTCTTGACGCCGACGCCGAGTCCCTCGAGATGCGCCCGGGCGGCGTCGAGCGCCTCGCGCACCGCGTCCCGCTCTCCCTCGTCCACGGCACCCATGCCGCGGGGACCGCTGGTGATCGCCGCCACCGCGCCGACGACCGTCACCGCCCCACCGGCACCGGCAATCGCCGCCGCCCGGTCGAGCGCGCGCCTGGACTCGGCGGAGCCGTCGTAGCCGACCACGATCGACTGCATCCTCGAACCTCCCTGTGAGCCTGATGCCGTGCGAACACGGTGATCCTAGTGGGCGCAGGCGCGTCGCGCGCGCGGCGCTCAGGAGACGACGAGGTTGACGAGCTTGCCGGGAACGACGACCGCCCGGCGCAGCTCCTTCCCGTCCAGGTGCGCCCGGACGCGAGGCAGCGCCCTCGCGCGCGCGACCAGCTCGTCGTCCGTGAGCTCGACCTCGACCTCGATCCGGTCGCGCACCTTCCCGTTCACCTGGACGACGAGCTCGAAGGTGTCGCGCTCGAGCAGGGCCGGGTCCGGCTCGGGCCACGGCTCCTCCCACAGGCGCTCCCGGCCGAGCCGCTGCCACAGCTCCTCGGCCACGTGCGGCGCGTACGGCTGAATCAGGCTGACGGCCGTCTCCGTTGCGAAGCGCACCGCGGCCGCCCGGGCCGGATCGTCCTTGGCCAGGTAGACGTCGTTGACGAGCTCCATCACGGCCGCGATCGGCGTGTTGAACTGGAAGCGGCGATCGATGTCGTCCGTCACCTTCTCGATCGTCGCGTGCGCTCTGCGCACCAGCGGGTTGTCCGCCGGCTCGCCGGCCGGCCCGGCGGCCGCCACGTCGAGCGCGAGCCGCCACAGCCGCCCGAGAAAGCGGTGCGTGCCCTCGATCCCGGTGTCCTGCCACTCCTTGTCGTCCTCGGCCGGGCCCATGAACAGGATGTAGAGGCGCAGCGCGTCGGCGCCGTAGCGCTCGACGATCGCGTCGGGAGCGACGACGTTGCCCTTCGACTTGGACATCTTAGCGCCGAGGTAGTAGATCATCCCCTGGTTGAACAGCCGCAGGAAGGGCTCGCTGAAGCCGAGCAGCCCGAGATCGCAGAGCACCTTCGTGAAGAAGCGGGCGTACAGGAGGTGCAGGATCGCGTGCTCGATCCCGCCGATGTACTGGTGCACGGGCAGCCAGTAGTCCGCCACCTCCCGCGCCACGGGAGCGCTGTCGTTGCGCGGGTCGGCGTAGCGCAGGAAGTACCAGGAGGAGTCCACGAACGTGTCCATCGTGTCCGTCTCGCGGCGCGCCTTCGCACCGCAGCGCGGGCAGGACGTGCGCACCCAGGCGTCGGCGGCGGCGAGCGGTGAACGCCCCTTCGGCTTGTAGTCGTCGACCTCGGGCAGGAGCACCGGCAGCTCGTCGCGCGGCACCGGCACGGGCCCGCAGCCGCCGCAATGCACGATCGGGATCGGGCAGCCCCAGTAGCGCTGGCGCGAGAGCAGCCAGTCGCGCAGCCTGTAGCCGACCGCCGCCCGGCCGCGCTCCTCCGCCTCCAGCCACGCCACGATCTCGCGGATCGCGCCGGGCGTCTCGAGACCGGAGAAGCGCCCCGAGTTGACGGAGCGCGCCAGCCCGGTCTTCTCCACGTACGGCAGCTCGACCGCCCGGCCGTCCGCGGGCTCGACGACCTGGCGGAGCTCGAGCCCGAACCGGGTCGCGAACGCGAAGTCGCGCTCGTCGTGAGCGGGAACGGCCATGATCGCGCCGGTCCCGTACTCCATCAGGACGTAGTCGGAGACCCAGACCGGCAGCCGCTCCCCGTTGACCGGGTTCGTGACGTGGCGGCCGGTGAAGACGCCCGTCTTCTCCTTGTCCGGGTCGGCCCGCTCGACCGCGGATTCGGCGGCAGTGCGCCGCACGTAGTCGAGCACCGCCGCCTCCTCGGGCAGCCCGCGGACGAGCTCCCCGATCAGCGGGTGCTCGGGCGCGAGCACGAAGAACGTCGCCCCGAACAGGGTGTCCGGGCGGGTCGTGAACACCGGCAGCTCGATCCCGGCCCCCTCGACGCGGAAGACGACCTCGCAGCCGTGCGAGCGGCCGATCCAGTTGCGCTGCATCGTCAGCACCCGCTCGGGCCAGGACTCGAGCAGCTCCATCTCGTCGAGCAGACGGTCGGCGTACGCGGTGATCCGGAAGAACCACTGCTCGAGGCTCTTCGCCTCCACCTCGGCGCCGCAGCGCTCGCAGCGGCCCTCGACGACCTGCTCGTTCGCGAGCACGGTCTGGTCGTTCGGGCACCACTTGACCGGCGCCTCCCGCCGGTAGGCGAGCCCGGCCTCGTGGAGCTCGAGAAACAGCCACTGCGTCCAGCGGTAGTACTCGGGCTCGTGGGTCGAGAGCTCACGGCCCCAGTCGATCGCCCAGCCCATCCGCTTCGCCTGGGCGCGGATCGAGGCGATGTTGCGCTCGGTGATCAGGCGCGGGTGGCCGCCCTCGCGGATGGCCGCGTTCTCGGCCGGGAGACCGAACGCGTCGTAGCCCATCGGCCGCAGGACGGTGAAGCCGCGGCGGCGCCGGATGTGGGTGACGACGTCCCCGAGCGTGTAGTTGAGAACGTGGCCCATGTGCAGCTCCCCGGACGGGTACGGGAGCATCTCGAGCACGTAGGTGCGCGGCGCGGGGTCGGCCGGGTCCGGGCGGTCGGGATTGGGCACGAGGAACGCGCCCTCCCGTTCCCAGACCGCCTGCCACTTGCGCTCGATCGCCTCCGGGTCGTAGCGCTCCATGGCCCGTGGATCGTAGCGGCGCGCCGGCCCGCGTGGTCCCGTCCAGCGCCGCGCTCGCGCATTACGATGCGCTACGTGCTCCTCACGCGGCTCGGCGTCGAACGCCTCTGGGGCGGCGGGCCCGAGGGGGCGTGGCTCTTCATGCGCTACTTCGTCACGCCGGCGCTGCTCCAACTCGCGCGACCGTCCGGGTACGGCTCCCGGCGAATCCCGGTCGCCGGCGGCGCGGTGCTCGCCGCGAACCACCTCTCCGACGTCGACCCGCCTCTGATCGGGATCTTCTCGCCCAGGGCGGTCTGGTTCATGATGAAGGCGGAGCTGCTGGCATCCTGGGCGGCCCAGCCCTACACCTGGACGGGAGCTTTCCCTATCCGGCGCGGCGAAAGCGACCGGGACGGCCTGCGGCGCGCACGCTCTCTCGTCGAGGACGGCCACGTGGTCGGGATCTTCCCCGAGGGCTCACGACAGCGCCTCGGCCACCCGGGCCCGTTCAACCCGGGGGCGGCGATGCTCGCGCTCCAGGAGGGCGTTCCGCTCGTGCCGTGTGCGGTCGAGACGTTTGGCTGGACCCGGCGAAACCGCAGGCGCTGCTGCGTCGTCTTCGGCGAGCCACTCGACCTCGACGGCCTCCCGCGCAACGGCCGCGGCTACCGCGCGGCAACCGAGCTGCTGCGCCGTGAGGTGACGCGGCTGTGGCGGCTCGCGGCACAGGCGAGCACGGCCGGGTTCCCCACCGCGCTCCCCGACGGCACTCCCCGCTCGCAGCCGGTCCGGCCCGGCCAGGCGATCGCCACGCCCGGTCGGATCCGGAACGTCAGCGCGCTACGGGCGTAGCGTGACGAGATCGACGCGACGGCCGCGCAGGTCGATGGCGGCGACGCGCAGGCGGCCGTCGTCACGAGAGACGATCGAGAGGAACCCGTGGTCGGCCTTGCCGACGAGCAGCCGCGGATAGCCCGGGCTGCAGAAGAGCACCGGGTAGAGGGTCGCGCCGCCGCCGCCGTGAACCACGTACGTGACCCCGTTGCGGGCGGCGAAACGCTGGTAGCTGTGATCGTGACCCGAGAGCACGAGGTCGACGCCGTAGCGTTCGAACAGCGGCACCCAGCGCTCCTCCACCTCGTCGTGGCCGGAGTGACCACCGCACGCCCAGGGCGGATGGTGAAAGGCCGCGATGCTCCAGCGCGCCGTCGAGGCGCGGAGCGCCCGGCGCAGCCAGCGCGTCTGGGCGGTCGTGACCTCGTTCGAGTCGAGCAGGAAGAGCTGCACGTCCCCGGCCGTCCTCGTGTAGTAGCGCCTTGGCATCCCCAGGGTCGCGAGCTCGTACGCGCCCCGGTCGCCACGCTCGTAGTCGTGGTTGCCGAGCACGCCGGCAACCGCGACGCCGGCGCCCGCGAGCCACCAGCCGAACGAGTCGCGCCAATTCCCCTCGAAGGCGGCGCCCCTCGTGTAGTCGTTGTCGCCGAGCGTGACGAGCAGCGAGGCCGGGTGCGTCGCCTCGAAGTCACGCAGCGCCCGCCCGGTCGCCTCCTGACGGGTTCCGCCGACGCCGAAGTCGCCGACCGCGAGGATCCGCGTATCCGCCTCCGCCGCGCCGGGCAGGGCGAGCGCGAGCGCCGCGAGAGCGGCCACCGATCGGGTTCGCATCAGGGCAGTATGCGGCCGCCGGCGGCGGACGTGCCGGCTCGGTCAGCTCGCGAGCGCGAGCGGCTCCGCCCTGGCGGCGGGCAGCTCGACCCGGAACACCGTCCCCACCCCCTCTTCGCTCGCGAACGAGATCCGGCCGCCGTGCGCGTCGACGATCGCCTTCGCGATCGCGAGGCCGAGACCGGTGCCTTGGATCGCCGCCGTGCGGGCCGTCGAGGAGCGGAAGAAACGCTCGAACAGGCGCTCCTGCTCGTCGGCCGGCACCCCGAGACCCGTGTCCTCGACCTCGAGCGCGACGCCGCCGCGGCCCGTCCCGGAGAGGCGCACCTCGACCCGGCCGCCGCCCGGCGTGAACTTGATCGCGTTCGCGACGAGGTTCTCGACGAGCTGGGCGAGACGCCCCGGGTCGCCGTCGACCGCCGGTACCCCGCCGTCGGAAGCGAAGGAGAGCGTCAGCCCGCCCGTCTGCGCTCGCTGGCGGTGGGTCTCGAGGCAGTCCCGGACGATCGCCGCCAGGTCGATCCGCTCCAGCTCGAGCCGGATCCCGCCCGCGTCGACGCGGGCCACGAACAGCAGGTCGGAGACGAGGTCGAGCAGCCGCCGCGCGTTCCGCTCGATCACGCCCAGGAAGCGGCGGTGCTCGACGGTCAGCTCGTCGCCTTCCTCCCTGAGCACCCTCACGTAGCCGAGGATCGACGTCAGCGGCGTCCGCAGCTCGTGCGACGCGACGGCGACGAGCTCGTCCTTCATCCGGTCGATCTCGCGCAGGCGCTCGTTCTGCTCGGCAAGCTGCCTGCGTTCCTCGTCGGCGCGGGCCCGCCGCCGCCGCAGCTCGAGGATCAAGCCGGCGACGGCCGCCAGCACCACGCCCGTCGCGGCCACCAGCCACGGCAACGAGCCGCTCAGCC
Organism: Thermoleophilia bacterium; assembly: GCA_020845695.1. The sequence continues at coordinate 15,302 of JADLFG010000054.1, read as the reverse complement.
CACCGATCAGAGACCCCCGGGGACGCAGGGCCAGCGTCGCGGGAGCGCTTGCGAGGTCGACCGCGCGGGTGACGAGCGGGCCGTCGAGCGGCAACTCCTCCGTCGACGCCACCAGGAGGCTCGCCGGCGCCGTGCCCTGGCCGAGGAAGAGGGCGAAGTCGATCCCCTCCGGCTGCGCCGCGGGGAACGCGGTGGCGAGCATCGAGATGGGGCTCTCCGCGTAGACGGCCGTCCCGTCCCCGCCGGCCGCCGCGATGGCGAGCACGCGGATCCCGCCCACGGTCGCGAGCTTGACGACACCCGGGCGCTCGCCGGTCGCGATCCTGCGTAGCCGCTCGAGCTCGACCCGCTCGAGCCCGCCGAGGAGCAGTGGTCGCCCCTCGCCCACGCTGGCGAGGGGCTCCGCGGACTCCCCGCCGACCCGGACCAGGGTGAGGTTGCCGAGCACCGAGCGGTCGAGGCGGGGCTCGACCTCCGCGACGAAGCGGGCCGGGTCGGAGCCCACGACCGCGGCGATCGCACCGGTCGTGACGAGCGCCGACTCGAGCTCGCGGGCGTAGGAGGAGAGCAGCTCCGCCAGCACCACGGCGCGAGCGGTCAGCTCGTCGAGCTCGGCGTCGCGACGGTGGCTCTCCGCGGCGGCCACGGCGCCCCCGGTCGCGAGCAGGATCGCGAGAACGACGAGCGTCGTGGCGGAACGCAGATGCCGCACACCGATCTCATCGGCATCCCGGCCGCAGGTGTTGAGCCGCAACCGTCCCGCGAGCGGGGACGGCAAGCGGTCGCGGCTCAGCCGACGAGGAGCCCGGTCAGGTACATGGTCGCGAGGCCCGCGAGAAACCCGCCGACCGCATGACCGGAGGCGAGCCCGCCCGGGGTATGCCGCTTGACGTAGCGGCCGACCTCGACCACGACCTGGAACGCGGCCCCGACCGCGATCGAGAAGAAGAGCACGCCGACGATCTCGTTCGTGAGGAACCCGCCGATCCAGGCGCCGAGGAGCGCGGGTGCGCCGGCGATCCCGCAGAGAGCGGCGAGGCGCCCGACGCCGACGCGGCCCGCCGCGAGCGGCGCGGCAATGCCGAGACCCTCGGTGATGTTGTGCACCATGAAGCCGACGATCAGGAAGGATCCGAGCGTGAGCTCGCCGAGCGCGAACGACGACCCGATCGCGAGCCCCTCACCGAGATTGTGGAGGCCGATCCCGATCGCGACGAGCAGCGAGAGAGCCGCGCCGGTGACCGGCCCGGATACCACCGCCTCCCGTTCCCTGCCGCGGCGCGCGAGCCACCGGGCAACCGACGCGAGCGCCAGGTAGCTCGCGGTCACGCCCAGCACCACCAACCCCACCCCCTGGAGGGCGTCCGGGAGCGCGGCCTGAAGCTCGAGCGCCCCGGCGAGCGCGTCGAACGCCAGGAACGTGAGCAGGCCGGCGGTCAGGGCCATGAACGCCCCGAGCCAGCGGTCGCCCGCCCGGCGAAGCGAGGGCAGCCACGCGAGGCCGAGCGCGACGGGCACGACCCCGACGAGGAACCCGATCACCCCGTAGCCGAGGAAGCCCCCGGCGGTGACCCCCTTCGTCGCCACGGCGGCCGGAACCTCGAACGTCGTCTCGATCCCGCTCGAGCTGGTCACGCCGACCAGGTAGGGATCGTCCTCGACCCACTGGAACGGCACGACGATCGTGCGGCCGCCGAGGCGCCCCAGCGTGGCCGAGCCGTCGAGCTCGAAGGGCACGATCATGTCGTCGACCGTGACGGCGGCGATCGTCAGGTCGTCCGGCTGCGGGTTCCTGACGGCGATCCGGATCTCCCCGGGCCCGAACTCGACGCGGGTGATGTCGAGCTCGTCCGCGGGCGGCGGGTTCCGGCCGACCAGGTCGACGAGCGACCCGCCCGTCCACGCGAAGGCCGAGACCGCGCCGACGAGCAGCACGATCGGAACGAGCGCCCAGAGGCGCCAGCGCAGGCCCCCGCTGGCTCCGGCGACCGGCCCGGCTCCCATCAGTCGACAACCTCGAAGAAACCCGTCCAGCCGAGATCCGTGAATTCCGACTGGTGCGCGTGAAACATGAAGTGGCCGGTGTTCGCGAAGTCAATCTCGAGGATGCACCGCTCCCCCTGGCAGAGCATCACGGTGTCGGTGTACTCGTGAACGTCCGTCGTCCCGGTGCGATAGAGGCGGAACATGTCCCCGTGGAGGTGAAAGGAGTTGATCAGGTCGAGCTCGGTCAGGTTCGCGAGGTAGATACGCACCGTCTGCGAGCGCCGGACGCGGATCGGATACTTCGCGTGGTAGAAGGCACGCCCGTTGACGGAGTAGAAGTTGTTGGCTCCGTCCCCGTCGGTGTCGTAGCCGTTCATCACCATCACGAGCTCCTGCGCCGACGGCCGCGGCCGCGGCGGGTCGATGATCAGCGCTCCGTAGAGCCCCTTCTGGATGTGCTTCTTGATCGGGCTCACGTGGCAGTGGTAGAGGTGCATCCCGTACGGACCGGCGGGGAACTCGTAGGTGAACGACTCGCCCGGGCCGACGAGCTCGAACACGCCGTCCATGCTCGCCGGGTGAATGCCGTGGAAGTGGATCGTGTGCGGATGCCGGCTCGCGTTCGCGAAGCGGACCCGGAGCAGGTCGCCCTCGGTGGCCCGCACGATCGGGCCCGGCACGGTGCCGTTGTACATCCAGGCCGGGAAGTGGATGCCCGGGAAGACCTCCCACTCCCCCTCGCTCGCCACGAGCTCGTACTCCCTGACCCGTCCGGGCGCATGCGGCAGCGCCTCCGGCGGGTAGAGCAGGACGTCGAGGTCGTTGGGGCCGCCGACCGCCGGGACCGCCTCGCCGATCATCGCCCCGTGGCCGATCCCCGCCCCCGCGGCGTCGGCCTCGCCGTGGTCACCGTGACCGCTCGTCTGCCCCTGCGCGACGCCGGCGACCCCGAGCCCGGCGAGCGGCGCGGCGGCGAGTGCCGGGATCGTCGAAACTATAAGTTGGCGTCTGGTGAACAGATGTTTCGACATGGCGCAACTACATAGTACGCACTGCCTCCACCGGCGCGTCAAGAGCCGCAGACCGGTACGGCCGCGGTGACGACGCGCAGCGCGGAACGGGCGCGGGCGTGCGCGGCGCGACGCCGCGAGTGCCCTCGTCCCGGTGAGGCCGGGCCGTCCTCCGCGGATCCCGGCCATGGAGCCAGGGGGATTCGAACCCCCGACCTCCGCGCTGCCAGCGCGGCGCTCTCCCAGCTGAGCTATGGCCCCTCGACCGCTCTCCAGTCTAGTGCGTCGAACTCGAAGTCGGCGGCCCAGCGCACGCCCGCCCGCTGGTTGTTCCGTGCCGGAGCAGTCCGGAGCTGGACGTATGACCGGCCGGCGAAGACGAACCGCGGCAGGGCGTAGCAGCGGTCGAGCTCGGTCGAGTGCGCGACCACGACGTCGATCTCGCTTTCGTCGTAGGGCTTCTTCGCGAACCCGCCGCTTGTCCTCCGAGCCGAGAAGCAGGGAACAACAAGCACGTTGGCGCGACGCACCGCACACTTGCACTGGATCCGCAGGAGCCTCCCGCCCGCGTCGAAGACGAGGTCGTATCTGAGCCCCTCGGACAGCGGCTTCATCACCCCGAGGCCGCGCTTCATCGCGGCGAGCGCGATCGCGCACTCCGCGACCGCTCCCTTCTGGCTCGTGGTGAGTGAATCGAACATTTGTTCGATCATACCGGGGCGGGCAGACGACGTTACGCGCCGGCTGCGACCTCGACCGAGGGGAGGTCGCCCCAGAGCTCCTCGAGCCGGTAGTAGGCACGCGCCTCGGGCGTGAACACGTGCAGGACGACGTCGAGGTAGTCGGCGAGGATCCAGGTCGCCTCCCGCTCGCCGGCGACGCGGCGCGGCACGATCCCGGTCTCCTGCTTCAGCGTCTCCCTCACCCCGTCGTAGATCGCGGCCGCCTGGCGCGGGTTGCGACCCGTGCAGACGACGAAGAAGTCCGTGTACGCCACGGCCGGGCGCATGTCGAGGATGACCACGTCCTGCGCGAGCTTGTCCCCGGCAAGGTGGGCGATTCGGCGGGCCAGCTCGAGCGGCGTCAGGGCGGTTCGTGTCTCCTCGGGGTTCCCGGCTCAGCCTAGCGACGCGGGCGGACGGGGGTCAAGCCGTCCGTAGAGGCCGAGCTCGGCGACGAGGGCGGCAACCGCGGGCGGCACGAGCCCGTCGATCGGCAGACCTGCAGCCGCCCGCTCCCGAACCCCGGTCGACGACACCGGCAGCGCCGGGATCTCGAACAGCTCGACACGGCCGGGTCGCTCGAGCCGCGCGAGCACCGACTCGAGCAGCGCGCGCGGAAAGCCCGGCCTCGTCGCGACGCCGAGCCTGACGTACCGAAGCACCTCGTCGGGCTCCTTCCAGTCGAGGAAGCTCGCGAACTCGTCGGCGCCGACGAGGAAGATCGCCTCCCCGTAGCGCTCCCCGGCCCAGCGGGCCGTGTCGACCGTGTAGGAGGGGCCCGGCCGGTCGAGCTCGTGGCGCGACAGCTCGACCCCGGGGAGCCCGGCGAAGGCTGCGGCGGCCAGCCGGAAGCGCGTCTCCGGGTCGGTCTCGACGTTCTTGTGGGGAGCGAGGCCCGTGACCACCACGACGAGACGCTCGAGCCGGAACTGCCGGACAGCCTCGTCGGCGAGCACGAGATGGCCGTTGTGGGGCGGGTCGAAGGCGCCGCCGAGCAGTCCGGTCGGCCCCGTCACGCGAGCTCCAGGGAGCGCTCGCCGATCTCGACCGGATCGCCGGGGCGGGCACCCGCGGCGCGCAGCGCCGCCTCGAGCTCCTCCTCGCCGATCGCGTCGAGGTCGCGACCGGTGACGACGAAGCCCCGGTCCGTGCGCAGGACACGGAAAGCGCGGCGCCGCGGCGGGCGCGGCCGGTAGACGAGGAAGTCGGCCAGCTCGGGCGCGGCGGCGGCGGCGGCCGGCGGCGCGACGGGAACGAGCTCGAAGAGCGCCCGCTCGAGCTCGGGGATGCCCGCCCCCGTGACGGCCGAGACGGCAACGACAGCGAGGATCCGCCGATCGTCGAGCGCGAGCTCCGGCGGGCCCGCGAGCAGATCGATCTTGTTCAGGACGACGATCTGGGGACGCTCCGCAAGCCCGGCGCCGTACGCCGCCAGCTCGCGATCGATCGCCCGGAAGCGCGCGACCGGATCGTCCTCGTGGGCGTCGATGACGTGGACGAGGGCGCGCGCACGCTCCAGGTGGGCGAGGAACTCGTCGCCGAGACCGATGCCCTCGCTCGCTCCCTCGAGCAGCCCGGGCACGTCGGCGACGACGAGCTGGCGCCCGTCCGGCGCCTCCACGGTGCCGAGCACCGGCTGGACGGTCGTGAACGGGTAATCGGCGACCTTCGGGGTCGCGTTCGAGATCCTGCGCAGGAGCGACGACTTGCCGGCGTTCGGGAAGCCGAGCAGCGCCGCGTCGACCACGAGCTTCAGCCGCAGCTCGACGTCGACCTCGTCCCCGGGGAGACCCGGCTCGGCCAGCCTGGGCGCCCTCCGCGTCGCGGTCGCGAAGCGACGGTTGCCGGCGCCGCCCCTGCCGCCGGCCGCCAGCACGACGCGCGCTCCCGCGTGCGCGAGGTCGGCGACCAGCCCACCCTCCTCGTCGAGCACCTGCGTCCCCACCGGTACCCGCAGAACGACGTCGGCGCCGTCGGCGCCGCGGCGATTCGAGCCCTCACCGTGGCCGCCGCGCCGGGCGGCGAACGCCGATCGGCCTCTGAAGCTGGAGAGGTCGCGGAGGCCAGGATCGGCGACCAGCACGACGTCGCCACCGTGGCCGCCGTCGCCGCCGTCGGGGCCTCCCTTCGGGACGTACTTCTCGCGGCGGAAGCTGAGCGCGCCGTCGCCGCCTCTGCCTCCTCGGGCGACGAAGCGCGCGCGGTCGTGGAACACGTCGGGACTCCGCGTCAGCGGGCCGGACGGCCGAGCCTAGACGACCGAGACGATGCGCCGCTCGCCGCTCGTGCGGAACGTGACCACACCGTCACGGGTCGCGAACACGGTGTCGTCGCGGCCGAGCCCGACCCCGGGCCCCGGCCGAAAGCGGGTGCCGCGCTGGCGGGCGATGATCATCCCGGCCTTGATCTCCTGGCCGGCGAAGACCTTGACGCCGAGCCGCTTGGACTGGGAGTCGCGGCCGTTCCTCGACGAGCCGAGCCCCTTCTTGTGCGCCATGGCTCTACTCCTCCCCGGCGGGCGGGGCGGCCGTGTCGGCCGGAGCCTCCTCCGCCTTCTTGCGCGCCCGCCGGGCGGGCTTGGCCGCGCCGATCGACTCGATCTCGATCTTCGACAGCCGGGCCCGGAAGCCGTTCCGGCGCCGGTACCCGGTCCGCTGGCGGTGCTTGCCGACGATCACCTTCTTGCCGAGCAGATGCTCAGCCACGCGGGCGGTGACCTGGACGCCCGCGAGCTCCTCCGCCCCGAGCAGCGTCTCACCCTCGCCACCGACCAGCAGCACCTCGGGACTGAACGTCTGCCCGGGCTCGAGCGCGAGCCGGTCAACGAGCAACCACTCGCCCTCGCGGACGCGATGCTGCTTGCCGCCGACTGTGATGATCGCGTAGCTCATAGCTCGACTCCCAACGTGAGCAGAGCGGGCACGGAGCCCGCCTCGAGCGGCCATTCTAGCCAGCCTCGGCGTCCCCGGCAACCGGTTCGGCGATCGCGACGGCGGCCTCGCCCGCCGGCTCGGACCGCTTGCGTCCCCGCCCGCCCCTCGTGCCGCGGCGCGTGCGCTTCCTCGGGGCCTCCTCCCCCTCGCCTGCCGACTCCTCCGCCGAGCCGTCGACGGACGGGACCTCGAGCTCGGCGAGCGGCTCGTCACCGTCCGCAGTGGGGCTCGCCCCGTCGCCGTTCGCGGCTAGGGCGGGCGTCTTCCTGCGCCCGCGCCCGCCCCGGGTACCGCGGCGGGTGCGCTTCCTGGGAGCAGCCTCGCCGTCGGGCGGCGCCGCCTCGGCACCGCCCGGGGAGCCGGGCTCGTCAGGGCCGAAGGAGAGGTCCTCGCCGCCCGTCTCGATCGTCTCGCCGGTCGCGGCGGGCGCCTGCTTGCGCCCGCGGCCGCCCCGGGTACCGCGGCGGGTGCGCTTCTTCGGCTCCGCTCCGTCCTCGGCCGCTCTCGTCTCCGGCTCCGCTGCGCTCTCCGCCGCCTGCTCATCTGCCCGTGGCTCGGCAGCGGGCTTGCGGCGGCGCGGAGCCGGCTGCTTCGCGGCCCCGGCTGCGCCGGCCTCGGCCGTCTCCTCCGGCGCCGCGACCGGCTTGCGCCGGCGCGGCGCGGGCCTCTTCGGGGCCGCCAACTCGCCCGCATCCTCCTCGGCGACCGCGCCGAGCTCGAGCGGCGCCTCGCCGGGGCCCGGGCCGCCCGCGAGGGACGCGTAGGCGACCGTGCGGGTGGCGCGCTCGATCCGGACGCGCACCGTCCGGCCGACCTGCCCCGCCGCGCCGGCGACGGCCACCACGTAGCCGTCGACGCGCGCGATCGCGTCTTCGGGATGGTGGAGGCGCCGCTCGAGCAGCTCGAGCTCGAGCTCCTGCCCGGCCGCGACCGGCAGCACGCCCTGGATCTCCCCGGCGGTGCCCTCGTCGAGCAGCCGCACGTGGTCGAGCGGGAGGTCGTCCCGCGTCTCGAACGCGAACAGCTTGCGCGTCTCCTGCTCGAGCTCCCCGAGCCGCGAGCCGCCGGCGCCGATCAGGATCCCCGCGACCCGCGCCGGCAGCTCGACCAAGAGCGCCTCGCCCCGCGCGTCGGCGGCGAGGCGTCGCAGCGCCCGCTCGGCGTCGACGGCGTACGTCTCGTCCGAGACGACGATCCCGTCGCCGCGGCAGACGGCGCAACGCTCGGTCAGGATCTCGCGCGGCCCGTCGGTCACGTTCTGCCTCGTCATCTCGACCAGCCCGAGCGGCGAGATCTCGACCACGTACGTCTTCGTGCGGTCGCGCTCGAGCTCTCGCTTCAGCGCGTCCTCGACGTCCTGGCGGTTCTTCGGGTTCGCCATGTCGATGAAGTCGATCACGATGATCCCGCCGATGTCCCGCAGCCGCAGCTGGCGGACGATCTCCTTCGCCGCCTCCAGGTTGTTCTTCGTGATCGTGTCCTCGAGCCGGCCCGTGGACGACTTGCCGCGACCGCCGACGAAGCGACCGGTATTGACGTCGATAACCGTGAACGCCTCCGCGTAGTCGAAGATCAGGTAGCCGCCGGAGGGGAGATCGACCCGGCGGTTGAGCGTCGAGCGGACTGCCGCGTCGACCCCGGAGCGCTCCATCAGGGGCTCCCGGTCTCGGTACCACTCGACGCGCTCCGCGAGGTCCGGCGACGTCCGCTTGAGGTAGCTGACGATCCGGCGGTACGTGCTCTCGTGGTCGATCGCGAGCCGCTCGAAGTCGCTGCGAAACACATCCCTGACCACCCGCAGCGGTAGCTCCGCCTCCCGGTAGACGAGGGCGGGCGCCTTCGAGCGCTGCGCGCGGCCCTGGATCGTCAGCCACAGCTTGCGCAGGAGCGCGAGATCGCCGGCAAGCTCCGCCTCGGACGCCCCCTCGGCGGCGGTGCGCACGATGATCCCGCCCTCGGGCAGCTCGAGCCCGCGGCAGAGCCCTTTCAGCCGCTCGCGCTCGTCGTCTTCGAGCCGGCGGGAGACCCCGATCCCGTCGCCGAACGGCGTGTAGACAAGGAAGCGGCCGGGCAGGGAGATCTCCGTGGTCAGGCGCGCGCCCTTGGTGCCCATCGGATCCTTGACAGCCTGGACGAGCACCTCCTGCCCGCGCGAGACGAGCTCCTGGATCCGGCGGCCGTGGCGCTTGCCCTCGAGCTCCGGGACGACGATCTCGTCCACGTAGAGGAAGCCGTGCTTCTCGAGCCCGATCTCGACGAACGAGGCCTCCATCCCCGGCAGGACGTTGACGACGGCTCCCTTGTAGACGTTCCCGGCGATCGAGCGTCGCCCCGGGCGCTCCAGGTAGACCTCGACCGGCTGGCCGTCCTCGAGCACGGCCACCCGCTGCTCGCCCACGTCGTAGGCGATCAGCATCTCCTTGCGCACCTTGGGCAGCGAGGAGACGCGCGCCGTCGGCGTGCGCCGCCGCGCCCGGGCCGGCTTCTTCTCCGCCGGCTCATCCGGCCCGGCTTTGGCGGTGGCCTTGGCGCCGGCCTTCGCGCCGCGTCCCGGGGCCTTCGTCTCGCCGGCCGGCGCCTGCTTCCGGGCGCCACGCCTGCTCGGCGCGCGCGGCGCCGGCGCGCTCTCAGCCCCCGCCGCGGCGCGCGCGCCGCCTCGCTCGTTCGGAATCGGAGCGGCTGCCTGCGGGGGCGCCTGCTCGTCCGTTTGCGCCTTGCGGCGAAACCATCGCAGCACCTAGTCCTCCTCGTGCGCCACGCATCCGGAGCAGCGGGATCGTCCCGTGGGTCGTGCTGCGTCTCGCGGTGGCGTCCGTCATCTTCGACCGAGATCCCGCTCGCCCGATCCGGGCCGGTGCTCTCGGATTCCTGCTCGAAGCCTACCAGCGGCCCCGGTCGCGGCCGCCCGGTCGCTCGACCAGCGCGAGCAGCGCGGCCCCGAGCGCCGCGGTTCCCGCGGCCGCGACCGCCGCCCGCACCGCCCGTCCCCCGGGCCCGGGGCCGGGGCCGGCGCGCCGGACGAGCGCGCGCAGGGTCAGGGCGATGCCCACGACCCCGGCGAGCGCGGGCGCCTGGATCCGCTCGGGCTCCGCGCCGGCGGCAACCGCCAGGCGGGCGGCCAGGTCGAGCTGGCCGGCCGCCAGCACCGGCAGGTCGGGCCCCGCCCGCGGGGTGGCGGCCGCGAGCGCGCTCTCCGCCGCCGCGGTCCGCACGAGCGCCCGCGCCGCGGGACGAGCGAGCGCCGGCAGGCCGGCGCCGAGCGCCCAGGCCGCGTCGGCCCGCGCCGCGACCATCCGCGCCACCGCGTCGACGGCGGCCTCATCGACTTCGCTCGCGCGCACGACCGCCCGTGCGGGCACGTACGGCAGCACGCGACGCTGTGTCCCCGGCGGGTCGAGCAGCAGACACACGAGCGGGATCCGCCAGCGGTCGGTGGCGCGTAGCAGGGCCTCGTCGGTCGGGGTGAGCGGCCCGCGGACGACGTGGACGAGCGCGCTGGTGCCGGCGAGCGAGCCAGGCTCGCCCCCGGCGTGGAGCTCCCTGACGAGTCCCGGTCGTCCGCCCGCCCGAAGCGCCCTCGCGAGCACCCGGGTCGCGCTCGGCGGTCCCGAGAGCACGAGCGGGCCAGGCTGCACCGCCCGCGCGTCCCGCACCTGGCGCGGCAGGCCGGCCGCCAGCCGAAGCAGGGTTGCCGCGCCCGCGCTCACCGGTTCCCCGCCAGGCGACCGCGGGCGTGGATCGCCTGGAGCACGCCGATCATCGCGAGCGACGTGATCATCGAGCTGCCCCCGTAGCTGATGAACGGGAGCGGGATCCCGGTGACCGGAGCGATCCCGATCGTCATCCCGACGTTGAGGACGATCTGGAACAGGAACGTACCCACGACCGCCCCGGCGACCGTGGCCCCGAACAGGCTGCCGGCGATCGCGACGACCTTGATCCCGCGCCACACGACGAGCGCGTAGAGAAGCAGCAAGATCGAGGCGCCGAGAAAGCCCCGCTGCTCGGCGAGCGAGGCGAAGATGAAGTCGGTTGCGTGCTCGGGCAGGTAGTTGAGGTTGGTCTGGGTGGCGCCGGCGACGCCGCGCCCGTCGAGCCCGCCGGCGCCGACGGCGGTGATCGACTGGGTGATGTTGTAGGTGCTGCCGCTCGGATCGGAGTCGGGGTCGAGGAAGCCGACGAGACGGTCGACCTGGTAGGGCCGCAGGACCTGCATGCCCGCGGCGGGGAGACCCCAGAGAAGCGCGAAGGCGAGCCCGGCGGCGCCGACCCCGAGCACCGCGAGGTGGGAGAACCGGACGCCGGCGAAGAACAGCACGCTCACCGTCGCCACCGAGTAGACGAGCGCGGTCCCGAAGTCCGGCTCGACGAAGACCAGCACCGTCGGCACCGCCGCCAGCCCGATCGTGGCGAGCACGGTCGCCGCCTCGCCGATCCGCTTCGCGCGCTCGGCGAGGAACCCGGCCAGGAAGACGATCAGGACGAGCTTCCCGATCTCGGACGGCTGGAGCTGGAAGGAGCCGAAGTCGATCCAGCGCCGCGAGCCCCGCACGGCGGAGCCGACGACGAACACGACCGCCATCAGCGCAAGTGTCGCTCCGAACAGCACGTGACGGTAGCGGCGGAGCAGCTCCGGGCTGACCAGCGTGGCCGCGACGAGCACGGCCGCCCCGACGCCGACATAGATCGACTGGCGGACGAGGAAGTAAGCGGGATCGCCGGCGACGTCGTCGTCGGTGATCGCGCGGATCACCCACAGTCCGTACGCCACGAGACCCGCCGTCGCCGCCAGGAGCACGTAGTCGAGGCCGCGGAGGACGTGTCCGACGTCGGCGCCGACCCGGGGACGCCGGCGGCGGCTCCGCGCGTGCCAGATCCCCGACTCGGTCGCCATCAGTCCGACTCCCGCAGCGTGATCTCCGGCAGGGGCGTGTCGAAGTGCTCGGCGAAGACCCGGAGCGCGACGGGCGCCGCGACCTCGCCGCCGTGGCCGCCGTTCTCGATCAGCGCGCAGACGACGAGCGGCTTCTTGCCCCCCCAGGACTCCTGCTCGTAGGGCCCCCAGCCGCACCACCACGCCTGATCCATCAGGCGCGAGAAGGGCTTCTCGAGGCCCAGGTAGCCCTCGGGCAGGGTGACGTACTTCTCCGCCGTCCCGGTCTTGCCGGCGATCGGGACCTCGTAGAAGCCGAAGACCCCGTACGACGTGCCGTAGTTCGCGTCGTGCGTGGCGTCCCACAGGCCCTCCTTGATCACCTGGAGGTACGAGGGGTTGAGGTCGAGGCTCCGGGGCGGCTTGGCGGCGAACGTGCGCAGGACGACCGGGGGCCCGGTCTCGCCCTCGGCCCGGGGCTGCTCGATCGACCTGACGAGGTGCGGCTCGACCAGCTTGCCACCGTTCGCGAGCAGCGCGTAGAACCGGGTCATCTGCAGCGGCGTCACGAGCAGGTCGCCCTGACCGATCGCGAGCTGCACCGAGTGGCCGGACGACCACAGCTTGTCGACCGCCGTGTCGAAGTGGCGCTTGCGCCACGCGGGAGTCGGCAGGAGGCCCGCGCTCTCGGGCCCGACGTCGACCCCGGTCTCGACGCCGATGCCCATCGTCTTCGCCCAGTCCTGGAGCGGATTCCCCCGCTCTGCCGGCAGGTCGTAGAACCGCAGCGCGACCTCGTAGAAGTACGTGTCGCACGAGTTCGAGAGCGCGGTGCGAAGCTGCATCGCCTCGTTGCGGTACGGATCCCAGTTGACGAACTTCTGCTTGTCGATGATCCGCTCCGGCACGCAGGAGATCAGCTCGTACGGGTCGAGGATCCCCTCCGCCATCGCGGCCAGGGCCGTGACCGGCTTGAACACCGAGCCGGCCGGGTAGAGGCCGGCGATCGCGCGGTCCAGCATCGGGTGGTTGGCCGCCGCGCTCACCTCCGGATCGAAGAGCTGCTGGACGCGGTTGGGGTCGGGGCGGCCGCTGAACACGGTCGGCACGAACGTCGGGTAGGAGGCGAGGGCGAGCACCTCGCCGTTCTCCGGGTCCATGGCGACGACGGCGCCGCCGTTCGCCGCCCAGTTGCCACCGTCCCGCGCGAGCTGGACACCCCAGCGAAGCGCCGCCTCGGCCGCGCTCTGCAACTCGGAGTCGAGCGTGAGCCTGACCGCGTAGCCCGCCCGGGGCATCCGGCTCGGTACGAGCCCGCTCGTGCGCTCGCCGAGGGCGTTGACGCGAACCTGGCCGACGCCGGGCTCACCGCGCAGGTAGTCGTCGTAGGCGGCCTCGACCCCGGTCTTGCCGATCCGGTCGCCGCCGGCGTAGCCCTCCCCCCGCTGTCGCAGCTCCTCCTCGGTGATCTCGCCGACGTAACCGAGCAAGTGAGCGGCGAACGATCCGCGCTCGTAGCGGCGAAGCTGCGTGTGGCCGACCTTCACGCCGGGGAACTCGGCCTGGTGCTCGTCGAGGTAGTCCGCCTTGGCGGCGTGCACGTTCGTCTTCACGATCACCGGGTTGAGCGGGTCGCTCGCCCGCGCGCGCACGGCCTGCCAGAGCTCCTTCTCGGGCACGTCGAGCAGCTCCGAGAGACGGGTGACCACGGCATCGAGCCGGCCCTCCGGCACGTCCGCCGGCCAGAGCCGGACGATCGTGCCCGGCACGTTCGTGACGAGCAGGACGCCGTTGCGATCGACGATCGGGCCGCGGGGGGGCTGGATCCGGAACGCCCGGATCTGGTTCGAGCGCGCGGTCTGGAGGTAGTCCTCGCCGGAGATCACCTGGAGCGCCCAGAGCCGGAAGAACAGCACCGCGAAGAGGGCCACGGCGACGACGCCGACGATCGCGACGCGCAGCGCAAGCTGCGGCGTGAACCGGTAGGGCTCCTCCACGCGCGGGTCGGGCGGCAGGAACGCGCCGCTAGGCAGCCGCCACCACCTCCCGCTCGGGTCGCGCGGGCGGCGGGAACAGCCTCCTCAGCACGGCGTACGCCGGGATCGCGAGCAGCAGGTTGAGGCCGAGCGATGGCGCCAGCACGCGCCCGACGACCTGGCCGAACGACGCCGAGCCGCCGAGCAGCGTGTGCACGACCAGCGAGCCGAGCTCGAGCGCCAGGGTCGCGAGGAGGGCGGCGATCAGGACGCGCGCCCGCTGGTTGCGCTGGTGGCTCGTCGACTCGCCGAGCCGCCCGATCCCGTAGCCGGTGAGCGTGAGCAGGAGCGACGTGAGGCCGAGCGTCCCGAACGTGGCCGTGTCGACGACGACGCCGGCGAAGAAGCCGGCGCAGGCGCCGAAGACGGGGCCGCGGAGCAGGCCGATCCCGACGAGGGCGAGCAGGACGACGTCCGCTCGCCCCTCCGACAGCTCGAACGCGTTCACGAACGACACCTGCACGAGCGCGGCAGCGAACGCGAGCACGGCGGCCTTGACGGCGTCGACGATCATCGGGGTTCCGCCGCTGGTGGGCCGGTCGGGGGCGACACGCTCATCTCCTGACGAGGACGATCACCTCGGCGAGCGAGTCGAACTGCACGAACGGGTCGACCTGGATCCGCTTGTACAGGTCGATGTCCTGCTGCCCGACGCTCGTCACGGTGCCGATCGGGATCCCCTTGGGATAGAGGGAGGCGATCTCGCCCGAGCGCCAGCCGGCCGTGATTACCGTGTCCCCGACCCGGACGACCTGGTCCTTGCCGACCCGGTCGAGTACGAGCCCGGAGCCGGCGCTCGGGGCCGGCCGGGCGATCCCGCGCGCCTCGGTGGCGAAGTCGAGCGCGGAGACCGCGACCGACTGGTCGGTCAGCAGGGCGACCTGGGAGGCGCCGGGCGCGACCTTCGTTACGATCCCGACGAGCCCATCCTCGTTCACGACCGGGTCGTCGACCGCCACGCCGTGCTCCGAGCCGGCCGCGACGAGGATCTCCTGGTCGTAGGCGCTCGCCGGCTGGGCGAGCACCCGGGTCGTCACCCGGTCGAACTCGGCCAGCGCGGGCCCGTCGACGAAGGCGAGCAGCTCGCGCAGGCGCTCGTTCTCCTGCTCGGCGCTCTGGTACTCGACGACCTGACGCTCGAGCTCGTGCACCCGCCGCTCGAGCGCGTCCCGCTCCGCCTTGGCGTCGACGAGGCCGGAAACGTAGGCGTGGGCGTCCTGGAACGGCCGCGCAACCCGTTCCCCCGCCTCCTGGAGCGGCGCCAGCACGGCCAGGCCGATCCGCTGGGCGGCGTGCAGCGGCCCCTCGTCGTCCTCCCTCAGGTAGATGGTCAGGAGCACGAGCGAGGCGAGCACGAGCACGACGGCGACGAGACGCCGCGCCATGACGCCCTTCGCCTTCGACCGGGGAGCCGTGGGCCTTGGGAACGCGCCCAGCCGGGCGAGCCGTGCTGTTCGTTGCCGGGGCACGGACGCCAAAGGTTAGCCGAGACCCCGGCTCGCCCGGCGCAGTCGCCCCGGGCCGCTAGTGCGCCGTCCGGAGAATGGCGTGCAGTTCCTGGCGAGCGAAAAGCAAGCCAGGGAAGGACGCAGGGAGCGCCAATATGCAGGCAGTGGGGTATCCGCGTGACGCCCCTTGTCTGCTCATGGGCGACCGCTGGCGATCGCGGTGACGGGGACGTGATCGATCTGCATGGCTTGCTCGAGCAGGCGGTGGAAGAGGAGGCCACGCTGGCGCGAGCT
>JADLFG010000053.1 GCA_020845695.1 Thermoleophilia bacterium | reverse complement strand
GCTCGCCGGCCCGATCGACCTTCCCGTGCTCTACGTCGGGATGGCCGTCGCGGTGGTCGCGATCGCGGCGCTCGGGGGTCCCGCCGTGGTCAGGAGCGCCCGCGAGCCGGCGCCCGAGGCCCTCTAGCAGAGTTGTGCCCCACCCCGCCGTCACGCCCCACGCCCGAGGAACCTGGCGAACCAGGTGGGTGCCCTGCCGATCGCGATCGGCGACCGCGGCCGGACGCAGGCTCCCTCTCGATGTCGTGTTGGTTCAACATTGTGCGCAGAGCCGCGCACGGGGTCGAGCACCCGTGAACCCTAGCGTGGGCGCCCTCGGCGCGGCGGACGCGCGGTATAGTTGCCGCCTCTCGAGAGGAGGCTCCGCCGATGACGTACTCTCCCGCCATCGCCACCGCGAACCAGGCGATCGCCAACGGGAAGTCCCGGGATGCACGGCTGTGGGCCAACGTGCTCGCGGATGTCCCGCTCTTCTCGGGCATGTCGAAGCGGCATATCAGGCATGTGGCCGGCCTTGCCCGTGAGGCCCGGTATCAGCCGGGATCGGCGATCGTCGTCCAGGGCGCACCGGGCAACGACTTCTTCATCGTCATCGACGGCGAGGCCTCGGTGCTGCGGGGAAGCACCCTGCCGCGGATCCCGGTCGGCCCGGGGGCGTACTTCGGCGAGATGTCGCTGATCGACGGCTCCGACCGCTCGGCGACGGTCGTCGCCGACACCGAGATGCTCTGCCTACGCATCTCGCGAAACCCGTTTCTGAAGCTCCTGCGAAGCGAGCCGGAGCTTGCGATCGCGATGCTGAAGGAGTTCGCAGGCCGGATCCGGCGTCTCCAGGAGGAGCGCGCGGCCGTCGCGTAGCTCCTGATGGCCTGCCTTGCCCAGGACGACGCCGGCACCGTCCGGACGCTCCGCCTGAACCGGCCCGAGGTCCGGAACGCTCTCAACCTCGAGCTGCTCCGGGCGCTGCGAGCGGCCCTCGCCGAGGCGGTCTCCGATCCGGCCGTCCGGTGCCTCCTGCTCACCGGCGAGGGGAAGGGCTTCTGCGCGGGCGCCGACGTGAAGGACTGGGCCGAGCAGGGGCCGCAGGGAGGGGACGACCCGTGGGTCGCCGAGGCCCACGCGCTCGCCGTCGAGCTCGCGGAGGCACCCCTACCCACGGTCGCGCTCCTGAACGGCGCTGCCGTCGGCGCCGGTCTCGACCTCGCGCTCGCGTGTGACTTCAGGGTCGCCGCCGACAGCGCGCGGTTTGCCTGCGCGTACACGTGGATGGCGTATCCGCCGGACGTGGGCGGCACCTGGCTGCTACCGCGCCTGATCGGGGTGGAGCAGGCGAAGCGGTTCGTGTTCACCGGCGAGCTCTGGGACGCGGCCACCGCCCTCGAGCGGGGCCTCGTCGGGGAGGTGGTACCGCTCGAACGGCTCGCCGAGCGCGGGCTCGAGCTGGGAACCGAGCTCGCGACCGGGCCGACCGTCGCGATCGGTCACGCGAAGCGGCTCCTCGACACCTCGCACCGGCGCTCGCTTGCCGAGCAGCTCGAGGCCGAGCGGATCGCCGGCGAGGCCTGCGCGCTCACGGACGATCACCGCGAGGCGCTCGCGGCCGCGACGGAGCGGCGCGAGCCGGCGTTCAGAGGACGGTGACACCCGCTCCGTCCCGGCTCGGGCGCCTGCTGCGCCCGCAGACCGTTGCCTTCATCGGCGGCGCCATGGCACGCGGCGCACGGGAGGTGTGCGAGCAGGCGGGCTTCGAGGGGCCGATCTGGGAGGTGCATCCGACGCGGTCCGGTGCGTACCGGCAGATCGCCGACCTCCCGGCCGCCCCGGACGCCGCGTTCGTCGCGGTCAACGCCAGGGCGACCGTGGACGTCGTCGGGGAGCTCGCCGCGGCCGGAGCCGGGGGTGCCGCGTGCTACGCGGCCGGCTTCTCGGAGGCGGGCACCCCCGAGGGTGCCGCGCTCGAGGACGAGTTGCGCCGGGCGGCGGGAGAGATGCCGGTCCTCGGCCCGAACTGCTACGGGGTCATCGATGCGCTCGCCGGCGTGAGCGTGTGGCCCGTCCCCTGGCCGCGGGAGCAGCTCGACCGGGGCGTGGCGATGATCCTCCAGAGCGGCAACCTCGGGATCAACGTGACGATGAGCCAGCGGTCGGTCCCGCTCGCGTTCGTCGCGAGCGTGGGGAACCAGGCCGTGCTCGAGATCGCCGAGCTCGTCGACGCCTATGCGGGATTGGACGAGGTCACGGCGATCGGGATCTACCTCGAGGGGCTGCGCGACGTGCCCCGGTTCGCCGAGGCGGCCGGGCGGGCGCTCGAGCGCGGCGTGCCCCTCGCGGTCTGCAAGGCGGGGACCTCGGAGCTCGGGCGCGAGCTCGCATACACGCACACGGCCTCGCTCGCCGGTTCCGACGAGCTGTACGAGGCCCTGTTCGCGCGCTACGGCATCGCGCGGGCGCGAACGGTGCCCGAGCTGCTCGAGACCGTGAAGGCGCTCACGGTGACCGGTCCTCTCGCCGGCAGGCAGTGCTTCGTGTTCACCTGCTCCGGGGCCGAGTCTGCGCTCGCGGCCGACGCGGCGTCGGCCGCCAGGCTCGAGCTTCCCCAGCCCGGCGAGCCCACGCGCACGGCGCTCGCCGAGGTGCTGCCGGAGTTCGCGCTCGTCGGGAACCCCCTCGACTACAACTCGGCGCTGTGGGGTCAGGAGGAGCCGCTTCGCCGCGTCTTCGAGACGGCGCTGCGTGACCCGGTGGACGCGGCTCTGCTCGTCATCGACTACCCGCGCCCCGGCGTTCCGTACGCCGTCGACGTCGACAACGCGATCGGGGCCCTCTGCGCGGCGACCGCCGGAGCGGGTGTTCCCGGCGCGGTCGCGAGCGTGCTGCCGGAGTCGTTCCAGGAGCACGGGCGTCTGGCGGTCACGGCCCGCGGCGTGAGCCCACTCCAGGGGCTCGACGAGGCGTTCGCCGCGCTCGGGGCCTGCGCGCGGTTCGGCGAGCGGCTCCGGGCCGGGACCCCGCCGCCCTACCCGGCGCTCCGGAGCGCTCCCGACGGCCCGAGGCCTCTGGACGAGGGGGCGGCCAAGGAGCTGCTTGCGACGGTTGGGATCGAGACGCCCCGCGGCACGCTCGTCCCCGCGGCCGGCACGGCGAGGACGGGCTCCGAAGACGTCCGGCTTACCGCGGCTGCCGCGGCGGCGGCGCAGGAGGTCGGCTTTCCGGCCGTCGCGAAGCTCGCGAGCCCCGAGCTGCCTCACAAGGCGGACGCAGGGGCCGTGGCGCTCGGGCTCGACGATGCGGGGGCGGTCGCGGAGGCGGTGCGAGCGATGCTCGCCCGCAACCCGGTCACGGCGATCAGCGGTGTGCTGGTCGAGCGCATGGTCGACGGCGCGGTCTGCGAGCTGCTCGTGGGGATCCGGTACGACCGGTCGTTCGGGCACGTACTCGTGGTCGGGAGCGGGGGAGGTCTCGTCGAGCTGATCGGCGACGTTGCTCCCGTGCTGTTCCCGGTGACGAGGGAGGACGCGGAGGCGGCGCTCCGGCGCCTTCGCCTGTGGCCGAGGCTCGCCCTCGGGGACGTCGACGCCGCGATCGGCGTGGTGCTCGCGCTCGCCCGGCTCGTCGAGCAGCGAGGGCACGAGCTGGCCGAGCTCGAAGTGAATCCCCTGCTCGTCCTCGAGCATGGCGCCGTCGCGGTCGACGCGCTCTGCCGCATCCGGGCCTGACGCTGCCCGGCAGCCCATTGAGGCCGACCCTGGGTGTGAAGCGGAGTCGACGATCAGGGCCGGATGAGATCCGGCCCCTACACCACCCACGGCCCCGACACCACCCCACCTGTAGGGGCGGGATCTCATCCCACCCGGCCTGCGGGGTGAAGGTGCTCCCGCGGAGTGAGGGCGTCAACTCGGCGTGGGGAGGGACCTCATCCCGCCCCGCTTCTCGCCCGTAACGAGGAGGGGCGGGCCTCTCGGCCCGCCCCTCCCAGAACACCTATCCAGCTAGACGCTAGCTCTCACAACCAACCGCGACATCGCCGCGTGCGAACCCGGGCGTGCCGGGGTTGCAGCGATCCGAGCCGGGGCCGCCCCGCATGAAGTCCTTCTGGGCGTTCCCAGAAATCACATCATTCCCGCCGCCACCCTTGAGGGTGTCAGCGCCGGGGCCGCCGGCGAGATTGTCATCACCAGCATTGCCGCTGATCGCATCCGCGCCACCGGCACCCGAGACACGGTCGTTGCCGGCGCCGCCGCCGAGCTCGTCCGTACCGTCGCCACCGTTGATCGTGTC
>JADLFG010000052.1 GCA_020845695.1 Thermoleophilia bacterium | reverse complement strand
TCGTTGAAGCTCCTCGGCATCACGAGATGCACGCGCTGCGACGACGAGATCGACGCGGTCGCGCTCGCCCCGACCGCCTCCAGCTGGGCGGTCCGCGCACGCCGGCTCGACGAACGCGCCGGCTTCGGCGGAGGCGCGGCCTCCGGCTCGGACCAATCGTCGAAGTCGGGCTGGGCAGCCTGACGGCCGTGGTGAAGCCGGCGGACGTTCGGCCGGTCCGCGTACGTCCGCTCGAGGTCGGTCTCTGCAGCCGAGTACTCGTCCTCGTCCAGGTACTCGTCCTCCTCGGCGATGCCGAAGTAGACGAGCGAGCGATTCCACACGTCGCGAAGGCCCAAGTCGTCCGGACTGGTACTACGGGCTCACGACGTGTTCCGCCGGGCGGGGGCCCGCCGTTCGCTCCGCTCGGCCCGTGCGGGTCGAGCCCGGCGCTCTGCCCCTCACGCACCCACGATGGCGTTCATGACCCGCGTGACAGAGTCGAGCGCGCTTCCGAGCAGCGTCGAGAACTCGTCCCGGAAGATGAAGAAGAGCGCGAGGACGGCGATCATCCCGTACTGGTCGAGCTGCACCCAGCGCGCGTACGTGGCGTCGCTCATCACGACGCCGACCACGCGCGAGCCGTCGAGCGGCGGGATCGGGATCAGGTTGAAGATCCCGAGCACGACGTTGACGAGGTATGCGAGGCGGACGACCTCCTCGGCCTCGCCCTCGAGGCCGCCGTGCTGGAACACCGCGAGACAGACGAGCGCGATCAGGAAGTTCGTCGCGGGGCCGGCGGCGGCGACGATCGCCATCCCCTCCTTCGGGTGCCTGAAGTAGCCGGGCCGGACCGGCACCGGCTTCGCCCAGCCGAACGGCAGGCCGGCCACGAGCGACGTGACGGCGAACATGAGCGTCCCGAGCGGGTCGAGATGCTTGAGCGGATTGAGGGTGATGCGGCCCTCGTCCTTCGCGGTCGGGTCGCCGAGCTTGTAGGCGACGAGCGCGTGGGCCAGCTCGTGGCAGGCCAGCGAGACCAGCACGACCGGCGCGAGCAGCAGGAACGTCTCGAGATCCACGAACCCCGACCTACACGCCGAGCAGCTTGCGCGCGGCGTCGAGCTCGGCTGCGCGGCCGTCCAGCTCGCCGTTCAGCTTGCGGCGCAGCAGCTCGCCGAGCACCTCGCCCACGCGGGGCGACTCCGCGAGCCCGAGCGCGGCGAGATCGCCGCCCGAGATCTCCAGCTCGACCTGGCGGAGCTCGGCGAAGTACCGCTCGAGCCAGGCCGCGGCCGCCGGGGACGCCGCCGCGAGCGCGAGGATCGCCCCCTCCGGGTCGTGCGGCGCGATCAGGCGCTCGGCCTCGGCGGCCTCCGTGACCGTCTCGAGCTGGGCCGGAAGCCGCGGTGAGAGGGCGACCGCGTCCGCGATCCGCTCGGCGTCTCGCCGCCTCAGCTTCAGCTCGCGGAACCAGTCGAAGAGCTCCTCGGGCGGCAGCCTGCGCGCGAGCACCGCCAGCCGCAGCCGCCAGCGTTCCTCGCCGGGAGCGACCCGCTCGTGGATCGCGTCGACCCGGTCGATCAGCGCCACGGTCTCGGCGTCGGCCGCGAGGTGAGGATGGATCGAGGCCGCGAGGCCGATCTCGGCCAGCCTGAGGATCGCATCTCCCACCTCTCGCTCCGAGAGGAGCAGCACCAGCTCGTCGCGCATCCGTGCCGAGGACAGCTCGCCGACGAGCCCCATCTCGATGCACGCCCGGGCGAGCGACAGCGTGTGGGCGTCCATCCGGAAGCCGTAGCGGTTCTCGTAGCGGATCGCCCGGAAGATACGCGTCGGATCGTCGATGAACGACAGGCTGTGCAGGACGCGGACGACGCCGCGCTCGAGATCGGCGCGGCCGCCGAAGTGGTCGACGAGCCGCCCGAAGTCGTCGCCCTTCAGGGAGACGGCCATCGCGTTGATCGTGAAGTCGCGACGGTAGAGATCCTGCCTGATCGTCGCCTGCTCGACGGCGGGCAGCGCCGCGGGCTCGTCGTAGAACTCCGTCCGGGTCGTGGCGACGTCGACGCGCCCCGCGGGGGACTTGACCACGACCGTCCCGAACTTCTCGTGCGGCACCGCACGGCCGTGCAGGGCGCGCGCCAGCGCGCGGCCGAGCGCGATGCCGTCCCCCTCGACGGCGATGTCGAGGTCGAAGCTCGGCTCGCCGAGCAGGATGTCGCGCACCGTTCCGCCGACGAGGTAGACGCCCTCGAACGGGCCGCTCACGGCCTGGATCGCCTCGAACACCTCCTGCAGGTCGTCGAGCGCCAGCAGGCGGGCGCGGAGCCCGGCGGGCGAGCCGCCGTCCGGGCGGCTCTCAGGCTGCTCGCCGAGCGCGCGCAGCACGTCGCCGCGGGTGACGACTCCGACCACCTCGCCGTTCCGCACGACCGGGACCCGGCCGACCGCGGAGGCCGTCAGGAGCCGCTGCAGGTCGGCGAGCGGCGCGGCCTCGTCGCAGGTCGCGGCCGGCGGGCTTGCGACGGCCTTCACCGGCGCGTGCGAGAGGCCGTGCCCGACGGCCTTGTCGAGATCCTCGCGCCTGACCACGCCGGTCAGCCGGCGCGCGTCGCCGACCTCGATGCCGCTCTGGCGGTGGCGCTGGCAGACGGCCATCGCGTGTGCGACGGTGCCGTCGGGGGCGACGACGCGCGGGGGCGTCGACCTGATCTCGCCGGCGCTGACGGCCGCCTCCCCGGCCTCGTCGAGCGCGGCGAGCGCGAGCCGGCGCGCCTCGGCCAGCGGCCCGTGGAACGTGGCCGACGCCGCCTGCGGATGCCCGCCCCCGCCCAGGCGGATCGCGACGACCGCGGCGTCGAACGCGGGCGTCCGGCTGCGCACGACGCAGACGACGCGGCGGTCCATCTCG
>JADLFG010000051.1 GCA_020845695.1 Thermoleophilia bacterium | reverse complement strand
GCCGACGGAATCGTCCTCGACCGCCTCACTGCCACCCAGCGGCGCATTCTCGAACTGCTAGAGATCAGGCCTCCCTGGCCCGAGCAAGGAACGCTAGCGGCCTGAAGTGCGGAAGATGGAGCTAGCGGGACGCGTCCCGGCGAGCGCCGCCCGTCCGGGTCGGCTCCTAGGCCACCCGGCCTCCCGGCGGCTCGAGCGGGAGACCCGCCGCGACCCAGGCGTGGAGGCCGCCGGTGAGGTTCTCGGCCTCGTAGCCCGCCCTCAGGAGCGCCTCCGTGACGGCGGCGCTGCGCTGACCGCTCCGGCACACGGCCACGATCGGCCGGCCCGCCGGCAGCTCGCCCTGGCGGGCGGCGAGCTCGCCGACGGGGATATGCAGTGCGCCGGCGATCCGGCCCACCTCCCACTCGTCCAGCTCACGCACGTCGAGCGCGACCGCGCCGCCGCTGAGCCGGTCGGCAGCGGTGCGGGCGCCGACCTCCGGAATCGGTCGCAGCCGGGCCATGGTCAGACGGACACCGCCCGCGCGAGCCGCGAAGCCCCCCGGGCCTCCATGCAGCCGGCGAGGGCGGTCACGCCCTCGCTCCCCTGCCGGTCGAGTAGCCCGGGCTCGAGCGAGCGCGGCGAGCGAGCGCGCGCGTCCTCGAGCGTGGAGCGGTCATTCGGGCACCGCGTCGTCAGCGAAGTCGGGGGGGCGAGCCGGGCTGGCGGCCGTGACGATCCGGATCAGCTCTCCTTCGTCATCGGCCGGAGCGGGTAGTTGTAGCAGTGCTGCTCCCCGATCGTCGACACGGCGTGCGCGAGGCAGCCGACGTCGCGCGGTTCCACGAGGAGTCGCTCTCTCCGGTCGGCGGGCGGGAATCTACTCGGAGACGGCGCGCTCCACCACCCGCCCGAGCCGGGCGCGCACCTCGGTGGCGACCCCGTCCAGGGCCGGGTTCCCGACGATCGAGAGCATCCGCTCCGGGTCGACGGCCGAGACGTGCGTGACGCCGTCGCGCTCGCAGACGACGACGTTGCAGGGCAGCAGCACGCCGAGATCGGGCTCCGCCTGCAGGGCGGCGTGCGCGAGCGGGGGGCTGCACGCGCCGAGGATCACGTACGGCTCCACCTCGGCGCCCAGCTTCGCCTTCAGCGTCGCCTGCACGTCGATGTCGCAGAGCACGCCGAACCCCTCGACCCCGAGCTCGCTTCGCACGCGCGCGACGGCGTCGGCAAACGGACGCGGGGTTGTCCTCGTGATCGTGTAGGCGGTCTTCGCGGGCACGGGCTCCTCCTCGGGCAACTGCAAGGTTGTGTAGTTGTATCAACGCGGACGCCGTGGTCGTATTCCGGGCCGGTCGCGGTAATGGACCGAGTGGTCTAGTATGTGGGGGGTGCCTCGCCCCGCGACCTCGCGCGGTCTCCTCGTCGCCGAGGGCTCTCGCCTGATCAGGCGGGTCGGGTTCTCCGACGCCGGGCTCGGCGAGCTGCTCGCCGCCGCGGGCTTGCCGAAGGGGAGCTTCTACAACTACTTCCCCTCCAAGGAGGCGTTCGGCGTCGAGGTCGCGGAGACGTTCTACGCCTGGCACGATCGCGCGCTCGCGGAGCTCGCTGCGGCGGAGGGGCCGGCGCTCGCGCGGCTCCGTGTCTACTTCGAGCGGCTCCTCGACGCCACCCGGCGGGCGCCGCCGGAAGAGTGGGGCTGCCTGCTCGCCGTGCTCGCACTCGAGAAGTCGGCGAGCTCGGAGCCGCTGCGCGCCGCGGTCGCGAGCAGCTTCGCCCGCTGGCAGGAGCGGGCTGCCGAGCTCCTCAGCCAGGCACAGGCCGCGGGCGAGCTCGGCGCTGCCGAGGATCCCGGCCGGCTCGCCGGGCTCTTGCTTCACGGCTGGGAGGGTGCGCTCCTGCGGGCGCGCCTCGAGCGGGAGCCGTGGCCGCTCGAGGACTGGCTCGAGGCCGCGCTCCCGCGGCTGCTCGGGATCGCCCGGTGAGCGCCCGCCGGCTCCACTACGGCTGGGTCATCGTCGCGGTCGTGCTGCTCGCGCTCGTGATGAGCGCCGGCTTTCGCTCGACGACCGGGCTCCTGATCGACCCGCTCCAGGAGGAGTTCGGCTGGAGCAAGGGGGAGATCTCGCTCGCGGTCTCGATCAACCTCGTCCTCTTCGGCCTCGTCGGCCCGTTCGCGGCGGCGCTGATGGAGCGTTTCGGCGTGCGCGGGGTGATGCTTGCCGCCCTCACCGTCGTCGCCGGCGCCTCGGCTCTCACGACCGTGATCGACGCCCCCTGGCAGCTCGACCTGCTCTGGGGTGTGGCGATGGGGTGCGCGACCGGGGCGATCTCCGTCCCGCTTGCAGCGATCGTGGCGACGCGGTGGTTCGCCCGCCGCCGGGGGCTCGTGACCGGCGTCCTGACCGCCTCGACGGCGACCGGGCAGCTCGTCTTCCTACCGCTGCTCGCGCTGCTCGTCGCGGCCTGGGGCTGGCGCTCCGCGGCCTGGACCGTCTCGCTGGTCGCCCTCGCCGTGGTCGTCCCGGTCGTCTGGGCGTTCATGCGCGACCGACCCGAGCAGGTCGGCCTGCGCGCCTACGGGGCCGTCGCGGACGAGCCGCCGTCCCCGGTAGCGCGCAACCCGTTCGCCGCCGCCGCCGCCGGTCTCGCGCTCGCGGCGCGCTCGCGGGTCTTTTGGCTGCTCGGCGGCAGCTTCTTCGTCTGCGGCGCGACGACGACCGGTCTGATCGCGACCCACCTGATCCCCGCCGCCCACGACCACGGGCTGGGCGAGGTCGCGGCGGCGAGCCTGCTCGCGGCGGTCGGCGTCTTCGACATCGTCGGCACGATCGCGTCGGGCCACCTGACCGACCGCTACGACAGCCGCCTCCTGCTGTGCGTCTACTACGCGTTGCGCGGGCTCTCACTGATCGCCCTGCCCGCAGCCTTCGGCTCGCCCCACGCCGGGCTGATCGCCTTCGCGGTCGTCTACGGTCTCGACTGGGTCGCGACGGTCCCGCCCACCGTCGCTCTCACGATCCGGCACTTCGGGCCGGAGCGGGCCGGCGTGGTCTTCGGCTGGGTGTTCGCCTGCCACCAGCTCGGGGCCGCCGTCGCCGCCGGGGTCGCGGGCGTCCTGCGCGACGCGGCGGGGAGCTACTCGAGCGCGTTCGTCGCGTTCGGGGTGCTCGCGCTCGTGGCCTCCCTGCTCGTGCTGCGGATCGACCGTCCGGCCGCCGCGCTGGCTGCCCTGCCCGCCAGTGAGGGCGGGCCGTGACCCGCCGCCACGACCTCGTGTCAGCCCGCCGCGGTGGGCGAGATGACGAGCAAGAGATCGCCCGGCTGCACCTGGGCGACGCGCTGGACCGCGAGGCGCGTGACGACGCCGCCGATCGGTGCGCCGATCGCCGACTCCATCTTCATCGCCTCGATCGTGGCGAGCGGCTGGCCGGCCTCGACCTCGTCGCCCGCGCTCACCGTCACGGTGACCGCCCCGGCGTACGGGGCCGCGACGTGACCCGGGTCGCCCGGGTCGGCACGCTCGGCCGCCGGCTCGGCCGCCGTGACGGAGCGGTCGTGGACGTCGAACGGCCTCGTCTGGCCGTTGACGCGCACGAGCACGGTTCGGATTCCGCGCTCGTCCGGCTCCCCGACCGTCTCGAGCTCGAGGATCAGACGCACTCCGGGACCGAGGTCGACCGTCTCCTCGCAACCGCGCTCGAGGCCGTAGAGGAAGAGCCGCGTCGGTAGCACCGAGACGTCGCCGTGACGCTCGCAGGCGTCGTGCTGCTCGCGAGCGGGGCCCGGGAAGAGCAGGTCGTTCAGCGCCGCTCGCCGCGCGGGCCCGGCCAGCGACTCCTCCTGGGCCGCGGTCAGCTCCGCGTCGGGCGGCGACCAGGCGCGGCCGGCGAGCGCGCGGGTGCGGAACGGCTCCGGGAAGCCGCCCGGCGGCGTCCCGAGCTCGCCCGCGAGGAACCCGACCACGCTTGCCGGCAGGTCGAAGCGCTCGGGGTGCCCCTCGAGCTCCGCCGGGTCGGCGCCGGCACCGGCGAGCGCGAGCGCGAGGTCGCCCACGACCTTGCTCGACGGCGTCACCTTGACGAGCCGGCCGAGGATCCGATCGGCTGCCGCGTACAGCTCCTCGACCTCCTCGAAGCGATCGCCGAGGCCGAGCGCCTGCGCCTGCGCGCGCAGGTTCGAGAGCTGGCCGCCCGGGATCTCGTGGCGGTAGACGGTGCCGGTCGGGGCATCGAGGCCCATCTCGAAGGGGGCGTAGAGGCGCCGCACCGCCTGCCAGTAGGGCTCGAGCGCGTTCAGCGCCTCGAGCGAGAGCCCGGTCTCGCGCTCGCCGCCGTCGGTCGCGGCCACGATCGCGGCGAGGCTCGGCTGGCTCGTCATCCCCGCAAGCGGGGCGGCCGCGCCGTCGACCGCGTCGACGCCGGCGTCGACCGCGGCCAGGTAGGTGGCGAGCGAGGCGCCGGCGGTGTCGTGCGTGTGCAGGTGCACCGGTTGCTCGAACCGCTCGCGCAGGGCCGCGACGAGGAGCCGCGCCGCCGGCGCGCGGAGCAGGCCCGCCATGTCCTTGATGCAGAGGACGTGCGCGCCCGTTGCCGCGATCCGCTCCGCGAGGCGCAGGTAGTAGTCGAGCGTGTACAGCCGCTCGGTCGGGCTGGCGAGGTCGCCCGTGTAGCAGAGGCAGCCCTCGACCAGGGCGCCGGTCTCGATCGCCGCCTCGATCGCCGGCCGCATCTGGCCGACGTCGTTGAGGGCGTCGAAGATCCGGAAAACGTCGATCCCGGTCGCGGCCGCCTCCTCGACGAACGCCCGGCAGACGCGGTCGGGATAGGGCGTGTAGCCGACGGTGTTGCGCCCGCGCAGGAGCATCTGGAGGAGCAGCCCGGGCAGCTCCTCGCGCAGGCGGCCCAGCCGCTCCCAGGGATCCTCGTCGAGGAAGCGCAACGCCACGTCGAACGTCGCGCCGCCCCAGCACTCGGCGCTCCAGAGCTCCGGCAGGAGCCGGGCGAGGTGGGGGGCGGCGGCGACCATGTCGAACGTGCGAAGGCGCGTCGCGAGCAGCGACTGGTGCGCGTCGCGCAGCGTCGTGTCCGTGACCGCGAGCGCGGGCCGGGCCCGCAGCTCTCGTGCGAAGGCGGCGGCGCCGAGCTCCCGCAGGCGGTCGCGCGACCCGGCGGGCGGCGGCCCGTCGGGGAGCGAAGGCAGCTTCGTCCGCGGGTCGAGCAGGGTCGGCGCCGTCCCGTGGGGCCGGTTGACGGTGCGGTCGGCGACCAGCGAGACGAGGCGCGTCGCCCGGTCGCCGCCCGGGCGCGGGCGCAGGAGGTGGGGGCGCTCGTCGACGAAGGCGGTCGTGGCCGCGCCGGCGACGAAGTCCGGCTCCGCGAGGACGGCCTGGAGGAACGCGAGGTTCGTGGCGACGCCGCGGATCCGGAACTCCGCGAGCGCCCGCCGGGCCCGGGCGACGGCCGTCTCGAGGTCGGGGCCGCGGCACGTCAGCTTGACGAGCAGCGAGTCGAAGTAGCCGGAGACCTCCGCGCCGGCGTACGTCGTGCCGCCGTCGAGGCGGATACCGGCACCGCCCGGCGAGCGGTAGACGGAGATCCGTCCCGTGTCGGGACGGAAGTCGTTCGCCGGGTCCTCGGTCGTGATCCGGCACTGCAGCGCGGAGCCACGCTGCACGATCCGCTCCTGCGTCAGCCCGAGCGAGGCGAGCGTCTCGCCGCCCGCGAGCCTGAGCTGGGCGCGGACGAGGTCGACGTCGGTCGTCTCCTCGGTCACGGTGTGCTCGACCTGGATGCGCGGGTTCAGCTCGATGAAGACGCGGCGCCCGCTCGCGGGGTCGACGAGGAACTCGACCGTGCCGGCGTTTGCGTACCCGATCGCCTTGCCGAGAAGGACGGCGTCGCGGCAGAGGGCGTCGCGGAGGGCGGGGTCGAGCCCCGGTGCGGGCGCGATCTCGACGACCTTCTGGTGACGGCGCTGGATCGAGCAGTCGCGCTCGAACAGGTGCACGACGTCGCCGCTCGCGTCACCGAGAAGCTGCACCTCGACGTGCCTCGGCCCGGTCAGGGCCTCCTCGAGAAACAGGGTCGCGTCGCCGAAGGCCGTTTGCGCCTCCCGCATCGCGGCCTCGACCGCGGCCGCGAGCGTGCCCGCCTCCTCGACGCGGCGCATCCCGCGCCCGCCGCCGCCCGAGGCGGCCTTCACGAACAGGGGGAAGCCGATTTCCGCGGCCGCGGCGGCCGCGTCTCCCGCCGAGCCCAGCTCGCCGGAACGGCGTAGCACGGGCAGGCCCGCCGCCTGCGCGGCGGCGAGCGCGTGCACCTTGTTCCCGGTCAGGCGCAACACCTCGGCCGACGGACCGACGAAGACGAGCCCCGCGTCCGCGCAGGCCTCAGCGAGCGCGGGGTTCTCGGCGAGGAAGCCGTAGCCCGGGTAGATCGCGTCAGCGCCCGACTCGAGCGCGACCCGCACCATCTCGCCGGCGTCGAGGTACGCGTGCACGGGCCGGCCGCGCTCCCCGATCTCGTACGCCTCGGACGCCTTCTGGCGGTGCATCGAGCCACGGTCCTCCCACGGGTAGACCGCGACCGTCTCGATCCCGAGCTCGTAGGCGGCCCGGAACGCCCGCACCGCGATCTCCCCCCGGTTGGCGACGAGTAGCTTGCGAATCACGGGCTCACCGGCGTGCCCGGGCGAGGAGGTCGCGGGCGTCGAGGCCGCGGATCGACGCGTCGACGAGCTCGATCGGGTGGAAAGCGGGCAGGGGCCCTCCAGCCCGGCGCAGCGCGGCCGTGACGTGGATCAGGCAGCCGGGATTGGCGCCCGCGTACGCCTCCGGCCCGGCCTCGAGGACGTTGCGCGCCTTGCGGTCGCCGAGCTCGCGCGCGGCCGCCGGCTGAACGAGGTTGTAGATGCCGGCAGAGCCGCAGCAGAGCTCCTGCTCGGCGGGCTCGAGCAGCTCGAGGCCGGGGATCGAGGCGAGTGCGGCCCGGGGCGCGCTCTGGACCCGCTGGGCGTGGAGGAGGTGACAGGCGTCCTGGTAGGCGACCCGCAGGGCGAGCGGCGCTCTCGGCGCCCGCCCGCCCGCCTCGAGCAGCTCGGAGACGTCCCGGACCGAGGCGGAGAAGGCGGCTGCCCGCTCCGCCCAGGCCGGGTCGCCCGCGAGCAGGTGCCCGAGCTCCTTGAGGTGCGAGCCGCAGCCGGCGGCGTTCGCGACGACGAGCTCCACCCCGGCGCGCTCGAAGGTCTCGACCAGGCGTCGGGCGCGCGCGAGCCCGTCGTCGAGGCGGCCGGCGTGCACGGACAGCGCGCCGCAGCAGCCCTGCTCCGGCACCACCACCTCGTACCCGTCGGCGGCGAGCACGCGCGCCGTCGCCGCGTTCACGTCGCCGAAGACGACGCGCTGGACGCAGCCGGTCAGGAGCCCCGCCCGGGCGATCCGCTCGCCCGCGGCCGGGGTCAGGGCCGGCGGTGCCTCGCCGGAGCGCCACGGCGGTGCGACCTCGAGGAAGGGTCGCAGCGACGCCGGCACGGGCAGGCGCCGGCCGAGCGGCTCGAGTGCCAACGCAAACCGGACGCGCCGGGGGTGGGGGAAGATCCCGAACACGAGCGAGCGCAGGACGCGCTCCGGGCGGGGGCGCTCGATCTCACGCTCGACGTGGTCGCGGGTCAGCTCGATCAGCCGGTCGTACCTGACGCCGGACGGGCACGCGCTCACGCAGGCCATGCAGCCGAGGCAGCGGTCGAAGTGCCTCGTCACCTCCGGCGAGAGGCGCATCGTGCCGTCGAGGAGCTGCTCCAGCAGGTAGATCCGCCCGCGCGGAGAGTCGGGCTCCTCCTGCCAGAGCGCGTAGGTGGGGCAGGCCGGCAGGCAGAAGCCGCAGTGGACGCACTCCCGCACGAGCTCGCGGTTCACGCCCAGGTCCCCCGCGGGTCGAACGCGACCCGCACGCGCTCGAGCAGCCGCAGCGCCGCGGGATCGGTCGGGTCGGGAACGGGCGCAGGCACGTAGGCGGAGCCGATCCCCGGTCGTACGAGTGCCTCGTCCCGGCCGGCGAGCTCCGTCGCGAGCTCCCGCGGCGCGAACGAGCTGCGGCCGGCGGCGCGGGCCTGCCAGGCGCGGGCCTCTGCCCAGACCGAGCCGTCCGCCTCCTCGCCGCCGAGTAGCTTCCGCGCCGCTGCGAGCTGGGCGGCCGCTCCCTCGTCCGAGCCCTCGAACAGGAGGAGCAGCCTCGAGCCGCCGTCCGCGCGCCAGAGCAGGTCGACGGCGCTCGGCTCGAGCGTCGAGAGCCGGAGTGCCCGGGCGAGCTCGGCGGCCTGGGCGGCGTCGGCGACCCCCGCCGCGAGCGTCCGCTCCGTCTCCGGCCGTGGGTGCAGGCGCAGGCTGACGCGCGCGACCAGCCCGAGCCTGCCCGCCGAGCCGCAGTAGAGCTTCGAGAGGTCGTAGCCGGCGACGTTCTTCACGACCTTGCCGCCGGCGCTCGCGACCGTCCCGTCGGCGAGGACAGCGGTGACGCCGAGGACGAGGTCGCGGGGGGCGCCGTAGCGGTGGCGCCGCGGCCCGGAGAGGTTGCCGGCCACGCAGGCGCCGACGGTCGGGTCGCCGGGGGGATCGAGCGCGAGCATCTGGCCGGCGGCAGCGAGGCGCTCGGCGAGTGCCGACAGGCGGATGCCGGCCTCGACGGTCACGGTCAGGTCGCCGGCCTCGTGCTCGAGCACCCGGTCGAGGCGCCGCGTCGAGAGGACGACGTCGCCGCCCTCGCGCTCGATCGAGACGCGCAGACCCGAGCGGGCGGCTCGCTCGAGCTCGGCCGCCGCCTCGGCGATCGTCCCCGGCTCGACGCGGCTAGACGCCACGGGCGAGCCGCTCCAGCGGGTGTACGCCCCACGAGTCCGGCGGCACGCCGGGCGGGAAGATCTTGTCTGGGTTGCAGAGCCCGGCCGGGTCGAACGCGGCCTTCAGGCGCAGCATCGCCTCGACGTCCGCCCGCGAGAACATGAGCGGCAGCTTCCCGCGCTTGTCGAGCCCGACCCCGTGCTCGCCGGTCAGCGCCCCGCCCGCGTCGATGCAGGCGGTCAGGATCGCCTCGGACAGCTCCTTGGCCCGCGCGGTCTCGTCCGGGTCGCGCCGGTCGTAGAGGACGAGCGGGTGCAGGTTGCCGTCGCCCGCGTGGAAGACGTTGCCGACGCGCAGCCCGTGCGCCGTGCCGAGCTCGCCGATCCGGCGCAGCACCGTCGCGAGCTTCGTCCGCGGCACGACGCCGTCCTGCACGTAGTAGCTCGGGCTGACCCGTCCCATCGCCGCGAACGCGGCCTTGCGGCCCTTCCAGAAGAGCGCGCGCTCGGTCTCGGCGCCGGCGATCCGGATCTCGCCGGAGCCCCGTGTCCGGCAGACCGCCTCGACTCGGGCGAGATCGCCGTCGGCCTGGGCCCGGGGCCCGTCGAGCTCGACGATCAGGATCGCCCCGGCGTCCGGGTAGCCGGCGCCGACCGCGGCCTCGACCGCCTCGAGCGTGAGGCGGTCCATGATCTCCATCGCGGCCGGCAGGATGCCTGCGGCGATCACCTCCGAGACGGCCTCGCCGGCGGCCTCGGTCGAGTCGAAGCCGGCCAGGAGCACGCGGACCGCCTCGGGCCGGTGGACGAGCCTGAGCGTCACCTTCGTGACGATCCCGAGCGTGCCCTCCGAGCCGATGAAGGCGCCGAGCAGGTCCGGACCGGCTGGATCGAGGCCCTTGCCGCCGAGCGTGACGAGCTCGCCGTCGGGGAGCACGAGCTCGAGCCCGGTCACGTGGTTGACGGTGAAGCCGTGCTTGAGGCAGTGGGCGCCGCCCGAGTTCTCGGCCACGTTGCCGCCGATCGTGCAGACCTGCTGGCTCGACGGGTCGGGAGCGTAGTAGAAGCCGTGGGGCGCGACAGCCCGCGTGACGGCGCTGTTCGTCACGCCCGGCTCGACGACGATTCGCGCGCTCTCGAGGTCGAGCTCGAGGATCCGGTTCATCCGTGCGAGCGAGACCACGATTCCGCCGGCGCAGGGCACGGCGCCGCCGGAAAGGCCGGTGCCGGCGCCGCGGGCGACGAACGGGACGCGGTGGGCGTGGCAGAGCCTCGCGACCGCCTGCACCTGCTCGGTGGAGCGGGGCAGAACGACGAGCTCCGGTACGACCCGGTGGCTCGTCAGGCCATCGCACTCGTAGGTGCGGCGCTCGTCGAGCCCGGCGACGACGCCAGCCGCGCCGACGGCGGCCTCGAGCTCCAGGGCCAGGCCGGCCGGCAGGGTCACGGCGCGGGCCGCCAGGCTGCCGGATCGAGAGCGTTGTCCGGGCAGCGCCCCTCGAGCAGGGCGGTCTCGAGCGCGGCCACGCAGAGGCGTCCCATCGCAACTCGCGTCTCGACGGTGGCGCTGCCGAGGTGGGGGGAGAGGACGACCTGATCCAGCCCGAGCAGCCCGGGGTGCACCTCGGGCTCGCGCTCGTAGACGTCGAGCGCGGCCCCGGCGATCGTCCCGGCGCTCAGGGCGTCGGCTAGCGCCGCCTCGTCAACGACGGGCCCGCGGGTCGTGTTCACGAGCACGGCGGTGGGGCGCATCGTTGCGAGCGCCGGAGCGTCGATCAGGTGGCGGGTCGCGGGCCCGAGCGGGCAGTGGAGGCTGACGACATCCGCGGTCGCGAGCAGGTCGGCCAGCTCGAGCCGCGGCCACGGCGCCTCCTGCGGGCGGGGGCTCGCGTAGACGACGCGCATCCCGAACGCCTCGCCGAGGCGGGCGACCTCGCGGCCGATCCGGCCCAGCCCGACGATCCCGAGCGTCTTGCCGTCGAGCCCGGTGCCGAGCATGAACACGGGCGACCAGATCCACGGCGCGCTGCGACGCAGGAAGCGGTCGCCCTCGGCGATTCGGCGCAGCAAGGCGAGCAGGAGCGCCAGCGTCAGCTCCGCGGTCGCCCGCGTCAGGACGCCGGGGGTGTTTGCGACGACCACCCCCCGCGCGGTTGCGGCCGCAACGT
Source organism: Thermoleophilia bacterium (assembly GCA_020845695.1). The sequence continues at coordinate 63,551 of JADLFG010000051.1, read as the reverse complement.
CGACGTTGTCGTACCCGACCGCGTGGTTCGCGACGACCCGGAGCTGCGGGCCCGCGGCGTCGAGCAGCTCGGCGTCCACGCGCTCGAGCGGTGTCACGAGCAACCCGTCGTGGCCCGCGCAGCCGGCGAGCAGCTCCGCGCGGGACGGGGGCGCCGCTCCCGGGTGGGCGGTGACCGCGAACGAGCGGGCGAGCTCCTCGGGGATCGGCTCGGGCAGCCGGCAGGATACGTAGACGCGCGCCACAGACCCTATCTTGCTATAACTATCCAAAATGAAGCAACGGACAGCGGATCCGTACCGGGATCTCGACGTGATCGACTCGCGCGCGCCCCGCTTCAACCAGGCGACGATTGGCGCGCTCGCGCTGGTCGCGTTCCTGACGGGCTTCTGGCCGCTCGTCGCCGGCCTCGCGGCTCAGCTCGCGATCGGCCTCCTGCTCGGCCGGCGCTTCTGCCTCCCCTGCCGCGCCTACTTCGAGCTCGTCCAGCCGCGGCTCGGCGAGGGGCCGGTCGAGGACTCGCGCCCGCCCCGGTTTGCGAACGTCGTCGGCGCCGCCGTGCTCGCCGCCTCGGCGCTCGCGCTCGCGACCGGGCTCGAGCCGCTCGGCTGGGCACTCGCGCTGCTGGTTGCCGGCCTCGCCCTGGTCGCGGCCGCGAGCGGCATCTGCGCCGGCTGCGAGCTCTACAAGCTCGGCGCGCGGCTGCGGGGGATCCGGGCGCATCTGCTCGACCGGATCGACCTCTCGGAGCTCGGCCTGCGGCCGGACGGGGAGATCGTCGTCCAGTTCGCCCACCCGCTCTGCAGCGGCTGCCGCGAGCTCGAGCGGCGCCTCGCTGAGGACGGGCGGCGCGTCGTCACGGTCGACGTGGCCGAGCGACCCGAGCTCGCGCGCAAGTACGGCATCGCGGTCGTTCCGACCGCGGTCGCGGTCGGACCCGACGGCGCGGTCAGCGTGCGGCTGGCAGGATAGGAGGGTGTCGGCAGGCCGGCGCCTCACGAGCGCGTTCGTCGCGGCGAACCGCGTCCTCTACGAGCTGAGCGGCGGTGCGCTCGGCGGCAGGTTCCGCGGCGCGCCGGTGCTGCTGCTGACCACGATCGGGCGCAGGAGCGGCCTGGCGCACACCGTGCCGCTGCTCTTCCTCGCCGACACGAACGACTACATCCTCGTCGCCTCGAGCGGTGGCTCGCCCCGGCATCCGGCCTGGTACCTCAACCTCGAGGCGAATCCGGACGTCGATGTGCAGATCAAGCGCGACCGCCGGCCGCTGCGCGCGCACGTCGCCACGCCGGAGGAGCGTGAGCGCCTGTGGCCGCGACTCGTCGCCATGTACCGCCCGTACGAGCGCTACCAGCAGCGCACCGAGCGGCAGATCCCGGTCGTCATTCTCCGGCGCCGCCCGGCGGGATGACCGGCAGGCCGGTCGCGACGACGCGCCGGCCGCCGGCCTCGTAGACGACGTCGACCGCGTCGTTCGGCCGGTAGGTGCCCGCGATCCCGAGGAAGATGCTCGCCCACCGCAGCGCGCCGAGCCTGCCCTCGTGGGCGAGCGGCTTGCCGAAGCGCAGCTCGCGTCCGGTGAGCTCGTAGTCGCACCCGCGCTCCTGGAGCACGCCGTTTACGTACACGTCGAAGAGCGCGCCGACGTCCGGCGGGAGCGGCACGATCCAGACGTCGCCCATTGCCCGATCCTAGACGGCGCTCGCTCGCGCCGTGCGGCTCGAACTGGTGGCCCGCCGTCCCATCTGCTTAGAATCGATCTACCGTGCGTCGCCGCCGTCTGATAGCCGTTGCTCTCCTCGTCGGCCTGGCGCTGGCCGTCCCGCAGGCGGGACTCGCCCAGTACAACGGTGGCATCGCCCCGCCGGACTCCGCCACGGAGAGCGGCGGCGAGATCAACGATCTCTACTGGATCGTGATCGGCGTGACGAGCGCGATTTTCCTGCTGGTCGAGGGGGCGATCGTCTGGTTCGTGCTGCGGTTCCGCCGGCGTCCGGGCACGCCGTTCGAGGCCGACGCCCCCCAGATTCACGGCAACACCCGGCTCGAGCTGGCCTGGACGGTGGTGCCGTTCCTGATTCTGGTCGGGATCCTCGCGATCACGATCGTGAAGGTGCCGAGCGTCGAGGCGCGGGCGGATCCTGGCGAGCAGCCCCTGGTCGTCCGTGTCGCCGGTCACCAGTTCTACTGGGAGTACACGTACCCGAACGGGGTCGTCAGCGTCGACACGCTCCGGCTCCCGGTCGAGCGTCCGGTGCGGCTCGAGCTCGTCGCCGAGGATGTGATCCACAGCTGGTGGGTGCCCGAGCTGACAGGCAAGCGCGACGCGATTCCGGGCACGACGAACACGCTCGAGTTCACCGCCGCGAAGCAGGGGTCGTTCCGTGGGCAGTGCGCGGAGCTCTGCGGCGTCCAGCACGCGGTCATGCGCACGACCGTCGAGGTCGTCGCCGGGGCGGAGTTCGACGCCTGGCTCGCGGCCGAAGCCGATGCCCAGGCGGCGGGGACGTCGGAGCTCGGTCGCGCGACCTGGGAGGGCGTCTGCGCCAAGTGCCACGGCCTGGACGGGAAGGGCGGCTACGGACCGCAGATCGCGGGGAACTCGCTCCTCGCCGATCCGGCCGGGTTGGCAGCGCTGCTCGCGGCGGGCCGCGATAACCCGCAGGTCGACGGCTACATGCCCGCCGTTTCCGGAAGCTGGCCCGGCGACGGGCACCAGCTCGAGGCGCTCGTCGACTTCATCGCGGCCAGTCCCGCGCTCGCCCCGGCGAGCGCCGGCGGGCAGGAAGGCTGAGCGTGGCGCTCGAACACGAGGCGCGGCAGCTCCTGCCCACGTGGCAGGACGGCGCCGTCATGCGCTGGGTGACGACCGTCGACCACAAGCGAATCGGCCTCATGTACGTCTGGAGCGCCTTCGTCTTCTTCGTCGCCGGCGGGGCGATGGCGCTCGCGATCCGTCTCCAGCTCGCCCAGTCCGAGCAGGAGATAGCGACTCAGGGCTCGTTCAACGCGCTCACGACGATGCACGGAACCGTGATGGTGTTCCTGTTCGCGATGCCGATGCTCGCCGGCATCGGCAACTACCTGGTGCCGCTCATGATCGGAGCGCGCGACATGGCGTTTCCGCGCCTGAACGCGCTCTCGCTCTGGATCTACATGATCGGCGCGATCGTCCTGCTCGGCAGCTTCGGCGCCCAGGGTGGTGCGGCGCAGGCCGGCTGGACGGCCTACACGCCGCTGTCCGGACCGGACTACGCGCCCGAGCTCGGCCAGGACCTCTGGATCCTCGGGCTGCACCTGGTCGGGATCTCGTCGCTGCTCGGCGGGATCAACTTCCTCGTCACGATCGCGAACATGCGCGCGCCCGGGATGTCGTGGACCAGGATCCCGCTCTTCGTCTGGTCGATGATCGCGCAGTCGATCCTGATCGTGCTGACCGTGCCGGTGATCGCGGCCGCGCTGCTCCTGCTCCTGCTCGACCGCCAGGCCGGCACGAGCTTCTTCCTGCCCGACGGCGGCGGTAGCGCGGTCCTGTACCAGCACCTGTTCTGGTTCTTCGGGCACCCCGAGGTCTACATCCTCGTCCTGCCCGCCTTCGGGATCGTGTCCGAGGTGCTGCCGGTCTTCGCGCGCAAGCCGATCTTCGGCTACAAGGCGGTCGCTTTCTCCAGCCTCGGGATCGCGTTCATCTCGATGGTCGTCTGGGCGCACCACATGTTCACGGTCGGGCTCGGCGACGGGCTGAACGGGTTCTTCATGGTCGCCACCTACCTGGTCGCGATCCCGACCGGGGTCAAGGTCCTGAACTGGACGGCGACGCTCTGGCGCGGCAATCTGACGTTCCGTACGCCGATGCTGTTCGCGGTCGGGATGGTGGCGCTGTTTCTGATCGGCGGGCTTTCCGGTGTCGTCGTCGCCAACTACCCGGTCGACTACCAGCTCCACGACAGCTACTACGTCGTCGCGCATTTCCACTACACGATCATCGGCGGCATGGTGCTCGGGATCTTCGCGGGCCTCTACCACTGGTTCCCGAAGATGACCGGGCGCATGTACGACGAGCGCCTGGGCAAGTGGCATTTCTGGCTGTTCGCGCTCGGCTTCACCCTCACGTTCGTACCGCAGCACATGCTCGGCCTGATGGGCATGCCCCGGCGTGTCTACACGTACGACCGCGAGGGCCTGTTCGAGGTCTACAACCTCGTCTCCACGATCGGCGCCTGGCTGATGGCGGTCGCGATTCTCGTGTTCCTGGTCAACATCGTCCGGAGCTGGCGGTCGGGCCCCAGATCCGGCAACGATCCCTGGCTGGCGGATACGCTCGAGTGGTATGCGTCCTCGCCGCCGGCCGAGCACAACTTCGAGCGGGTCCCCTACGTCTCGAGCCACCGTCCACTCCGCGACCTCCGCCACCGCCTCCGAGGGGATCGCGATGGCTGACGGCTCCGACCGTTCCGATGGTGCCAGGCACGTGCCTGGCACCGAGCCTGCGACCTCCGCGGGGATTGCCATGGCTGACGGCTCCGACCGTTCCGATGGTGCCAGGCACGTGCCTGGCACCGAGCCCGGCCGGCTCGCCCCGGGCCCCTGGCTGCGGCTGACCGCGATCGGGTCGACGGTTGCGACCGCGGTGGTCGTCGCCACCGGGGAGTGGGCGCGCTCGCACGAGGCGGCCGTGCTCGGCGCGCTCGCGCTCGCGCTCGGCGTCGCGGCGGCCGCCTGGCTCGGTCACCGTGACCGGCCCCTGCTCGGGTGGGCAGCATTGGCGACGCTCGCCGTCTTCGCGCTCCAGATCGGGATCGGCGCGCTCGCCGCCACCGCGGACGGGGCCGGCTGGGCCGCGGGGCTCCACGTCGGCCTCGGCGCGCTCTCGCTCGCGCTCGCGGCGCTGACGGCGGCCCTGACACTCCGGCGCGAGGTGGGGCACTGGCTGCCGTTCCCGTGGCGGGACTACCTGCTTCTGACGAAGCCGCGGATCATGGTGCTGCTGCTCCTGACGGCGGCCGGCGGCGCCTTCGTCGGAGCGGAGGGCGTCCCCCCGGCCGGGCTGCTCGCGGCCATGCTCGGCGGGCTCGCGCTCGCCTGCGGTGGCGCGTCCGCGCTGAATCACGTGCTCGACCGTGACATCGACCGCCACATGCGGCGCACCGACCGCCGACCGGTCGCCACCGGCCGCGTCGCGCCGGAGCGGGCGCTCGAGTTCGGCCTCGCCCTCTCGGCATTCTCGTTCGTGGTGCTCGCGAGCCTCACCAACGTGCTCGCCGCGCTGCTCGCCGTGTTCGGGAACCTCTTCTACGTGCTCGTCTACACGCGCTGGCTGAAGCGCTCGACGCCCCAGAACATCGTCATCGGCGGCGCGGCCGGGGCGGTGCCGGCCGTGGTCGGCTGGGCCGCCGTCACCGGCGATCTCGCCCTCCCGGCGCTCGTCCTGTTCCTGATCGTGTTCCTCTGGACACCGCCGCACTTCTGGGCGCTGGCGCTGCTCGTCCGCGGCGAGTACGAGGCCGCCCGCGTTCCGATGCTCCCCGTCGTCGCGGGCGACCGGCGCACCGCCGCGGCGATCGTCCGCTACTCGGTCCTGCTCGTCGGGATCACCCTCGTGCCGTTCCTGCTCGGTGATCTCGGCTGGTTCTACCTCGGCGCCGCGGTGGCGCTCGGCGCCGCGTTCCTCGCCCTCGCGTTCGCGCTCCTGGCCGAAACGACGAGGGCCCGCGCGCGCAGCCTGTTCAGCTTCTCGCTCGGCTACCTCGCGCTCCTGTTCGTGGCCATGGCCGTCGACCCGCTCCTCCTCTGACCCGTGGATCCCGAGACCGCACGCAGGAACAACGTCCTCGGCATCGTGCTGTTCGCGCTCGCGGTCGTGATCGCGGGCGTCACGATCGCCGTCGCGTACGCCTACAACGCGTAGCCGATCCGGTTCAGGCTCAGGCCGCGGCGAGCGCGCTGCTCGAGGCCCGGATCCCCTCGAGCAGGCCGGCGAACGAGTCCGCGAACTTCTCGACGCCCTCGCGCTCGAGCGTCTCGGTCACGTCGTCGTAGTCGATCCCGGCCCCGGCGAGACGGTCGAGCAGGGCGCGGGCGTCGTCCACGCCGCGCTCGAGCGTCGGCGCGGCCCGGCCGTGGTCTCGGAAAGCGCGGATCGTCTCCTCGGGCAGCGTGTTCACCGTCCGGGGCCCGATCAGCTCCTCGACGTAGAGGACGTCGGAGTAGGCGGGATCCTTCGTCGACGTCGAGGCCCAGAGGCAGCGCTGCGGCGCGGCACCACGCGCGGCCAGCTCCTGCCAGCGCTCACCGGCGAACAGCTCGCGGAAGCGGGCGTAGGCCAGCTTCGCGTTGGCGACGGCGAGCCGACCCCTGAGCTCGTCGTGACCGCCGAGCTGGTCGAGGCGCCGGTCGGTCTCGCTGTCGACCCGGGAGACGAAGAAGCTCGCGACCGACGCGACGCGATCCAGGTCGCCACCGGCAGCGGCGAGGCGCTCGAGCCCGCGCAGGTAGGCCTCCGCGACCTCCGCGTAGCGCCCGAGCGAGAAGATCAGGGTCACGTTGATCGACTTCCCCTTCGCGATCATGTCCTCGATCGCGGGCAGGCCGGGCTTCGTCGCGGGGATCTTGACGAGCAGGTTCGGTCGGTCGATCAGCGCGTGCAGGCGGGTCGCCTCGGCGACCGTCGCCTCCGTGTCGTAGGCGAGCGTGGGATCGACCTCGATCGAGACGTAGCCGTCACGCCCGCCGGTCTGCTCCCAGATGGGGTGCAATAGGTCGCAGGCACCGCCGACGTCGGTGCCGGCGAGGCGGACGAACAGCTCCTTCGGGTCGTCCGTCTCGGCCAGCGCCGCGCGCAGCTCGTCGTCGTAGGCGGCCCCGGTCGCGAGCGCCTTCTGGAAGATCGTCGGGTTGGAGGTGACGCCGGTGACCGCGTCCTCGCGAACGAGGCGTGCGAGCTCGCCGCTTGCGAGCAGCTCCCGAGAGAGGTTGTCGCACCAGATGCTCTGGCCGAGGCCGGCCAGCTCGTGGAGTGGGGATTCGGGCACGGGATCCTCCTTCAGGAGACGCGCTCGCGGCCCTCGACGAGCGCGCGGGCGCGGTCGGCGACGTTCTCCGCGGTCAGGCCGAGCTCGCTCAGCACCGTGGGCCCGGGGGCGGACGCGCCGAAGCGCTCGATCGAGACGACGGCGCCGCCGCTGCCGACGAAGCGGTGCCAGCCAAGCGAGACCCCGGCCTCGACCGCGAGCCGCGCGTCGACCGCGGGCGGCAGCACCTCGTCGCGGTACGCCTCCGGCTGGAGGTCGAAGAGCTCCCAGCAGGGCATCGAGACGACGCGCACGGCCAGGCCCTCGGCGGCGAGCGTCCGGCCCGCGGCGAGCGCGAGCGAGACCTCGGAGCCGGTGGCAAGCAGCAGCAGGTCGAGCGAGCCGTCGGCGCCCGGGCTCTCCCAGAGCGGGTACGCGCCTCGCTCGAGACCGTCGGGCTCGGCCACCTCGGCCGGGTCGAGCACGGGGACGTCCTGGCGCGTGAGCGCGAGGGCGACCGGCCCGTCGGTGCGCTCGAGCGCGACCCGCCAGGCGACGACAGTCTCGTTCGCGTCAGCAGGCCGGATCACCCACAGCCCGGGGATCGCGCGCAGCGACGCGACCTGCTCGACGGGCTGGTGCGTCGGGCCGTCCTCGCCGACGGCGAGCGAGTCGTGCGTGAACGCCCAGACGACCGGCAGCTCCATCAGGGCCGAGAGGCGGATGGCCGGCCGCATGTAGTCGGCGAAGACGAGGAACGTCGATCCGAACGGCTTGACGATGCCGCCGTGGAGGGCGAGCCCGTTCACGATCGCCGCCATCCCGTGCTCGCGGACGCCGAACGGGACGTTGCGGCCCGCGAACGTGCGCGCGAACGTGCCGGCCCCCTGGATCACCGCGCCGGTGGAGGCGGCGAGATCGGCGCAGCCGCCGACCATCGTCGGGAAGTACGACTGGAACGCTGCCATGGCCGTGGCGCCCGCGGAGCGCGTCGCGAGCGCTGGCTTCGCGGCGGGGTCGAAGCGCGGCAGCGCCTCGCGCCAGCCCTCCAGGGGCAGCCCGTCGCGGGCGCGCTGCCAGTCGGACGCGAGCTCGGGATGCGCGGCCCGCCACGCCTCGAAGCGCGCAGCCCACTCCGCCTCGAGCTCCGCGCCTCGCGCCGCGAGGTTCATGTGCTCGTAGACCCCGGAGGGGACCGCGAACGTCTCGTCCGGGTCGAAGCCGAGCAGCTCCTTGGTCACGCGCACCTCGGTGCCCCCGAGCGGGGCGCCGTGCGCCTTCGCGGTGTCGGTCGCGTGCGGGGCCGGGTAGGCGATGCGGCTGCGTACGACGACGAGCGACGGGCGCTCCGCCTCCGCGCGGGCAGCAGCGAGCGCGGCGTCGAGGGCGCCGACGTCGTTCGCGTCCGCGACGTGCTGGAGGTGCCAGCCGAGCGCCTCGAAGCGGGCGCCCTTGTCCTCGCTGTCGAACGAGAGCGCGGTCGTGCCGTCGATCGTGATCCGGTTGTCGTCGTAGAGGACGATCAGCTTGCCGAGCCCGAACGCGCCCGCCAGCGAGGCCGCCTCCTGGGCCACGCCCTCCATCAGGTCGCCGTCGGAGACGATCGCGTAGACGTGGTGGTCGACAATCCGGTGGCCGGGCCGGTTGTAGCGCTGGGCGAGGAACCGCTCGGCCATCGCCATCCCGACCGCGTTGCCGATCCCCTGGCCGAGCGGGCCGGTGGTCGTCTCGACGCCGGGCGTGTGGCGCGCCTCCGGGTGGCCGGGCGTCAGCGAGCCCCACTGGCGGAAGCGCTTCAGCTCCTCGAGCGAGAGCGCGTAGCCGGCCAGGTGCAGCGCTGCGTACTGGAGGACGCTCGCGTGCCCGGCCGAGAGCACGAACCGGTCGCGGTCGGGCCAGTCCGGGTTCACCGGGTTGACGCGCAGGTGGTGGCGGTAGAGCGTGTAGGCGACCGGCGCGAGCGCCATCGCGGTGCCCGGATGCCCGGCGTTCGCCTCCTGCACCGCGTCCATGGACAGCACCCTGATCGTGTCGATCGAGAGCTGGCGGGGATCAGTCGTCACGGGCGCCGTTCGGGGGTGTTCACGGGTACGTGACAACCATATCGCGGCGGCCCGGGCGGCCGTCTCAGTGCTCCGCGACCACCACGGAGCCCGGAGCACGCCGGGGGAAGGTCAGGCGTCCTGGAACGTGGCGATCAGCGCCTCGGCGACCACGCGCATCGGGCGGCCGGAGACCTGGCTCGCCCGGCGCAGGCGGCCGAACGCCTCGCGCTCGGTGAGCCCCTCGCGCTCCATCAGCAGCCCCTTCGCGCGCTCCACGAGCTTGCGGGTCGCGAGCGCCTCCGCCAGCGACTCCGCCTCTTCGCGCAGGGCGGCCAACTCCTCGTGGCGCGCGCTCGCGGCGTGGATCGCCGGCAGCAGGTCGGCCTCGCGAAACGGCTTGACGAGGTAGCCGAAGACGCCGGCCTCGACGGCTCGCGACACGAGCTCCTCCTGGCTGTAGGCGGTCAGCATCACGATCGGGATCGGTCGCTCCTCGAGGATCCGCCGCGCCGCCTCGATGCCGTCCAGGCGCGGCATCTTGACGTCGAGAATCGCGAGGTCGGGCTGGGTGTCGCGCGCGAGCTCGACCGCCTCCTCGCCGTCACGGGCCTCCGCGCAGACCTCGAAGCCGGCGCGCTCGAGCAGGTCTCTCAGGTCGAGCCGGATGATCGTCTCGTCCTCGGCGAGCAGGATCCTCTTCGGCGCCGGCGCGCTCACAGCGGAAACGCGACCTCCGCGCGCAAGCCCCCGTCGCCGCCGAGCGTGAGCGTGCCCTTCAGCTCGTCGCGGACGAGCGCCTGCGCGATCGACAGCCCCGTTCCCGCCTTGGCGGCGCCGACGCCGGCGCCGTTGTCGGCGACCGCGAGCATCGCGCCGCCGTCCCGGCTGACGAGCTCGATCACGACCTCGTCGCCGCCGTGCTCGAGCGCGTTCTGGAGCAGCTCCGAGAACACGAGTGCGAGCGCGGTCGCACGGGAGCCCGCGAGCGAGACCGGCTCGAGCCGCGCCTCGACCCGCTTGCCTGCGCCGAGACCCTGGACGATCATCCGCCGGAGCCGCTCGACCAGCTCGCCGAGGTCGACGTCGTCCTCCCGTCGCTCGGTCAGGACCTCGTGCACCGCCGCGATCGCGAGGATCCGGTTGACCGAGTCCTCGAGCGCGCGCCGGGGATCGACGTCCGTGGAGCGCGCCTGGAGGCGCAGCATGGAGGCGACCGTCTGGAGGTTGTTCTTGACCCGGTGGTGGATCTCCTGGGCGAGCACGCCGCGCAGGACGGCGCGGCCGTGGACGAGCGCGACGGCGGCGTGGTGGGCGATCGAGGTGAGCAGCGTCCGTTCCTCGTCCGTGAACGACGTGTCCCGCTCGCAGACCAGCTCGCCGAGCTGGCGGCCCTTCCAGCGCAGCGGCAGCCGCTCGACGTGGGCTCCCGGTCTCCCCTCCGGCCATGCTGTCCGCCCGTCCTCGAGCACGACGGCCGCGCCGGTCGCGCCGACGGCGGACATCGTCGTCTTGACGATCTGCTCCAGCGACTCCTCGAGGTAGAGCGACTCGGACACCGCCTCGGAGATCCGCGCGAGTGCCTCCAGCTCGGCGACGCGGCGCTGCGCGTGGTCGTAGAGCTTCGCGTTCTCGATCGCCTGTGCGACCTGCCCTGCGATCGCCATCAGAAGGTCGATCTCCCCGTCGTCGTAGGAGCGCGGGGCGACCGTACGGACGTTGAGCGCACCCTCGAGCTGCTCCTTGGCGAGGATCGGCACGGCCAGGATCGACTCGTACTGCTCCTCGTGCAGGTTCGGGAAGTGCTTGAAGCGCGGATCGAGGTGGGCCGCCCTCGGGATCATGATCGGTGCCCGCGCGGCGGCAGCCGCGCCGGTGATCCCCTCCCCCGGCCGCATCTTCGGGACGCGCGTCAGCTCCTCGACCCGGGAGCCGACGGAGGCCTTCAGCACGAGCTCGTCGGCCGTCTCGTCGTAGAGGTAGACGAAGCAGGCGTCGGCCTCGAGCGCCTCCGCGACCCTGGTCGCGATCAGCTCGAACAGCTCGTCGAGATCGAGAGTCGAGTTGACAGCCGCGATCGTCTCTGTGACGAGCCCGAGGTGGCGTTCGGAACGGTTCACGCCTCTGCGATCATAGGGGCCGTGTCCCGGTTCGAGATCGCCCTCGTGCTGCACGTGCTCGGTGCGATCGTGATGCTCGGCGGCATCATCACCGCCGGGCTCGCCTTCTACGCGGCCAGGCGCCGCCGGCGTCCCAGCGAGATCGCGGCGATCCTGTCGCTGTCGCGCTGGGGCGTCGTCACGGGAGCGGTCGGGTTCCTGCTCGTGACCGCGTTCGGGCTCTGGCTCGTTACCCTCGGCGGCTTCGGCTACGGCGCGGACTGGCTCGTCGCCACCTATGTCCTGTTCGGGGTCTCGAACCTGCTCGGCGGCGTCACCGGGCGACCGTTGAAGCGCGCCCGCCTGCTCGCGGAGCGGCTCGCCGCCAGCGACGACCCCCCGACCGACGAGCTCCACCGGCTGCTGCGCGACCGGCCCGCCGAGATCCTGAACCACCTCTCGACCGCGCTGATGCTGGCCGTGCTCGTGCTGATGGTCTGGCGGCCCGGCTCGTGAGCTAGGCTCCAGAGCGTGAGCGTCTCCTCGCCCGACCCGAACATCCTTCGCAGCGCGGGCGGCTACCTCGTCGCCGACGCGCGCGGGCGCGTCGTCGGGCGGGTCGAGGAGGCGAGCTCCGGCCGTCTGACCGTCCGCGGCCGGCTGCCTCTGCGTCGCCGCCGGGTGGTGCTCGCCAGCGAGATCGACGATGTCGACCAGACGAGCGGCGTCGTCGCGCTGCGCGTCGAGCGCGCCGCCCTGCGCCCGGCGTAAGGGCGGGCGTGGACCCGCCCCCACGCGGGGCGGGGGCGGGCCCGGTGCCGGCGGGCGAGGACCAGCCCCTACAGGATGGACAGGTAGCGGTCGAGCTCCCAGGGCGTCACCTGGAGGCGGTACTCGTCCCACTCCTTCTCCTTGATCTGCACGTAGCGCTCGAAGATGTGCGGGCCGAGGATCCGCTCGCAGAGCTCCGACTGGGCGAGCTCGTGGATCGCCTCACCGAGGGACTCGGGCAGGCTGATGATCCCGCGCTCGCGCCGCTCCTCGTGGGTGAGCTCGAACAGGTTTTCCTCCATCGGCGGCGGCAGCTCGTAGCCTTTCTCGATCCCCTCGAGGCCGGCCTGGAGCAGCGCCGCGAACGTCAGGTACGGGTTGCAGGCCGGGTCGGGGCAGCGGATCTCCGCCCGGGTCGCCTGCTCCTTGCCCGGGTGGTAGAGCGGGATCCGGATCAACGCGGAGCGGTTGCGCTGTGACCAGGCGACGTAGACCGGCGCCTCGTAGCCGGGAACGAGCCGCTTGTAGGAGTTGACCCACTGGGCGAAGATCGCGCAGATCTCGCGGGCGTGGTGGAGCTGCCCGGCGATGAACGCTTTGCCGGTCGGGGAGAGGTGCCACTCGTCGGACGGGTCGTAGAACGCGTTCTTGCCGTTCGTGAACAGCGACTGGTGGGTGTGCATGCCTGAGCCGTTGTGCCCGAACAGCGGCTTGGGCATGAAGGTTGCGTAGATGCCGTATTTGGTTGCAATCTCCTTGACGATCAGCCGGTAGGTGACCGTGTGGTCGGCCATCCCGAGCGCCTCGGAGTAGCGCATGTCGATCTCGTGCTGGGAGGGCGCCACCTCGTGGTGGGCGTACTCGACCGGGATACCCATCGACTCGAGCGCTTTGATCGTCTCCTTGCGCCACTCGGAGGCGACATCGAGCGTGGCGAGGTCGAAGTAGCCGCCGTGGTCGAGGACGCGCGTGCCGCTGTCGTCTGCGAAGTAGAAGTACTCGAGCTCGGGGCCGACGTTGAAGGTCTCGAAGCCCATCCCGCGCATCCGCTCGAGCGCCCGGCGCAGCACGTAGCGCGGATCGCCCTCGTACGGCTTGCCGTCGGGCGTGACGATGTCGCAGATCATCCGCCCGACCTTGTACTCGCCCGTCCGCCACGGCAGCACCTGGAACGTGCGCGGGTCGGGGATCGCGACCATGTCCGACTCCTCGATCGGGTTGAAGCCCGTGATCGACGAGCCGTCGAAGCCCATCCCGTCGTCGAGCGCCGCCTCGATCTCCTGCACGGTGACGGCGAAGCTCTTGAGCTGGCCGAGGATGTCCGAGAACCAGAGGAGGACGAAGTCCACTCCCTCCTCCGCCATGCGCTCGAGAACGCGCTTGCGGTCTGCCGGATCGCTCGTTGCCCTTCCCATCGACACCTCCTTGAAATGAAAAAAGCCCCAGGCGCAATCGGCTTGCGCCTGAGGCTTCGTCGCCTCGAACGGGATCAGTATAGACGACCGGGGCGACCGTGGCCGCCCCGGTCGTCCGGCGGCAAGGCTACGAGATCGCGAACGTGACGGTCAGGCTGGCCGGGATCTCCTGGAGGCCCGGCTCGATCGGGACGCCGCCTCCGTCGCGCGCCGCCTGCTCCGCGTACATGGGAGGAACGGCACCACCGCCCTCGACGATGTTGACGACGGCCCCGAGCGTGACGCCCGCGGCGGCGGCGATCGTCTTCGCCTTGGTGCGCGCGTCCTCGAGCGCCTGCTCGAGCGCGTCCTGGTAGAGGCCCGACTGGTCGTCGATCGAGAGGGTCGGCCCGTAGACCTGGTTCGCGCCCGCGGCGGCGGCGGCGTCGACCACCGCGCCGGTCGTGGCGAGGTCCCTGATCTTGGCGGAGACCGTGTTGACCGCCGAGTAGCCGACGATCGTCTGCCCATCCTCCGAGTAGCGCGGGTACACGGAGACCTGCTGCGTCTGGAGGTCGGCGTCCGCGACGCCGGCGCCCCTGACCGCGTCGATCACCCGCTGTACCGCGGCGTTGTTCGCGTCGAGCGCGGCCGCCGCCGTCTCGCCCTGCGACTCGACGCCGAACGAGAACTCCGCCCGGTCGGGCGCGGCCTTGACCGAGCCCACACCGGTCACCGTGATACCGGTCGGCGCGGTCCCCGCGGTGGCCTGGCCGTTGGCCTCGTCGGGCCGGCCGACGCCGGCGAACGCCGCGATCCCGACCCCGAGTGCCGCCAGCGCTGCCACGGCCGCGGCCTTCCTGCCCAAGTGGTTCATCCCAGCCTCCTCCGCTGTTCGTCGTCCACACCCCTTGGACGGGCCGCGGGGCGGAATGGTTCCCGGGTCAGCCGGCCGCGGCGTAGGCCGGCGCGGGCGCCGCCCCCAGGTACTGCTGCCAGCGCTCGGGGATCTGCGACGCCGCCAGCGTGACGAAGAGCGCCGGTGCGGGCGGCCGCGGCTTCACGTGGGGGTGCATCTGTGCTTCCTCCGGGAGGCGATCGCCCTTGCGCAGGTTGCAGGGCGCGCACGAGGCGACCACGTTCTCCCAGACGGAGTCCCCGCCGCGGCTGCGGGGGACCACGTGGTCGAGCGTGAGCCGGCCGGTCGTGCCGCAGTACTGGCAGCGCCAACCGTCGCGCGCGAACAGGGCTCGCCTCGAGATCCGCCGCTGGATCACGCGCGGCACCCGCACGTACGCGACGAGCCGGATCACGTGCGGCCACGTGTACGAGCGCGCCGCCGAGCGCAGCGGGCGGTCGACCTCCTCGAGCACCTCCGCCTTTCCCTTGGTCACGAGCACGTGCGCCCGGCGCACCGAGCAGACGTTCAGCGGCTCGTAGCTCGAGTTGAGGACGAGAACCTGCTGCACACCAAGGATTCTACGGACCGCTCTCCCCGGTCCGGGGTCGCCGGGCCGTCACGACGACATGGCGCGCTCGACCGCGTCCTGCTCCTCCGGCGAGAGCGGCACGGGAGCGCGGCCACGCTCGAGCTCCTTCACGTAGATGCGGGCGTAGTCGCGGCCCTGGATGGCCGTCACGACGATCCCGGACCGCGAGGCGTCGAGAAAGGCGAGCGAGGCGGACTGCTGGCCGCCCACGTCCTCGTAGGCGTCGTAGCGGACGATCGCGGTGCGCGAGAGGGCCCCGTCGATCCGCTTGTCGACGCGCACGAGCGCCGCCGCCAGCTCGTCGACGGCTCCGTGGAGCTCGTCGATGCGCGTCTGCAGCGTGACGGCGAAGTTGACGAGGTCCTCCCGCCCCGAGCCGAGCACGACCGCCTGCGCCCGGCGCACCTTCCGCAGCGTGCGCCAGTAGAGAAACGCCAGCACGAGCGAGAGCCCCGCGACCACCGCGGCGGCGATCCCGATCCACGCGGCGGTCGTGCCGGAGATGTCCACGGGGCGCCCCGGCTACTCGAGGGAGAAGATGACCGGGTACTCGGCGGTGTTGTTCGTCGTGTTCTCCTCGCCCTGCACCGGCTTGACGGCCACCTTGAGCGTGTACGGGCGGTTGAAGTCGATGTTGGAGAAGTCCCGGAACGTCACCGACTTCGTCTCGCCGGCGTTGATCAGGTCGATCGTGGCCTGACGCTTGATCGGCTCCGGCGACGTGATCGTCAGCGTCACCTTCACCTTCGTCTCCTGGAAGTCGCCGGAGTTCTTGACCTGGACCTCGAACGCGAGCTGGTCGGACGTGATGATCGTCGTCTCCTGGTCCGGCGAGAGCGCCTGGCCGTCCGGCTGCACGAGCACGCCCTCGATCTGGTTGCCGTGGAGCACGCCCGTCTCGTCGCCGCCTCCGCCCTGGGTGCGCTTGACGAGCTCGGCGAGCGAGTTCTGACTGAGCAGCTCGGGGCTGTCCAGGAACGTCGACGCGGGAACGGCCACCCCGGAGATCTCCTCCTGCTTCATCACCGCTTCCGAGCGGCCCTTGAACAGGTCGTCGTAGACGACATTCCCGGCGACGATCCGGAACGCCTGCTCGGCCAGGGTCGTGCCTGCCGTCTCCGCGGCGGTGGCCGGCTGGAGCTGCGCGAAGGCGCGCTCGAGGCCGGCGAGCCCGCTCTGGCGGAGCTGCATCGCCTCGACGAGGCTCTCCTGCTCGGCGACGAGCGGTCCGGGCGGTGTCAGCTCGCCCGCCCGCGCGACCACCTGCGCCTGCTGCTTGGCGAGGCCGGCGAGGCCGGCCTCGAGGTCGGCGAGCGTCACGCCCGGCGTGGTCAGAAGCTCACCGAGCTGGGCTCCAACCGAGTCCGACTCGCGCACGACCGCGGCGACCGCCTGCAGGTAGTCCTCGTAGGAGCCCTTCTTCTGGCCGCCGCGGCAGCTGTTCACCCAGAAGACGAGCACGACCGCGAGCACGATCGCTCCGCCGATCAGGAGCGCGAGCCGTACGAGCGGCGTCGACGGCCCCGGCGAGCGCGGCCGGATCGGCGGCGTGCCACCGCCGCCCCCGCCCTCGCGGGGTCTCGGCGCGGGCTCGACGCCCGGCGAGCGCTCGATCGTCGGCGGCTCGTCGAAGAAGTCGAACTCGATGTCGGAGTCGGCGTCGGTTCTGTCCCGATCGGCCACAGCGGAAGCGGTCGTGGGCAAACGAATCGGCCGGGTGGCCGCCAAGAGGTTCGCCGAGCATAGCAGCAAACCCTGCAAGCGATCCGGATCGTTCCTCGCGGGCAGGAGTCCGCCGTCCCGTCGCCAAGGTCAAGGCGACCCATGGGACAGGCCGCAGCTCTCGCGCATTCCGAGGGGCTCATCCTCGGCCGCTACCGGGCGCTCCGTCCGCTCGGCAGCGGCGGACACGGGTCGGTCTGGCTGGCGCGCGACGAGCGGGACGGCCGCGAGGTCGCTCTGAAGATCGTGCCCCGGGAGGGGAAGGCGGGGGTGCGGGCGGAGCGCGAGGCGCTCGCCGTCGCGCGGCTGCGTAGCCGCTACTGCGCCCGCGTCTACGCGGTCGAGCGCGACGACCGGCACGTGTACGTCGCCTACGAGTACCTGCCCGGGAAGACCCTCCGGGAGGCGGCCCGGGCCGGTGAGCTCGACGACGCCGCGGCCGTGGAGGCGGCCGCGCAGCTCCTCGACGCGCTCGCGCATGCCCACCACCGCGGGATCGTGCACCGGGACGTGAAGCCGGCGAACGTCCTCCTCGTCGCCGGGCCCGGCATCTCCCTCAGGCTGCTCGACTTCGGTCTCGCCCAGCTCGGCGATGCCGACGCCCTCACGGCAACGGGGGACGTCCCCGGTACGCTCGCCTACATCGCGCCGGAGCGCCTGTCCGGCGAGCAGGCCACCGGGGCCGCCGATGTCTGGGCGGCCGCCGTGATCCTGTGGGAGCTACTCGCCGGCTACCAGCCGTTTTGGTCCGGCTCGCCCGTCGAGACCGCCCGGCTGATCGCGGCAGGGCCGCCGCCGCTCGCGAAGGTGCGTCCGGACCTGCCGCGCCGGCTCGCCGTCGCGGTCGACCGTGCCGTCTCCGTCGATCCGCGCCGCCGCCCGGACCCGAGGCGGCTCGCCGCCGAGATCAGGGCGAGCCTCGAGGAGCGCGCGGAGCGCCGTAGCCGCCGGCCGGCCGTCTCGCGCCGCGTCGTGCTCGAACGCGCCCCCCACGCGGCGCTCGCCGCGGCCGCAATCGCGGGGCTGGCGACGTGGTTTCCTTTCTACCCGCCCGGCTCCTCGCTGCCGCTGGCCGTGGTCACTGCGCTCGCGTGCCTCGCGTTGCCGCGCGCCGGCCTGATCGCCGCGCTCGCGCTCGCGCTCCTGCCGCTCGGTGACGTCTCGCTCGGTCTCGCCGTCGTCTACGCGGCGGTGGCGCTCGGCTGGCTCGCGCTCTGCTGGCACGACGCGCGGCGCGGACTCCTGTTCGTGGCGGGGCCGCTGCTCGCGCTGGTCGGCCTCCTGCCGCTCGTTGCCCTCCCCGCCGCCTGGGCCTCCGGAGCGGCGCGCCGCGCCGCGCAGTGCGGCGGCGCCGTCCTCGCGGCTGCGCTCGTCGCCGGCCTGCGCGGCGCGCCGCTTCCCTTCACCGGCGAGCCGCCGCCGCTCGGACTGGGAATCGCGGGGTCGGACAGCCCGGTCGCCGTGGCGGGCGCGCTCTGGCGCGCGCTCGCGGCGCAGCCCGCGATCGGGATCGAGGCTGCCCTGCTGGCGGCCGCGGCCGCTGCGCTGCCGCTTGTGCGGCGCCACGGCCTCGCCGGCGCGGCGGCGCTCGCGTGTCTCCTGCCTGGTGCGCTCCTGCTCGGGCCGCCCCTGCTCGGCGCGGGTCGCGTCGCCGCGCCCGCGCTCCTGGGCGGGGCCGCCCTGCTCGTCGCGGTCGTCGCCGCGCCAGCCGCAACCGCGTGGCTGCGGGCGGGGGCGGGGCGGGCGCCGCGCCTACAATGACCCGTCTGGGCCTGTTTCGCGGCATCGAGCACCGGATGGAGTCCCTCTTCGAGGGGGTCTTCGGCCGCGCCTTTCGCTCGCACGTGCAGCCGGTCGAGCTGGCCCGCAAGCTCGCGAAGGAGATGGACGACCACAGGACGGTCTCCGTCTCGCGCGTGTACGTGCCGAACGAGTACGTGCTCTACCTGTCGCCGCGCGATCGTGCGCAGTTCGTCGGCTACGAGCGCTCGCTGCTCGACGAGCTCTCGGGCTACCTCGCCGAGCACGCTCGCCGCGAGGGCTACTCGGTCGTGTCGGCGCCGCGCGTGCTGCTCGAGGAGGACGCCGACCTCGCCGTCGGCGAGTTCGGGATCGCGACCCGCCTCGTTCAGCCGCCGCCCCAGCCGGCGGCCGTCTCGCCGCCGCCGCCGACGAGGCCCGTCGCAGCGCCCGCGCCGCCACCGCCCGCGCCCGTGTCTTCGCCGGCTCCCGCCGCCGCGCCGCTGGCGCCGCCCGTGCCGGAGTCTGCCGAGCCCGGCGAGACGAGGGTCTACCGGTCGGAGCAGCCGGTACCGCCCGCCGTTCCGCCCGCGCCGGCCCCGGAGCGGGTCTTTCTCGTTGGCGGCGGGGCGCGGCACGAGCTTCTCGGCGCGATCGCCGTGATCGGGCGCTCGAAGGAATGCGACGTCTCCCTCGACGACGCGAGCGTGTCGCGGCGGCACGCGGAGGTGCGCGCGGGCCCGGACGGATACTGGATCGCCGACCTCGGCTCGACGAACGGGACGGAGGTGAACGGGAAGCGCGTCGACCGCGTCAGGCTCGCGCCAGGCGACGTCGTCACGCTCGGCCAGACCGTGCTGCGGTTCGAGCACGCTCCCGGCGGGTGATGGTCGAGCAGGTCCTGCTCCTCCTCCAGGCGCTCTTCCTCGTCTTCCTCTACCTGTTCGTCTGGCGCGTCGTCCGGACCGCGAGCCGCGACCTGCGGCTGCCCCAGGAGAGCATCTTCCTCGCGCCGCCGCAGCTTCAGACCGGCGGCGCTCCCGAGCCGGCCTTCCGGCTCGTCGTCGAGTCGAGCCCCTCGATCGAGCCGGGCACGTTCTTTGCGCTCGGCACCGCTCCGCTGACGCTCGGGAGATCGAGCGAGAGCTCCGTCGCCCTCGCCGCGGACGAGTACGCTTCCGCCCGGCACGCGCGGATCGAGCCGCTCAGGGACGGTGTCTGGATCGTCGACCTCGCCTCGACGAACGGCACGTACGTCAACGGGGAGCAGGTGAACGGCCGGATACGGCTCTACGAGGGTGACGTGGTTCGCATCGGGGAGACCGACCTGAGGGTGGCGCGGTGAAGATCGGTGACAGCGCCGGCCTGAGCGACCCGGGCCGGGTGCGCCGGCGCAACGAGGACTCGTTCGTCGTCGCGCCGCCGCTGTTCGTCGTCGCCGACGGAATGGGCGGGGCGCAGGCCGGCGAGATCGCCTCCCGGCTCGCGGTTACCGCCTTCCGCGAGTACCACGCGGCCGACCGGCTCGAGCCCGAGGCGCGGCTGCGCGCGATCGTGCAGGAAGCCAACCGGCGCATTCACTCGCGCGCCTCGAGCGACCCGCGGGCCTCCGGGATGGGCACGACCGTGACGGCCGTGCTCACGACGGGGAGCCGGGCCGCGATCGCCCACGTCGGGGACTCGCGTGCCTACCGGCTGCGTGACGGGACGCTCGAGCAGCTCACCGAGGACCACTCCCTCGTCGCCGACCTCGTCCGTTCCGGGCGCCTGACCCGGGAGGAGGCCGAGATCCACCCGCAGCGATCCGTGATCACCCGCGCGCTCGGGACGGACGCGGCGGTCCGGGTCGACAGCTTCTCCGTCGACCTGCGGGCCGGCGACGTCTTCCTGATCTGCTCCGACGGCCTGACCACGATGGTGGGTGACGAGGAGGTCGTCCGGACGCTTGCGGCGGCCTCGGGGGTCGCGGCCGCGGCGAGGTCGCTCGTGCAGGCCGCGAACGAGGCCGGTGGCGAGGACAACGTCACCGTCGTTCTGTTCGCGGTCGAGGAGGGCGACCCCGACGACGAGGACACGCTCTCCGGCCTGCGCCTGCCGCCGGAGGCGACCGCGCCCGCGGCGCCGCTCCCGGCCGCGCCGAGCGTGGGTGACGGGGCCGGGCGCCGCGTCAGCAAGGCCTTCCTGCTCGTCGCGCTCGTGCTCGTCCTCTTTGCCGGCCTGGCAGCCCTCGCCCTCTGGGGGCTGTCCCGGGCGCACTTCGTCGGGGCCGCCGAGAACGGGCGCATCGCCGTCTACCAGGGGGTGCCCTGGACCGTCGCCGGCGTCGATCTCTACCGGGAGGTGTACGTGAGCAGCCTCCTCGCGGTTCAGCTCGGGCCAGGGGAGCGGGCCGCCCTGTTCGACCACGATCTCTCGAGCGAGGCGGCCGCCCTCGCGCGCATCCGCGCGTACGAGCTCGAGGCGAGCCTCGAGAGCCCATGAGCCTGCGCAATCGCGAGCTCCTGACCCTGCTCGCGGCCGGAGTCCTGACCGGGGTCGGCTTCGCGAGTGTCTACATCGCCCGCCAGTCCGAGCTTTCGACGGCGTCGCTCTCCTACGTCGCCCTCTTCCTCGGTCTCTACCTCGTCGCGCACGTCGTCACGCGGATCTTGCTGCCCCTCGCCGACCCGTACCTGCTGCCGCTGGCGGCGCTCCTGACCGGCCTCGGCCTGACGATGATCTACCGGATCGATCCCGACCTCGCGCTCCGCCAGGGGCTCTGGGTCGTCGTCGGGCTCGCGCTCTACGCGCTGCTCTCGATCGCCGTGCGCGACTACCGGCTGCTCGACAGCTTCAAGTACACGCTCGGGGTCGCGGCGATCGTCCTGCTCGCGCTGCCCGCGATCCCCGGCCTCGGTGCCACGATCAACGGGGCCACGCTCTGGGTCCGGCTCGGCCCGATCGCCTTCCAGCCGGGCGAGCTGGCGAAGGTGCTGCTGGTCGTGTTCCTGGCCGGCTACCTGCGGGACAAGCGCGAGGTGCTCTCCCGCGGGCTCGGCCGGCTCGGCATTCCCCCGCCGAAGCACGCGGGGCCGCTGCTCGCGATCTGGGGCGGTGCGATGCTCGTGCTCTTCCAGACGAACGACCTCGGTGGCGGCTTCCTCTACTTCGCCGTCTTCCTCGCGATGCTCTACGTCGCCACCGGCCGCTGGCCGTACGTCGTGGTCGGGCTCGCGCTCTTCGCGGCCGGCGCTTACGGCCTCTACCACGTCGTCCCGCACGTGGCCGACCGGGTCGAGATCTGGCTCGACCCGTGGAGCGACCCGCAGGGGACCGGCTACCAGCTCGTCCAGTCGATCTACTCGCTCGCGGCGGGCGGCCTGTTCGGAACCGGTCTCGGCCAGGGCGTCCTGCTCTCGCCCTCCGGCGACACCTACATCCCCTACCTCCAGACCGACTTCATCTACTCGGCGCTCGCGCAGGAGCTCGGCCTGGCCGGAGGGACGGCGATCGTGTTGCTCTACGTGGTCG
The DNA here is from genome assembly GCA_020845695.1 of Thermoleophilia bacterium. The sequence goes on along the minus strand of JADLFG010000051.1, from coordinate 41,774 downwards.
TCGTCTACCGGGGCCTGCGGATCGCGATGCTCGCCGACGACGGCTTCTCGAAGCTGCTCGCGACCGGGCTGACGGCCGCCGTCGGGATCCAGGCGTTCATCATCCTGGGCGGCGTCACCGGCCTGATTCCGCTGACCGGGATCACGCTCCCGTTCGTCTCCTACGGCGGCTCGAGCATCGTTGCGAACTCCCTCGTCCTCTGGCTCCTGCTTGGAGTCTCCAATCGCGTCAACGCGAGGCTGGCGGGCCGGTGAACGCGCAGATCCGCAGGCTCTTCCTGCTGCTCGCGCTGCTCTTCGTGGCCCTGGTCGCGATGTCGACCTACTGGCTCTGGCGTGCGCCCGACCTCGAGGCTCGGCGCGGCAACCCCAACCTCGTCGTCCGCCAGCTCACGATCGAGCGCGGGCTGATCTACGCCTCCGACGGGGAGACGGTCCTCGCCCGGAACCGCAAGCTCGAGGTCCAGGGCAAGACCTGGTACCTGCGCGTCTACCCGGCGCGAGGGCTCGCCGCCCACACCGTCGGCTACTCGACTGTCGCCCGCTCGCGCGCCGGGCTCGAGCAGTCGCTGAACGACTACCTGACCGGCTCGAACTCGGAGCTCGGAACGATCGTCGATCGCACCGTCGATCGGCTGCGCGGCCTCACCCGTCAGGGCAACTCGCTCGTGCTCACGATCGACGCCGCGGCACAGGCCAGGGCGAACGAGCTGCTCGAGCGCTACTGCGGCGCGGTCGTCGCGCTCGAGCCGTCGACGGGCCGGGTGCTCGTGCTCGCCTCCTCGCCCGGGTACGACCCGAACCTGGTCGAGGACGGCTTCGAGCAGATTCTCGCGACGCCCGGACCGTGCCGTGATCCCGCCCCGCTGCTCAACCGCGCCACCGCCGGCCTCTACATCCCCGGCTCCACCTTCAAGCTGGTTACGGCCGCGGCGGCGCTCGAATCCGGCCGCTACGAGCCGGAGAGCGAGTTCGTCGACCGCGGCTTCTGCACCGTCTACGGGAAGAAGGTCTTCAATTTCGCCGACCAGAGCGGGCCGGAGCAGTTCGGCCGGGTCACGTTCGCCGAGGCGCTTGCCCACTCCGTGAACGCCGTGTTCTGCGACCTCGGCAAGGAGCTCGGCGCGCTCACCGTCCTCGACTACGCCCGCCGCTTCGGCTTCTACGGGCTCCCGCCGCTCGAGACCCCGTCGGACGAGCGCGAGGCGAGCGGGCTCTACCGCGGCGGCGACCTCTACCTGCCCACCGACCCGAACGCGGTCGACGCCGGGCGGCTCGCATTCGGTCAGGAGCGGCTGCTCGCGACCCCGTTGCAGATGGCGATGGTCGCCGCTGCGGTCGCGAATGGCGGCGTGACGATGCGCCCGACCGTCCTCGATCGCATCCTGAAGCCGGACGGGAGCATTCTCACCGCGACCGGCCCCGAGATCGAGGGAACCGCGATCGAGCCGCTGACGGCGGCGCAGCTGACCGCGATGATGACGCTCGCCGTCGAGTCGGGCACCGGCACGGCCGCCGCGATCCCGGGCGTCCAGGTCGCCGGGAAGACCGGCACGGCCGAGACCGGGCGGGAGGGGGAGAACGACGTCTGGTTCGTCGGCTTCGCGCCGGCCGATGCGCCGCGGGTGGCAATCGCGGTCGCTCTCTCCGGTCAGTCGGGCACCGGCGGGGTTGTCGCGGCGCCGCTCGCGCGGGAGATCATGGAGACGCTGCTCTCGGGAAACGCGTAGCCTAGAAGGCCGATGGCCACGTCGGACACGCTCATCGACACGGTCTTCGACAGCCGGTACCGGATCCTCGAGCGACTCGGATCCGGCGGCATGGCGAACGTCTACCTGGCCGAGGACATCGAGCTTGGCCGCCGCGTGGCGATCAAGATCCTGAACGACCGCTACGCCCACGACGAGCAGTTCGTCGAGCGCTTCCGGCGCGAGGCGAAAGCGGCTGCGGCGCTCTCCCACCCCAACATCGTCTCGATCTACGACCGGGGCGAGGCCGAGGGCACCTACTACATCGCGATGGAGCTGATCGAGGGACGCAACCTGAAGGAGCTGATCCGTGCCAGCGGCCGGCTGCGGCCGGCGCAGGCGATCGCCCACACCCGGCAGATCCTGGCCGCGCTGCGCTTCGCGCACAGAAACGGGATCGTCCACCGTGACATCAAGCCGCACAACATCCTGATCGGGCACGAGGAGCGCCTGAAGGTCGCCGACTTCGGGATTGCCCGTGCCGGCGCCTCGCAGATGACCGAGGCGGGATCGATCATGGGGACGGCGCAGTACCTGTCGCCGGAGCAGGCCCGCGGCGCTCACGTGACCCCGGCCGCGGACATCTACTCGGTCGGGATCGTGCTCTACGAGATGCTGACCGGCGGGGTTCCGTTCACGGGCGACACCCCGGTCGAGATCGCGATGAAGCACCTGAACGCGCAGCCGCAGCCGCCGTCTGCCGCCGTGCCCGGGATTCCCGCCGATCTCGACCGGATCGTGCTGAGGGCGCTCGCCAAGGATCCCGCGGAGCGGTACGCGACCGCGGAGGAGATGGACTCCGACCTCGCCCGCGTCGAGGCGGGGCTCCCGGTTGCACGCGAGACCGCCGAGTCTGTCACGCGGGTCCTCGCTCGCGGCCCGGCGGCGGCTCCGACCGAGCAGCTCCGACCCGTCGAGACGACTCCGGCCCAGCCGCCTCGGCGCCCGCCGGCACCCCCGTACGACCCGTACGGCTCGGGCCGGCCGCCCAGGCGCAAGCGCTCGCTCCTGCCCTGGCTGATCGTCTCGCTCCTGCTCGCCGCCGCGAGCGTCGCCGGCTGGTACGTCTACCGGGAGGTCTCCGACCGGCTGCAGGAGTCGAAGCCGGTCGCGGTCCCGAACGTGGTCGGGATCAAGCGGGAGCTCGCGGTGCAGCTGATCGTGGACGAGGGCCTGCACGCGAAGGTCGAGCGACGGGCCGACGAGAAGGTGAAGAGCGGTATCGTGGCCGAGCAGAGCCCGGGTCCCGGCACGAGGATCTCGAAGGGCGAGACCGTGACGATCGTGGTGTCGACCGGCGTGCCCCTGGTCGAGGTGCCGAAGGTGGCCGGCGCGACGCTCGACCAGGCGACCGCGATCCTCGCGGACTCCGAGCTCGAGTGGGACGTCAAGTACGCCTTCTCGGACCGCTTCGAGGAGGGCACGGTGATGTCGCAGGACCCGAAGCCGGGCGAGCAGGCCCCGCAGGGCTCGGTGGTGACGCTGCGCGTCTCGAAGGGCGTGCAGTCCGTGGCGGTCCCGGCCGTGATCGGGTACTACCAGGACGAGGCCACCGCGACTCTCGACGCCGCGGGCTTCGAGGTCGAGCCGGTGATCGTGGCGTCGACCGAGCCGGCCGGGATCGTCGTCGACCAGAGCCCGTCCGGCGGGGAGGCGGCGAAGGGATCGACGGTCACGATCTCGGTCTCCGAGGGGCCGCCGCCGGAGCCCGAGCCCGAGCTCGGGCTCGTTCCGAGCCTGCTCGGGCTGGACGAGGCGACCGCGATCCAGCTGCTCACGGACGCCGGCTTCGTGCCCGACGTCGTCGACCAGCCGACGCTCGACCAGGAGCAGGACAACCTCGTGCTCGAGCAGATTCCGGGGGCCGAGACGGAGCTCGAGCTCGGCTCCACGGTCACGATCGTCGTCGCGCGTGCCCCCTTCTAGCGCGGGCGGGCTGCGCGTCGCCGTTCTCTCCGGCGGCCGCTCCAGCGAGCACGACATCTCGCTCGCCTCCGCTCGCGCGGTCTCGGCCGGGCTGCGCGAGGCGGGTTTCGAGCCGGTCGAGATCGAGATCGCGCGCGACGGCCGCTGGCGGCTCGCGGCCGCGAGCCACCGGGGGCTTGCCGGTGGCGCCGGGGACGCTCAGCCGGTGCCGCTGCCGACCACGGCAGCCCGGCCGGCCCTCCTCTCCGGGGTCGACGTCGCCTTCCCGGTCCTGCACGGGCCGTTCGGCGAGGACGGCACGGTTCAGGGCCTGCTCGAGCTGGCCGACATCCCCTACGTCGGCCCGGGTGTGGCGGCCTCCGCGGTCGCGATGGACAAGGACCTGTTCAAGGCGGTGATGCGGGCGAACGACGTGCCCGTCGCCCGCAGCATCACGCTGCGCGCGCACGCGCCCGGGCTCGCCGGGAGCCCGTTCGGCTACCCGGTCGTGGTCAAGCCCGCACGGCTCGGCTCGAGCGTCGGGATCTCGATCGTCCGCTCCGACGCGGAGCTCGGCCCGGCGCTCGGGCTCGCGCTGCGCCACGACGACAAGGTGCTCGTCGAGGAGTACGTGCGGGGTGTCGAGATCGAGTGCAGCGTGCTCGGCAACGAGGAACCGGTCGCCTCGGCGGTCGGGCAGATCGTGCCGAAGCTGGCCGACTGGTACGACTTCGCCTCGAAGTACGAGGAGGGCGGGATGGAGCTGGTCGTGCCCGCGCGCATCCCCGGCGACCGGGCGGAGCGGGCGCGAGACCTGGCCGTGCGCTCCTTCCGCGCCTGTAACGCGGAGGGCATGGCCCGCGTCGACATGTTCCTGCGCGAGGACGGGGAGGTGCTCGTCAACGAGCTGAACACGATCCCGGGCTTCACCTCCACTTCGGTGTACGCCCGGCTGCTCGACGCCTCGGGGGTGTCCTACGTCGAGCTCCTGCGCCGGCTCGTCGGGCTGGCGCTCGAGCGTCACGAGCGGCGTGCCCGGCTGCGGTATTAGGGGTCAGGTCTCGCGTGTTGCAGGCCCGGGTGCAACACGCGAGACCTGACCCCCTGGACGAACAGGGCGGTGGGTGACGGCGATGGCGGTGATTGCCGTGGCTAGCGTGACAAGTACCGCGCTGGAGACCGTGACGAAACCGAGTGCCTGCCACGGCCATGCGGTGGCAGGGGCGTCGATGGTGCGGCTGACGGTTCGGTGCACGGCGAGGATCGGTCCGGTGGCAGCGAGGACGCCGAGCAAGAGACCCGTGAGAAGCGTCGCGGCCGACTCCCAGAGCGCAGTAGCGATGACCTGGCGGCGGGTCAGGCCGACGAGCCTGAGGGCGGCGAACTCGTCGCGTCGGTCCGCGGAAGCGTTGATGACGGCGTTAGCGATCGCGGTCAGGGCGAACAACGTCGCCATGCCGACGAGCGCGACCTGGATGTTGCGGTTCTGGCGACCGCCGGTCGCGCCTGTGCCCACCCACTCGTCGGTCGATTGGGCGTCAATGCCAGCGGCGGTAAGCATGGAAAGCACCTCGCTGGTCGCGTCATCGTCGATGGTTGTGAGCTGGACATGGTGATCACCGGTGGCAGGACCGACGGTGGCGTCGACGAGCCCGATCGGGAGCCACAGCTCGGGAAGCGGACCGTAATTCGTCGAGGTGATCGCGACCACCTCGGCCGCTAGGCTGCGCCCGGCGATCGAGATCGTGGTGGTATCGCCGACGTCGATCTGCATCCGCTCGGCGAGGCCGGCGTCGACGCCGATCGTGGCACCGCTCAGCCGAGCCAGGTCACCCCGCATGTCAGCGATGCGGTGTGTGCACAAGTAGGGTGTCGGGTCGACGGCGAGCGCGGCGATCGGGGTGTCGACCAAGGGCTCATCGTCGAAGTCGGCGGCTCGAACGTGGGCGACGACATCGATGCTCTCCGACAGGCATCCGATCCCCGGGGTGTCGGCAAGGATCGGGCTGATCGGCTCAGCGTCGGCTGCCACGATGGTGGAGGTGTTGATCAGGCGGGTCTCGTGACGGGTCGCCTCGGCGATCGTCCCGAACGTGCCGTTGACACCCACGACGAGACCGCACAGCACCGTGATGGGCGCGGCGGTGGCGGCGGTTCTGCGGACCGCTGTTCGCAGGTTCGCGCTGACCAGCTCGGAGAGTGGACCGTGGCGTGAGACGCGCGCGACGAGCGCGGCAAAGGCCGGAATGACCAGCGGCGACCAAGCTGAGAGAGCGAGCACCAGCACGAGACACGTGTTGATGGCGAGCGCCGCCGCGGCGTCAGGCCCGACCAACGACGCAACCGAGACCATGGCGGTGGCGCCGGCGATCCCGAGGGAGCCAATGACCCAGCGGGCTGCGGTCATGACTCGATCGGTGGCAACGCTCCCTCGCAACGACTCCAGCGGAAGAACACGACTGGCCCGCCTCGCCGCTACGCGTGCCGACAGGTGGGCAACCCCGATGCCGACACCCGCCGACACCGCGATCGCCCAGCCGCGCCACTGAGTGCGGAATCCGGCCGGGACGAACCCGAAGTCCGCCAGCATGCGATCCTGGACGGCCGCGACGCCGACGCCGAGCGGGACACCCAGCACGGTCGCGACCACCCCGAGCAGTAGCGACTCAGATAACAGCAGACGCTGCACCTGCCCGCGGCTCGCGCCGAGGAGGCGCAACAACGCGAAGTCGGTTCGGCGCTGCGCTACCGCGAACGAGAATGTGCTCGCCACGACGAAGACCGACACGAAGAAGGCAACACCGACACCCATGCTCAATACGGTGATCGCCGCCGCATACCCGTCGTCGAGCGCCAGCCGGGTCGGCTCCGGCAACTCCGGCGGGACACTGGCAGTCGCCGCCGCCACCAGGGCGAGCAAGCTGGCCTGCGTGAACGACACGGCGAACGCGGTAGTCACGATCGCGCCGAGGAACAGGTGCCAGCGCGCCCGGAACGTGCTCCACGCGAACATGTCACCCCGGTCCGCTAGCGCGGACCTCGAGCCGTGCCAACCGCTGGGCCACCGCCGCCGGGGTCGAAGCCTCCACCCGATCGACAATGCGACCATCGGACAAGAAGACAATCCGGTCGGCTGCGGCAGCCACGACGGGATCGTGCGTGACCATCACGATGGTCTGCTGTCGCTCGACCAGCATCTCGCGGAACATGGCGAGCACCTGACGGGACGTCACCGAGTCCAACGCACCAGTCGGTTCGTCCGCCAACAGCACGGCCGGGCGCGTCAAGATTGCGCGCGCGATCGCGACACGCTGCTGTTGGCCGCCGGATAGCTCGCGAGGACGGTGCCGACCCCGATTCCCAACGCCGACACGATCGAGCACCGCACGCACCTCGCTCCGTGACGGCCGCCCACCTGCCAAACGCAACGGCAACGCAACGTTCTGCTCTGCCGTCAACGACAGCACCAGATTGAAGTCCTGGAACACGAACCCGATCGTGTCCCGTCGCATCCGCGTCAACTCGTCCTCGCTCGCGTCCGTGATCTCACGGCCGGCGACGAACACGCTGCCCGTACGGATACGCTCGAGCCCGGCAGCGCAGTACAACAGTGTTGACTTACCCGAGCCCGACGGCCCCATCACGGCCGTCCATGTTCCCACCGCGCAACACAGATCGACGTTGTCGAGCCCCACCACTTCGGCGTGCTTCGAACGGTACGAATGGCTGACGCCGCGCAATTCCACCGCCACCGAGCCCGGAACCTCCGTCATGCCAGTTGACCCCGTGGCGTGGACGCTCGCAGCCTGCTTCCCACCGGTGTTGACGGGTTAGGCCACGGTGTTCGTTGATCCTCCCGGGTCTCCGGACCTCTGTCGGTGTCCGGTAGTCGAGTCCGCTGTGCGGGCGGCGGTGGTAGCCGCCGATCCCGGCGCGGGTCTGGTCGAGGGCCTCGTACTCGTTCAGCCACATTCCCGTTCATCGTGTTTCGGACGCGAATCTGCTCCCCTGACCCCTACCCAACCGCGTCGAGGCTCTCCTCCCAGACGTCGAGCGCCTCCTGGAGCTCAGCATCCGCGATCGAGAGCGGGACGAGCACGCGGATGCAGTTGCCGTAGACGCCCGCTTTCAAGAGGAGGAGGCCGCGGGCGGCGGCGGCCTCGGTGACGGCGCTCGCGAGCGCCGCGTCGGGCTCCTTCGTCTCCCGGTCGCGGACGAGCTCGATCGCGAGCATCGGGCCGAGACCGCGCACGTCCCCGATCGCCTCGTGGCGCGCGCGCCAGGCTTCCATGCGGCGGCGGATCTCCTCGCCGACGGCCCGGCCACGCTCGAGCAGCCCCTCCTCCTCGATCGTGTCGAGCACGCCGAGGGCGGCCGCGCACGCGACGGGGTTGCCCACGAACGTGCCGCCGATGCCGCTGTCGACCGGGGCGTTCATCAGCTCCGCCCGGCCCGCGACGCCGGACAGCGGCAGGCCCCCCGCGATCGACTTGGCCATCGTGACGAGGTCGGGCTCGACGCCGAACTGCTCCATCGCGAACAGCGTGCCGGTGCGGCCGAAGCCGGTCTGGACCTCGTCCGCGACCATCACGATTCCGTGCCGGTCGCAGATCCGGCGGATTCCGTGGACGAACTCGGGCGGCGGCACGACGAAGCCGCCCTCGCCCTGCACCGGCTCGAGCACGATCGCCGCCACCTGCTCCGCGTGGATGCGGGTCGTGAACGCTCGCTCGAGGGCTGCGAGCGCCTGGTCCGCGTCGGGACCGCGATAGGGGTCGGCGAACGGGACGCGGTACACCTCGGGTGCGTACGGCCCGAAGCCCGCTTTGTAGGGGTGCGTCTTCGAGGTGAGCGACATCGCCATCAGCGTGCGGCCGTGAAAGGCGCCGTCGAAGCAGACGATCGCGGGCCGGCGGGTCGCGGCCCGGGCGATCTTGACCGCGTTCTCCACCGCCTCCGCGCCCGAGTTGAAGAAGGCCGCCCGCACCTCGCCGGAGATCGGGACGAGCCTGACGATCCGCTCGGCGAGCGCGATGTAGCTCTCGTAGGGCACGATCGTGAAGTCGGTGTGGGTGAAGCGGCCGAGCTGCTCCCGGGCGGCGGCGACGACGCGCGGGGCGGCGTGACCGACGTTCAGGCAGCCGACGCCGCCCGTGAAGTCGATGAACACGTTGCCGTCGACGTCGGTGAGCGTGGCGCCCCGCCCCTCGGCGGCGACGATCGGCAGCGTGACCGAGAGCGGCGCGGCGACCGCGCGCTCCTTGCGCTCGAGGATCGCCCGCGACCGCGGTCCCGGGATCGCCGTGCGCAACGAGATCACGCGCTGCCTGACCATTCGCGTGAGCTTATACAGTCCCCGGCGATGGTCCTTTCCGACCGAACGATCCGCCGGCTGGTCGCCGAGGGGCGGATCGGGATCGACCCGTTCGACGACGCCCTGATCCAGCCGTCGAGCGTGGACGTGCGCGTCGACCGCTACTTCCGCGTGTTTCGCAACTCGCGCTACCCGTTCATCGACGTCAAGCAGCCGATGGAGGATCTGACCGAGCTGGTCGAGATCGCCGACGCGGAGCCGTTCATTCTCCATCCCGGCGAGTTCGTGCTCGGCTCGACGCTCGAGCGCGTGATCCTGCCGGACGATCTGGTCGCCCGGCTCGAGGGCAAGAGCTCGCTGGGGCGGCTCGGGCTCCTGATCCACTCGACCGCCGGCTTCATCGACCCCGGCTGGGACGGCCACGTCACGCTCGAGCTCTCGAACGTCGCCAACCTACCGATCACGATCTACCACGGGATGAAGATCGGCCAGCTCTCGTTCGTGGAGATGACCGAGCCGGCCGAGAAGCCCTACGGGACGAGCGGGCTCGGCTCGAAGTACCGCGGCCAGACCGGTCCGACCCCGAGCCGCTACTGGCAGAACTTCCGCGAGCGCGGCTGAGCGGCGCGGGGCGATCAGACGGCGAGGGGGCCGGTGACCCGGCCCCCTCGCTCGGAAACTCGCCTGGATTTCGCAGGAGCGTTCAGGCCCCCCACGCTGGCTAGGCGGTTCCCCGTAGGTCTCGGGGACACGCCCCTACGAGCGAGCACCTCCACTGCCCGTACTGTCGCATTCGCTCAAGTCCGGATCACCTCCTTTCCGTGGTGACCCCATCATAGACAGCCGGGCCGGATCGCTTCCGGGCGGCGCCCGCTACGGCAGCTCGAGCGTCACGATCCCGTCGACGACCCAGACGCGGTAGGTCTCGACCGGCTGGTAGGCGGGCAGCGTGCGGGGCCGGCCGGTGCAGATCTCGAACTCGGAGCCGTGGCGGGGGCAGATGACGATTCCCTCGTCCGGGTCGAACTCGCCCTCGGCGAGCGGGCCGTCATCGTGGGAGCAGCGGTCCTCGATCGCGCAGAGCCGGCCGCCGAGGTTGAAGACGCCGATCGCGAGGCCGTCCTCGCGGACGATCCGGCGACCGCCCGGCGGCAGCTCCTCGATCGAGCAGACGACGAGCTCTCGCATCCCGCTAGCGGATCTCGAGCTCGTCCGCGCCCGCCCACTCCGGCGGCAGCGACGTCCCCTTCGCCCGGTGCAGCGCCACCTTGAGGACGCCGAACCCGAGCAGCGCGCACTTGAGCCGCGCCGGCGTGAGCGGGATACCGAGCTCCTCGAGCAGCTCCTCCTTCGGCATCGCGGCCACGTCGGCGGCGGTGCGGCCCGCGACGAGCTCGGTCAGCATCGACGCCGCTGCCTGGCTGATCGCGCAGCCGCGACCGTCGAAGCGGATCTCCTCGATCGTGTCGCCGTCGCCGTCGAAGTTGACGGAGATCGCGATCTCGTCGCCGCAGAGCGGGTTCTGGCCCTCGGCGCTCGCGTCGGCCGGGTCGAGCCGCCCGTGGTTTCGGGGGCTCTTGTAGTGGTCGAGGATCAGCTCGCGGTAGAGGTCGTCCATCAGGCGAAGCGGGCGCGAACCTCGGCGAGGCCCTCGACGAGCCGGTCGATCTCCTCGGGCAGGTTGTAGAGGTAGAAGCTCGCTCGGGTGGTCGCGCCGAGACCGAAATGATCCATCACCGGCTGCGCGCAGTGGTGACCTGCGCGCACGGCGATGCCCGCGTAGTCGAGCAGCTGGGCGACGTCGTGGGGGTGGACGCCGTCGACGTCGAACGAGACGATCCCGCCGCGCCGCTCGAGCGGCGGCCCGAGCACCGTCACGTACGGAAGCTCGGCGAGCCGCTCGAGCGCGTAGCCGGTCAGCTCGCGCTCGTAGCGCTCGATTGCCTCGAGCCCCACCGCGCGCAGGTAGTCGGCCGCGTGCCCGAGCCCGAAGGCCTCCGCGATCGGCGGCGTGCCGGCCTCGTACTTGTACGGCAGCTCGGCCCAGGTCGTCGCCTCGGCGGTCACCTTGCGGATCATCGAGCCGCCGAGCTCGAACGGCGCCATTCCCCGCAGGAGCTCCTCCCGGCCCCAGAGCACGCCGATCCCGCTCGGGGCGAGCATCTTGTGGCCGGTGAAGGCGAGGAAGTCGCAGCCGAGCTCCTGGACGTCGACGGGCCGGTTCGGCACGGCCTGGCAGGCGTCGGCGACGAGGATCGCGTCGCGCTCGTGCGCCCAGGCTGCGAGCTCGGCGATGGGGCTGATGGTGCCGAGCGTGTTCGAGACGAGCGCGCAGGCGAGCACCCTCACCCGGCCGCGCCGCTCGATCGCCTCGAGCGCATCGAGCGCGAGCTCGCCCTGGCCGTCGATCGGGACGACGGCGAACTCGGCGCCGCAGCGCCGCGCGATGTACTGCCAGGGCACGAAGTTCGAGTGGTGCTCGAGCGCCGTCGAGACGGCGACGTCGCCCGGCCCGAGGTTGTCGAGCCCCCACGCGTAGGCGACGAGGTTGAGCGCCTCGGTGCCGTTGCGCGTGAAGATCACCTCGCGGGGCGAGGCGGCGTTGACGAGGGCGCGGACCTTCTCGCGCGCGACCTCGTACCCGGCGGTGGAACGCTCGCCGAGCTCGTACACGGCCCGGTGGACGTTCGCGTAGGAGCTCTCGTAGAAGCGCCGCATCGCGTCGAGCACCTGCCGGGGCTTCTGCGAGGAGTTGGCGGAGTCGAGGTAGGCGAGCGACTTGCCGCAGAACGTGCGGTCGAAGACGGGGAAGTCCTCCCGCAGCCGGCGCGCGTCGAGGGCTGGCGTGACGGCGATCTCGGTCACTCCCTCATGGTACCCGCGCGCTCTCGCGCGGCTGCGAGCGCAGCAGATGGAGCGCGAAGCGCTCGTCGGTGAGCCAGAGGCCCGCGATCGCGAGCGCGGCGCCGCCGAGCGAGCAGAGCACGATCGCCGCGTTCGGGGCGGCGAGCTCGAAGAAGTCGCGCGACGGGGAAAACGCGAGCACGAGCCAGTGGAGCGCGAACAGGAGCGCGCACAGCCCGCCGACCGCGGCGGCGCGGGCGCGCCCGGAGGCCTCGAGCACGAGGATGAAGTAGAGACCGACCATCACCATCACGGTCACGGCGACCGTCCGGGCCTCGATCCGCGGCAGGTTCAGTACCTCGAACGCGAACAGGTAGCTCGAGACGAGCCCGAGCGCGGCCGCCGTTCCGGCCGGGAGGGCGAAGCGGGTGACGTCGCGCAGGAAGCCGGCCGAGCGCCAGGTGCCGTCGCTCGGCGCGAGCGCGAGGAAGAACGCGGGGATCCCGACCGTCAGCGACGCGGCGAGCGTCAGGTGGCGCGGCAGGAGCGGGTACGTGGTCGGCGCGATCCCGATCGTCAGCACGAGCACCGCCGCGAACGACGACTTGGTCACGAACAGCTTGGTCACCCGCTGGAGGTTGCGCAAGAGCTTGCGCCCCTCGGCGACCATCGGCGGCACCGCACCGAACTCCCCGTTCACGAGCACGACGTCGGCGACGCTCTTCGCCATCTGGGTGCCGCCGCCCTGCGCGATCGCGAGGCGGGCCGCCTTCAGCGCCGGCACGTCGTTGACGCCATCCCCGACCATCGCGACGTAGCGGCCGGCGTCGCGCAGCGCCTCGACGAAGCGCCGCTTGCCCTCCGGCGAGATCCGCCCGATCACGGTCGCCTCGAGCGCGGCCTGCCGCAGCGCGGCCGGATCGACCGGGAGCTCGTCGCCGTCGAGGGGCGGGCCGCTCATCGGGATGCCGGCGTCGGCGGCGATCGCCGCGACCGTCTCCGGGGCGTCGCCGGAGATCACCTTCAGCTCGACTCCCTCCGCGGTGAGGAACGCGACCGTCTCACGCGCCTGCGCCCGCAGGCGCTCCGCGAGGATGGCGATCCCGAGCACCGTGACCGCGCCCGGGAGCCCCGTGCCGGGCCCCGACTCCTCGACGGCCTGGTCGAGCGCCGCGTCCGTGCGGCCGAGCGCGAGCACGCGGCGGCCCGCGGCCTGCTCCCGGCGGACGCGCTCCTCGAGCTCGCCGAGCGAGAACAGCTCCGGCGCTCCGAGCACGTAGGCCTCGCCGCCCAGTCGAAGCGCGCTCCAGCGCCTGGCCGAGGAGAACGGGACGCCGGCGACGGCGACGGAGGCGGGGGCGGGGAACGCGTCCGCGACCGCCTCGAGCGTCGCGTTACGGCCCGGCGACGAGGCCGCGTAGCGGCCGAGGGCGGACTCGAGGCTCGCCTGGCTCGCCCCCTGGGCCGGCACGGCCTCGACGACCCGGAGCGCCCCCTCGGTCAGGGTGCCCGTCTTGTCGAGGCAGATGACCTGCACCGATGCCAGCGACTCGACCGCGTTCAGCTGCTGCGCGAGTGCCCCCCGCCGCGCCAGCCGCAGGGCCGCGACCGCGTAGGTGAGACTCATGAGCAGGATCAGCCCCTCGGGGACGAGCGCGGACACCGCCGCGACGGAGGTCTCGACCGCCTCGCGTCGCGGCGTCTCGCGCTCGTAGAGCGCGTAGCCGAGGATCACCCCGAGCGGCACCATCACGCCGACGAGCACGAGCAGGAGGCGGTTCATCGCCCGCTCGAGCGGGGAGCGCGGATGGCGAAACTCCCGCGCCACGCCGGCCAGACGCTCCGCGTAGCTGTCGGGCCCGACCGCGGTCACCTCGTAGAGGCCGCTGCCCTCGACCGCGAAGGAGCCCGAGCGCAGCTCCTCGCCCGGGCCGCGGGCTGTCGAGCGGGACTCGCCGGTGAGGATCGACTCGTCGAGCCGCAGGCCGCGCGACTCGACCAGGGTGCCGTCCGCGACGATCTGGTCGCCCGCCTGGGCGGCGATGAGGTCGCCGGGGACGAGCTCGTAGGCGTGCACCTGGCGGGGCTGCCCGTCGCGGATCACGGTCGCGTGCGGGGAGACGAGAGCGGCGAGGCGGTCGAGCGCCTTCTTCGCCCGCGTCTCCTGGAGGATCCCGATGCCCGTGTTGGCGACGAGGATCGAGAGGAAGAGGGCGTCGCGCCAGTTGCCGAACGCGAGGGTGATCACTCCGAGCCCGAGCAGGATCGCGTTGAAGACCGTGAGCGTGTTCGCCCGGACGATGCTCGTGTAGGAGCGGCTCGAGGCGGGCGGCTCGATCGGCCCTCGCTGCTCGAGCAGCCGGGCCGCCTCCGTCTCGGTCAGCCCGGTGCGGTGGGACGCGAACGCGAGCCGCGGCTCGGCGGTATCGGTCATCGGCGCGATCGTACCGGGCGCGGCCGGCGGCGACCCGGCCGGCTCTCAGCCGGCCCGCCTACCCGCGCGGGATCCGGCTCTCGAGCGCCCGCGCGACGGCGTCGCGGACGGGCTCGAGCTCGATCCGGTCGAGCACGTCCTGGAAGAAGCCGCGCACGATCAGCCGCTCCGCCTCCCCCCGTGAGAGGCCGCGCGCCATGCAGTAGAAGAGCTCGTCGCGGCTGACCGGGCTCGAGGTCGCGCCGTGCGTGCAGCGGACGTCGTTGGCGAGGATCTCGAGGCCCGGGATCGAGTCGGCGTGGGCCTGCTCGGAGAGGATCAGGTTTCTGTTCTCCTGGTAGGCGTTCGTCTTCTGCGCTTCGGGCTCGACCCGGATCATGCCGCGCCAGACCGCGGTCGCGGAGTCGCGGAGCGCGCCCTTGAACGCGAAGTCGGAGGTCGTGTGCGGCGCCGCGTGCTCCTGGAAGGTGTCGTAGTCGAGGTGCTGGGCGCCGTCGGCGAAGTAGGCGCCGGTGACCCGCGAGGTCGCGCCGGGGCCCGCGAGGTCGTTCTGGATCCGCGTCTTGCCTTTCTTGGAGCCGAAGCCGCCGGCGACCCAGTCGAGCTCGGCGTCGCGGCCGACCCGGGCGTGGTGCGAGGCGAAGTGCCAGGTCTCCCGGGAGAGGTTCTGGATCGAGACGTACTCGAGCTTCGCCGCCTCGCCGACCACGAGCTCGACCGCCGCGTTCGTGTAGGCGGGCAGGCCCGGGGACTCGGAGACGTACTCCTCGATCAGGGAGAAGCGGCTGCCCGCCTCGGCGACGACGAGCAGCCGCCAGAAGAGGGCGCTGCCCGGCGCCGAGCTCGAGAGCCGGACGTAGAGCGGGCGCTCGAGCACGACCTCCCGCGGCACGTGAACGAGCAGCCCGTGCTGCCAGAGCGCCGCGTTCTGGGCGGTCAGCTTGTCGCCGGCCCCGACGAGCGCGCCGAGCAACTCGTGCTCGCGCAGCGGGGCGAACGTGACCCCGGCGGGCGCGTCGACGATCTCGACGCCGGCCTCGCTCGCGAACGCCGTCCCGGCGGTCGGCAGCTCGAGCATCGAGCCGGGGCGGGCGCCGCTGCCGGCCGCGGTCGCGTCGAACGCGTCGGGGTCGAACCCCGCGAGGTCGGTGAAGCGCCAGTGCTCGTCCTTCGTCGTCGGGAGCGGCAGCTCCGCGTAGCGGGCGCGCGCCTCGGCCCGGGTCAGCGTGCCGCTAGCCAACGGAGCCCTCCATCTGAAGCTGGATCAGCCGGTTCAGCTCGACCGCGTACTCGAGCGGCAGCTCCTTCGTGATCGGCTCGACGAAGCCCGAGACGATCATCGCGCTCGCCTCGGCCTCCGAGAGGCCGCGGCTCATCAGGTAGAAGAGCTGCTCCTCGCCGATCTTCGAGACGGTCGCCTCGTGCTCCGTGAACACGTCGCGGCTCTCGTCGACGCGGATGTACGGGTAGGTGTCCGAGCGGGACTCCTCGTCGAGGATGAGCGCGTCGCAGACCACCTTCGACTTCGCGCCGGTCGCGCCCTTCGCGACCTCGAGCAGGCCGCGGTAGCCCGCGCGGCCGCCGTTCTTCGAGATCGACTTCGACGTGATCACCGAGGTCGTGCCGGGCGCGACGTGGACGCATTTGCCGCCCGCGTCCTGGTGCTGGCCCTGCCCCGCGAACGCGATCGAGAGCACCTCGCCGTGGGCGCGCGGCCCCAGCAGCCAGATCGCGGGGTACTTCATCGTCACCTTCGAGCCGAGATTCCCGTCCACCCATTCCATGGTCGCGTCCTCGTGGGCGACGGCCCGCTTCGTGACGAGGTTGTAGACGTTGGTCGACCAGTTCTGGATCGTCGTGTAGCGGCAGCGCCCGCCCTTCTTGACGACGATCTCGACCACCGCCGAATGGAGCGAGTCGCTCGAGTAGACGGGGGCCGTGCAGCCCTCGACGTAGTGCACGTAGGCGCCCTCGTCGACGATGATCAGCGTGCGCTCGAACTGGCCCATGTTCTCGGCGTTGATGCGGAAGTAGGCCTGGAGCGGCATCTCCACGCGCACGCCCGGGGGGACGTAGATGAAGGAGCCGCCCGACCAGACGGCCGAGTTGAGCGCCGCGAACTTGTTGTCGTTCTGGGGGATGATCGTGCCGAGGTGCTGGCGCACGAGCTCCTCGTGCTCGCGCAGCCCGGAGTCCATGTCGAGGAAGACGACGCCCTGGCGCTCGAGCTCCTCCTGGAGCTTGTGGTAGACGACCTCGGACTCGTACTGGGCGCCGACGCCGGCGAGGTACTTCTTCTCCGCCTCCGGGATCCCGAGCCGGTCCCAGGTGTTCTTGATCTCGGCGGGCAGCTCCTCCCAGGAGCTGGCCGGCTTCTCGGTCGGCTTGATGTAGTAGTAGATGTTGTCGAAGTCGATGCCGGAGAGGTCGGCGCCCCAGCCGGGCAGCGGGCGGGCCTGGAAGTATTCGAGCGACTTGAGCCGGAACTTGCGCATCCAGTCCGGCTCGCCCTTGTGGGCGGAGATCTCCGCGACGATCTCCGCCGACAGGCCCCGCTGCGACTTGAAGACGTAGGTCTCCGGGTCGTGGAAGCCGTACTTCTCCTCGTAGTCGGAGCCGATGCCCGCGACGATCTCGGTCTCGCCCGGGCTCATCGCTCGCCTCCCGAGACGCCCTCCGGAACGAACGCGTCGTAGCCCTCGGCCTCGAGGCGGTGGGCGAGCTCGGGCCCGCCGCTCGCGACGATCCGCCCGTCCACGAACACGTGCACGTGATCCGGCTCGACGTAGTCGAGGATCCGCTGGTAGTGGGTGATCACGAGCGCGCCCAGCTCGGGCCCGACGAGCTCGCGCACGCCGCCGGCGACGATCTTGAGCGCGTCGATGTCGAGGCCCGAGTCGGTCTCGTCGAGCACGGCCACGCGCGGACGCAGCATCGCCAGCTGGAGGATCTCGACGCGCTTCTTCTCGCCGCCGGAGAAGCCCTCGTTCAGGTAGCGGCCCATCATCTCGCGCGGCACCCGCAGCCGGTCCATCTCCGCGGTCAGGAGCTTGCGGAACTCCGCGACCGAGATCGGGTCGTCCTCGCCCCCGTTGCGCGCCTTGCGCACCGCGTTCAGGGCCGAGCGGAGGAAGTTCGTGACGGTGACGCCGGGAACGGCGTGCGGGTACTGGAACGCGAGGAAGAGCCCGCGCTGGGCGCGCTCGTCGGCCTCGAGCCCGACCACGTCCTCGCCGTCGAGCAGGATCTCGCCCTCCGTGATCGTGTAGGCGGGGTGACCCATGAGCGCGTAGGCGAGCGTGCTCTTGCCGGAGCCGTTCGGCCCCATCACCGCGTGGACCTCGTTCGTGTCGATCGCGAGATCGACGCCCCGGACGATCTCGGTTCCGTCCTCGAGGGCCACGTGGAGGTTCTTGATCTCGAAGATCGCCACGGTAGGCTGACCGCTCCTTTCTCGGCTTCGCTGGCTACCCTTGTTTTTTACCATCAGAGATGGATAAAATCAAACCGATGCAGGCCAACCTCGCAGACCGGCAGAGCTCGATCGAGCGGGAGCGTACGCTCCATCGCGCGCTCGGCGATCCGAGCCGCGTCCGCGTGCTCGAGTGCCTGCGCTCGTCGCCCGAGCCGCTCGACGCGGCGCAGGTCGCGGAGCGGGTCGGGCTGCACGCGAACACCGTGCGCTCCCACCTGCGCGTGCTCGCGGAGGCGCGCCTCGTCTCGGGCACCCGGGAGGAGCGCCATCGCCCCGGCCGCCCGCGGCTCGTCTACGAGGCCACGCCCGAGCAGCAGCCGGTCGGTCAGCCGGCCGGCTACCGCCTGCTCGCGGAGATCCTCGCCAGCTACCTCGCCGGCTCCGGCGAGGACTCGACCGAGCGTGCCGAGCAGGCCGGTCGGGCCTGGGGCCGCTACCTCGTCGACCGCAGGCCGCCGTTCGCGTCCTCGTCGGCGGAGGAGGACGTCGGCGCGGTCGTTCGCCTGCTCGAGGAGTTCGGCTTCGACCCGCGGCTCGAGTCGGCCGACCACGGCCACCGCGTGCTCATGCAGCACTGCCCGTTCGGGGAGGTCGCCGACTCCTACCGCACGATCGTCTGCTCCGTCCATCTCGGCCTGATCCAGGGCGCGCTCTCGGAGCTCGGTGCCCACGTCGAGACGGAGACGATCGAGCCGTTCGTCGAGCCGGGTGTCTGCGCCGCGACGCTCGAGGAGATCACGGCGGCCTCCTGAGCCGCGCTCCGGCGCGCGCTTAACACGCGCTTAACGTTGGCGGCGGCGGGTTCTCCGGTCGCTGTGGAAAACCGCTGCTATCCTCGCCCGCATGGGAAACATCAGCATCTGGGAGATCCTCCTGCTCCTCCTCGTGCTCCTGCTCGTGTTCGGCCCCAAGCGGCTGCCCGAGATGGGTCGCTCGCTCGGTCGCGGCATGCGCGAGTTCAAGGACTCGATCACGGGCAAGAACAAGGACGAGGACGAGGACGAGGACGAGCGGGCCGTGCAGCCGACGCTGACGGCCGCGGCGGCGGCTCCGGCCGCGGCTGCGGCGGCTCCGGCGGTCGTGCCCGCCGACGCGGCCCCGGCTCCCGCGCCCGAGACCGAGAGCACGTCCCCCGCCAGCTAGGGGAGCGGCCTTGCGCCTGCCGCGTCGCCTCGCCTACGGCGACCGCGTCACGCTCGTCGAGCATCTCGACGAGCTGCGCGCGCGCCTGATCGTCTCGCTGGCCGCGGTGGCGCTCGCGTTCGGCTTCGCCTACGGGTTCCGCGGGCAGATCCTCGGCGCGCTCAACGAGCCGCTCGAGGGCAAGATCCCGACCACGCTCGGCGTCGCCGAGCCGTTCATGACCTCGTTCACGGTCAGCCTGTACGCGGCGCTCGCCGTCGCGATTCCCGTGATCGTCTACCAGCTCTGGGCGTTCCTCGCGCCCGCGTTCGACGAGCGAGACCAGCGGCTCGTGTCGCGGCTCGTCCTGTTCGCGACGTTCCTCTTCGTCGGCGGGATCCTGTTCTCGTACTTCGTCGTCCTGCCGGCCGCGACCCCGTTCCTGCTCGGATTCGACTCCGACCTCTACGACATCCAGATCCGCGCGCGGGACTACTACTCGTTCGTCTCCCTGACCTCGATCGCGATCGGCTTCCTGTTCGAGCTGCCGGTGATCGTGCTCGGGCTCGTACGCCTGAAGGTGCTGACCGCCGCCCGGCTCAGGCGCAACCGGAGGATTGGGATCGTGCTCTGCTTCGCGGTCGCGGTCGCGCTGCCCGGCATCGACCCGGTCACGACCACCCTGCAGGCGGTGCCGCTGCTCGTCCTGTTCGAGTCGTCGATCTGGCTCGCCGGCCTGTTCGAGCGGCGCTGGGCCCGCCAGGAGGCGGAGGCCGAGGCAGCGGCCGCCGCCGAGGCCGAGGCCGAGGGTCTCGCCGGCTCGAGCCCGTAGCCCGGCGGCGGGGCTCCGCGATGCAGGTCTATTCCGCGGACTGGGTGCTGCCCGTCAGCGGCCCTCCGATCGCGGGCGGAGGCGTCGCCGTCCGGGACGGCCGGATCGTCGCCGTTGGGCTCGCCGCCGAGCTCGACGGCGAGCGCCGGGACGAGGCGGGCGGCGTGATCGTCCCCGGGTTCGTGAACGCCCACACCCACCTCGAGTACGCGGTCTACGCCGGCTTCGGCGACGGGCTCGAGTTCGGCGACTGGCTGCGCGTGCACGTCGAGCGAAAGCGGCTGCTCGACTGGGAGGCCACGGTCGCGATCGCGCGCGCGGGTGCCGCGGCTTGCCTCGCGGGCGGCGTCACGACTGCCGCGGACGCCAGCTTCAGCGGCGCCGCCGCCGTTGCCGCGGACGAGCTCGGGCTGCGCGCGATCGTCCACCTCGAGGTCTTCGGCGCCGACGCCGGGGAGCTCTCGACCCGTTTCGAGCGAAACCGCGAGCGGATCGAGCGCTGCCTGTCGCCGCGCGTTCGCCTCGGCGTCTCCCCGCACGCGCCGGCCACCGCCTCGACCGAGCTCTACGTGGCCTCCCTGGCGCTCGGGCTGCCGGTTGCGACCCACCTGGCCGAGAGCCCCGCGGAGCGGGACTGGCTCGTGCACGGCACCGGGCCGTGGGCCGCGTTCGCCGAGCTGCTGCCGCCCCCGCCGGGGGAGACCGGTATCCGGATGCTCGCGCGGGCCGGAGCGCTCTCTCCGGCCGTCTCGGCCGCCCACTGCGTCCACGTCGACGACGAGGAGATCGAGCTGCTCGCGTGCCACGGCGTCTCCGTCGTTCACTGCCCTCGCTCGAATGCGCTGCTCGGCTGCGGGATCGCCCCGCTTCGGCGGCTGCGCGAGGCGGGGCTGCGCGTCGGGCTCGGCACCGACAGCCCCGCCTCGACGCCGTCCTTCGACGTGTTCGAGGAGATGCGCGCGGCGATCCTGCTCGCCCGGGCCGGCTCGGGGCGCGCCGGTGCGCTTTCCGCGGCCGAGGCGCTGCGTCTCGCCACGCTCGGGTCGGCGGAGGCGCTCGGTCTCTCCGCGGAGCTCGGCTCGCTCGAGCCGGGCAAGCGGGCCGACCTCGCCGTCGTCTCCCTGGCCGGCTCGCCGTACCTCCCCTGGGAGGACCCGGTCTCCGCGGTCGTGTACGGCGGCACGCCCGAGCGCGTCTGCCGTACCATCGTTGATGGCGTCGTCAGGTACGACCGAGGAGGTACCCAGTGGCACGAGCTTCGAGCAAGAGCGGCCGCCGCCCGCGGCCGAATGCTCGCGCCCGGCAGCAGGCGGTAGCTCCCGCGGAGCAGCAGCAGAAGCAGAAGCCGAGGGAGCGAAGCTACGAGGACGACCTCTTCTTCACGCGGCTTCGCCGCCACCAGAAGCCGATCTTCGTCCTGCTCGCGGTCCTGTTCGCGCTCAGCTTCATCATCCTCGGGGTCGGCTCCGGCAACGGCTTCCTCGGCGACATCTTCCAGGGGGCCGGCGGCGGCAACTCACCGATCGAGTCGGTTGACGAGGCGAAGAGGAAGGCGGCCGAGCGCCCGGACGACCCGGAGGCGCAGATGGCGCTGGCCGAGGCGCTCCTCGCCGCGGGGCTGCCGCTCGAGGCCGCCGAGCCGCTCGAGCGCTACGTCGAGCTTGCCCCGACAGACGCCGACGGGCTGAAGCTGCTCGGCTCGATCTACGCCCAGGCGGCACAGGACGCTCGCGAGCGCCGCGGCGAGCTCCAGCTCGAGGCGTTCTCGGGCTCGTTCCAGGCGAACGCCTACACGTTCCCCGGCTCGAACGGGTTCATCGGCGCGCTCGGCGATGACCCGATCGAGCAGGCGGTCTCGCAGCAGGTGGCGGCGGAGGCCGGCGAGCTCGGCAAGGAGTCGGCCGAGTACTACGAGAAGCAGGTACCGGTCTACGAGCGCCTGATCGAGCTCGACCCGGCCGACGCGTCCCTCTACGTCCAGCTCGGCGAGGCCGCCGACAACGCCGGTGACGGCCCGAAGGCGATCGACGCGTTCCGCACGTACCTGGAGCTCGAGCCCGACGGCCCGTACGCTGCGGCCGTCAAGGAGAAGCTCGCAGAGCTCGACGCCGGCTCCTCGATCGGCTAGGAGCGGCCCGCGGGCGCGGCGGCGGACGTGGCGCGAAATCCGCTGCGCAGCGAGGCCGAGGCGTTCGGCTACGTCATCGTCGCCGGCGCGATTGCGCTCGCAGTCGGCCTGATCGGCTGGGCCGCCGGCACGGGAGCGGGGCTCGCCGTCCTGCTCGGGGTTGCGGTCGGCATTCCGGCCGGCCTGTACCTCGGCTCGGAGCCGGGTGCGCGCGGGCTACCGATCTGGCAGCGAGCCGGCGGGGCCCGCTGGCGGGTGCTCGTGCTGGCGGTCGGGTCCGACCCGGGCCGGGTGCTGCTCGAGGAGGTGGGCTACCGGGCCCGGGGACGGACCCCGGAGGTAGCCGTCGTCGTGCCGGCCGGGCCGGTCGCCCGGCCCCGCCTCGACGCCGCCCTCGCCCGTCTCGCGGCGGCGGGCATCGCCGCGCGCGGCCACGTCGGCGCTGGCGAGCTCGAGGGGTCGCTCGCGGCCGCGCTCGCAGCGTTCGCCGCGGACGAGGTGCTCGTCTGCACCGGCTCGCCCGACGGTGTCGCGTGGCCCGCGCGGGACGCCGTGGCGCGGCTGCGCTCGGCGTGCGCCGTCCCGGTCACGCACGTCGTCGAGCGGCCCGGCGAGGGCCCGTAGCGTCGGAGCGCGCCTACTTGCCGGCGCTCGCGGCGACGTAGTCCGCGACGGCCTGGATCTGCTCGGGGGTGAGCTGGCCAGCGAGCGAGGGCATGGCGCCCTTGCCGTTCGTGACGCGGTCGAGCACGAGCGCGACGTCCGGGGCGGACTCGTCGAGGCTCGGACCGACCGCGCCGCTGGTACCCGCGGCGGCCAGGAGATGGCAGGAGCCACAGCTCTGGATGAAGATCGCCTCGCCGTCCGCCTCCTCGCCCGTGCCGCCGCCCCCGCCGCCCGCAGGCGGCGCGCAGCGGGAGTCGCCGGCGTTACCGGCGCAGGTGGCGACGAAGTAGGCGACGTCGTCCGCGCCCGTTCCGGTGACGAGGTCGGCCGGCATGCCGAGTCCGATCCCGGGGTAGGCGATCTGCTCGCGCACGACCTGCTCGAACGTGGAGGGCTCGAAGCCCTGGTCGCGGGAGGCGCGGAAGGCGTCGTCGAGGTTCGGCCCGGCCGCCCCGGCCGTCCCCGCAGCCTCGAGCGTGTGGCAGGAGCCGCAGGCCGGCTTGCCGGCCTCCCCCTCGACGAACAGGCGACGCCCGTTGCCGAGGTCGGTGCCCTCGCTGACGTCCCCCGAGCAACCGGTGAGCAGGGCCGCGGCCGCGAGCGCGGGCAGCACGATCAGGAACAGCCGGCGCATCAGATCACGTAGACCGTCGTGTAGACGACGATCCACATCACGTCGACGAAGTGCCAGTAGATCCCGGGCAGCTCGACCCCGTGGTGGTGCTGCGCGGAGTAGTGGCCTCGCGCGGCTCGCACGAACGCGATCGCGAGCAGCGTCAGGCCGACGAAGACGTGCAGGCCGTGCAGGCCGGTCAGACCGTAGAACGTCGAGCCGAACGCGAGGTCGCGGGGGCTGAAGCCGAGCCGCGTGTACTCGCGGGCCTGGATCAGCAGGAACGCGAGCCCGAGCAGGAACGTCAGCCCGAGCCCGGCGACGAGGCCGCTGCGGTCGTCGCGTTTGATCGACTGGAGCGCCCAGTGGACGGTGAAGCTCGACGTGACGAGGATGATCGTGTTCAGGAGCGCGAGGAAGACCGGCAGCTCGTACGGCTCGGGCGGCCAGGTCTCGGCGCCCACCGAGACCCGGGCGAAGAAGTAGGCGGCGAAGAACGACCCGAACAGCATCGCCTCCGAGGCGATGAAGAGGTACATGCCGACGAGGACCGGCGGCACGCGCGAGCTCGCGTGCGCGGCCGGCGGGTGGTCGCCGTGCCCGTGGGCCTCGCTGTGGGCGACCGCGGTCACGCCCATGCCTCCACCGGCGCGGAGACCGCGTGGCGGCGTCCACTCACCGCGCGCCCACCTCCTCGGGCTCAGCGACGCCGGCTCGCTCCCCGGCGAAGACCGCGTGGCGCGCCCCGGGGACACCGTACCCGTAGGGGCCGCCGACGACGGTCGGGATCTCGTCGAAGTTGAACCTCGGCGGCGGCGAGGGGACGAGCCACTCGAGCGTTCGGGCACGCCAGGGGTTGGCGGGCGCGGGCTGTCCCGCGAGCCAGCTCACGACCAGGTTGTAGACGAACACGAGCGTGCCGGCTCCGAGCGCGAACGAGCCGAGCGTGCTCAGCAGGTTCCAGTCGGCGAAGGCGGGGTCGTAGTCGGCGACGCGGCGGGGCATCCCCCGCAGGCCGACGTAGTGCTGGACGAAGAAGGTGAGGTTGAAGCCGACCAGGGTCAGCCAGAAATGGACGTGGCCGAGGCGCTCGTTGTACATCCGGCCGGTCATCTTCGGGAACCAGTAGTAGGCGCCCGCGAAGATCGTGAAGACCGAGCCGCCGAAGAGCACGTAGTGGATGTGGGCGACCACGAAGTACGTGTCCGAGGCGTGCTGGTCGATCGTGACGGAGCCGAGGTAGACGCCGGAGAGCCCCCCGATCACGAACATCAGGATGAAGCCGAGCGCCCATAACATCGGCGTCTTCAGGTTCAGCTTCCCCTCCCAGAGAGTGGCGAGCCAGCTGAAGACCTTGATCCCCGTGGGCACCGCGATCAGGAGCGTCGTGACCATCATCGGGATCCGCAGCCACGGCGCCATCCCGGCGACGAACATGTGGTGGGCCCAGACGGCGAAGCCGAGGATCAGGATCGCGACGAGCGAGAGCGCCATCAGCCGGTAGCCGAAGATCGGCTTGCGGGCGAAGGTCGAGATCACCTCGGAGATGATCCCGAACCCGGGCAGGATCATGATGTAGACGGCCGGGTGCGAGTAGAACCAGAAGATGTGCTGGTAGCCGATCGCGTAGCCGGCCGCGTCGGGGACGAAGAAGTTCGTGTGCAGCACCCGGTCGAGCAGGAGCATGAACTGGGAGCCGGCGATGAACGGCGTCGCGAGCACGACGAGCAGCGAGGTCGTGAAGTTCGCCCAGACGAGCAGGGGCATCCGCCAGAACGTCATCCCCGGCGCCCGCATCGTGATGATCGTGACGAGGAAATTGAGCGCGGTCAGGATCGATGACGCCCCGGCGAACTGCACGCCCATCTGGAACATCAGGTTGCCGACGGGGTTGACCTCCGCGAGCGGCGGGTAGTTCGTCCAGCCGGCGGCGAACTGGCCGCCCGGGAGCAGGAAGCCGGCCAGCATGATCCCGCCCGCGATCGGCAGGAGCCAGAACGAGATGGCGTTCAGGCGCGGGAACGCCATGTCCGGCGCCCCGATCATGAGCGGGATCACGTAGTTGCCGAAGCCCGCGAAGACCGGGACGATGAACAGGAAGATCATCAGCGCCGCGTGCGCCGAGACCAGCCCGTTGTAGGCCTGCGTGTCGACGAACTGGGAGCCGGGCTGGGCAAGCTCCGCCCGCACGAGCAACGCGAGCAGGCCGGCGACCAGGAAGAACAGGAACGTGGTCGCCACGTACTGGACACCGATCACCTTGTGGTCGGTGTTGACCCGGAAGTAGTCGCGCCAGGAGTCGGCGCCGTGACCGCTGTGATCCTCGGGGCGCGTCCGGCGCCCCGAGATCCAGTAGGCCCAGTAGTCGAACGCCCCCATGCCGGCGAGGAACGCGAGCGGCGTGATGATCGTCCAGGCCGTGAGCAGGACCTCGAGCGACCAGACCGGCTCCCAGCTCGCGGTCCAGCGGATCCCGCAGACGAGCGCGGTCGCGAGCCCGAACCCGAGCGGCGTCGTCCAGAGCGCCCGCAGCCAGCCGCCGCGGGTGAGCCGCCGCCACCCGCCGGGCGCCGGCGTTCGCACCTCGCCGCCGTAGCCGTGTCCGAGCGTGTCAGCCGTCCGCATTCGCCCGCTACCCCTGCGTCGCCGCCACGAGGTACTCGACGAGCGCGTCGAGCTCCTCCCCGGAGAGCTGCTCGCCGTAGTTGCCCGGCATCACGCCCGCCTGGTAGCCGTCGGCGACCGTCGCGTCGGGATCGACAATCGAAGAACGCACGGCGTCCGGGTCGGCGCCCGCGAGGGCCGCATCGAGGTCGGGGCCGACTGCGCCGGCGCTGCCGGCTGCGGCAAGGGCGTGGCAGCCGCCGCAGCCCGCGTTCGCGAAGACCTGGGAGCCCAGCTCGGCTCCGCCCGCGGCGACCGCCGCCCGCTGTTCCGCCGCCCACGCATCGAACTCGGCGGGCTCGAGCACGATCGCGTGCGCGCGCATGACCGCGTGCCCGAGCCCGCAGAGCTCGGTGCAGATGAGCGCGAACGTGCCCGTCCTCGTCGGCGTCACGAGCAGGCGTTGCGTCGTTCCGGGGACGAGGTCCTGCTTGACCCGCCACTCCGGCACCCAGAACGAGTGGATCACGTCGTCGGCCTCGAGCTTCAGCTCGACCTGCTCGCCCAGCCGGACGCGCAGCTCGCCGGTCGTGACGCCCAGCTCCGGGTAGGTGAAGCTCCAGGCGAACTGCGCCGCCCGGACCTCGATCACGCCGTGCCCCGCGCGGGCGTCCTCGTTCTTGACGAGGACGACCGCGCTGAAGACGGCGATCGCGGTCACGAGCCCGGCGGGGATCGCCGTCCAGACCAGCTCGAGCTTCGTGTGCCCGTGGATCGGCTGGCCGTCCTCGTCGTCGCCGGGCCGAGCCCGGAAGCGCACGACGGCGTAGACGAGGGCGGCCGCGACGATCACGAAGATCGCAAGCGAGATGATCGAGGCGAGCCAGTAGAGGTCGTCGATCCGCCCGCCTTCGCGCGACCCGCTCTCGGGCAGCCAGGGAACGAAGTACGCGACCACGAACGCGGCCCCGCCGAGAACGGCACTCAGGCCCACGAGCCTCGCGATCGTACTCCTACGCACGTCCCTCCTCCCGGCACCGCAGCGCGACTGGCCCCTAGCGTACTCGGCGCGTCGGGTCGATGGCAAAAATCGACAGTCTTGCGACGGGTGCCGGCCGGCCGGCGTCAGCCGGCGGGACGCTCGCCGGCCGGCTCGATCCGCGTCGCGCCGACGAACGCGAGCGCCGCGAGCGGCAGCGCGGCGGCGGCGAGGAAGCCGACGCGCCCGTCGCCGGGAAGCGAGAAGGCCAGGCCGAGCAGGGGCGTCAGGCCGACGACGAGCAGGTTCGCGGCCATGTTGACGACGCCGACGGCGGCTGCCGGCGCGTCCGGGCGCACCCTGGCGGCCGCGCCGAACGTGAGGGCGAACGGGATCCCCGAGGCGAAGCCGACGACGAGCGCCGCGATCGCCGAGAGGGCGGGCGGCCCGGCGAGCCCGAGCAGCGCGGCCGCCCCGGCGCAGGCGAGACAGCTCCAGGTGAGCACGGTGGGCACGAGGCCGGGATGCTCGCGGCCGATCCAGCCGCCGAGCGGGCGGCTCACCACCCCGGCCGCGAGCACGAGCGCGCCGATCGCTCCCGCCAGTCCCGTCGAGTAGTCGCCCGCGCGGGTGAGGAACGGGACGACCCAGGTACCGAGCGCGACCGCGAGCCCGAACGAGGCCATGTAGATGACGCCCAGCCCGAGCAGCCGCGCGTCCCGGACGAGCCCCGGTGCTCCGAGGGCGCGGCGGCCGACGGGAAGGCTCCTCCGGGGGCCGTCGCGCGGCCCCGCGGCGAGCGCGATCGCGCCCGCCCCGGCCAGCGCGAGCCCGCTCCAGAACGGGGCCCGCCAGGCGACCAGGTGCTCGAGCTGGGGCACGAGCGCGAGCGCGACGCCGCCGGCGCCGAGCGCGACGCCCCCGTACACGCCCTGGGCGAGCGGCGAGCCGCCGTGGGTGCGCACGTAATCCGAGCCGGCTACGAAGCCGAGCGCGGTGCCGGCGCCGGCGAGCGCCCGCAGCGCGAGCACGAGCGCCGGCTCCGGGGCGAGCAGTGCGAGCCCGTTCGCCGCCGCGAGCAGCGCGAGCGCGACGAGGCCGACCCGGCGCGCGCCGAGCTTGTCGACGGAGCGACCGGCGGGGATCTGCAGCAGCGTATGGCTCGCGAACAGCGCGGTCGTGAACAGGCCGGCGGTCGCGAGCGAGACCCCGTAGTCGTCGTCGATCGTGTCGGCGATCGCTCCGACGCTGCCGATGTTCCAGCCGATCGAGAACCCGATCGTGCAGCCGCCGGCGGTCGCCGGGCGGCTCAAGGCGTGACGACGAGCTTGACCGGCGTCCCCGCCGCCTGGCGGCGCCACGCGTCGGCGGCCCGCTCGAGCGGGACTCGCTCGACGTCGATCCGGATCCTTCCGGCCGCCGCGTGGCCCACGAGCGTGCCGTACGCGCCCGCGAGCACGTCGAACGGGACGCGCAGGTTCGTGTAGCCGAGGAGCTCGAGCTCCTTGCCGCGGATCGCGGCGGACGGCAGCGCCGCGGTGGCGCCCGCCGACTGCCCGAGCTGGACGATCCGGGCTCCCTGACCCGCCGCCTGGAGGGCCGCTGTCAGCGGCTCGCCCCAGAGGGGGTCGACGATCAGCGTCGGCGGCTTCGTTCCGCAGGCCGCAGCGAGCTCGTCCGCGAGGTCGGGCTGGCCGCGCAGCTCGACGGTCGCGTCCGCACCGAGCTCCCGGCAGCGGGCGAGCCCCGCGGGCCGTCGCCCGGCCGCGACGACGCGGCCGGCTCCGAGCAGCTTCGCCGCCTGGACGGCGACCTGACCGACCACCCCGGTCGCGCCCAGCACGAGCACGGTCTCACCCGCGCGCACGGGCGCCCGCCAGGCGACCGGGAGCCAGCCCGCGAGGCCCGCGATGCCGAGCGCGGCCGCGAGCGCGGGATCCGCGCCCCCGGGGACCGGGACGACCTGGCTCTCGCTTGCGAGGGCGCGCTCCGCCATGACGCCGTCGCGAGCGATCCCGAGCCCGTGCTGCCCCGTCCAGACGAGCGTGCCCGGCTCGAGCTCTCGACCCTCGAGCACCCGCCCGACGCCCTCGGCGCCGGGGACGTACGGAACGGGCGGGTGGCCGGCGAAGAAGCCGCCCGAGGCGACCGAGAGGTCGACCGGGTTGAGCGGCGCCGCCAGCATCTCGAGCAGCACCTCGCCTTCGCCTCGCCCGGGGTCGGGGACGGTCCCGAGCTCCGGGGGCTCTCCGAGCGCGGTGATCAGGGCTGCTCTCATGCGCGACTCCTTCCGCTGGTGCCCGCTCGCCCCGCGCGATCGACGCAGCGCGGTCCGGATCGGCCCGACTCTAGCGCAGCCGACCGCTGCGGGACCGCGTGGTCAAGCGGGTGCGCAATCATGCAGCAGGAGGCCATCCCGACGAACGGATCGCAGGTGGCGAACGTCATGGTCAGGATCGAGTCCCGCGTCGCGGCGCCCGCCGGGCGAGTCTTCGCCTGGCACGCGCGACCGGGTGCATTCGAGCGTCTGACGCCACCATGGCAGCGCGTCCGCCTGCTCTCGCACGAGGGGATCCGCGACGGCGGCCGGGCCGTGGCCGAGCTGCGTCAGGGGCCGTTTCGCCGCCGCTGGGTCGCCGTCCATGAGGACTACGAGGAGGGGCGGCGGTTCGCCGACCGCCAGGAGTCGGGACCGTTCGCGCACTGGCGACACGTCCACCGCTTCGAGCCCGACGGGACCGACGGGTGCCGCGTCATCGACGAGGTCGAGTACCGCCTCCCCGCCGGTCCGCTCGGGGCCGCGCTCGGCGGTCCGCTCGCGCGCCGCACGATCGAGCGACTGCTCGACTTCCGCCACCGCCGGCTCGCCGAGGACCTCGCCCGCCACGAGGCTGCGGGCCTGGCGCCGCTCAGGGTCGCGCTCACCGGCAGCTCCGGCCTGATCGGCTCCGCCCTCGGAGCGTTCCTGTCGACCGGCGGCCACGAGGTGGTGCCGCTCGTCCGCGGCCGGGCGGGCGCCGGCCAGGTGCGCTGGGATCCCGCGTCCGGCGAGCTCGACGCCACCGGACTCGAGGGCTGCGACGCGGCCATCCACCTCGCCGGCGCGACGATCTCGAAGCGCTGGACGGCGGAGCGAAAGCGCGAGATCGCGGACAGCCGAAGCCGTGGCACGGAGCTCTTCGCCTCCGCTCTCGCGGGGCTCGAGCGCCCGCCGCGGGTGCTCGTCTGCGCTTCCGGGATCGGCTACTACGGGAGCCGCGGCGACGAGCTCCTGACCGAGGAGAGCTCGCCGGGCGACGACTTCATCGCCTCGGTCTGCCGTTCCTGGGAGGCGGCCGCCGAGCCCGCGGCCGCGGCCGGGATCCGGGTCGTCAACCTGCGTCTGGGGGTCATCCTGTCCGCGATCCTGCCGCGAATGCTGCCGGTGTTCCGCCTCGGCCTCGGCGGGAGGCTGGGCAGCGGGCGGCAGTGGTGGAGCTGGCTCTCGCTCGACGACGCGCTCGGTGCCTTCCTGCACGCGCTCGCGACGGAGTCGCTCGCCGGCCCGGTCAACGTCTGCGCTCCCGGGCTCGTCACGAACGCGGAGCTCACGCGCGTGCTCGGCCGCGTGCTGCGACGGCCGGCCGTCCTGCCCGTACCGGCGCCGGCGCTGCGCGTCGCGTTCGGCGAGCTGGCGGACGGGCTCCTGCTCGCGAGCCAGCGCGCGCGGCCGGAGCGGCTCGAGCGGAGCGGCTTTCGCTTCGTCCGGCCGGAGCTCGAGGGCGCGCTGCGTCGAGAGCTCGGCGGGTGAGCGCCGACGTCGCCGTCGTCGGGGCGGGCCTCGCCGGGCTCGCGTGCGCCCTGCGGCTGGCGGAGGAGGCGTTCTCGGTCACCCTGCTCGAGGCGGCGGGCGCGCCGGGCGGCCGCGTGCGCACGGACCGACTCGACGGCTTCCTGCTCGACCGCGGCTTCCAGGTGCTCCTGACGGCCTACCCGGAGGCCGAACGCGTCTTCGACTACGAGCGACTCGACCTGCACGAGCTCTACCCGGGTGCGCTCGTGCGGGCGGGGGGCGGTTTCCATCGCGTCGCCGACCCGTTCCGCCGCCCGGTCGACGCGCTCGGGTCGCTGCGCTCGCGGGTCGGGACGCTGCGCGATCTGCCGCGGCTGGCCCGGCTGCGCGCGCGGGCCCGTGCGGGGACGCTCGAAGGCGTGCTCTCCCGCCGCGAGACGAGCGCGCTCGAGGCCCTGCGTGCGCTCGAGCTCTCCCCCGCGATCGTCGAGCGCTTCTTCCGCCCCTTCCTCGGCGCCGCTCTCCTCGACCACGAGCTGACGACGTCGAGCCGGATGTTCGACCTCGTCACGCGGATGCTCTCGCTCGGCTACGCGGCTCTGCCCGCCGCCGGGATCGAGGCGCTGCCCGCCCAGCTCGCCGCGGCGCTCCCGCCCGGGGCGCTCAGGACCGCCACTCCGGTCGAGGCGGTCGAGGCGGGGGCGGTCGTGACCGCGGCCGGGGAGCGGATCGAGGCCCGCGCCGTCGTCGTCGCCGCCGATGGGGCCGGGGCCGCGCGCCTGCTCGCCGGTGTCGAGGCGCCGCGCTGGCGCTCGACCGCGTGCCTCTACTTCGACGCCCCGGAGCCGCCCGTCGCGGGCGGGGCGCTCGTCCTCGACGGGGACGGCGAGGGGCCGGTCAACCACCTCTGCGTCCCGAGCGCGGTCGCCCCCGGCTACGCACCGCCCGGGCGCGCGCTCGTCTCCGCGAGCGTGCTCGGCCGCCCGGCGCTAGCGCCTGCCGAGCTCGAGGCGGCCGCCCGCCGTCAGCTCCGCGGCTGGTTCGGCGCCAGCGTCGACGCCTGGCGGCACCTGCGCACCTACCGGATCGAGCACGCGCTGCCTGTCCGCGAGCCGCCGTCGCTCGAGCCGCGCGATCGTGCCGTCCGCCTCGGCCCCGGCCTCTACGTCTGCGGCGACCACCGGGACACGGCGTCGATCCAGGGTGCGCTCGCCTCCGGCCGGCGGGCGGCACATGCCGTCGCCGAGGAGCTGGCTCGGTCCGCGCGCGCGTAGAGTTCCGGGCGTGTCTCATCCCTCGGGCGAGCTCTCCCCGGAGGCCGCGAGCGCGCTCGGTCGCGTCTCGACCGCGACCCTGACCTCGCAGCTTCTCCGTCGCGGCTACCGCTCGACGTTTCTCGGCGGCCTGCGCCCGACCCGACCCGACCTGCGACTCGTCGGGCGCGCGTTCACGCTCCGCTACGTCCCGGCTCGGGAGGACGTGGGCGTCCGGGTTGACTACGACAACGAGACGAACGTGCAGCGGCTCGCGGTCGAGAGCGTCGGGCCGGGCGACGTGCTCGTGATCGACGCGCGCGGCGAGCTCGGGGCGGCGACGCTCGGGGACATCCTCGCGACGAGGATCCGGATGCGAGGCGCCGCCGGGATCGTCACGGACGGCTGCCTGCGCGACACGCCCGGCTTCGCCCGTCTCGACCTGCCCGTCTACTTCCGCGCCGCGCACGCGAGCCTCTCCTCGATCCGCCACCACCCGGTCGACCTGAACGTGCCGGTGGGCTGCGCGGGGGTGCTGGTGCTGCCGGGCGACGTCCTCTGCGGTGACGCGGAGGGGGTGGTGGTGATCCCGGCGGCGCTTGCCGAGGAGGTCGCGCTCGACGCGGCCGAGCAGGAGCTCGTCGAGGAGTTCGTGCTCGAGCGGGTGCGCGCCGGTGAGCCGGTCCGCGGTCTCTACCCGCTGCCCGAGGAGCGTCGCGCCGAGTTCGAGGCCTGGCGCGCGGGCCGCTCGTAACGAACGGCGACATCGGTATCATCTGGCTCCCGTCGAAGGGAGACGCGTGCGCGTTATCGTGCCCGTTCTCTGCCTTGCAGCCACGCTCGTGGCGGCGGCGCCCGCCGCAGGGCAACAGGTGCCGCCTGAGCATCCGGTCGCCGACTTCAACGGCGACTACCGCTCCGACGTGGCGATCGGTGTCCCGTCCGAGGAGGTCGGCGGCGCCGAGTACGCGGGTGCCGTCAACGTTCTCTACGGCGGCGACGGCGGGCTGGCGGCGGCCGCGAGCCAGCTCATCGACCAGTCCGGGGACGTCTACGGGGAGCCGCAGATCGGAGCGATGTTCGGGAAGGCTCTCGCGGCCGGCGACTTCGACGGCGACGGCTACGACGACCTCGCGATCGGGGCTCCCTACTACGACGAGGTGGGCAGGCTCGTCGACTGCGGCCTCGTCGTCCTCCTGTACGGCTCGCCGGACGGGCTTCGGGCTCGCGAGGGCGCGTTCATGTTCCCGTTCGCGCCCGGCGCCGAGTTCGGGTCGGCGCTCGCCGCCGGGGACTTCGACCGCTCCTCGGGCGCGGGCAGCGACCTCGCGGTGGGCGCGCCCGGCTGGACTCCGCGCGGCGGTCGAGCGGAGCAGGCGGGCGCGGTCAAGGTGCACTACCGGACGCGCTTCGGGTGGCGCAGCGAGTGGCTGCGCCAGGGGGCGGGCGGACTGGCGCAGCGCACCGGCGAGGGCGACCGTTTCGGGGCGGCGCTCGCGGCCGGCGACCTCGACTACGACCTGCGGGACGACCTCGCGATCGGCGTACCCGGCGAGACGGTGCGCGGCGCGGCCGGGGCCGGGCTCGTGCACGTCCTCTACGGCTCGGACGGCGGCCTCGTCGGCGATCGCGACCAGACGTGGAGCCAGGCGAGCCGGGGTGTCGCGAGCGCCCCGGAGGCGGGCGACGGGTTCGGCGCCTCGCTTGCCGTCGGCGACATCGACGGTGACCTCCCGGCCGACCTCGCGGTCGGCGCGCCCTGGGAAGCCGACGATCGCTGTTCGACCCCGTGCTCCGGGGCGGGAATCGCGCATGTCCTCTTCGGGGGCGAGGACGGGCTCACGCGCTCGGGTGCCGCCGCGCTCAGTCCCCCCTGGGGCTGGCGGCCGGAGTGGTTCCGCTTCGGGCAGGCGCTCGCCCTGGGCGATCTCGACGGCGACGGCCACGACGACCTCGCGGTGGGTGCGCCCGGCTGGCGCACCGAGGCCGGCACCGCCTACGGCATGGTGCATGTCGCGTTCGGCTCCGCGGCCGGCCTCGACGCCGGGCGCGCCCGCGACGTGCCGAGCCCGTTTCCGCAAGAGGACGCGAGCTACGGCGCCGCGCTCTCGACGCCGGACACGGACGGAGACTGGGTCGCCGACCTCCTCGTCGGCGTTCCCGGCTACGACGTCTTCCTCAAGCACGGCCTGCTCCGCGCCGAGGACGCGGGCGCCGCGATCGAGCTCCCGGGCGCCGAGGGCTTCGGCCCCGAGGGCCTGACCGCGAGCCTCTGGGTCCAGGGCGAGCTCTCGACCGTGGACGTGCTCGGCGAGAGCGAGAGCGGCGACCTCTTCGGGCTCGCGCTTGGGCCGTAGAAGGGGTCGGGTCCCCCCTGTTCCATCCGGGCCCCTGCGAGCGCCCTGGCGGGGCTATTCCGGCTGGCGAACCACGGTCGGTGATGCGTCGCTCCGCCCGGCGCGGAAGGTCTGCGCAGCGAAGCTCTTGCCCGAGGGGAGCTCGATCGTGACGGTGCGCACGAGTTGAAACCCCCCGCCGGCGACCGCGGCTGCGAGCTCTCCCGGCTCGACGAGCCGCAGGAAGCCCTCGAGCCGCCGAAGGCTCGGGTACGGAGACGGCGTCACGGTCGCCTGCCGCCCGGGAAGCTGGAGCACCACCTCGACGGCGCCGCCGGGGCGGCAGAGGTGGCGAAGCCCCGCCCAGGCGCGGCCGGGGTCGAGGTACTCGAAGACGAGCGCCGCGTAGACGAGGTCGACGGGCTCGATCTCGAGGAGGGGTTCCTCGAGGTCGCGGACGTGGAGCTCGAGGCCCGGGACGTGGGGCCGGTAGCGCCGCTCGGCCTCGGCCAGGTACGCCGGGTTGAGGTCGATTCCGACGAGCCGCCGGACGGTCGTCCCGGCGACGCGGTCGAACCCGTTCCCGCCGGCGCAGCCGAGGACTGCCACGCTGAGCGGCCGGTGCTCGGCGAGCGCGGCCGCGAAGCGGTCGGCGAGCAGCTCCGCCTGCCCGACCGCTGGCAGCGTCATATGCGCCTCATAGTCGTCGAGCGGGATCTCGAGCCAGGGGTTCGTCATCGGGTCAGGTGTTCCATTCTCCACCCGGGACGTCGATCCGGGCCGGGGGTCGCCGACCGCGGCCGGATCCCCGCGGCTCGTGGCCCGCATGGCCGGGGCCGGCCCCCGGTCTGGCGCCGCCGCGCCGGCGGCAGGCGCCGCACCGGGAACGCGGGAGACCTGACCCCCGCATGGGCCGTGCAGGATTCGAACCTGCGACCTTGGGATTAAGAGTGGTTGCCCGGCGGATCGAGGCCGTTGCGGTGCGCTGGTGAAGGCCCACGGTTGAGCCGGATCGGTTCAAGCGCGCTCGTGGCGGTTGGCACTCTCTTGTTGACCCTGTGTTGACCCTCTAGGCCTGTCCCTCGGTTTACTGAGGCGCGTCGCACGACATGTTCCCTTCGGGCTCTGTGCCGTCTGTGTAACAACGTCCGCCGCTCCGCCTACGATCGCGACTCCTGTACGTACGATGCTGAGGCGAGCAAGGGCGGAGGTCTGTAGACTTTGCGTAACATGCTGGATGTGGGTCCGAAAGTGCCGCATGTCCGTGAGATTGCTGGCCAGCGGGTCGTCTTCGGCTCCGCGGAGTCTCCGGGCCTCGTACCACCGAGCTCGGTTGATCTCATCGTCACGAGCCCGCCTTACTGGAATCTCAAGGATTACGGTCACCCCGAGCAAATTGGCGCCTCCACGTACGACGAGTATCTCAATCGCCTCTCGACTGTATGGGCAACATGTCTCGAGTCAGCGAAACCTGAGGCCGTCATGGTCATTAATGTCGGCAACCGCCGGCATGCCAAACGGCTGTATCCGATCGCGTTCGATATCGCGGGTCGAATGGAAGGCTGGCAGCTGTGGGATATCCTTATCTGGTATATCCCGAACGCGCTTCCACAGCCAAATCACTACATCGAGCGGCTATTCGACAACAAATATGAGTTCCTACTCGTGTTCGTCAAAGACGAAACATTGTCATACAAGTTCCACAAGCCGCGCGTCCCACAGAAGTATCTGGTCGCTGATCCTCGACCTCATAAGAAGAATGCCCGTGGCCGGTGCCTGGGAAATGTCATTCGCATTCCTGCGTATCGACCGCCGAACGTAAAAGAACTGGGCTATCACGTTGCTGCCTACCCCGAAGAGCTCGTTGCTCTCATGATCGAGAGTTTCACGGATCCCGGGGATGTCGTTCTTGATCCGTTTCTCGGCTCAGGGACGACCTTGAAGGTTGCACGGTGGATGGATCGTCACGGAATTGGGATCGAGATCAACGAGTCGTTCGAGGAGCTGATCGAGCGCCGGATCAATGAGCGTTGGGAAGTTCCAGACTGGCGGAATCTTGACATTCTCCACTCGTCGACGATGACGCCGGGCATGGCAAAGCCACGGAAGATCCACTTACTACGCTCCGAGGATCCTGCGACGGCTGACGACGCACAGTCACGCTTGTTCGGCGCTGGTGGTTAGTCGAGGCGGATGACGCCCTCACCCGCTTCGACCAGCGGATGCTCGGTAACGCTCGCGCGAAACTCATCCGTGAGCGGCTCAACTTCGACGATCTCGCTGTATCGGTCGAGAAAGCGCGCGTGGTCATGGATGTGGTCGGCTGGCAGCGCGAGGACGAGAGCTCGCTCAACGGCGAACGCAGCTACGACCACGCCCTTCCACAGTGATCGGAACTGGCAGAACTCGTCGGCTTCGCTGAGGACACCATCCAAGCCAGCGCGGTTGCTGCGGAACCCGACACCGTCGATCAGGGCGAGGAGGGTTGGCCGGGCATTCGTCGCATAGTTCGACTCGATCATCGCCGCCGCCTCGTTGATCTCAAGCGCGTCCTTCGACTCGCCGAAC
Source organism: Thermoleophilia bacterium (assembly GCA_020845695.1). Next base: position 5,182 of record JADLFG010000051.1, on the reverse strand, counting down.
TGCCCGATATTGGCAGTGTGAACAGTGGACTTTACGACTACCCGCGGTTTGGTCACATCGGGGACAACGAGATCGAACGAGACACCGTTGATGAGGGCATCTCGGCAGAGCGGATTGTCTGTCTTCTCGACTGGCACAAACGGGATGCCACAGGCGAAGAGAACATTTGCCAGCCGGTATTCGGCCTCGTGCCCCTGCCGCTTCGCTCGCTCTTGTCGGATCCAGCCGGGATGGGTCGCTTGGTTAAGAGCCTCGAAAACCTGGTCTCCGATCTCGTTCATTTGGCAGAGTGGTTCGAGTACCCGGCGCAGCCGCTCGGCGAGATACAGGCCTGCGAGCGGCCACACCCCCGATGACGGAAGCCGCAGCGGATCGCCGGGGACTCGGAAGAGCTTCGCGGCAGTCGAGGCGCGCAGGTCGGTGATTATCTTGTTGCGCGTCAGCCCGACGATCTGCATGAGGGTGAGGACGGTTTTTGGTTCGCCCAGCGTCAACCTACGGATAAGCGCTGCGATGTCTTCATCGCTCTCGCCTTTAGCGATTGCACCGGCTACTGCCTGCAACGCCTCAAGCTCAGTGTCCGTGAGCGGCCGTCTGACGTCGAAGTCCTTCTGAAACGCGTCGACGGAGTGATCCCAGACGTGCTCCTCGAACTCCGCCCGGAGTTCGGCGAGAGACTCCTCACTCAACTTTCAAGCCTCCGATCAAGGTCCCGGGATCGACGTCAAGTGCCGACGCGATCCGCAGGACGTTCGAGAGTGAAACGTTTCGTTCGCCAAGCTCCAGCGAACTGATGTAGGTGCGATGTAGGCCGCTCTTCGCCGCGAGCGTCTCCTGAGAGAGCGCCAGCTCCAGCCGCCGAGCCCGGACCCGCTGCCCGAACGCCTGAAGTGCACCGTCCTTCTTCGCCTTTTCGGACACTATGGGATTCGAGCCAGACTGCCGACTCTGCGTCTACAGACTTTGAGTAACAATCACCTGGTCGTCGTCGAGAGGCCCGCTCATCCGGATGAACGCTTCCCCCGCCCGGACCGGCGGGAGCTCGTCCTCGAGAGGTGCCCTGAAGTCGTCGGTGAGCGGCTCGACCGTCACTGCGGCTGCGTGACGCTCAATGAACTTCTCATGGCGTGCGATGTGCTCGGACTCGAGCCCGAGTCGTAGATGTCGTCCGAGACGCCCCGCAGCGACAACAGCTGCTTTCCACAGCGTCTCGAACTGGCAGAACTCGTCGGCTGCCCCCAGCAGCCGATCGAGCAGGCCGGGAACTAGCCGTAGACCAACCCCATCGATCATGGCTAGGAGAGTGGGCCGGCTCGACCCGAAGGCCCCGTCCAACATCGCTCTGGCTTCGAGAAGCTCGGGGACATCCTTGGCGTCGCCGTATTGGCCAGGGACAGAGGTATGAACGGTCGACTTCACGCAGACAACGGGTGCCTCGATGCTTGGGACAACGAGGTCGAACGAGATCTCGTTGATCGTCGCGTCCGGACAGCGTGGGTTGTCCTTCTTTGCCGCTGGGACGAAGGGGACGCCGCATTCATCGAGCATGACAGCGATCCGATACTCGGCTTCGTGGCCTTGGAGCTTCGCGCGTTGTTGGCGTATCCACCCGGGGTGAGTCGCCTGATTCAAGGCCTCGAATGCGCGCTCGTCCGCGTTGCCGCCGACCGTCAAAGGGCCGAGCACCCGGCGGATCCGTTCTGCGATGTACGGGCCAGCAAGCGGCCAGAACTGGGATGCCGGAAGTCTCTCCAGTTTGCTGGGGAAGCGCAGTCCTACAGCTTCGCGGGACGCCTTGAGATCCGTCTTGATCTTGTTGCGAGTTAGACCAACGGCTTGCAGGATGATCAGGAGGACCTCGGGATGAACGTGGGCCTGTGCCTTGACGATCTCGGCCAAGTCAGCGTCATCCTTCCCGTCTGCCAGCGCCTCGGCCAGTCGTCGTATGGCGGAAGCCTCTGAATCCGTCAGTGGCCGCCGGACGTCGAACTCCTTCTGGAACTCATCTTGGGAGTGGTCCCAGAGGTGCTCTTCATACTCGGCGCGGCGTTCGTCGGGTGTATCGACAGTCACAGGCGTGCTCGTCGCTGCGGACGAGTTGGTGCTCTCTGCACCCGCGTCGATTGAGCCCGCGTGACGACTCCGCGTCTACAGACTTCGAGTAGCAAGAACTCCTCGGGCTTGGTGATGGAATGGATGCACGCGGGCTAGGGTGGTTGGGTGGATCGTCGACCGATTCGACACTTCGTGGTTGTGAGAACGCGCGAGACCGCTCAAGGCGACCGGGTTGTCGGCTTCAAGCTGCAGGGGTTCGACAAAGCCACGGCCGAGGCCAATCCCCTGCAGGAAGGCGACAAGCTTGCGGTCTACGTAGGGCGTCCGGTCTCCGGCTTCGTCGCAACCGTCGAGATCTCCGGCGCCCGCTTCGTTTCGGACGAGCGGATCTGGGAGCTATCCGAGAACCCCTCCGAGCTCTTTCCCATCAGATACCCAGCGGAACCGCGTGTCATGGTAGTTGATCGCGAGGCTGTCCGGTTCCGAGAGCTGATCGACGAGCTCGAGTTCTCTCGCTACCTCCGTAACCCGGACCGAGGATGTCCCGCTCGTCGTGGAACTTCGTGACGGCGGTCCCGGTGTGATGGTCAGGCGGGGATCAGCGTAGCGGTCTCCTTGGTCGGGGTGTGAGCGATCGTTCGGCGGGTGAGTTCGTGTTCGATCGCGACGGCGAGCTTTGCGAGGTCGCGGTAGCCGATGATCCTGCGGAACTGGCGTTCGGCTTCGAGCATGCCGGCGGCGGTCCAGCGGAGCGCCATCTCGCCTGACTGCCAGCGCTTGACGTTGCGCGAGGTGCGCCGGACGCATTCGATCATCGACTCGCACGGGTTCGTCGATTCGAGCGTGCGCTTCAGCGAGCCGGTGATGCCCAGGCGGGTCAGCGTCAGCGTCTCCTCGAGCCCCTCGCGCAGGGAGCCGGCGGCGCCGGGGTGTGTCCGCTCGAGCTCGCCGGCCAGCGCCTGCAACCGCTCGAGGGCGCGGCCGTGATCGCCCTCTGCCCAGGCGGCCCGCAGCCGCCGCTGGACGGCCGGCAGGTCGCGCTCGGGCAGGTGGTCGAGGACGTTGCGTTCCTTGTGGCGGTTATGCCGACGTCGGCATAACCGCCATTACGCCGACCTCCGGGTTATGCCGACTTGGTCGCGGAGGCCGTTGTCGGTGGCGGGGCTCGCGCTGGCGAGGTCGGCATAACGGGGGCGGATTGGTCGAGGCTCCTCTTTCCTACGTCCGGAGTCGGAGAGAGGGAGGCGATCATGAAGGACCCGTCGCGGGCGCGAGTGCGCGGCCCGATGGCACCGTTCGCGCACGGCTTCGTCGCGGAGCTGTCGCGGCTCGGCTACACGCCGGTGTCGGCGAGCTTCCAGTTGCAGTTGATGGCGCACTTGAGCCGCTGGCTGAGCGGCGAGGGGCTCGACGCGGCCGCCGGGCTTGAGCCGCCGGTGGTGGCGGCGTTCCTGGCCGCCCGCCGCGAGGAGGGCTACACCAACTACCTGTCGGTCAAGGCGCTGGCGCCGCTGCTCGGCCATCTGCGCGAGCTCGGCGTCGCGCCGGCGCCTGCGGAGCCGCCGCTGAAGCGCTCTGGGTTTGTTGGAGGCTCGTGTACTTGCATGGCAGTTTCCCATCGAGGCCGGTCAGCGCGTCCCAGTGAACGCTGGCTGGCCGGTCTCGATGGGCGCGTAGCGCCGGTCCTGTTCGTCGACGTGGTTTCGTTCGTACTCGGCGGGCGGGACGTCGCCGAGTTCCTCGTGCAGCCGTTCACGGTTGTAGAACGCGATCCAGTGGAGCGTCTCGTGCTCGGCGTGCTCGAAGCTCGGGAAGCTGCGCCCGGCGACGAGTTCGGCCTTGTAGGTCGCGACCCATGCCTCGGCCATCGCGTTGTCGTACGCATCCCCGCGGGAGCCGACCGAGGGCGCGATCTCGAGCTGATCGAGCCGGTCGGTGTAGGCGATGCTCGTGTACTGCGAGCCCCTGTCCGTGTGGGCGATCAGCCCCTCGCCCGGCCGGCGAAGCCCGTTGGCCATCTCGAGCGCGTCGAGGACGAGATCGGTCCGCATGTGGGTGGCCAACTGCCAGCCGACGATCATCCGGCTGAACACGTCCAGGATGAAGGCCAGGTAGCAGAAGCCCTGCCAGGTACGGACGTAGGTGATGTCACACACCCACTTCTCGTTCGGGCAGACAGCGCTGAAGTCGCGCTGGACGAGATCGCGGGCGCGCTCTACCGCCGCCTCGTTCGGGATGGTTGTGCGCTTCTTACCGCGGCGGACGCCTTCCAGGCGCTCCCGGCGCATCAGACGCCCGACCCGGTCGCGGCCGACATCGACGCCGCGGCGGCGCAACTCCTTCCAGGTCTTGCGCACCCCGTAAACCGAGCGGTAGCCGGCGCGGGCGGCGTGGATCTCCCCGATCAGCTCGCGGTCGGCGAGCTCACGGCGGGACGGCTCCCGGGACCTGCGCGCGTAGAAGGTGCTGACCGCCACCCCCAACACGCGACAGATCGGCTCGACCCCGAAGATCCCCCGCCGCTCTTCGATGTAGCGGGTCACCGTCGCCGGGTCGGGTCGAACTCCGTTGCGAAATAGATGCTCGCGTCCCTCAGGATCGCGTTCGCCTTCTTCAGCTCGGCGACCTCCCTGCGCAGCCGCTCGAGCTCGGCCTGGACATCGCTCGGGAGCACGCGCGAGGCCCTGGGCGCTCGGTCAGCCTCCGCCTGGCGCACCCACAGGCGCAGCGCCTCGCGATGGACGTCGAGATCGCTCGCGACCCGGGCGATCGGACGACCGCCCGACTCGAAATAGAGCCGGACAGCCCGCTCACGCAACTCAACGGGGTACTTCCTCGGGGTAGTCATAGCCGGAGCATCTCCTTCCCCCAGGACAGAGCCTGGTTCCGGAGCCTCCAAGAAACCCAGGGTCCTTCAACCGAGCAGGCCCTCTCCCGCCAGGGCCGCTACCGGCAGGTGCGCGACAACCTGCGCGTCAAGGAGGTCCGCGTTGGCGACGACGACGCGGCCGTCCGCTACGTCGTCTGCCACAACCCGGCCGAGGCCGAGCGCGACCAGACCCGCCGCCAGCAACGAGTCGAACGGATCGAGGCCGAGCTCTCCCGCCTCGCCGAGCAACGCCAGCGG
>JADLFG010000050.1 GCA_020845695.1 Thermoleophilia bacterium | reverse complement strand
TCGATCCCATCCCTTCCGCGGCCTCCCCTCCGAGCTCGTTGAAGCTCGGAAGGTCGACCTGCCATCGGACGAGGGCGGGGCCAAATCAAGCCGTCGTAGCGGGGCCAACTCAGACCGTCGCGCTCAAGCGCTCGACGAACATCTCCGAGACCGATCTCTTCGACGTCGCCGAGGCCGACTGCTCGACCTGCTCGCCGACGGGCCCGCCGACGCGGGCGAAACGGCGCGTCGAGACGCCGGCGAGCACCCGATCCATCACCGCCCTGGTCAGCGGGTCGCGGCTGGCGAAGTACTCATACGTGTCCACCGGCAACTCGCGCCTGTCGTCGGCCGAACGGATCCGCGGTCGGCGCACCTGCACGCGCCGCCCGCCGAGCGTCAGCGACCCGTCCTCGTGGCCGTGTCGCTTCGCCGTGCGCTCCGGGTTGTGCTTGCCCTTCGCACCGACCACCTCGTCGACCTCGAGCTCCATCAACTCGTGCACCACGCCGAGCCCAACGCCGACGCTCAAAGCGAGCAGCCCCTCCCTCGCCGCCCCGACGAGCTCGCCGAGGGCCTCCTGGATCTGGGGCGGCAACACCCTCTCAGCGGCCGCCGCGGTCGTGACGACCGTCGGGCCGGATATCTTCCTCATGGCGGTTCCTCCTGATCTCGGATGGACTTCACTCGCCCGAAACGCTGCCCGCGACAACGGACGGGACGGGAGAACCGCCACTCAAACCTCTACGAGATCCCGGACAACCTCTCGCGGAGGATCGCAGCGGAGTCGTTCCGAAGCTCCTTCACGGTCGCGAAGCGTCTCACGAGCTCAGGCAGCGATCTGACAGAGGGCTGCGACCGCGAGCTCGAGGTCGAGCGGATCCCCGTCGCCGCTCTTGCACGTGCGGGCGGTGATCGTCAGGCCCTGGTTGCGTTCGAGGAGCTCGCCGGCGCAACCCCGGTGCGGCCCGGGGGTCGGGGCGATCCGACGGCCACGGGCGTCGTAGAAGCGCCCTCGCGCGTCGACCCCGAAGCCGCCCTCGTGGACGAGCCGGTGATGACGCCGGCAGAGGAGGACCAGGTTGTCGAGCACCGTCGCTCCGCCCCGGGCCCAGTGATGGATGTGGTGGGCGTCGACGAAGCGGTGGTTCTCACAGCCGGGGAAGCGGCAGCCACGATCGCGCAGCGTGAGCGCCCGCCGCAGCGCAGGCGGGATCGTACGCGCCTTTCGCCCCACGCTCGGCGGTCCTCCCTGGCGCTGAGCCGTTCGGGTGACGGAGGCGTCGCAAGCGATCCTGCGCGCCGTGTCCGCCGCGACCGCCGGGCCGCCTTCGAGCACCGCGCCGCAGCCATCGCCCCCGCCGAGGACTGTCTCATCGACGTGCACGACGACCTGGTAGCGCTCGCCGCCCGGACGGCCGCCCTCAGACGCGAGCGCGGCGTCCGCCATCGAGACCAAGGCCTCGATGTTCGTCGGCCGCACCGACCGGGGCCGCGGTTCCGCGGAACCGCCCTCATCCTCCCCTCGGTGCTCCGAATCCTCTTCCCGCGGTTCCGCGGAACCGTGCTCGCCGTCCGTCCCGCCCCTCCAGAGCCGCTCGCGTGACGCCTCGAGCGCTCGCAGGAGCAGGGCTCCGTCCTCGGGAGCAAGACGGGCGCGCACGACCAGGGAGCCGTCCTCGTCCCAATACCAGGTCAGCTGCTCCCGCTCGTGCAGCGCTCGCGCGTCCTGCGCGCTCACGCGCCGGTACGCGCGAACCGCCCGCTCGAGCTGCGCCGCCGTCAGCGCGAACGCGAGCTCGAGCAGCTCCCCCTCCGACCCGGGCTCGGCAACCCGGGTCAGCGCGCGCACCTTCGCGTAGGAGAGCTCACCGCGGGAAAACGCAGCCTGGATGAGCGGCAGCTCCGGAAGCCGGCGGGCGACACGAACGTGCTCCCGCGCCGCCCTGGGAGCGAGCGCGCAGCGCCAGGCGAGCCACTCGGCGCACGAGCCGAGGCCCGAGTCGGCCCAGGCGCCCCGACCGTCGAGCTCGGCAACGAGCTCGAGCCAGCGGCACATGCCGGCAGAAAGGTGCGCGACCCACGACGCCAGCTCATGCTCGAGCTCGTCCAGGGAGAGCCCGGCCGCGTCATGCTTGTCTCTCGTTGGCAGTTCAGACAACATGACCAAACTGTAGCGCGCCCACCGGACGGAGCCACGCCGCGTCGCGTCGCGCCGCCCTCGCGACTGGCCTTCCGTGGGAAGCCGTAGCCGGCCTGCCGGCGTAAGCGTCTCGCCTGCCCTGGCGGGCCGTCGGCGCTAGGCGGGACAACACCGAATCGCTCAGGTGCGACCGGAGTGGAGGCACGCCAACCAGGTCAGCGGTTGCGAGCCGGTCAGGCGCCCGGCGCCAGCGTACGGAGGCCAGCGAGCCGTGCGGCCGCGGCCTGGCGCTCGTCGTAGCTCACGAACCCGTCGAGCGGGGAGAGGGCGGCCGCGGCGGCGACGTGAATCGCGTCGAGAGCTCGCAGCGCGGGCTCCGCGTGCGCTCCGGCGGCGAGGAGGAGCGCCCGGTCGAGCGGAAGCAGGCCGAGCGCGTCCGCCACCTCGCCCGCGCGCCCGAGCAGCAGCTCGAGCGGCAACTCCGGCTCATGCCCTGCGGCGCGTCGGATCGCTCGAGGGACCTCGGCGAGAGCCAGCTCGCAGGAGACGAGGTCGGCGTCGGCGAGAAACGTCCGCAGGGCCCCGCTCTCCGGCTCTTCGCGGACCAGCTTGACGAGCGCCGAAGCATCGACGTAGAAGACCGCCACCTCAGCACTCGCCGCGAATCTCGTCGAGTGCGCGGCTGAGCGCGTACGGATCGCCGCCGAGCGCGAGCGGCTCGGGTAGGCCGCGGCACCGGGGGCGCGAGACGCGCCCCTCGGCGATCAGCCGATCGAGCGCTGCCCCGGTCGAGGGTGGCGGGCCCAACTCGGCAACCGGCCGGTTGCGGTCGGTGACGAGCAGCCGCTCGCCCCGTTCGACTCGGCGAAGGTAGCGGCTGAGGTTCTGTCGCAACTCCGCAACCCCTACGGTGCTGGTCATGTACATCAAGGTAGCAGATCGGCTGCGCTCGCCCGCAGCTCGCACTGCGGAATGGGGCTGCTCGTGCCGATATACCAGCTCGTGACCGATGCCACGCATGAGGTCGTCCCCGATCTCGTTCCCGCCCGGATGCTGAACGAGTTCGTGTACTGCCCACGCCTCTTCTACCTCGAGTGGGTCGAGGGGAGCTGGGATGAGAGCGCTGACACCGCCCAGGGATTGCTCGCGCACCGCCGCAGCGACGCGTCGCGCGGACGGCTCCCGGAGCCCGCGGAGGCCGACGACGGGGACGACCCGTGGGAGGGTGCTGCCCGGTCGGTGATGCTCGACGCCCCGCAGCTCGGGATCGTCGCCAAGATCGACCTCGTCGAGGGCAAGGACGGCGAGGTATTCCCGGTCGATCACAAGAAGGGCAAGCCCCGCTCAGACGGAGGGCCGTGGGAGCCGGAGCTGATCCAGGTGGCTGCCCAGATCCTCGTTCTGCGCGAGAACGGGTACCCGTGCAACCGGGGCTACGTGAGCTTTCGCGAGACGCGAACGCGGAGCGAGATCGTCATGACCCCCGAGCTCGAGACCGACGTGAGACGGCACCTCGCCGAGCTCCGGCGAGTGGCCGCGCAGGCGGCAGTACCCGAACCGCTCGTCGACAGCCCAAGGTGCCCGCGCTGCTCGCTCGTGACCATCTGCCTGCCAGACGAGACGAACGCGCTCCGCGACGGGACGGCTGACGGGAAACGGGTCCGGCGCCTGATCGCGTCGCGGTCGAACGCGGCGCCGCTGTACGTCATGGAGCAGGGCGCACGCGTCGGCATCTCCGGCGGACGGATCGAGGTCAGGAAGGACGGGGACCGCCTCGCCTCTCTGCGGGAGATCGACGTGTCGGAGGTCGCGCTGTTCGGCGGTGTCTCGATGTCCCAGGCATCACTCCGCCGCCTCGCCGCCTCAGGCGTCCCGATCACCCACTTCACCCTCGGGGGGTGGTTCCAGGCGATCACCGTCGGGATCGAGCCGAGCAACGTGCACCTCAGGATCGAGCAGTTCCGCCGCGCCGACGACGGGGATGCGTCTCTCGCCCTGGCGCGCACCTTCGTCGGAGCGAAGATACGTAACGGGCGGGTCCTGCTACGCCGGAACGGGGGCGATGGGACGGCCTCGGCGGTGCGTGAGCTGCAGCGCCTCGCCCGTGCCGCGGGCAGGGCAGAGTCGGTTGACAGGCTCCTTGGCATCGAGGGAGCCGCCGCCCGCGAGTACTTCCGCGCGTTCGCGGAGCTCCTGAAGTCGTCACGGTACGCCGAGTACTTCGACTTCGAGCGCCGCACCCGGCGACCCCCGCGCGACGCCGTCAGCGCGGTACTCTCGTTTCTCTACGCGATCCTCACGAAGGAGTGCGCTCTCGCGGCGCGCCGAGTCGGCTTCGACCCCCTCCTCGGGTTCTTCCACCGCCCGAGGTTCGGCCGCCCGGCACTCGCCCTCGACCTGATGGAGGAGTTCCGTCCCCTGATCGCGGATTCCGTGGCTCTGACTCTGATCAACGGCTCGCGCCTCACCGACGGCGACTTCTTCGGACGGGCGGGGACGGTGACCCTCAGCGCAGCCGGCCGGCGAACCGTCCTGGCCGCGCTCGAGCAGCGGCTTACGACGGAGGTGATTCACCCGGCCTTCGGCTACCGCGTCACCTACCGGCGGGCGCTCGAGCTGCAAGCGCGGATCCTCGCCGCAAGCCTTCTCGGGGACATCCCGGCCTACCGATCCTTCACAACCCGCTGATGCGATCCCGCTTCCTGGTCTGCTACGACATCCGCAACGACGTCCGCCTGAGACGAACCGCAAAGGTGGCGGAGACATTCGGGTCACGGCTCAACTACTCGGTCTTCCTGTGCGATCTCTCCGGCGTTGAGCTGACCCGACTCGAGGCGGGACTTCGCGATGCCGTCGACCTCAGCGCAGACAGCGTGCTCATCGTGGATCTCGGTCCCGCTGGCCCCCAGACCGAGCGCCGGTTGCGTTGGCTCTGCGGCGGAACGCCCCTGCCGGAGTCCGGAACTGCCGCTATCGTGTAGTACGCGAGCGCCGAGGTGCTGTCGCTCCCCTCGGCTCTCGCTCGCGAGACGGAAACTCCCTGCACCTTGACAGCTTTCCCGCCCCGCCACTCCACCCGCGACCACGCCGGCGAGCCAGCTCGCACGCGCAACGGGCCGCCGCTCGCAAACCGCCCCGCGATCCCGCTCTGCAAGCGGCCTCCACGAGAGACTCTTTCCCGGGATATCTATCCCGGGCCCCATTGAAGCAACATCCGGACCGGGTGGGCGTACATCCCCACCCCTGAGCTTTCCCGGGATATCTATCCCGGGCCCCATTGAAGCGTGTGCAACCTGCCAACCCGGGGGGTGTCCGCGGCGATCTTTCCCGGGATATCTATCCCGGGCCCCATTGAAGCACGCGGGCGATGAACTGGGCTTCCTCGGCGGCGACGGCTCTTTCCCGGGATATCTATCCCGGGCCCCATTGAAGCCGCAGCTTCCGCCTCAGGGTGAAGTCTGTCGCCGAGACCTTTCCCGGGATATCTATCCCGGGCCCCATTGAAGCGATTTCACTGGGCGCAACCGTTCTAGCGGTGATATCGGCTTTCCCGGGATATCTATCCCGGGCCCCATTGAAGCGTTGGAGGCGACCATCGCGGTCGCCTCCAACGCTGGCGGGTGCGGCGCAAGAAGCCGCGCTCAGGCGGAGCGCCGCCCAACGGGGCCGCGGGCAGGCGCGCAGCACCCGAGCCGGCGCGGCCGCGCCCCTACTCCGGCCGGTGGCAGACCGCCTCGACGTTGTTGCCGTCGGGATCGAGTACGAAGGCGCCGTAGTAGCTCGGGTGGTAGTGGGCTCGCAGCCCGGGCGCCCCGTTGTCCCGCCCGCCCGCGGCTAGCGCCGCAGCGTGGAAAGCGTCGACGCCCGCCCGGTCGCCACTCGCGAAGGCGACGTGGACGGGCGCGGCCGGCGAGGTCTGCCCGATCAGCCAGAAGTCCGGCTTGCCGTCTACGCCGAGGCCGCAGGCGCCTTCGAGCTCCATCACCACCGCGTACCCGAGCGGCGCGAGCGCGGCCGCGAAGAACGCCTTGCTCGCCGCGTAATCCGACACCCTGAGGCCGACGTGGTCGATCACGGCTCCTCCCTTCAGGTCGTGTTGGACTGATTCCTAACAGGCGCGTGCCACGCTGGGGCGGTGCTCCTCGCCCCGCTGGTCGCCAGCGGCACTCCCCCAGGCGTGACCCGGCGGCCCGGGCGGGGCTATGGCGACCCGGCCCGCCCGGCGTCCCCGAGCAGACTCTGCTGCGCCGAGCGAGCTACGGGGGCGGAGCGGCCGAGCGAGACGCCGCCCTCGAACACCTCCGGGTCGAGGAAGGCGCGCATCAGGCGCTCGTGGAAGCGGTGGCGGAGCGACTGTGCCTCGAGGCGGACCGCGCCCGCGTACTCGGCCGGATCGGCCGGCCGCTCCTCGGCGAGGCGGCGCTCGAGGATCCGCTCGGCCGCCCAGGCGTAGACCGCGTTCGCCGCCACCTCGACCTCGAGCATCCGGTAGGGCAGGTACTCGCGGACGCGCTGCCTCGGGAGGCCGGCCCGCCGGGCGGCGCGCTCGAGCGCCCGGAACTCGCGGCGGCCCTCGAACACCGTCACGACGCCGCTTTCCGGGTCGAACTGCGCCTCGATCTGGGCGTCCTCGTCCTTGCGGGCGATCTCGCGCACCCAGCCGCTCGCGGTGTGGCGCACGACGAGCACCTCGAGCTCGGCGGCGTGCTCCCCCGCCTCGGCGAGCACGGCGAGGCGCGAGCCGGGCTCGACCGCGACCGACGCCTTGAGCGTCCCGCTGACGCTCGCCCAGCCACGCGCCCCGGGAGCCGGGACGAGCTGCCGGCGGAGCGCGAGCGAGAGCCCGGCGTCGACCGCGACCGCGATCGGCGCTCCCGCGGGCACCCGCGCGGGATCGAACAGGATCGTGACCGTCCGCCGCTCGCCGGGGCGGAGACGCACCGGCGAGCGCTTGAAGCGCATCGGGACGTCGAGGGCCGCCGTGACCGGCGCATCCGGTGGCGGCGGCGGCGGCGACGGCGACCCGGCCCGCTCCGCCTCGTCGAGCGGCGCACGCGCGGAGGGCGCCCCTCCGCCGCGAAAGCCCGCCGAGCCGGGAGCGTCGAAGGCCGCGCGCAGCGCGTCGTTGAGCGCGCGCAACCCGACCGCGTCGCGTGCCCTGATCGCACGCCCGGGCGCGACGCGGTGCGCGCCCGCGCGTCGCTCCTCCGCGACGACGATCGGGCGCAGCACCCGCTCGAGCGCCACGTGCAGCCTCTGGACGAACGGGTGGCTCTCGTTCAGCCCGCTGCGGTCGACCCTGACGACCACCTGCGGCCGCGGGGAGTCGAGCGCCTCCCGCTGGAGCCGCTCGATCGCCTCGCACCACACCTCCCCGTAGAGGTGACGCGCCCCGGGATGGCCCTCCAGACCGGCGAGCGTGGTCTCGTGGGCGGCGCGGCCGGAGCGGACGACGAGGCCGCCGCGGCGCGTCGCCCGCGACGGCCCGAGCGGGATCGGCTCGGCCGCGCGGCGAACGACGACACGGGCGGTGACGCCCGGCCGCACCTCGACCTCCCCGTCGAAGAGCAGCGGACGCTCGGGGTCCGGCTCGGGGCCCGGAAAGACGACGAGCTGCGGCGGCTCCCCGGCCAGCTCGAGCCAGAGGTCTCGCCGCGGATCGTCGAGCACGGGGCGAAGCTGCACGAGCTGGGAGACGAGCGTCCTGAGCCTCCCGCCCGGCGGTAGCCGGCGCAGGGCGAGCGGCACGGTCACGCGCGTGCCGTCCCCCTCGATCCCGAAGTCGCGGCGGATCCCGGCGCTCGCCGGGCAATCGAGAACGTGCACGAACGCGTACGGCTCGTCCCCCGCCACCGGGAAGAACCACGACTCGACAGCGCGGCCCGCGTGCACGGACTGGAGGCGCCCGCCGCCCTGGGCAAGCCAGACGTCGCGCAGGCCGCGCCCGAACAGGCCACGCTGACCCGCACCCTCAGGCGCGGCCCCGAGCGCCCCGAGCCTGCGGTCGACGAGGTCGGCGTCCATCCCGATCCCGTCGTCGGCGCAGCTCACCTCGTGGGCCCAGTCGAGCAGAGCTGGCGCCCGCAGCCGCCGTAGCTCCCTGCGCCAGGCGAGGCGAAGCTCCGGGTCGGGCGGCCCGAAGCGGAGCTGGATCCGGCCTCGCTCCCTGCCGCTCGCGGTGATCGCGTCATCGGCGTTCGTGACCAACTCCGGCACGATCTGAGCGAGATCAATCCCGGCCTGGGCGAAGTTCTCGCGGAAGTAGCGGCCGCGCACGCGCCCGCGCCGAACGGCGGCGGGATCGAGGCTCACGCTCGTGGCCACGACCGCAGCATAGAGAGACCGCAACCCGGAGCACCTAACCTCGATTCCCCACGGGGCGTGTGTAGGGGCGTCTGGGTACGGTTGCTGAGCTTCGGTGTGGGGTGTGCGGCTGTGGCGGTGGGCGAGGGCTGCGGCCGTGGCTGGGAGCGTGTCCGGGGCGCCTGC
>JADLFG010000049.1 GCA_020845695.1 Thermoleophilia bacterium | reverse complement strand
TCCTCTCAGACCAGCTACCGATCGTCGCCTTGGTGGGCCGTTACCCCGCCAACAAGCTAATCGGCCGCGGGCCCGTCCTCGGTCGGAGGCCGAAGCTACCTTTTCTCACGAGCCCGAGAGCTCGAGAGGCCATCCGGTATTAATCCGAGTTTCCCCGGGCTATCCCGGAACCGAGGGTGGGTTACCCACGTGTTACTCACCCGTTCGCCGCTTTCAGGGGCCCGAAGGCCCTTTCGTCGCTCGACTTGCATGTGTTAAGCGCGCCGCCAGCGTTCGTCCTGAGCCAGGATCAAACTCTCCGTGAAATCTGTCAGCCGCCGCCCCGAAGGGCGGGTTGCTGTCAGTTCGGGGAGAGACCCGCCGCGGGAACACCGATCCCCCCGCGACAGGGCTCGTTGTGAGCCGCGCGTGCCGAGGCACACGAGGCTTTCTCGAACGCGTTGCGCTGTTGAGTTTTCAAAGACCGCGCCACCTGGCCCCGCCCAAGAGAAAGGGCCCCGACGACTCCGCATCAGAGGCCCTCCGGTAGAAGCGATTCGCGTTCGAGGCTCCTAGCTGAAGGGCTCTCCGAGGTCGAAGGTTCCCAGACTCCAAGGTGCGGCCGTGAGGCAGCGAGGGAATGATACCTGAAGGCCGGGGGCTGTCAAGCGGCAGGCGACTCGACCACGACCCGGACGAAGCGCCGCTTGCCGGCCTGCACGAGCGTCCCGTCGAGGCGCGCCCACGGCACCTCCGCGTCCCTGACCACGGCGCCCCCGACCCGCACGCCCCCCTGCTCGAGCAGCCTGCGGCCCTCGCTCGTCGAGGGCAGGTCGAACCAGTCGCGCAGGTGCCCCGGCAGCCAGGCCGTCTCGCCCTCCGCCCGGACCCGGACCTCAGTCACCTCCTGCGGAGCCTCGTGCCGCCGCACGACCCGCGTGAAGTGCGCCTCGGCGGCGACCGCCGCGTCCTCGCCGTGGTAGCGGCGCACGATCCGCCGGGCCAGCTCGAGCTTCGCCTCCATCGGCTCGCCGCCGGGCGACTCCTCGTCGAGGCACAGGCGCCAGTAGACCGGGGTCGCCGCGTCCGGGATCGACATCAGCTTGCCGAACTGCTGCTCGGGCATCTCGGCGACGCCGACGTAGTTGCCCTTCGACTTCGACATCCGCTCGCGCCCGTCGGTGCCAACGAGTATCGGCAGGGTGAGCGCAACCTGCGGCTCGAGCCCGTACGCCTCCATCACGTCGCGCCCGCAGAGCAGGTTGTAGAGCTGGTCGGTGCCGCCAAGCTCGACGTCCGCCTCGACCGCGACCGAGTCGTAGCCCTGCATCAGCGGGTACAAGAGCTCCGAGACCGAGATCGGCTCCTCGGCCGCCTGCCGCCGAGCGAAGTCGTCGCGCTCGAGCAGCCGGGCGACGGTCGTCGTCCGCGTCAGCCGCAGCACCCCGGCGAAGTCGAGCTGCCCGAGCCACTCGCTGTTGTGGCGCACCTCGGTCAGCTCCGGGTCGAGGATCCGGAAGGCCTGATCGGCGAACGTGCGGGCGTTGGCGTCGAGCTCTTCGGGCGACAGCACCGGGCGCTCCTTCGAGCGTCCGGAGGGGTCGCCGATCCGGGCCGTGTAATCGCCGATGATCAGGACCGCCGTGTGCCCCGCCCGCTGGAACGCGGCCAGCTTGCCGAGCGGCACGGTGTGCCCGAGATGGATGTCGGGCGCGGTCGGGTCGATCCCGAGCTTCACCCGCAGCGGCCGCCCGCGGCCGAGCTTGCGGGCGAGCTCGCCGTGCGGGAGCACGTCGACGGCGTTTCGGGTGAGCGACTCGAGCTCGGCGGTCATCGCCGCTCGATTCTAGTGCTCTGTCCGAGGCAGCAAGTCCGGCCGCGCGCCGCCGGCCGGCTAGAACGCGTAGGGGGCGAGCTCGAGCGCGCCCAGCCCGTACCAGATCCCGAACGCGAGACTCGCGACGCCGAGGACGGGCGCCACCCGGTGCAGCGCGGGCCGCACCCGGCGCGACGCGAGCGTGGCCCCGAAGCCGGTCGAGAGCGCGGTCATCGAGACCGCGGTGAACAGCGCGAGCAAGAGCAGCGAGACAACGGCGAGGACGGTCGACTCGACGGCGGCGAGCAGGAGCACGCCGACGCCGGCGCTGCCGCCGAGACCGTGCACGAGGCCGATCGCGAACGCGCCCCGCGGCGTGCGACCCCGGTGCGGGTGGTCGTGGTCGGGCCGCTCGGGGTGCCCGTGCAGGTGCGCGTGGCTGATCCCGCGATGGTCGTGCTCGTGGATGTGAAAACGTCCCGCCCGCCAGCGGTGGAGCAGCCGCAGCGCGAGGCCGACGATCACCAGCGCGATCGCGGTCTCGGCGCCCCGCTGCACCGGCCCGGGCAGGTACTCGCCGAAGAGGACGACCGGGAGCCCGAACGCGAACAGCGTCGCCGCGTGCCCGAGCCCCCAGAAGAGGCCGAGCCGGGCCGCGCCCCTGCTCCCGCCCCCGCCCTCCTCCCCACCCGCGACGAGCGACGTGACCGCGGCCAGATGATCGGGATCGGTGGCGTGGCGCAAACCGAGCAGGATGGCAACGGCGACGACGATCCAGACGGAGACCCCGTCTCCGAGCGCCGCGATCCTGTCGTCGAGGCCGAGCATCGCCGCCGCGATCATCGCATGCCGGGCGCCCCGAACGCCATCTCGCCGGCCGCCCCGGGCCGCCGGGCGGCTAGAATTGGCCGCCCGTGCTCCGGCGCAGACGCACGCAGGACGCGCCGCCCAGACCGCGGCGCCGGATCCGCAAGCTCCGGTTCCTCCTCCTCCTCGCCGTCCTCGGCCTGGCCTGCACGGCCTCGTTCACGTTCGGGTTCGTGACCGCGATCGCGAGCGACATCCCCTCGCTCGACCCGGCCAACAAGAAGCGGGTCGAGCGCAACGGCTACATCTACGCGGCCGACGGCACCGTGCTCGCGGTGCTGCGCGGCGACGAGGCTCGCGTGATCGTCGAGCCGGACGAGATCGCGCCGGTGATGAAGCAGGCGATCGTCGCGGTCGAGGATCGCCGCTTCTGGGAGCACCGGGGCGTCGACCTGCGGGGGATCATCCGCGCGATCTGGACTGACGTCCGCAACAAGGAGCTCGTCCAGGGCGGCTCGACCATCACCCAGCAGTTCGTCAAGAACACGTACATCGAGCCGGAGCGGACGGTCAGCCGCAAGCTCAAGGAGGCGGCGCTCGCGTGGCAGCTCGAGCGGCGCTGGTCGAAGGACCGGATCCTGACCGCCTACCTGAACACGATCTACTTCGGCAACGGCGCCTACGGCGTCGAGATGGCAGCCCGCGTGTACTTCCAGAAGGGCGCGATCGACCTGACGTTACCGGAGGCGGCGCTGCTCGCTGGCATCAACCAGAACCCGTCCGCCTACGATCCGCTCACGAGCCCGACGCGCGCGCGCCTGCGCCGCAACACGGTGCTCGCGCTGATGTTCGGGCAGGGCCTGATCACACGCGCCGAGTACGACGCGGCCCGGGCCGCCCCGCTGCCGAGCCCGGATCAGGTGCGGCTGCCCGGCACGCGCGGCCCCGCCCAGTACTTCGCGGAGTACGTGAAAGCGGAGCTGATCCGCTACTACGGCTCCGGCAAGGTCTACGGCGGCGGTCTCGAGGTGTACACGTCGCTCGATCTCGAGCTGCAGAAGCTGGCGCGCGAGGCGGTCGACAAGTGGCTGCCCGACCCGGACGGGCCGCGCGCCGCGCTCGTCGCGATCGACCCGCGTGACGGCCGCGTGCTCGCGATGGTCGGCGGCGACGGCTACTCGAAGAGCCAGTTCAACCTCGCCGTCCAGGGCGAGCGGCAGCCCGGCTCGTCGTTCAAGCCGTTCGTGCTCGCGGCCGCGCTCGACCGCGGCGTCTCGCCGACGACCACCTACGAGTCGAAGCCGCAGGTGATCAGCCTCGGGGACAAGCTCTGGGCCGTCCGCAACTACGAGAACGCCTACCTCGGCCGGATCGACCTGCGCGAGGCCACGATCTACTCGGACAACACCGTCTACGCGCAGCTCACCTCCCAGCTCGGCCCGCAGGCGGTGTCGCGGATGGCCCACCGGCTCGGGATCCTGAGCCCGCTCGACAACTTCCTCGCGATTGGGCTCGGCGCGGAGGCGGTCAACCCGCTCGAGATGGCGCGCGCGTTCGCGACGTTCGCCCACGACGGCGCCCGGGTCGACGGCTCGCTGCTCGGCAACCTGCCGCGCACGGTGCTCGCGGTCCGCGACCGGGGCCGGCTGGACTCGAACGCGCCCGTCGAGCGCCGGGTGCTCGACGCCGGCTCCGCCGCGATCCTGACCTCGGCCCTCCAGGGAGTCGTGACCGAGGGCACCGGCCGGCGCGCCCAGCTCGACGACCGCCCGGCGGCCGGCAAGACCGGCACGACCGAGAACTATGGCGACGCCTGGTTCGTCGGCTACACGCCGCAGCTCTCGGTCGCCGTCTGGGTCGGCTACCCCGACCGTCTCCAGCCGATGCTGACCGAGTTCCGCGGTGACCCGGTCGCGGGCGGGACGTTTCCGGCGCTGATCTGGCGGACGTTCATGAAGTCGGCGCTCGAGCTGCTCGAGGAGGAGCCGCAGGCGTTCACGGAGCCCTCCTACCCGTGGACGGCGCCGATCCGGATCGCGGTCCGCGACGGCCAGTGGATGCGCGACAACGGCCAGTGCAGAGACACGTTCACGCTCGAGTTCTTCGGCGGCTCGGAGCCGACCCAGATCGCCGACTGCCAGCCCAACGAGGTCGCGGTGCCGGTCGTGGTCGGCGCGAAGGTGGCGGTCGCGCAGGAGCGCCTCGCGGCGCAGCCGCTCCAGTGGGATGTGATCGTGCGGCCGGCGAAGCCCCTCGAGCCCGTCGGGGTCGTGCTCGAGCAGGAGCCCGAGGGCGGAACGCTCGCCGCGTTCGACACCGTCCGGCTGATCGTGGCGAAGTCAACTGCCGGGATCGTCGTCCCGCGCGTCGTCGGGCTGACGCTCGACGAAGCCCGCCGCAGGCTCGCCGACGCCCAGCTTTCGACCCAGGTCGAGTTCTCGCCGAAGGACGAGCCCGGGATCGTCGTCTCCCAGAGCCCGCGCTCCGGAGTCGCCGGTACGCCGGAGCTGGCGGTGCGGCTCGTCGTCGGCGGCACCGGCACCTGAGCTGAGCTGAGCGGCGCTCTCAGCGGCGTGGGAGCGGGCGAGAGAGGAACCGGCTGCCGCGCTCGCAGTAGCGCCACTCGAGCTCGACCGCCCGGCTGATCCCGATCCGCGGCGCCGCGACCAGCTCCGCCGGCGCGAGCGGCGGGTGGAGCGCGAATGGGGCCCGGTCGAGCGGCAGCCCATCGTGCTCGCCTGTGATCGCGAGCGCCTGGCAGAGACGCCCGGGGCCCGAGCAGAGGAGACGCGCATCGTCCGTGCCGCGCCGGGCGGCCATCACGGCGAGGCCGGCGAACGGCTCGAGCGCGCGCACGAGCGCGGCGGCGGCGTGGCCTTCGCGATCGCAGACGACGTTGAGACACCAGTGCAGGCCGTGCGAGCGGTAGACGTAAGCGTGTCCGGGAGGCCCGAACATGGCGCGGTTGCGCGCCGTCTGGCCCCGGTAGCCGTGGCTTGCCGGATCGCCCGCATCGTACGCCTCGACCTCCACGATCCGCCCGCCGACGCCGTCGACGAGGAGCGTGCAGCCCACGAGCGCCCGGGCGACCTCGATGACCGACCGGGCGAAGAAGCCGGGGCCGAGCGCCTCGGCAGCCCCGGGCGGGGCCGGCGCCGAGTCAGGCGGCACGGTCGAGCGCGGCTGCGAGCTCCGCGACGACGAGCTCCTGCTCGGCCACCGTCAGGCCGGTGTGGAACGGGATCGCGAGATGCTCGCGGCTCGCGGCCTCCGACGCGGGCAGCATCCCTTCCCGGTAGCCGAAGCGCTCGCGCATGTACGGCTGCAGGTGAATCGACGGCAGGTAGCGAGCCGTGCCGATCCCGCGCCCGGCGAGGTGGGCGATCACGACCTCCCGGTCGATCCCGGCGGTGAGTCTGACCGGGTAGACGAACCACGAGCGTCGGTGCTCGGCGTCGTCGGGACAGGGAGGCTCGGCCCCGGCCACGCCGCCGAGCAGAGCCGCGTAGCGGGCCGCGACCCCGGCCCGCAGCTCGACGATCTCGTCGAGACGCTCGACCTGGGCGATCCCGATCGCGGCGGCGACGTCCGAGAGCCGGTAGTTGAAGCCGAAGCGGGCGTGCTCGAGCCAGCCGCCGGCGTCGGCGCGGCCCTGGTTGGAGAGGCTCTTGAGCAGCCGCCACTCCGCCTCCGTGTGCACCGCGACCGCGCCCCCCTCCGCGGTCGTGATCTGCTTGTTCGGATAGAAGGCGAACACGGCCGGCTGCTCGAACGAGCCGATCGGGCGGTCGCGGTAGACGGCGCCGAGCGCCTCGCAGGCGTCCTCGACGAGCGCGAGCCCGTGGCGGTCGGCGAGCTCGCGCAGCGGGCCGAGCTCGCACGGGTAGCCGAAGATGTCGACGGCGACGATCGCCTTCGTCGCGGGCGTGATCGCGGCCTCGACGGCGGCGGGGTCGAGGTTGAGCGTGCGCGGGTCGACGTCAGCGAAGACCGGCGTCGCCCCCTCGTAGAGGATGCAGTTCGCGGACGCAACGAACGAGAACGGCGACGTGATCGCCTCGTCACCCGGCCCGAGCCCGGCTAGCCGGCAGCAGAGGTGCAGCCCGGCGGTACCACTCGAGACGGCCGCGACGTAGGGGGCGCCGACCCGCTCGGCGAGCGCGCGCTCGAAGCGGTCGACCCAGGGGCCGAGCGAGAGGCGGCCGGAGCGCAGCACCTCGAGCACGAGCGCCTCCTCGCGCTCGCCGAGGAACGGCCGCGAGAGCGGAACGCTCAGCTGCCCGGGACCGGCGACGACCTCGGCACGTACTCGAGCCACGCCGCGTACCTCTCGACACGTCCGGTGACCGTCTCGAGGTAGGTCGCCTGGATCGCCCGCGTGACCGGTCCCGGATCGCCGACCTCCCGGTCGTCGACGGAGCGGATCGGCGTCACCTCGGCCGCGGTGCCGGTCATGAACAGCTCGTCGGCCATGTAGAGGTCGGTGCGGATCAGCGCCCGCTCCCGCACCTCGTAGCCGAGGTCGCGCGCGATCGTCATCACCGTCTCGCGGGTGATTCCGGGCAGGATCGACGCCGACAGGTCGGGCGTGTAGACGACCCCGTCCTTGACGGCGAACACGTTCTCGCCGGAGCCGTCGCCGACGTTGCCGTCCTCGGTCAGGAGGATCGCCTCGTCGTAGCCGGCCGCGCTCGCCTCGAGCACCGCCAGCATCGAGTTCAGGTACACGCCGGTCGCCTTCGCCGCGTGCGGGATCGTGTTCGGGCCGACGCGCCGCCAGCTCGAGATCTTGCAGCGGATGCCCCGCTCGAGCGCCTCCGCGCCGAGGTACGTGCCCCAGGGCCACGACATGATCGCGACGCAGACCGGGTTGTGCCGCGGCGGCACGCCCAGCGTCCCGTAGCCGTAGAACGCGATCGGCCGCACGTAGCAGGCGGGCAGCCCGTTCGCGGCGAGCAGCTCGTGGGTGGCGGCGACGAGCTCCTCGACGCTGTAGGGCAGCTCCATGTGGACCAGCCGCCCGGACGTGCGCAGGCGCCGCATGTGGTCGGTGAGGCGGAACACGGCCGGGCCGGACAGGGTCTCGTAGCAGCGGATCCCCTCGAACACGCCCGACCCGTAGTGCAGCCCGTGCGCGCCGACGTGGATCGTCGCGTCATCCCAGTCGACGAGCTCGCCGTTCATCCAGATGTACGGGGTCGACTCCATGGTCTCGTAGCTTACCGAGCCGCCGCCGCCTTAGCCCTCCGGGAGCTCCTGGCGCGGGTCGGCGAACGGGAGCGCGGCGATCGGGGCCGGCACGGACGCGTCCGGCGCCTCGACGTGCAAGCAGGGGTGCGAGGGGCCCGGGCGGAGGGCGGTGCAGGCATCGTCCACGATCGCGGGGTTCCCCTGCGGGCGCCCGGAGTCCGAGGGACGGGAACTGCTCAGCCGTCCAGGCAGAGGCTGGCGGTGCCGGCGCGGGCGAGTCGCACGAGCTCGGCCGGCGCGAGCCCGGCCATGTGGCGCTCCGACCCCGCCCCGACCCAGACGACGCTCCAGGCGAGCAGCGCCCGCTCGACGAGAACGCGGGAGATCCCGGGGGCGGGAAACGGCGCGACCCCGCCGACCTCGAAGCCGGTCGACTCGCGGACGACGTCCGGGGACGCGATCCTGGCCGAGCGAGCGCCGGCTGCGGCAGCGACCTTCTTCGGGTCGGCGCGGCGGGAGCCCGGCACGAGCGCGAGCACCGGCGCGCCATCGCAGACGAAGACGAGCGACTTGACGATCTGGTCCGGCTGGCAGCCGATCGCGGCGGCCGCCGCGGCGGCCGTGGGCGTCCCCGCCCGGAACTCCTCGAGTCGCGCCTCGGCACGGGTGTCGGCGAGGAAGCGCGCGACGCGGGCGACCGGGTCGGGCAGCGGGCCCGCCACAGGCTAGTCCCCGAGCGAGATCAGCCGGATGTCGAGGAAGCCGGGCTCGGCGCGCAGCGTCGAGGCGACGTCGTCGGAGAGGCGCGTGTCCACGGTCAGGACCATGAGCGCGTTCGCGCCCTTGCGGTTCCGCGACACCGCCATGGTCGCGATGTTCACGCCCGCGTCGCCGAGCAGCGTGCCGACGCGCCCGATCCGCCCCGGCTGGTCGGCATTGACGATGAATACCATCAGCGGCTCGAGATCGACCTCGATCTCGTAGCCGAGCGCGTGCACGAGCCGCGGCCGGTTGTCGGCGCCGATCGTGGTGCCCGCGACCGTGAGCTCGCGGTCGCCCGAAAACCCGGTGATCCGGATCAGGTTCGTGAAGTCGCGGGACGCGCGACGGCTCTCCTCCCGCACCTCGATGCCACGCTCGCGGGCGACGAGGGGGGCGTTGACGAGGTTGACGTGCTCCTCGACGCGACCGCGGAACGCCCCGTTCAGCGCCGCGACCGTCAGGAGCCGCGTGTCGTGCTCCGCGAGCTTCCCGGCGTGCAGGAAGTCGAGCCGGGTGACGGAGCCCCCGGCCAGCTCGAACGCGAGCTCGCCGAGCAGGCTCGCGAGCGGCAGGAACGGCCCCAGGAACTCCGCGTCCTCGGGCGCGATCGCGGGGACGTTGACCGCGTTCGTGGCGACGCGACCCTGGAGCGCGGCCGCCACCTGCTCCGCGACGATCAGGCCCGCGCGGTCCTGCGCCTCGCGCGTCGACGCGCCCAGGTGCGGCGTGACGACCACGTTGTCGAGCCCGAGCAGCGGCCCGGCGTACGGCTCCTGCGAGAAGACGTCGAGCGCGGCCGCGGAGACCTTGCCGGAGCGGAGCGCGTCGAGCAGCGCGTCCTCGTCGATCAGCTCGCCGCGGGCGACGTTGACGATCGCGATCCCGTCCTTGGCGCCCTCGAGCTCCGCGCGGCCGATCAGCCCGCGCGTCTCCGGCGTCAGCGTCGAGTGCAGCGAGACGAAGTCCGACTCCGCCAGGAGCTCGGCGAGCGTCTCCGCATGCTCCACGCCGAGCTCGCGCAGCCGCTCGGGCGCGACGAACGGGTCGAATGCGACGACGCGCATCGAGAGGCCGCGGGCGCGGCGCGCGACCTGCTGGCCGATCCGGCCGAGGCCGACGAGGCCGAGCGTCTTCTCGGCGAGCTCGACGCCACCGAAGCGCGACCGCTCCCACCGCCCCTCCCGGAGTGTGGAGTGCGCCTGCGGGATCCGGCGGGCGAGCGCGAGCAGCAGCCCGATCGTGTGCTCGGCGGCCGAGACGACCGTGGACTGGGGGGCGTTGACGACGAGGATCCCCCGTTTCGTCGCCGCCGGGACGTCGACGTTGTCGACGCCGACGCCGGCTCTGCCGATCACCTTCAGGTGCACGGCCCGGTCGATCAGCTCGGCGGTCACCCTGGTGGCGCTGCGGACGATCAGCGCGTCGTAGCCGCCGATCCGCTCGGCCAGATCCGAGTCGAAGTCGACGTCGACGTCGAAATGCTGGCGCAGGAGCTCCACGCCCGGCTCCGCGATCCGCTCGCGGACGAGGACCCGGGGCCGCTCGCCGGTCACGCGCCTGCGGTGCCGGCGCGCGCTGCGGCGTGGGCGGCGCGGGCGGCGTCGGCGGCGATGCCCCGCTCGACGGGGACGCCGGCTCCCGCGAACGCGGCCTCGAGCGCGTCCAGGGCGGCGGCGACATCCTCGAGATCGACGTAGCCGATGTGGCCGATCCGGACGATCTTGCCCTTCAGCTCGCCCTGCCCACCGGCGGCGGTGACGCCGGAGCGCTCCCGCATCGAGCGGACGATCGCGACGCCGTCGACGCCCTCTGGGATGCGGATCGCGGTCACGACGGCGGAGCTGTCGTCGTCCGGCGAGAATAGCTCGAGCCCGGCCGCTTTGACACCGGCACGGCAGGCGCGCCCGAGCCTCCGCGAGCGCTCCCAGGCGGCCTCGAGGCCGTCCGCGAGCAGCAGCTCGAGCGCCGCGTCGAGCCCGCGCACGAGCGAGACGGCGGGGGTGAACGGGGTGCGCGACTCGGCCTGCGAGCGCAGGGCGCGCTCCCAGTCGAGGTAGAACCGCGGCGAGCTGGCGGTGGCAGCGGCCGCGCGCGCGCCCGGGGAGACCGACGCGAATGCGAGCCCCGGCGGCGTCATCAGCGCCTTCTGGGAGCCGGAGACGACGACGTCGATGCCCCACGCGTCCGGCTCGAGCGCCACGGCACCCAGGCTCGAGATCGCATCCACGACCGTGAGCGCGCCGGCCTCGCGAGCGTGGGCGGCGATCCCCCCGACGTCCGCGACCACGCCGGTCGACGTCTCCGAATGCGTGCAGTAGACGGCCCGGGCGCCGCGGGCCGCGAGCCGCCGGGCGACGTCACCGGGATCGGGCGCCTCGCCCCACGGGTAGCGCAGGTGGTCGACGTCGAGGCCGTAGCCCTTCGCGATCTGCACCCAGCGCTCGCCGAAGTTCCCGGCGGAGACGACGAGCACGGGATCGCCCGGGGAGCAGATGTTCGCAACAGCCGACTCCATGGCGCCGCTGCCCGAGGCGGTGAAGCAGACGATCTCGGAGCTCGTGCGGAACACGTCGGCGAGACGTGCGAGCACCCGCGCGAGCACCTCCTGGAACTCGGCACCGCGGTGGTAGACGATCGGCTGCGCCATCGCCGCCTCGACCTCGGGCGGAATCGGCGTCGGCCCGGGCGTCATCAGGTGGCCCTTGCTGGAGGTCACGGCCGGAGCGTAACCCAAGCTCCGGGCCCGGCCGCGCTCGAAGCGGCTAGCGACGCCGGCCGGACCGGGCGAGACGGCGGAGCGTGCGGTGCCTCCCGGCGGGCGTCCCGGTCACGCGCAGCTCGACTCGTAGGTCGCCCGGATCCCCGCCGGGGCCCCCGGCATGGCCAGCGCCGGCGACCGTGACGACGTCGCCCTCGCGCGAGCCCGGGGGTACGGACAGGAGCAGCGCCCGCTCCTCGGCGAAGCGACCGGCGCCTTCGCAGTCGGGGCAGGGGATCGTGACGATGCGCCCGGCGCCCCTGCAGGCGGGGCACGGCTGGAAGCGCAGGATCGGACCGGACGTTCCGGGCCCTGCCTTGCGGACGTGCCCGGAACCCTGGCAGGCACGGCAGGTGCAGCGAACGCCGCCGGGGGCGGTGCCGGCGCCCGCGCAAGCGTCGCAGACAGCCTCGGCCGTGTAGCGCACGCCACGGCGAGCACCGCGCGCGGCATCCGTGTGAGCACCCTGCAGGGTGATCGTGGCGTCGACGCCGCGCTGCCCGGGTCGCGGCGGCGATCCGGGTGGAGCGCCGCCGAAGAGATCGTCGAAGAGCCCGTCGGCCGATCTCCGCCCGAGCCCGGTCGTATCGCGCCGAGGACCGAGGCGGTCGTAGCGCGCCCGCGATTCGGGCCGGGACAGCACCTCGTAGGCCTCGGCGATCTCGCGGAAGCGCTCGCCGGCTCTCGGGTCGTCCGAGATGTCGGGGTGGTACTCGCTCGCCAGGGCCCGGTACGCCTTCTTGATCGCGTCACGGCCGGCGTCCCGCGGGACGCCGAGCACGGCGTAGTAGTCGCGTTTCGCGCGGGCGAGCACCTGCCGAGACAGGGTACAGACGGCATCTGCCGGCGCCCCTCTACGCTTGCGCGGTGGAGACCCTGCTCGCGTTCGCGGCGGCGCTTCTGGCGCTGCGTCTCGCCGGCGACCTGGCCGGCCGCTACCGGGCCCGGCGGGCGCCCGCTCTGGCGGCTTGGTCGGCGTCGCTGGCGGCGTACGCGATCGCGTCGGGGGCGCTCGCGTGGGGCGCCGCGGCCGGCTGGGACGACCGTGCGTTTCGCGTCTACTACCTGTGCGGCGGACTCCTGACCGCGCCGCTACTCGGCGTCGGCTCGCTGCTCCTCGCGGGCCGGCGCCTGGCGGCCCCGGCCGGGCTCCTCTACGCGGGACTCGCGATCGGGGTGGCGATCGCGGCACCGCTGACGAGCCCTGTCGCCGGCTCGTCGATCCCGCAGGCGCAGGATCACCTCGAGCTCCTCCCGGCCCGGATCGTCGCGATCGCCGGCAACGCCGCCGGCACGATCGCCGTCGTCGCCGTCGCGCTGCTGACGCTGCGCCGGCGCCCGCTCGGAAACGCGCTCCTGCTCGCAGGCGTCGCCGTCGCGGCGGCGGGAAGCGCGGTCGCCGGCCTCGGCGAGGCCGAGACGTCAGCCTTCGTCGCCGCCGCCGCGCTGCTGCTCTACGGCGGCGTAGTGGCCTCGACGCGCCCGCCGCGCTGAGCCCGGGTTGAGAATCGTTGAGAACCAATGAAGGGGTCTGACCCCGGGGTCAGACCCCTTGAGTCGTCGCGACTCAGATCCTGGGCGACGGCGCCGCGGCCGGCCCGCCCCGCGCTACCCGGCGAGGCGCTCCCGGACGAGCTCGCTGACGACCCGCGCGTTCGCCTTGCCGCCGGTTGCCTTCATCACCTGGCCGACGAAGAACCCGAGCAGGCCCTCCTTGCCGCCCCGGTAGGCGGCAACCTGGTCGGGGTGCGCCGCGAGCACCTCGGCGACCACGGGCTCGAGCTCGGCCGTGTCCGAGACCGCCTGCTGCTCGAGGTACGGCGCCGCGGAGAAGCCCGGCTCGGCCGCCTTCGCGATCGCCACGTCGAAGGCGGCGCGGGGGATCCGCTCGCGCGCCTCGATCAGCCGGCCGAGCTCGGCCGCGTCGACCGCGTCGGGGTCGGCGCCCACGCCGGCGAGCTGGTTCATGATCACGTTCGCCACCGCCCGCCGGTCGCCCGCGACCCGCTCGAAGAGCCGATCGCGGCCGCTCGTGACGAGGCCCTCGGCCAGGTCGAAGCCGACCTCCCGCTCGAGCCGGCGGATCCGCGCTCCGGGGAGCTCCGGGATCGCCGCCGCGAGGCTCTCGACGAGCGCTGCGGGCGGGGCGACGGGCACCAGGTCCGGCTCGGGGAAGTAGCGGTAGTCGTCCGCCTCCTCCTTCGAGCGCAGCGGCGAGATCGTCCCGGACTGCGGGTCGAAGTGGAGCGTCTGCTGCACGACCTGGTCGCCCGCCTCGTAGATCGCCACCTGCCGCTCGACCTCCGCCTCGATCCCGCGGGCGACGAACGTGAACGAGTTCATGTTCTTGAGCTCGGTCTTCGTCCGATAGCCGTCCTCGCCCGCGCGGCGCACCGACACGTTCGCGTCACAGCGAAGCGAGCCCTTCTCCATCTCCGCGTCCGAGATCCCGAGCTCGACCACGGTCTGGCGCAGAAGCTGGAGGAACCGTTTCGCCTCCTCGGCCGAGCGGAGATCCGGCTCAGAGACGATCTCGACGAGCGGCGTCCCGCCCCGGTTGAAGTCGACGAGCGACGTCTCGGCGCCGTGGATTCGCCCCGCGGTGCCGCCGACGTGGATCGTCTTCGCCGCATCCTCCTCGAGGTGGGCGCGCACGATCCCGATCTCGCGGTCGCCGTCCGGCCCGGGCACCACGAACCGCCCCGGGCCGCACAGAGGCTGCTCGTACTGGGAGATCTGGTAGCCCTTCGGCAGATCGGGGTAGAAGTAGTTCTTGCGCGCGAACACGGCACGCGGCGCGATCTCGCAGCCGAGCGCGAGGCCGAGCCGGAGCGTCCACTCGATCGCCCGGCGGTTCGACACCGGCAGGACGCCCGGGTGGGCGAGGCAGACCGGGCACGTGCGAGTGTTCGGCTCGTCGCCCGGCACGTTCGCACAGCGGCAGAACATCTTCGTCCGTGTCTTCAGCTGAACGTGGATCTCGAGGCCGATCACGGGCTCCCAGGTCATCGCAGCCGCTCCGGGACGGGGTCGAAACCGATCGCTCGCTCGAGCGCGTGGCCGGCGGCGAAGAGGAGGTTCTCGGAGAACTGTGGCCCGATCAGCTGCAGCCCGACCGGCAGGCCCTCGGAGAGCCCGCACGGGATGTTCAGCCCGGGCAGCCCGGCCAGGTTCGGCGGGATCGTCAGCACGTCGGAGAGGTACATCGCGAGCGGGCTCTCCGCCTTTTCCCCGATCCGGAACGCGACCGTCGGGGAGGTCGGGCTGACGAGCAGGTCGAAGCGCTCGAACGCGGCCGCGAACTCGCGCCCGATCAGCGTCCGCACCTTCTGCGCCTGCCCGTAGAAGGCGTCGTAGTAGCCGGCGGCGAGCGCGTACGTGCCGATGAGGATCCGCCGGCGCGACTCGGCACCGAAGCCCTCCCAGCGGGTGCGCTCGTACAGGTCGAGCAGGTCGTCGGGCGCCTCGGCCCGGTAGCCGTAGCGGACGCCGTCGTAGCGGGCGAGGTTCGAGCTCGCCTCGGCGGGCGCGATCAGGTAGTAGCAGGCCAGCCCGTACTCGACCGAGCGCGGGAGCGTCACCTCCCCCACCTCGGCGCCGAGCTCCTCCGCCAGCTCGATCGCCCGGCGCACGCGGGCGCTCACGCCCGGGTCGATCCCCTCGGCCTCGTTCAGCTCCCTGGGGACACCGACCCTGAGCCCCTTCAGGCTCTCGGCGGTCGGTACCCGCACCTGCTCGGGCAGGTCGACGGTGGTCGAGTCGAGCGGGTCGCGTCCCGCAATGATCGAGTACAGCCAGGCGTTGTCGCGGACGGTCTTCGTGATCGGGCCAACTTGGTCGAGGCTGGAGGCGAACGCGATCACCCCGTAGCGGGAGACCGTCCCGTAGGTGGGACGCAGCCCGACGAGACCGCAGAGGGCGGCCGGCTGCTTGATCGAGCCGCCGGTGTCTGAGCCGAGCGCCCAGGGCGCGAGCCCGCCGGCGACCGCCGCGGCCGAGCCGCCGGAGGAGCCGCCGGGGACCCGCTCGGGATCCCACGGGTTTCGGGAGGGCCCGTACGCCGAGTTCTCGGTCGACGAGCCCATCGCGAACTCGTCCATGTTCGTCTTGCCGATCAGGGGCAACCCCATCGCGCGGCAGCGCGCGAAGACGGTCGAGTCGAACACCGGCACGTAGCCCTCGAGGATCCGCGAGCCGGCTGTCGTGGGGACGCCGCTCGTCGTGATGCAGTCCTTGATCGCGATCGGCACGCCCGGGCCGACCTCGCCCGTGACGTGGAGGTACGCGGAGAGCTCCCCGTCGCGCTCCTCGATCGCCCGGGCATAGGCACCGGTCAGCTCGCGCGGTGAGACCTCTCGCCGCTCGATCAGGCCCGCCGCCTCCTCGGCGGTGAGCCGGAGCGTGTCGAGCGTCATCCGGCGCTCGGGACGCGGAACGCGTGCTCCGCCGGGTCGGGGGCGTTCGCGAGCGCGTCGTCGCGGGCGAGCGAGGGACGGGCGATGTCCTCGTCCCAGACGTTGACGAGGTCGAGCGGATGCGACGTCGGCTCGACGCCGGCGAGCTCGAGCTCTGAGACCTTGGAGACGGCCTCGAGGATCGCGCCGAGCTGCGCCTGCACCTCCTCGATCGAGTCGGCGGGAATGCGCAGCCGGGCGAGACGCGCGACGTGGAGGACCTGTTCCCGGGTGATCGCCATCGGGCAGGCAGTCTAGTCGCCTCCGGGAACGCGGCGGGCCCCGTACGGGGCCCGCCGCCAACCCGCTGCGCGCCGCGTCAGGCGCTCGCCTGGACGTTCGCGGCCTGGAGGCCTTTCGCGCCCTCGACGACCTCGAACTCGACGCGCTGGCCCTCCCGGAGGGACTTGTACCCGTCCATCGTGATCGCGGAGAAGTGGACGAAGACGTCGTCGCCGTCCTCCCGCTCGATGAACCCGTAGCCCTTCTCGTTCGAGAACCACTTCACCGTGCCCTGTGCCAAGGCTCCTCCTTCAGCGAACTGGGGCCCGGCACCGAGCCGTCCCCCCGACATGCGCCGCGGGCCGCGGCGGCTCGGACGATAACGCTAGAGGCGAGGGAAGGCAAGGGCGCCGGCCTGGTAGCGCCCCGCCTTGACGGTGTTGCGGAGCAGCTCCGCGATCGTCATCGGGCCCACTCCACCCGGGACGGGGGTGAGCAGGCCGGCAACCTCGCGGGCCTCCTCGGCCACGTCCCCGACGAGCCGGCCATCGACGCGGTTGATGCCGACGTCGATCACGGTCGCGCCCGGCTTGACCATGTCGGCGGTGACGGCGGCGGGCTTGCCGACGGCTGCGACGAGCACGTCCGCTTCCCGGCAGACCGCCGCGAGGTCGCGCGTGCGGCTGTGGCAGATCGTGACGGTCGCGTGCTGCATCAGGAGCAGCAGCGACACGGGCTTGCCGACGATGTTGGAGCGGCCGACGACGACGGCGCGCGCGCCCCGGAGCTCGACACCGTGGGCGGCGAGCAGCTCCATGATCCCGGCCGGAGTGGCGGGCAGGAGCGTCGGCGTACCCTGGAGCAAGAGGCCCGCGTTGACGGGGTGGAAGCCGTCGACGTCCTTGATCGGCGCGATCGCGCGGATCACGCGCTCCTCGTCGATCTGGTCGGGCAGCGGGAGCTGGACGAGGATGCCGGTGACGCTCTCGTCGGCGTTGAGGTCGGCGACGAGCGCCAGCAGGTCGTCCTCGGTCGTGTCGGCCGCGAGCTCGTGGTGGATCGAGACGATCCCGGCCTCCTCGCACGCGTTTCGCTTCGAGCGGACGTACACGCGGGAGGCCGGGTCGTCGCCGACGAGCACGGTCGCGAGCCCGACCGGGCGGCCGAGCGCGGCCACCTCGGCCGCAACCTCCTGACGCACCCGCGCAGCGAGCGCCTTCCCGTCCATCAGCGTCGCCGTCACGGCTCCAGCCCGACCCGGTCGAGCGTGACGGGCTCGAGCGGGCGGTCGCGCCCGTCCCGCGGCACCCCGGAGATGGCGTCGACGACGTCCAGGCCCGCGGTCACGCGCCCGAACACGGTGTGCTTGCCGTCGAGCCAGGGGCACGCGTCGGCGGTGACGACGAAGAACTGGCTGCCGTTCGTGTTCGGCCCGCGGTTTGCCATAGCGAGCGCGCCCCGGGCGACCGGGTGGCGGCTCTGCTCGTCCTCGAACTCGTAGCCGGGCCCGCCGGTGCCGTCCCCGCGCGGGCAGCCGCCCTGGATCATGAAGTCGGGGATGACGCGGTGGAAGACGAGCCCGTTGTAGTAGCCCTTGCCCGCGAGCTCGAGGAAGTTGGCGACGGTCTTGGGCGCGTCCTCGTCGAAGAGCTCGAGCTCGATCGCGCCCATGCTGGTGTGGAGCGTGGCGGTGGTCATGCGCGCCACCCTATAGAAACGTCCCGCCCGTCCCGCCCGCCACCCGGCAGACGAGGACGTCCTCGAAGAACTCGCCGGCGCGCCGCCCGGTGCGGCGGTTGACGTGGCGGGTCAGGCGCTCCTCGAGCTCGAGGCCGGAGCGGGCGAGGATCGCCGGGAAGAGGCCGAGGGAGTCGTTGACGACGATCGCGACCGGGGCGCCCGGCGGGAGAAAGCGAGCGGCGTTGCGGAAGGCGGCGGCCATGCCGTCGGCGTAGGCGGCCAGCGCCGCCTTCGTGCGGCCGCGCGCCCCGGGGCCGATCTCCGCCTCCCGGCGGTCCTCGAGGCCGAGGAGCTCGTAGGCGTAGCGGTGCTGCTCGTGGTAGTCGATCAGGCCGGGATACGGCGGCGACGTGATCATCCCGGCCGCGGGTCGCTCCAGCACGACCGCGCGGGCATCCGCGTGCAGGACCTCGACCCGGCGGTCGGTGCGCAGCGCCGCGAACGCGCGCAGCCGCCGCAGGGTGTCGTCCGTGTAGCGGGCGAGGAACTTCGCCGCCTCACCGACGGGCCGGCACTCCCGCTTGTGCTTGTGGCACCAGTAGGGTCCCTCCGCCGGGGCCTCCGGGAAATCGAGATCGAAGTGGGTGGTGAGCCGGGCCGAGCGGGCCGCACGGGAGAGAATGACCCGGGCGACGTCGCCTGCGAGCCCCGGCAGCCCCTCGGCGGCGGCGCGGTAGGCGAGCAGCTCCTCGAGCGCCCGCGGCGCGTACCAGCGGTGCACCCACGCGGACGCGCTCGCTCCGGCCGCGCCCTCGCGCCGAGCGCGCTCGAGCGCCCCCCGCAGCGCGAGCTCGAGCGACGCGAGCTGGTGGCGTTCGGTCTTCACGCGGGTGAGCAGGCAATTGAACGCGCTCACGTCGCAGCCGACCGCGTCGCAGCCGAACGCGTTCGCCTCGACGAGAGCCGTTCCCGACCCGCAGAAAGGGTCGTAGATGCAATCGCCGGGCCGGAAGTGGCGCCGCAGGAACACCTCGACGAGCTGCGGGATGAACTTGCCGAGGTAGGGGTGGAGCCCGTGCACGTGCTTCGTGCGCTCGGCCTGCGGCAGTGCCTCCTCGGACCAGGAGAGCTCGAGGTCGAGCTCCCGGTAGAGCGTCTCCTGAGTCAGCCCGGCCACGCGGGGAGTCTAGGACCCGGCGCGGACGCCGCCCGCCGCGCTTGACAGGAGCCACCCACGGTGGTAAGAGGCGCCATGCGCCTGCTGCTCGCGGCAGTCGCCGCGGTGCTGGCTCTTCTCCCGGCCGCTTCCGCGCACGCGATCAGCCGGGAAGAGGCAAACGCGGTCGCGCTCGAGACCCTGAGGCCGGAGACCCTGACGAGCCCGGTGATCGTCTTCGGGCTCCCGAGAGCCCTGAGGGCGAGCGAGGTCGTCAGCGAGTTCGCCCGGGCCGGACTGCTCAAGAAGCGCGGCCGGGCCGCGTGGCTCTTCTGGGAGGACCTCGCGCCGGGGGCGCTGTTCCAGCACGCGAGCCTCCTCCTGCTCGTCGACGACGCGACCGGACGGGTCACGAAGCTGACCGCGCTCGGGTACTACCCGCTCGTGAACGGCGTCAAGCCGCCCTACCTCTGGAGTGTCGACAGCTACGTCGCCGACATCTACCAGGTCTACGCGAGCCCCGCCCCGGCGGCTCCGGCGGCGCGCGTTCCGTGGGTGCCGACCGGCGATCGCGCACCGTCGGCGCGCCCGCTCGAGCTCCCGCCCGGATCGATGCGGGGGGACTGCCTCCTGATGGTGGTCGCAACCCCGAGTGGCGACACCCCGGCCCAGAAGCAGTACGAGGAGAGCAACCTGAAGGCCTCGCTGAAGGCATGGAACGGCCTCGCCGCATCCGTCGGCATCCCGGCCTACGTCGCGACGGCGGGCGGCCCCGTCGAGGTCGCTCCCGGCGCGGCGCCCGCGCCACCGACGTACGAGCGGCAGGTCACAAACGCGAGCCTCGATCGGGACATCAACAAGCTGATCGACGATGAGGGGTGCACTGACATCCTCCTCTACATCTTCGGACACGGAACCATGCCGCCCCACTGGCAGGACCCGGAGACGGGCAAGCGGTTCCGGGGCGGGCCGGCGGGGATCACGACGGGAGTCGGGTCGCCCGCGCAGCCCGGCGGCAAGCCGGCCTCCAAGCTCGTCAAGGCGTACCCGCTGGCCGAGACGATCGGAGCCCTGCGCGAGCGGGCCACGTTCAAGGTCGTGATCGAGGCCTGCTTCGCCGAGCGCTTCGACCGGCCGCTCCTCGAAGCACCGAACGTCAAGCTGCTCGCCGGCTCCTCCTCGCCCGAGGAATACACGATCGGGAACGTGAGCAGGATCGCGTCACTGGCGCACTGGGTGAAGCCGGCCGTCCCGAACCCGGACCGCCCCGGGTTCACGCACGGCATGGTCGAGGGCTTCAAGCAGACCCTGGCCGACCCGGACGAGGTGGCCGCGCTCGACTCCCAGGGCGACTCGCTCCTCGCCCGCTTGCTCAAGGCCGCGTTCGAGAAGGAGCAACCGAACGACAGCGGCGCGCTCAACGGGGCGACCCACCCGAGCGTCCACGAGAACCTTAGGACGACACCGCAGGTCGAGGCGTGCGGGACCTGGAAGCACCGGGGATCGACCACCGACCTCCAGCTCTACGTCACGACCAAGCCACCGCTCGCCGGCGGGCGGGTGAGCTGGCGGGTGCGCTCCCCGATCGGGGTGGTGGCGGGCGGGACGGGGGAAGCGCTGCTCGACTCCGAAGGCAAGATCTCGTGGTCCATCGTCGTCAACAGGTACGGCACCTACGACGTCGAGATCACGGTCACGACGCCTGACGGCTCCGAGGTCGCCGACGTCCAGGACGTCTCGATCCCGGTCGCGGCCGGCGACGGGACGCCCTGCCCGGCCGGCCCCTGATCAGAGCCGCACGACGAACCAGCCGTCCCCGTCGTCGCAGAGAACCTGGCGCGGACCCTCGTGCGCGTACGTGTAGAGCGGCAGGCGCTCGTGGGTGAGCTGGCGGCGGCCGTCCGGGCGCACGATCACGCCGAACGCCCCTTGTAGCCCTTCACCTTTCTCGGCACCGTCACGCCTCTGGGGACGTAGAGCGGCGGCCAGGACTCCGCGCAGGCGCCCGCGCACACGATCGTCCCCGGGTTGCGCTTCTCGGGCGTCCAGTAGTAGAGGGCCTCGAGCTTCCGCGTCGCGAGCACGGTGCCGAACCCCTGGGTCTCGAGCTTGCGGACGAGCATCTTCGCCGTCCCGGCCTCCTCTTCCCGGGGGGCGGCCGCAGCGACGCTCGGAGCGACCAGGGCGACAGCGAGCGCGAGCGCCAGCGCGCGCGAGACGAGCGACATGTCCTGCTTCCTTCGTCGGCGTCACCGTGTTGGATGCGCCGGAGCGGGCGCGGGATTCAGCCGCGCGCGATTCCGTAGAATCCGCGCCCCGGTTCCGTAGTTCCCACCGAGGCCGGCGGCTCGGCCGGCCGCGACGATTGGGGACGTTCCAGCGAAACCGAAAGGAGCCGCCATGAGCGCGCGACCGCGGGTCGTCGTCGTCGGAGGCGGGTTCGCCGGCCTCGAGGCCGCCTTCCTCGTGCGCATGCGCCTGCACGACGACGTCGAGATGACCCTCGTGTCCGACCGGGACACCTGGGTGTTCAAGCCGAACTCGATCTACATCCCCTTCGGAGCGGAGCCGGAGTCGCTGCTCGTCCCGCTCGACGCACCGCTGCGCAAGCGCACGATCTCGTTCCTCGAGAGCCGCGTGCGGGAGGTCGACCCGGACCGCCGGCGCGTTTCCTTCGAGGACGGGACGTCGCTCCCGTACGACTTCCTCGTGCTCGCGACCGGCTCCGGCATGCGGCCTGGCGAGATCCCGGGGCTCGGCGAGCGCGGCGAGTCGATCTGGACGCCCGAGGAGATGCTGTCGTTGCGCGCGGCGCTCGGGCGGCTCCGCGAGGCCGCGGGCCGGGGTGAGGAGCAGCGGGCGCTGTTTCTCGTGCCGCCGAACAACAAGTGCGCCGGGCCGCTCTACGAGCTGGCGTTCATGCTCGAGACGTGGCTGCGGCGGGAGCGGGTACGTGACCGCGTCGCGATCACGTACTCGACGTTCGAGCAATCGTTCATCCAGGCGTTCGGGCCGCGGCTGCACCAGGTGGTGACGTCCGAGTTCGCCGAGCGCGGCGTCGAGGGCCACACGGGCGAGGTCGTGACCGGGGTCGGGGACGGCGAGGTGCGCTACGCGGACGGATCGAGCCGCGAGTTCGACCTCCTGGTCTCCTTCCCGCCGTACATCTCCGCGGTCACCTACGACGGGCTGCCCGCGGACGAGCGCGGGTTCCTTCAGACCGAGCTCGAGACGCGCCAGGTCGTGGGGCACCCGGACGTGTACGCGCCCGGCGACGCGGGCGACTTCCCCGTCAAGCAGGCGTTCCTCGCCTTCCTGCAGGCGGATGCGGTCGCCGAGCACATCGCGGGCCGCGTTCAGGGACGGGCGGCGCGCGCCACCTTCGACCCGGTCAGCATGTGCATCATGGAGATGCTCGACAAGGCAACGTTCGCCCAGGTGCCGCTGCGCCTGACCGGCGACCCGGCGCTGCCGGTCGAGGTGCGGCCCGGCGCCGACGACCTCTACAAGGTCGGGGTCTCCCCGATCTGGCGCCTCGGCAAGAAGATACTCGGCGCGGTCGTCCCGATGCGCTTCCACGCGGGCGAGCCGTTCCATGCCGGCACCGCCTGGCAGCTCATGGACGTCGGCCTCAGGGGCATGAAAGGGATCCTCGCCGACTGACCCCTCGGGCCAGGTCCGGGGGCCTGGCCCCGGGACCTGGCCGGCGGGGACAGGGTGCGTCGCCGCCAGGCCGCTGTCACCCGTCGCGGGCGTCTACGCTGTCCGGTCGTGAACGAGAGCAGGCCTGAACCCTCGCCGATCGACATCTCCGTGCCGCTGCGAGCGGGAATGGTCGCGTGGCAGGACAGCCCGGTGCGGGTCGAGCAAACCCTCGCGATCGCCGCCGGCGACCCCGTCAACCTGACCGAGATCGCGTTCCCGGTGCACACGGGCACCCACGTCGACGCCCCGCGGCACTTCGTCGACGGCGCCACGACGCTCGACGAGATCGGGCTCGATCCCTTCAACGGGCCGGCCGACGTCGTCGATGCCACCGCCGCCGACCTCAGGATCGACGCCGCGCTCGTCGAGGCCATCGTCCCCGCCGGAGCCGAGCGCGTCCTCTTCAAGACGCGCAGCGCCGCGCTCTGGGACGAGCCGCGGTTCTCGCCCGCGCACGTCTGCCTCGACGCGACCGGCGCCGCCGCGCTCGCCCGCCGCGGGGTGCGCCTGGCCGGGATCGACTACCTTTCGATTGGCGATGAGGAGGCCCACCGAGCGCTCTTTTGCGCGGGCATCCCGGCCCTCGAGGGTCTCGACCTGCGGGCGGTCGCGCCGGGCCGCTACCGCCTCGCCTGCTTGCCACTCTCGATCCCGGGCGCCGACGGCGCCCCGGCGCGCGCGGTGCTCTACCCGGCCGCGTAGCACGTCGGCGGGAGTCCGGCCGAACCTCCCGCCGGCGGTTCGCCCGCCTCGCCCTCCGAGTTGTTTAGCCCACGTTGAGGGGTCTGACCCCGGGGTCAGACCCCCGGGGGACGACGGTCAGGCCCTGGCTCCGAACTACGAGCCAGCGCGGGCGGGAGCGCTTCGCGGCGGGCGGGGTCTGACCCCCGGCGCCCGCGCGCGGACATGGCGGCTCAGTCCAGGCGGGGCTGGACGCCGACGATCTTGGCCGGGCGGAACGAGTGCCCGACGACGCCGCGCGCGCCCAGCCGAACGAGCAGGACGCCGGTCTCGTCCGTACCGGCGGAGTGCGGCGCGAAGACGAAGTTCCCGAGACTCCAGGCGACGAGCGTGCGCCCGCGCCGCTCGATCG
The DNA here is from genome assembly GCA_020845695.1 of Thermoleophilia bacterium. Next base: position 85,005 of record JADLFG010000049.1, on the reverse strand, counting down.
GCTGCAGGACGTGGGGGTGCGCTCCCAGCACCACCGCGGCGCCCGCCGTGAGCGCCGCGCGGGCGAGCTCGCGCTGACGCGAATTCGGCGAGCGCTCGAGCTCGACGCCCCAGTGGAACCAGACGACCACCGCGTCGGCGCCGCGGCGGGCCGCCCGCACGTCTGCAGCGACCAGCTCGCCGTCCGCCGGCGCCGTGCCTGCGACGCCGGCCCGCGCGTGGAAGTCGGGCTGGATGTCGTCGTAGCCGAGGAACGCGACCCGCAGCCCTCCGGCTGCGAGCACGGCGGGGCGTCGCGCGACAGCGAGGCCGCGGCCGCCGCCCACGGTCGCCACCCCCGCCCGCCGAGCGGCGGCCAGGGTGTCGCGGAACGCGACGCGACCGTAGTCGAGGCTGTGGTTATTGGCCACGGCGACCACGTCGATCCCGGCGAACCCGGAGGCCGCATCGAGCACCGCGCGCGGGCCCCGGAAGTGGAACGCCTTGTCCGGCCAAGGAGTCCCCCGCGTCGACACGACCCCCTCCAGGTTCACGGTCGCGAGGTCGGCACCCCGCAGGAGCGGCCCGACCGACAGCCACGGATACCGCGCCCCGTGGGCGGCGACCGCCGTCGCAACCCGGTCGCCGGGGTTGACGTCGCCGCCGGCGGCCAGCACGAGGGGGCGCACGAGCAGGCGGCCCAGGTCGACGCTCTGCCGGCCCGCCACGACGGTGACCCGGTAGCGACCGGCGCCCGGAGCCGCCGCTGTGAGCTCGAACGTCCCGTCCGCGCCGGCCTCGACCCCGGCGAGTCGGCGCGCGCCGGCCCGCAGCGCGACCTTGAGTCCCGGTTCGGCGCTGCCCGAGACGACGAGAGCGGCACCGGGCGCGAGCCACGCCGGCAGCTCCGAGGACACCTCGGGCCCGGGAGCCTCGACCCCGGTCGTACCCCCACCGGCCACCGGGGCCGGAGTCACGGCAGCCTGGCGTCCGGCCACCAAGCTGCACCCTGCGGCGAGCACCGCGAGCGCGGCGGCAATCACGGTCACGAAGGTGCGGGGCACGGCGGCGCTTCCGTCCGCCGCAAGCCTAGCGCCCGGTCTCGCCGGCGAGGCTAGGCCGGGGCATAGAGCTCGTCCAGCTTGCCGGCGAGGTAGCCGAGGTAGGGGCCCGCATCGATCGGCCCTCCGACCAGACGCTCGAGCATCTGCTGCGGCGCGAACTTCCGTCCGTGCACGTGGAGGCCCGCGCGCAGCCATTCGCGCAACTCGTCGAACTGGCCCGCCTCGAGCTGCGCGTCGAGATCGGGCAGCGACCGCCGCGCCGCCTCCCAGATCTGGACGGACATCACCGTCCCGAGCGCGTAGGTGGGGAAGTAGCCGAACGTGCCGCCGGACCAGTGGACGTCCTGAAGCACCCCGTGTGCGTCGTCGGGAACCTCAACCCCCAGGTAGTCGAGCATGCGCGCGTTCCACGCCTCGGGGAGGTCGCGCAGCTCCAATCCCCCATTCACGATCTCGAGCTCGAGCTCGAAGCGCAGGATCACGTGCAGACAGTACGTCACCTCGTCGGCGTCGACCCGGATCAGGGAAGGCACAACCCTGTTGATCGCCCGGTAGAACGCCTCCTCGTCCACGCCGCGAAGCGCGTCGGGAAACGCGGCCCGGGCGACCGGGTGGAGCCAGCGGCAGAACGCGCGACCCCGGCCGACGAGGTTCTCCCAAAGGCGGCTCTGGGACTCGTGCAGGCCGAGCGAGACGCCGCCGGCCAGTGGCGTCCGCTCGAGCGCGGGGCTGACGCTCCGCTCGTACAGGCCATGCCCGAACTCATGCATCGCTCCAAAGAGCGCCCTGAGATCGTCCTCGTCGTAGCGCGTGGTCAGGCGGATGTCGGCGACCGCGAACGTCGTCGCGAACGGGTGCGCGGCAACGTCGAGCCGCCACGACGCCGGGTCGAAACCGAGACGCGTGAGCACCGTGTCGATCAACCGTCGCTGCGCGTCCGCCGGGAAGGGCCCGCGCAGCGGGCCGGGGTCGCCGCCCCGCTCGCTGACGGCCGCGACGAGCGGGAGCAGCCCCTCCTTGAGCGGCTCGAAGACGGCGCGCACGTCCGCGGTCGTAGCGCCCTCCTCGTAGTCGTCGAGCAGCACGTCATAGGGCTCGCCGGCCGGCTCGAAGCACTCGATGTAACGCAGCGCCAGCTCGACGTTGCGCTCGAGGTGCGGGAGGAAGGCCGGGAAGTTCGACGCCGCGCGCGCCTCCACCCAGGCCTGGTGTCCGAGCGACGCGGCGCGGAGCATCTCGGCGCGAAGCTCGGCCGGTACGCGCACCGCCTTCTCGTAGTCGCGCCGGGTGACACGGATCAGGCACGCGTCGTCCGAGTCCGGCGCCAGGAACTCCTCGTGGGCGCGCAGCCGGTCGAGCAACCGCCCGAGCTCGGGCGCCGTGAACCGCTCGTGGGCGATCCGACCGAGGGTGGCGAGCTGGTCGGCCCTCGCGGGCGCGCCGCCGGGCGGCATCATCGTCTGCTGATCCCAGCCGAGCACGCGCGCAGCCCGCCCGAGGTCGTCGACCTCGGCCAGCCGAGCCTTGAGCTCACGAAGCGCATCTGTCATGCCACGAGGCCGCATCGCGGCGCGCCAATCCTAGACCGGATGGCGGCCGGCGCGTGGCACGAGCGCGGGCTCGAGGTGGCTGAGGGCTATCCTCGGGTCGCATGCAGACCGGGATCGCCGCCTCCCGCGCGCTCACGGTCGTCGTCCTTGCCGCGGTCGCGGTCGCGTTCGCGGACTCGTCGATCGTCGTCCTCGCCCTGCCGGATCTGTACAGCGAGCTCGGCACGTCGATCGAGGGAATCGCCTGGGTGATCACCTCGTACAACGTGGCCGTCGCGGCGGTGGCGTTCGCCGCCCTGCCGCTGATCCGGAGGCTGACGCCGGGGGTGATCAGCCGGACCGGCCTCGCGATCTTCCTCGGGGCGAGCATCGGCTGCTCGCTCGCGGGTGGGCTCGAAGCGCTGGTGCTCTGGCGCGCGCTCCAGGGCATCGGCGGAGCGCTCCTGCTCGTCGGCACGCTCCCGCTCCTCGCCGGCCTCTGCGGCGAGCACAGGGCCGGCGCCATCCGCTGGACGACCGCCGGTGCCCTGGGGGCGGCGCTGGGGCCGGCGCTGGGCGGTCTCCTGACTCAGCTCCTCGACTGGCGGGCGATCTTCGTCGTCCAGGCGCCGATCGCCGGGGCCGCCTTGCTTGCGACGCTCGGCGGCCGGGCCCGCCGCCCGGGGCCGCGCGAGCTCGAGCCGCCGCCGGCCCGCCCGGCGCTGGCGGCAAACGCGGCGCTGGGGCTCGTCTTCGGTGCGCTCGTCGGAGCGCTGTTTCTCGGCGTCCTCTTGCTCGTAGCGCTGTGGCAGCTGTCGCCGCTGGGAGCCGCGGGTGTCGTCACCGGGATTCCTGCCGCGACGCTCGCCGTACGACCCCTGGCGGCGAGCCTGGCACCGCGGATCGGGGTCGCCGGCGGAGCCCTACTGCTCGTGCTCGGCCTCGCCGCGCTCGCGTTTCTGCCCAGGACGAGCATCCTCCTGGCCGCGCTCGCGCTCGCGCTCTGCGGAGCCGGTCTCGGTCTCGCGGTGCCAACGCTCTCCCACGCCGCCGTCAGCGTCGAGCACGGGCTCACCCGCAGCGGCGCCTGGTCGATCGGTGCCCGCCACCTCGGGCTCGTCGCGGCGCTCGTCCTGGTTGCCCCGCTGCTCGCGTTCGAGCTCGAGCGCGGCGCCGAGCACGCGACGCTCGCGGGCGCGTCGGCGGTGCTCGACTCGCCGGTGCCGCTGACGAAGAAGGTGCCGCTCGCGCTCGATCTGCGCGACGCGTTCGAGCAAGCCCAGCAGGGCGAGCTCCCCGACCTCGGTGCGGCATTCGACCGGCGCGGCGCAGCCGAGGACGAGCGCGTCGCGGCGCTCCGAGACGAGCTGACGCAGGAGATCAAAGAAGCGCTCACGCGGAGCTTCCGCACGGCGTTCGCGCTCTGCGCCGCTCTTGCGGCGCTCGCGCTGCTGCCGCTGCGCCTCGTTCGCCGCCTGGAGGTGTGGTGAGGTGAGCCGACGGCGCCTCGCCCTCGCCGCGCTCGCGACGCTGCTGGCGGTGGGTGTCGTGCTCGTCGCGGTCGAGCTCTGGCTCGGCGCGCCGGGGTTCGGACAAACGAAGGTCGCCGACCCGTGCACGGCTGAGGTACGCTTCCCGGGCGACGGGATCGACGCGACGGTGCAGCGGGTCGTACTCTCGGGCCTGAACGGAGCCGCCTGCGAACTCGGCACGACTCGCGAGGAGCTCGTACTCGCCTTCGTGCCCGAGGCGCCGGGTATCGATCCGATCGCGTGGACGCGCGAGACGATCGAGCGGGCGGTTCGTTCCGGTCTGCTGCGCGCCGTCGACGACGCGGCCGCTCGCGACTCGCTCGGATCGGTCACCGCGCTCGTGCTGCGAGAGGTGATCGAGCGTGCGCCGATCGACTGGCTCGTTCGCGGCGGCGAGGAGATCGCCGAGATCGTCGGCTAGCCCGGATCTTTCACGAAGGGCGGCTGCCGGCGCTTGAGCGCGTTGGTGGAGGCAGGCGACGAGGTGTGCGACGAGTCCCGCGCACCCGGTTCTGTCCGGACACTCGATTAGACCGGGGAGGTCACGATGTCGAGGGTTCGGGAGGTTGGTGTGGAGGCAGTTGGGGAGCCGCGCTCCGGCGTGGCGAGCGGCGGGCCGGAGGCGAGCCGGGAGGTGCGCTGGAGCGTGCGCCGCAAAGAGCAGGTGGTGTTGCGCCTGCTGCGCGGGGAGTCGCTGGATCTGTTGGCGCGGGAGTCGGGGCAGCCGGCGGGGCGGATCGCCGGCTGGCGGGAGGAGTTCCTCGCGGCGGGCCGGGAGGGGCTGAAGTCGCGGCCGGCGCCGGAGGGCGACCGACGGCTCGTCGCGGCGCAGCGTAAGGTCGGTGAGCTGCAGCTGGAGGTAGACATCCTGCGGGCGCTGCTGGAGAAGAAGGGCCACCCTCAGTCGCCGAGGCGCTCGAGGTGAGCGCGCAGCTGCCGGCACCGCTTTCGGCGGTCTGCCGGGTGGCGGGCGTACCCCGGTCGGCGGCGTGCGAGCAGCGCCGCCGCCGGTGCGCCTCGGCCGATGCGGTTCCTGCTCGCCGCCGTCCCGGCCCCGTCGGCGCGCTCCCGGACGCCGAGCTTTTGGCGGAGATCCGCCGCGACCTCGACGCCTCACCGTTCGTCGGTGAGGGCCACCGCAAGGTCTGGGCGCGGCTGCGCCGCCAGCGAGGGATCCGCACGAGCCGCAAGCGCGTGCTGCGGCTGACCCGCGAGGCGGGGCTGCTCGCGCCGACGGCGCAGGTCAGGAAGCGAGCCGCCAGGCTGCACGAGGGCACGATCACCGTTTCGGTGCCCGACACGCTCTGGGCGACCGACGCGACCGAGGCCTGGACAGGTCAGGAGGGGCGCTGCGCCGTGTTCGTGATCGTCGATCACGCCTCGAACGAGGTCTGGTACGACGCCGCCCACCGCATCGACCGCTTCGCCGCCGCCGACCTGCTGCGCGAGGTCTGCGCCGAGCGCTTCGGCTCGGTCGAACGGGCGGTCGCCGCCGGGCTCGCCCTGCGCTACGACGGCGGCTCCTGCTTCCGCCCTGACCACTACCAAGCCGAGATCGACCACCTCGGCATCGCCCGCTCGCCGGCCTTCCACTACGAGCCAGAGACGAACGGCGTCGCCGAGAAAGCGATCCAGACGCTGAAGGAGCAGGTCCTGTGGATCGAACGCTTCGACACGCTCGAGGAGCTCCGCAACGCCGTCCGCGCCTTCGGCCGCACCTACAACCAGCACTGGCTGATCGAACGCCACGACTACCGGACCCCGACCCAGGCGCGAGAACACCTCCGCGCGAAAGCGGCCGCCGCGGCATGATCAGCCCTATCCACCAGAATGCCCGGCGAACCGGGGCCGGCGGACGAGTAGGGCTGTGAGGAAGCGATGGGGCCGGGCGGGGTTCGTTTTTCGCGGTTGAGACGGGACGCTGCCGCCGCTGCGTCCTGCTCGTCGTCTTCCCCGGCAGCGGCGGTTGCGCCGTCGGCAGCGCCCGCAGGGGTCGTGTCGGTAGAGGGTCAGACCCCGGTCGGCCGCGCCACGCCGGCGGCCGGCATGGTTGAGCGACACATGCACGGGATCTGCGTCGACCCGTATCAGGGGGTCTGACCCCGGGGTCTTATCAGGGGGTCTGACCCCGGGGTCTGACCCCTTGATGGCCGCGCCGACGTTGCGAGCCGGGGCTTCGCGAGGGAGAATGGCTGTCCCTGCCGATGAGGGGAGTCGCCACCACGATCCGCACGACCTGCCCGCGCGATTGCTACGACTCGTGCGGGATCGTCGTCGCGGTTGAGAACGGCGCGATCGTGAACGTGCGCGGCGACCCGGAGCACCCGGTCAGCCGCGGGAAGCTGTGCCCGAAGTGCTCGCTCGGCTACAACGGCGCCTGGCGCGATTCCGCCGCCCGGCTGACGCGGCCGCTGCGACGCGTCGGCGCCAAGAGCAGCGGGCGGTTCGAGCCTGTTGGCTGGGACGACGCGCTCGCCGACATCGCCGCCCGCCTCGCGGCGATCGCCACCGAGCACGGCCCGGAGACAATCCTCGCGACCCACTACACCGGAACGATCTCCCAGCTCGCCTACGGCTTCCCGATGCGCCTCGTCCACCGCCTCGGCGCGACCGAGGTCGACCCCGACACGGTCTGCAACAACGCCGGCCACGTCGCGCTCGGGTACGTCTACGGGGACTCCGAGACGGGCTTCGACCCCCGCACCGCCCGGGACGCCGCGTGCATCCTCGTCTGGGGCGCGAACCCGTCCGCGTCCGGCCCGCACGTCGACGAGCACTGGCTCCGGCCCGCGACCGGCCGCCTGATCGTCGTCGACCCGATCCGAACGGAGACGGCCCGCGCCGCGGCCCTCCACCTCCAGCCGTTCCCCGGCACGGACGCCGCGCTCGCCTTCGCGCTCCTGCACGTGATCCGCCGCGACGGCCTCGCCGACCTCGACTTCCTGCACGACCACGCGGTCGGCTGGGAGGAGCTCGAGCCGCTGCTCGACCCGTGCACGCCCGCCTGGGGCGAGCGGGTGACGGGCGTGCCGGCCGCGCTGATCGAGAAGGCGGCCCGGAGCTACGGCGAGGGACCGTCGCTGCTCTGGCTGGGTCAGGGTCTCCAGCGCCAGCGCACGGGCGGCAACGTGATCCGCGCCTGCGCGCTCCTGCCCGCGGTCACCGGCAACCTCGGCCGCCCCGGCGCCGGCTTCCTCTACCTGAACGGTTCCGCATCGCGAGGGATCGACGGCGACTACGTGACAGCGCCGCACCTGGCGCCCACGGCCAGGCCGCCGCGCGTGAGCCAGATGCGTCTGGCGGAGCGGCTCGAGGACGCCCGCGCCTCGCGGGCCCTGGTCGCATGGAACGTCAACATCGTCGCGTCGAACCCCGATCAGGCCAGGCTGCGCCGCGCCCTCCAGCGCGAGGACCTGTTCACGGTCGTGCTCGAGCTGTTCCAGACGGACACGGCCGACCTCGCAGACTACGTGCTGCCGGCGGCGAGCTTCCTCGAGTTCGACGACCTCGTCGTCCCCTACTTCGACCTGACCCTGTCCGCGCAGGTCAAGGCAGCCGACCCGCCCGGCGAAGCGCTCCCGAACCAGGAGATCGTCCGCCGGCTCGCGCGGGCACTCGGCTTCGACGACCCCGAGCTGCGGGAGCCCGACGCCGCCGTGATCGCGGCCCTGCTCGATCGCTCCGGGCTCGAGCTCGACTTCGCGGGGCTCGCCGCGCGAGGCACCGTCCCGGTCACGGCCGCCCCGGTCGTCCAGTTCGCCGAGCTCACGTTCCCGACGCCGAGTGGACTGGTCGAGCTCGCCTCGGAGCGAGCCGAGCGGGACGGACACCCGCGGGTTCCGCTGCCGCTCGCCGACGAGCGCCCGTCCGCCGGCCGCCTTCGCCTCCTCTCCCCCGCCTCGCCCTGGATCCTCAACGACAGCTTCGCGAACGACGCGAAGGTCCTGCGCCAGGCGGGCCCGGCCACAGTTCATCTCCACCCCGACGACGCCGCCGAGCGGGGCCTCGCCAACGGGGACGAGGCGCTGCTCGAAAACGCCACGGGGAGGCTCCCCGTGCGCACCGTCGTCTCCGCCGACGTGCCGAAGGGCGTCGCCCTGTCCCACAAGGGACGCTGGCCGAAGCTCGAGCCGTCCGGCGCGACCGTCAACGCGCTCAACCCGGGCGAGACGAGCGACATGGGCGAGAGCACCTCGGTGCACGGGGTCGAGGTGACCGTTCGCCCCGCGCGCGGCTAGCGTGCGCCGCCCGGGCGAGCTCGCGTCGGCGCTCGCGTTCATGCGCGGCCTTGCGCTGCGGGCTGCGCTGCGCGTGGAGCCGCTGCCGTTCGGCGTGGCGGTCTTCGACGAGCGGCTGCCCCAGGTGTGGGATCTCAACCTGGTCTGGGTCGACACGGTTCCGGTCGCCCAGGATGCGAGAGCGCTCGCCCTGGAGCTCGAGCGCGTGCAGGCGGCGGCCGGCCTCACGCACCGCCACGCGATCGTCGCCGACGGGCGCGGCGGCGAACGTGTCGCCCCGGGCCTCACCGCGCTCGGCTGGGGCGTCAGGCGCCGCGTTCTGATGGCCCACCGCCGTCCGGCGAGCGCGGGCGGCGACGGCGCCGCCGTCCGGGAGCTGACCCCGGCCGAAGCACGCACGTTCCTCGAGCGCTCGCTGGCCGAGGACACGCCCGAGCTCACGCCCGGCGTCGAGCGGCAGATCGTCGAGGCCCGCGACGTGCTCGCCGCTGCCGGCGCCAGGGCCTACGGCGCCCTCGCTGGCGACGCGGTGGTCTCCGCCTGCGATCTACACGAGAGCCCCGGGGTCGCGCAGATCGAGTCGGTGATGACGCTCCCGACCCACCGGGGCCGCGGGCTCGCGAGCGCGGTCGTGCTCCACGCGATCGCCCGAGCACGCGACGCCGGCCGCCGCCTCGTCTTCCTCCAGGCGGAGGAGGACGGCCCGACCGCTCTCTACGAGCGGCTCGGCTTCGACCCGATCGGCACGGTCTGGGTGCTCGAGCGCCGGCTCTAGCGATCGCGCTCGAGCTCGAGCGCGGCCGAGTTGATGCAGTAGCGAAGCCCCGTCGGCTCGGGCCCGTCGCCGAACACGTGGCCGAGATGACCGCCGCAGGCGGCGCAGAGCGCCTCGGTCCGGATCATTCCGTGGCTCGCGTCAGGGGCCGTCGCCACCGCCCCCTCCCGCGCGGGCTCGTAGAAGCTCGGCCAGCCGCTGCCGGACTCGTACTTCGCCCGGGAGCGGAACAGCTCGGCACCGCAGCCGGCGCAGCGGTACGTCCCGGGCTCCTTGCTGGCCGCGTACTCGCCGGTGAACGGCGGCTCCGTCGCCTTCCCGCGCAGCACCGCGTAGCGCTCGGGCGAGAGCAGGCGGCGCCACTCCTCGTCGGTCCTCACGATCTTCCCCCTCAATCGACCCAACCTCCAGGGGGAAGGCTACCGGCCGGCGACAACACGCCGCCGGCCGGTAGGCCCGGCGGACTAGCCGGGAACGACGGTCACGTTCGACGCCTCGGGGCCCTTCTGCCCCTCGCTCACGTCGAACTCGACCCGGGCGCCCTCGGCGAGGCTCTTGAACCCCGTGCCGGCGATGTTCGAATGGTGGACGAAGACGTCCTTACCACCGCCGTCGGGCGTGATGAAGCCGTAGCCCTTCGCATCGTTGAACCACTTGACGGTTCCGGATGCCATGTATTCACCTCCCTCTTCGAGCTCGGGAACGTGTAAGGGGAGGCCCATGCCCACCGGTACTCGCTCACGTGTTCCCGGCAGCCTAGCCGAGCCGGGGCGCGCGCCCGGCGCCGCTGGCGGGCGTTCCGGACGAGCGCGAGCCGGGGGACCCGGGTCGGCGCCGGCCGGCCTCCTCACGCAATCCTGACGGAAGCATCACCGCTTCCTGAGCTGGGGCCGTCAGCCTGGGGGCATGATCTCGAGCGTGCAGCTCGCGGCCGTCGCCCTCGCCGGGCTGTTCGTCGCGCTGATCGTGCTCGCCGAGGTCGAGCTCAGGCGGCTACGCCGACGCCGGGCCCGGCTTCGCCATCTCGGATCGCGCGACTTCGGGTAGCCGGGGCAACCACCCGGCGCCGCCGCGTGGGGTGCGGCCTGCCCGGGGTTTATGGTTAGCCGATGAGCCGGCAGACGAAAGCGATGCTCGCCGCCCTCGCCGGCGGGCTGCTCGGGCTGGGCGTCGCCGCCGGGGTCGTGCTCTGGCTGACCAACGACGGGAGCGACGCCGCCGCCCCGCTCGAGCCGGCGACGAGCCAGATCGTCGACACCGCCACGGGCGAGCTCGTACCCACCGACCTGCCGCCGGTCGAGGAGGTGAGCGTGGTCTCGGTCGGGGGCTTCCCGAACGCGGTCGCCGTCGGCGCCGGCGGCGTCTGGGTCGTCCGTGACGGCCGCCGGCTCGTCCGCGTCGACGCCGCCACCGGGGCGATCGTCGCAAAGATCGGCGCCGGCGACGAGCTCGGCAGCGAGCGGCCGTGCGGCGTCGCCGCGGCGAGGGACGCGATCTGGGTCACGACCGCGTCCGGGAACCTCGTCCGCATCAATCCGAAGACGAACCGCTTCTCCCGCGCGATCGACCTCGAGGAGGCCGCGTGCGTGGCCGCCGGGGCCGGCTCGGTCTGGGTGACCGCGCCGAACGCCGGCACGGTCACGCGGATCGATCCGGACACCGGCGAGGTCGCGGCGGTGATCGAGGTGGGCGGCTACCCGCAGGGGATCGCCGTCGGCTTCCGCGCCGTCTGGGTCGCGAGCGGCAACCCACCGGGCGGCGTCAACGGGGCTGTCACGCGGATCGACCCGCGCACGAACGAGGCAGCGGCGGTCATCCCCGTCCCGGACGTGCCGGAGTACGTCGCCGCCGGCGCCGGCGGGGTGTGGGTCACGACCGACGCTGGCACCGTGCGGCGGATCGAGCCCGGCACGAACGCGCTGCTCGACCCCCCGATCGAGGTCGGGCCGGCGGGCCGCACGGCTGTCGCCGTCGGCGACGAGACCGTCTGGGCGCTTGTGATGACCGGCCCGGACACGCTCGGGACGGCCGTCGAGATCGACCCCCGGACGGAAGAGATCGTCGGTGAGCCGGTCGAGCTCGGCCAGTCGCCGCTCGGCCTGGCGTTCGGCGAGGGGGCGCTCTGGGTCGCGAACTACGAGAGCGGCACCGTCACCCGCCACGTGCCGTAGGCGCCGCTCAGCTTCGGACGAGATGCCGCCAGCGGGGCAGCTCGAGCACCTCCGGATTGACCACATGCTCGGGGCGCCGTCCGGTCAGGATCGCGGCGACGTTGCGGGCGGCGCCGAGCTCGAGCGCGAGCACGGACTCCTCGGAATAGAACGCGACGTGCGGGGTCGCGACGAGGTTCCCCCGCTCGAGCAGCGGGTGCCCGGCCGGCAGATGCTCGGGCTCGAACACGTCGATCCCAGCCCCGGCGATCCACCCCTCCCGTAGTGCCTCGGCCAGGGCGTCGTGGTCGACGACGCCGCCGCGGGAGACGTTGACGAGGTAGGCGGTCGCTTTCATCCCGCGCAGGAAGCGGCGGTCGACGAGCCCGCGGGTGGCCCCGGTCAGCGGCACGTGCAACGAGACGTAGTCGGCCCTGGCCGCGAGCTCGTCGAGCGGCAGCGCCCGGACCTCGTGCCCGGCGAGCTCCTCGGGGGTCGCGGTCGGGTCGTGGACGACGACGTCGAGATCGAGGCCCCTGGCCTTGCGAGCGAGCCGCTGGCCGATCGCACCGAAGCCGACGATCCCGAGCGTCTTGCCGGCGACGCGGCGCAGCGGCAGCCCCTGCGTCAGCGTCCAGTCGCCGCGGCGCACGCCGGCGTCGTAGCGGCAGATCGACCGCTCGAGCGCGAGGAGGAGCGCGAGTGCGTGCTCGGCGACCTCGTCGACGCAGTAGGCGGGCACGTTCGTGACCGGGATCCCGAGTCGCGTCGCCTCGTCGACCGCGATGTTGTCGACCCCGATCCCGTAGCGGCCGATCACCTGCAGCCGCTCGCCTCGGCGCACAACCTCCGCCGACACCCGCTTGAAACAGGTCAGGATCGCGTCCGCCCGCGGGACGAGCGCGAGCAGCTCCTCCTCCGAGCCGGTCTCGGCGACGACGAGCCGCGCCCCGGCGGCGGCGAGCACCTCGGCCTCGGGCTCGGTCGAGGGCCAGGTGTAGTCGGTGACGAGGACGACCCGCTCGGTCACCGCGGCGCGGAGACGTATGGCCGCAAGAGCTCGACCACGTCCCTGAAGCGGTTCTCGATCGCGAAGTCGATCGGGCGCGTGCGGTCGTCGGCGAGCGGCATCGGCTCGGCGCCACGCGCGAGCAGGAGCCGTGCCAGCTCGATGTTGCCGTTCGCGGCGGCGGAATGGAGCGCCGTCCAGCCGCCGTTATGGGTCACGTTCGGGTCGGCTCCGGCTTCGAGCAGGAGCTCGGCGACCTCGGTCTGACGGGCCGCGGCGGCGCTGTGGAGCGGGGTCACCGACGGGAGGCGGCGGCTGGTCGAGCGGGCCTGGAGGTCGGCCCCCCGCTCGAGCAGCAGCCGGGCGGCCTCCACCTGTCCGAAGAAGGCGGCGAGATGGAGCGGCGCGAAGCCGTCCGAGGAGAGCTCGCGCGCGCGTCGGCGGCTGCGGCCGATCGCGCCACTCAGCTTGTCGAGGTCGCCGAGCGCGGCGGCCTCGTGCGCTCCCCCGGGAGCGCCGCGCTCGATCAGGACCGCCGCGACGTCGCGGTGGCCTTCGTAGAGGGCCCGCATGAGCGGCGAGCGACCCTCGCCGTCGCGCTCCTGGAGCGCCTCCGGCTTGCGCGTCAGGTGCCTCTTGACCCGCGCGGGGTCCCCCGTCGCGATCGCGTCGAAGATCGTCGTGCGCTTCCGTGCCACCTGCTCCCCTCCCGTCCCGTCTCGTTCGGAGCCGCGCCCGTGACGATACCGGCGCGGCGCGCGGCGCGGGCCGCTACGGGCGAACGAGCACGCGCCCGGGAGCGCCCCCGATCATCGCCTCGATCGCGTCGTTGACCTCGTCGAGCGGGTACTCGGGCCCGACCATGTGCTCGAGGTCGATCCGCCCGGCCCGGACGTGATCGAGCAGCGCCGGCAGCGCGACGGCGGGGTCCTCGGAGCCGTAGAGCGACCCCGTGATCCATTTCTCCTCGTTCGTGAGCTGGAACGGGTCGAGCGCGAGTGTCGCTCCGGCCGCCGCCATCCCGACCGCGACGACGGTGCCGCCGCCGCGGGTCGAGCGCAGCGCGAGGTCGAACGCGGCGGGCCCGCCGACCGCGTCGAAGGCGTAGTCGACTCCGTCGGGCGCGATCGCCTCGAGCGCGACGGCGACCTCGGCCGGGCTGACGGCCGCGGTGGCGCCGAGCGCGAGCGCCTGCGCGCGGCGGCTCTCGAGCGGGTCGGCGGCGACGATCGTGAGCGCGCCAGCGACGGTCGCTCCCTGGAGGCAGAACTGTCCGACGCCGCCGGCGCCGACGACGAGCACGCTCGAGCCGGCCTCGACGCGGGCGCGGTTGAGCACGGCGCCGACGCCGGTGAGGGCGGCGCAGCCGACGAGTGCCGCCTGCTCGAGCGGCAGGTCGGCAGGCAGCGGCAGAGCCGACTTCGCGGGTACGACGATCCGCTCGGCGAGGGCCCCGATCGCGGTCATCCGAAAGACGGTCTCCTCGCCCAGGCGCATGCGGGTGCCGCCGTCGGGGAGCGTGCCCGCCGCGATTCCGGCCCGAAGCGGGACGCAAGCGACGGGCCGGCCTCGCCGGCAGGGCCCGCATTCGCCGCAGGACGGCGCCCAGGAGAGGACGACGTGGTCGCCGGGCGCGAGGCCGGAAACGCCCGCGCCGACCGCCTCGACAACGCCAGCACCCTCGTGACCGAGCACGATCGGCGTCGGCCGCCGCCACTCGCCACGGAGAACATGGAGGTCGGAGCCGCAGAGACCGACCCGGGCGACGCGCACGAGGACGTCGCCGGGGCCGGGCTCGTCGAGCTCGACCTCGGCAACGTCCAGCGGGCGGCCGGGCTCGCGAAAGAGCGCGGCGCGCGACCGCACGGCTACTTCGCGGCCGCTTTCTTCTTCGCCGCACGTTCGAGGACGGCGACCAACTCCTTGGTCGACGCCCGCTCGGCGATCATCTGCAGCGCGAAGTTGAGCGCCGCGTTCTGCCACTCGTCGTCGATCGTGGAGGTCCCGTCGCTGACGACGATCGCGCGGTAGCCGGCGTCGGCCGCGTGGCGCGCCGTGTGCTCGATCGAGAAGTTCGTCCAGGCGCCGGTGATGATCAGGTCCTCGGTGCCGAAGCCGCGCAGCAGGTTGTCGAGATTCGTGCCGTGGAACGCGTTCATGCGGCTCTTCTCGACGATGTGGTCGCCCTTCCTCGGCTCGAGACCCTTGACGGGCGCGGCCCCGGTCGTGCCGCGCACGACGCCGTTCGTACCCTTGACCGCCTGAAACAGCGGCGCGTTCAGCTTCAGGCCGGGCGCGCCGGGCTCGACGACGTACCAGACGTGGATGACCGGGACGCCGGCAGCGCGGGCGGCGGCGGCCAGCGCCTTCACGTTGGCGACGACCTTCTGCTTCTTCGCGTGCTCGGCCGGCGCCGGATTGTCCCTCGTGAACGCGCCGCCGGGCATGATCACGTCGTTCTGGAGGTCCTGGATGACCAGGGCGCTCCGCTTCGGGTCGAGCTTGACGGCCATCGCTTCCTCCTAGCGCATGTAGCTGACACGGTTGCCGCTCACCTTGCAGCGGACGCGGTACACCGAGGTCGAGGCGGGGACGTAGAGCACGTTCCAGTCGGGGCCGCCCCAGTTCAGATTGCCCGTGTGCTCGGGGAACTCGACGGTGCCGAGGTGCTCGCCGTCGGGCGAGACGACCCAGATGCCGCCGGGGCCGGTGACCCAGAGGTTGCCCCGCTCGTCGCACTTCATGCCGTCGCAGATGCCGGCGTCGAAGTCGTCCGGGTCGCCGATGTCCGCGAGGATCACCTCGCCGCCGGAGAGGGTGCCGTCGGCGTTGACCGAGAAACGGCGGATGTGCAGCACGCCCGAGTCGTTCACGTACAGCGTCGACTCGTCGGGGGAGAAGCAGAGGCCGTTCGGCTGCGTGAAGTCGCGGGCGAGCAGCTGGGGCTCCCCGCCACCCGCGGGCACCCGGTAGACGCCCTGGAAGTCGAGGTCCTGGTCGCGCGGGTTGCCGAACACGTCCCAGCGGCCGTAGGTGGGGTCGGAGAAGTAGATCGACCCGTCGGACTTGACGACAACGTCGTTCGGGGAGTTCAGCTCCTTGTCGCCATGGTGGGAGGCGATCGTCTCGCGGCTCGCCTCCGTCCCGTCGGCGTTCAGGGTGGCGCGCACGACCTGGCTCGTCCAGTGCTCGCAGACGATCAGGTTGAGCTCGGCGTCGAGGGTCATGCCGTTGCACTTGTTGGCCGGCTTCATGACCTCGACGATGCCGTCCGCCTCGCTCCACTTGCGCCGGACGTCCATCGGCATGTCGGAGAAGAGCAGGTAGCCCTCCGGATGCCAGATCGGCCCCTCGGTGAAGGTGAAGCCCGTCGCGATCCGCTCGACCTCGGCGCTCGAGTCGATCAGGTCGAAGAGCTTCGGGTTGTTGGCGATCACGCCCATCGGTCCGTTCGCTCCTTTCTGTCCGGTCGTCCGCGGCGTGAGCTTATAGCGACCTCGGCGCGGGCGCATCTATCCTCCGGGGCAGGAACCGACGCCTCGACGTGAGGAGGACGGAATGACAGAGCGAAGCGCGATCGCGCCCGCGGCCGGCCGCGGGAACGGCGGCCGGCCGGCCGGCGAGCCGAGGCGCATCGGCCACTGGATCGGCGGCTCGGCCGTGGCGGGGACGTCGGGCCGAAGCGGCCCTGTGTACGACCCCGCGACGGGGATCCAGACCGGGGAAGTCGCTTTCGCCTCCGTCGAGGAGGTCGACCGCGCCGTCGCCGCCGCCGGCGCGGCGTTCCCGGCCTGGCGCGCGGTCTCGCTCTCGCGGCGCGCGGAGCTGCTGTTCCGGATCCGCGAGCTCCTGAACGGGCACCGCGAGGAGCTGGCCCGGCACCTGACCGCCGAGCACGGCAAGGTGCTCTCCGACGCGCTCGGCGAGGTCGCCCGCGGCCTCGAGGTGATCGAGCACGCGTGCGGTCTCCCGACCCTGCTCAAGGGCGGCTTCTCCGAGCAGGCGTCGACCGGGATCGACGTCTACTCGATCCGCCAGCCGCTCGGCGTCGTCGCCGGCGTCACCCCGTTCAACTTCCCCGCGATGGTGCCGATGTGGATGTGGGCGCCGGCGCTCGCGTGCGGCAACTGCTTCGTCCTCAAGCCGTCGGAGAAGGACCCGAGCGCGTCGCTCTACGTGGCGGAGCTCCTGCGCGAGGCGGGCGTGCCGGACGGTGTCTTCAGCGTCGTCAACGGCGACCGGGTCGCCGTCGAGCGGCTGCTCGAGCACCCGGACGTCGTCGCCGTCTCGTTCGTCGGCTCGACGCCGATCGCCCGCTCGATCTACGAGACCGGCACGAGGCACGGCAAGCGCGTGCAGGCGCTCGGGGGGGCAAAGAACCACATGGTCGTGCTGCCCGACGCCGACATCGACATGGCCGCGGACGCCGCGGTCAGCGCCGCCTACGGCTCCGCCGGCGAGCGCTGCATGGCCGTGTCGGTCGTGGTCGCGGTCGGCGACGTCGCCGGCCCGCTCGTCGAGGCGATCCGCGACCGGCTGCCGAACGTGAAGGTGGGCCCTGGGCTCGAGCCCGGCTCTGAGATGGGGCCGCTGATCACGCGGGAGCATCGCGAGCGGGTCGCCTCCTACGTCGAGAAGGGCCGCGAGCAGGGCGCGACGGTCGTCGCCGACGGCCGAGAGCTCGACCTCGGCGGCGGCGGGTTCTTCGTCGGCGTCTCGCTGCTCGATCACGTGACGCCCGAGATGGACTGCTACCGGGACGAGATCTTCGGTCCGGTGCTGTCGGTCGTCCGCGTCTCGACCTACGACGAGGCGGTCCGGCTCGTGAACGACAACCCGTACGGCAACGGCGCCGCGATCTTCACCCGCGACGGCGGCGCCGCCCGGCAGTTCCAGTTCGACGCGAGCGCCGGCATGGTCGGCATCAACGTGCCGATCCCGGTTCCGGTCGCCTACTACTCCTTCGGCGGCTGGAAGGCGTCGCTGTTCGGCGACTCGCACGCCTACGGACCCGAGGCGATCCACTTCTACACGCGCGGCAAGGTCGTGACGAGCCGCTGGCCGGACCCGGCCACGAGCCGGGTCGACCTCGGCTTCCCCCAGACGCGGTAGCGCCTACCATCTCGCCCGCTGGGGCGGAATTGCGACCCACCCACCGGGCGGCAGATCTGAGTCTCTCCCACTCAAGGGGTCTGACCCCGGGGTCAGACCCCTCCAAGACGCGGTAGCACCTCCGTCTCGCCCGCTGGGGCGGATTTGCGACCCACCCACCGGGCGGCAGATCTGAGTCTCTCCCACTCAAGGGGTCTGACCCCTCCATCGCCTTACGATTAGGAAAGCCCCGCGAGCCTCCGCGCGTACGCGACCGCCGGACCGCTGTCGTAGGAGCGGGCGATCATCAGCTTCTCCGCCTCGAGCGAGCCCTCCGCGTGGATCGCGAGCACGCTCTGGTAGCCCGCGTACTCGCGAGCGAGCAGGTCGGAGGCGAGGTTCATGAGCGCGAGACGCTGGGACGCCGGAACGGCCCCCGCGAAGTACTTCTCGAGGTAGGGACGGACCTCGTCCGAGCGCCAGTCGGCCCCACCCGGCCCGGTCACGAGCAGGCCGCCCGCGATGTCGATCACCTTCTCGACGGCCGCGTGGTAGTCGCGCGCGAACGTCCATTTCGCCAGGTTCGTCGTCATGGGGTCCGGGTAGGCGATCCCCGTGGGCTCGTCGATGCGGTAGCGGTCGGCCGCCAGGTGGGTGAGCCCGCGCACGGTTTCCGCGTAGCCGACGAGCGCGACGAGCTTGTCGCGCACGTGCGAGGCGCGCTGGATCCCGTTCGCCTCGGCGAGCAAGAGCGCGAGCCCGACGAACGCGTCGACGAGCGGCAGCTTGTACGAGACGGCGGTGAAGCGATGGTACTCGACGAACTCGAGCGCGAGCCGCCCGGCCAGCGCGAGGTCGCCGTCGAGGAAGATTCGCTCGTTTGGGACGAAGACGTCGTCGAAGACCGTCAGCGTCTCCGTCAGCTTGTGGCGGTGCGACACCGGCCGCGTCCAGGGGTCACGGTCGGCATGGAGGTAATCGGAGGCGAACAGCTTCACGCCGGGGGTCGCGACCGGGAGCGCGAACGCGATCGCCCAGTCCTCCTCGCCGGGCTTGAGCGCCCGGGTCGGGATCACAATCACCTCGTCCACGTTCGGGCACGACGTCGTGTGCACCTTGGCGCCGCGGACGACGACCCCGTCTGCCCGCCGCTCGACCACGTGCACGTAGAGGTCGGGGTCGGCCTGGCCGGACGGCCCCCGGGAACGGTCGCCCTTGACGTCCGTCTGCGCGACCGCGAGCGCGAGATCGCCCGCACGGCAAGCGCGATGGTAGGCCCGGACGCGCTCGTACCACTCCGTGCCGTGGGTGACCCGGTGGAGCGCGAACAGGGCGTCAGTGCCGATCTCCTTGACGAGGATCACGAGCGTGTCGGCGAAAGCGGTCGAGCGCTCGATCAGGAGCGAGCGTCGCCGCAGGTCGGACGCGTCCCGCGGCAGGTGGTAGTAGGTCGAGTGCCCGTCGGTGACCGCCAGCTCGCGATTCGCGGGCTCCTCCGCGAACTCGAAGTCGAGGGCGGCGTGGCGGGCGCCCACGCCGAGCTCCGGGTGCTCGACCACGTCGGCCACCCGCTCGCCCCGGTACCAGATCTCGCGCCCGTCGCGAAGCCCCGCCAGGTATTCCTCCGCCGTCCGCACCGTTACCTCCTCAGTCCGTTGAACAGGAGATCGAAGAAGACCTCCGCGAGCTCGCGGCTCGAGAGCGGGCCGTCCGGCCGGTACCACTGGTAGGCCCAGTTGCACATGCCAAACAGCGCCAGGGTCGCGAGCCGGGGATCGACAGCGCGCAGCTCGCCGTCGCGGATTCCCCGGGCCACGACCGCCTCGACGAGCGCCCGGTAGCGATCCCGCTTGACCTGGATCGTCGCCCGATCGGCGACGGAGAGCTCCCGGTAGTGCTCGAAGAAGACCCGCACGTGCCCGCGATGGGTCTCCATCAGCGAGAGCACGTCGGCCATCACCTCCGACAGCGCCTCGGCGGCCGCCATCCCCCGCCGCGACCCTTGCCGCTCGATCAGCAGGTCGATGAATTCCTCGTGGATCCAAAACAGGATCTCGTCCTTGCCCGAGACGTAGTGGTAGAGCGTCGGCTTCGAGATCCCGACCGCCCGGGCGAGCTCGCTCACGCTGGTCGTGTGGTAGCCGGCACGGTCGAAGAGCTCGGCCGCCCTGTCGACCAGCTCTCGCCGCTTCTCGTCCGCCTTGACAGGGGGAGCCACGGCGCCTACGATACTCGACCGACCGGTCGGTCGTCAATCGTGGGTGCGGGGCATGTCCTCGCCAGGAACCGGGAGGTTTCCAATGCCCTACGAGATCAAGCTCCTCGACATCCTCGACATCGAGCTCGAGGCGAGCTTCCTCGTGCTCGCCCGGAACATGGGGACGATCACCCGGGTCAAGACGTGGAGCTACCTGATCCTCGGTGGCGACGATCCGATCCTCGTCGACACCGGCGCCTCCAGCCCGGAGATCATGCAGCGGCTCGGGATGACCGGCATCCAGACGGTGGAGATGCGCCTCGAGCACCAGCTAGCAGGGCACGGGGTGGCGATGGACGACGTACGCTGGGTCCTCCACACGCACCACCACATCGACCACGCCGGCCAGGACGACCGATTTCCGAAGGCGACCGTGATCACGAACCGCCGCGAGCTCGAGTTCTCGGCCTCCGGGATCATGGGCGGCCAGTATCCACCGGAATACGTGAAGCACCACATCGACCGGCTGCACACGCCGGGTGCCCTTCGCTTGCTCGACCTCGAGCTCTCGGGACCGGACGAGCTCTTCCCCGGCATCGTCTGCGAGGCGGCGGGCGGGCACACGGACGGCTCGATGAACATCCTCGTCGAGACGGCCGAGGGCACCGCCTGCATCTGCGGCGACGTCATCTACGACATCCAGAACCAGGTCGTCGACCCGATCTACCAGGTACTCGACTACGAGCCCCAGTCGACCGGGAACCAGTCGACGTCGAAGCGCCAGGAGCGGGCCGCGATCAAGAAGGCGCTGAACTCGGGAACGTTCGTGCTCCCGATCCACGACTGGCCCGCCCGCGTCGGGAATGGGCGCGTCCTGACACGGCTCGTCGGCAACTCGGTGCCGGGCCCCGAGCGCCCCGTCGAGCATCGCACGGCGAGCGAGACGCGCGAGATGGGGCTGGGACGCGAGCAGTTCTGGGTCTGAGCATGACGATCGACCGCTCCGGAGATCGCCGCTTCGCAGGCCGCGTCTGCCTCGTCACGGGCGGTGGCCGCGGCATCGGCCGCGCGATCGCGCTCGGCCTCGCCGCCGGGGGCGGTAGCGTCGCCGTGGCGGCGCGCACGCGCGCCCAGTGCGAGGCCGTGGCTGCCGAGATCGGCAAGCGAGGCCTCCCGGTCGAGCTCGACGTGACCGACCAGGGCTCGTGCGAGCGCGCCGTCGCCGACGTGACGGCGGCGCTCGGCCCCCCGAACGTCGTCGTCTGCGCCGCCGGCATCTCCCCCGTGCGCCAGCGGGCCGAGCATCACGACGTCGAGGCCTGGCGGCAGATCCTCGACGTCAACGTAACCGGCTCGTACCTGACCGTCCGGGCCGCCGCCCCCGCGCTGCTCGAGCGGGGCGGGTCGGTCGTCCTGGTCGCGAGCGCGGTCGGCCTGATCGGAAGCCCGCGCACCGCGGCCTACGGCGCCTCCAAAGCCTCGGTCGTCCACCTGGCGCGGACGCTCGCGCGCGAGTGGGCGCCCCGCGGCGTCCGCGTGAACGCGATCTGCCCGGGCTACGTCGAGACCGATCTGACCCGCACGATGCTGGCGGTCGAGCACCTGCGCGCGGGGGTTCTCGGCGAGACCCCGCTCGGGCGGCTCGGGACGCTCGAGGAGGTCACGGAGCCGGCGCTCTTCCTCGCCTCGGACGCGGCCTCCTACATCACCGGCGCCGCGCTGCCGGTCGACGGCGGCATGACCGCGTGAGGGCTAGCCGGGCCTCACGCCTCCCACACGCCCCGACGCGCCACGCCGACCACTCCCCACCCTGGGTGGGGGGTTACAGCCCACCACCCACGTCCGAGCGTAGCGCCGGATTCCGCGCGTGTGGTTCGCGTATCGTCAGGGTTCCGTGACGCCTTCGCACCGACTTCGCCCACCCCCCGGATGAGCAAGCTCACCTACCTCGACGCGATCCGGCTCGCCCTCGCGGACGCCCTCGCCGCCGACGAGCGGGTGTTTCTGATCGGCGAGGACATCGGGCAGTTCGGCGGGCCGTTCGGCGTCACGCGCGGGCTCTGGCAGGAGTTCGGCGACGGGCGCGTGATCGACACGCCGATCAGCGAGGAGGGCATCGTCGGCGCGGCCGTCGGGGCCGCCTGGATGGGCGAGCGGCCGGTCGTGGAGCTCCAGTTCGCGGACTTCCTCTCCTGCTCGTTCGACATCGTGATGACGCTCGCGGCCAAGACGCACTGGCGCTCCGGGATCCGGCTACCGCTCGTGATCCGCGCCCCGTTCGGCGGCGGCGTGCGCGGCGGCCCGTTCCACGCCTCCTGCCCGGAGGGGTGGTTCGTCGGCACGGCCGGCCTCAAGGTCGTCTGCCCGGCTACCGTCGACGACGCCTACGGGCTCCTGCGCGCGGCGGTCGAGGACGACGATCCCGTCCTCTACCTCGAGCACAAGGCCCTCTACCGCCGCGTCCGGGGGGAGCAGCCCGACCGCGCCCACCGCGTCCCGCTCCGGTGCGCGCGTGTCGCCCGCCCGGGCGGGACCGCCACCGTGATCACCTACGGGGCCGGCGTCGGCCTCGCGCTCGAGGCGGCGGCCGGGCTCGACGTCGAGGTGCTCGACCTGCGAACGCTCTGGCCGCTCGACGAAGAGACGATCCTCGACTCGATCGCCCGCACCTCCCGTGTACTCGTGCTCCAGGAGGCCGCCCGCTCGATCGGCGCCGCCGGCCTCGTCCTCTCGCTCGTCGTCCGCGAGGCCTTCGAGCACCTCGATGCGCCGCCCGCGCTCGTCGCGCCGCCCGACACCCCCGTGCCGTTCGCGCCCGAGCTCGAGGACGCCTACCTGCCCTCCACCGCCGCCGTCCGCGCCGCCCTGGAGGAGCTCCTTGCCTACTGACGCCACCGGTGGGCCGCGCGCCGCCACCCCCGCGATCGAAGCGCCCGGCGTTCCCCGGGAGCTCCGCCTCGAGCTCTTCCGCCTGATGCTGCTCCAGCGCCACACCGAGGACCGGATCATGGCCCTCTACCGCCAGGGCCGCGTGCCCGGCTCCGTCTACACCGGTAACCAGCAGGAGGCCGTGGCCGCCGGCGCCGGGCTCGCCCTCGCCCCCGACGACGTCGTCAGCCCGCTCAACCGCGAGCAGGCCTGCCACTACGCGCGCGGGGTGACCGTCGCGGACGTGTTCCGCAACTTCCTCGGCAAGGGCACGAGCCCCACGCGCGGGCGTGACGGCAACATGCACTTCGGCAAGCCCGAGCTCGGCGTCTTCCCGCTCGTCTCGATGCTCGGCGATCTCGTTCCCGTCTGCGTCGGCGCCGCGCTCGCGTTCAAGCGACGCGGGGAGCGGCGCGTCGCGCTCACGTTCGCCGGCGACGGGATGACGTCCACGGGGGACTTCCACGAGGGGCTCAACCTCGCCGGCGTGCTGCGGGTTCCGTTCGTGCTCGTGCTCCAGTCGAACCAGTACGCGTACTCGACGCCGACCTCGCGCCAGATGGTGAACACGAACCTGAGCGAGCGGATCCGGGGCGGCTGGTCGGTCCCCTGCGAGCGGATCGACGGCACGGATGCGCTGCTCGTCTACGAGACCGTCCGGGGGGCGGTCGAGCGCGCCCGCGGCGGGGCGGGACCGCAGGCGGTCGAGGCGGTGACGCTGCGCGGCCACGGGCACGCGGCCCACGACGACGCGAGCTACGTTCCGGCCGGCCTGCGCGCCCGCTTCGAGGACCCGATCGAGCGCCTGGCCGCCCGGCTCCGGCTCGACGGGCTCGGTGCGGACGAGGTGCACGCGGTCCGCGCCGAGGCCGCCGCCGAGGTCGCGGCGGCGCTCACGGAGGCCGAGGCGGCGCCGGCGCCCGACCCCGCGACGCTCGAGGAGGGCGTCTACGCGACCCCGCTGCCGCGCCGGGCCCCGTGAGGGCGCTGCTCGTCGACTACGGCGGTGTCCTGACCACGGACGTCTGGGCCGGCTTCCGGGGCTTCTGCGCCGAGCACGGCCTCGAGGTCGAGACGCTCCACCGGCTGCTCGTGACCGACGACGAGGCGGCCGACGACCTGCGCTCGATCCAGCTCGGCACGATCGCGGACGAGGAGTTCGAGCGCCGGCTGGCCGGCAGGCTCGGGCTTCCCGCCGACGGCCTCCTCGACGCCCTGGCCGCCACCTGGACGATCGAGCGGGCAATGGTCGCCGCGCTCAGAACGGCCCGCGCGGCCCGCGTCCCGCTCGCGCTCGTCTCGAACTCGCTCGGCCTGCGCATGTACGACCGGACGCTCCTGCGCGACCTCGTCGACACGGTCGTCATCTCCGCCGAGGTCGGGCTGATGAAGCCCCAGCCCGAGATCTACCTGCTCGCCGCCGAGCGCCTCGGCGTCGCGCCCGCCGCCTGCGTGATGGTCGACGACCTCCCCCACCACGTCGAGGCCGCGGCCGCGCTCGGCATGACCGGGCTCCTGCACGAGCAGGTCGACCGGACCCTCGGCGCGCTCGAGCGGCTGCTCGATCTCGACCTGCGCCGGCTAGTCTGACCCGGCATGGGCGCCCGCGCTGACATCGGTCTCGTCGGGCTCGCGGTGATGGGCCAGAACCTCGCGCTCAACATCGACGAGCACGGCTTCCGCGTCACGGTCTGGAACCGCCACGGCGACGTGACCGCCGCCTTCCTCGCCGGGCCGGCGCGCGGCACCCGCATCGCCGGCGCCGAGACGCTCGCCGGCCTGGCCGCCAGCCTCGAGCGCCCGCGCCGCGTCCTCCTGATGGTCAAGGCGGGCCAGCCCGTCGACGACACGATCCTCAAGCTCGCAGCCCACCTCGAGCCGGGCGACGTCGTGATCGACGGCGGCAACTCCCACTTCGAGGACACGGCCAGGCGCTGCCGCGAGCTCGAGGCCCGCGGCCTCCTCTACGTCGGCGCGGGCATCTCCGGCGGCGAGGAGGGCGCCCGGCACGGGCCGTCGATCATGCCGGGAGGGTCTCCCGCCGCCTGGCCGCTCGTCCGGGGCGTGCTCCAGACGATCGCCGCCCGCGCCGACGGCACCCCCTGCTGCGACTGGATCGGCCGGGGCGGCTCCGGCCACTACGTGAAGATGGTCCACAACGGGATCGAGTACGGCGACATGCAGGTGATCGCCGAGGCCTACCACCTGCTCCACGGCCTCGCCGGCCTCGACCACGACGAGCTGCACGAGGTCTTCGCGGCCTGGAACCGCGGCCCGCTCGAGTCCTACCTCGTCGAGATCACCCGCGAGATCATGGCCGTCCGCGACGGCGACGGGCAGCCGCTCGTGACGAAGATCCTCGACGCGGCCGGGCAGAAGGGCACCGGCAGGTGGGCGGTCTCGTCCGCGCTCGAGCTCGGCGTACCCGTGACGCTCGTCACCGAGGCCGTGCTCGCCCGGCTGCTCTCGGCGCTCACGGACGAGCGCGAGGCGGCGGCCGCGCGCCTCGGCCCGGGGCCCGCCGGCCCGCTCGACTGCGGCCAGGGAGCGTTCGTGGCCGACGTCCGCGACGCGCTGCACGCGGCCAAGATCGTCTCCTACGCCCAGGGGTTCATGCTCTTCCGCGCGGCCGCGGAGGCGTACGGCTGGCAGCTCGACCACGCTCTCGTCGCGCACCTCTGGCGCGGCGGGTGCATCATCCGCTCCGCCTTCCTCGGCCGGATCCGGGCCGCGTACGAGCGCGACCCGGCGCTCGCCAACCTGCTCCTCGATCCGGCGATCGCAGACGAGCTCGGCCCGCTCGTGCCCGGCTGGCGGCGTACCGTCGCCCGTGCCGCGAGCCACGGAATCCCCGCGCCGGCCTACTCGTCCGCGCTCGCGTTCTACGACGGCTACCGCACCGCGCGGCTGCCCGCGAGCCTGATCCAGGCGCAGCGCGACTACTTCGGCGCCCACACCTACGAGCGCGTCGATCGCCCTCGCGGCACGTCGTTCCACACCGACTGGAGCGGGCGCGGCGGCACGACGACATCGGGAACGTACAGCGCCTGAGACGACCCGGCGAGCGTAGACTCGCGGCCGTGGAGCTCGTCTCCGGCAACCGGCTCACGGCGCTCGGGGCGCTCTCCGCGGGCTGTCGCTTCTTCGCCGGCTACCCGATCACGCCGTCGAGCGAGATCTACCGGACAATGGTGGCGGAGCTCCCCCGCCGCGGCGGAGTCGCGATCGCAGCGCCCGACGAGATCTCCGCCGCCGCGGCTTGCGTCGGCGCCTCGCTCGGCGGGCACCGGGCGATGACAGCCACCTCCGGCCCCGGCTTCTGCCTGATGATCGAGACGATCCAGTACGCGGTCATGACCGAGACGCCGCTCGTCGTCTGCCTGGTTCAGCGGCTCGGGCCCTCGACGGGCGGCGCCACCCAGGGCGCCCAGGGCGACGTCCTGCTCGCCGCGCACTGCGTCTCGGGCGGCGTCACGATCCCCGTCTTCGCCCCCGCCGGGGCCGCCGCGTGCTACCGCCTCGCCCGCGCCGCCTTCGAGTGGTCGGAACGGCTGCGCACGCCGGTTGTCCTGCTCTCCGATAAGGAGATCGGGATGACGCTCGAGACGGTCGACGTGGCCGCTCTCGGCGACGACCCGCCGCCGCCAGCCCGCCGCCCGGTCTCACCGGGAACGTCCCGCTTCGCGCCCTACCGCCGGCCCTGCCCGGAGGAGCCGCCCGACTTCGCGCCCGTCGGCGGGCCCGTCAAGGTGGTCGTGACCGGCTCCGCGCACGACACGGAGGGCAGGCTGTCGAAGAGCTCTCCGGAGGTCGTCGAGATCCTCTCGAGCCTGCAGCGCAAGATCGACGCCCACGCGGCGGAGATGGCTTGCGCGCAGGCGGAGCCCGTCCCGGGGGCCGACACGCTCGTCGTCAGCTACGGCGTCTCCGCCCGCGCGGCACTCGAGGCGTGCCGGCGCGCCCGCGCGCGCGGCCACCGCGTCTCGTTCCTCGGGCTCGAAACCCTCTTCCCCGTCCCGCTGGCCGTACTCGAGCCGGCACTCGCGGGCTGCTCGCGCGTGCTGGTCGTCGAGGAGAACCTGACCGGGCTCTACGCCGGCGTACTCGAGCCGCACCTCGGAGGGCGGCCGCTGACGCGCGTGACGGGGCTCGGCGGCATGATTCCGCCGGCCAGGATCGAGGCGGCACTCGCGGAGGCGGCGTGACCGGCAAGCCCTGGATCCTCCCCGGCGCCGGCCCCTACTGCAGGGGCTGCGGCCACCCGCTCGTCCTGCGCGCGCTCGACGAGGCGCTCACGGTCCTTCGCCTCGACCCGGCCGACGTCGCGATCGTGACCGACATCGGCTGCGTCGGCCTCGCCGACTCCCGGATCGGCGCGCCGCACACGGTGCACACGACGCACGGGCGCTCGACCGCGTTCGCGACCGGGCTCGCCCTGGCCGACTCCGTGCTCGGCGAGGGCCGGCTGAAGCCGATCGTGCTCGTCGGCGACGGCGGCGCCATGATCGGCATCAACCACCTCGTCGGCGGCGCGCTCCTCAACCCCGACGTGACCGTGGTCGTACACAACAACTTCCTGTTCGGGATGACGGGCGGCCAGAGCTCGGCCTTCTCCCCGCTCGACTTCGTCACCTCGACGACGCGGGCGGGCAACGCGGTGCCGCCGCTCGACCTCGCCCGCGTGCTGCTCGGAAGCCGCGCCCCGTTCGTCGCCCGGACGGTCACCGGCGACCGGGAGCTGCCCGGGCTGATCGAGCGGGCGATCGCCCACCCCGGCTTCGCCGTCGTCGAGGTGCTCGAGCTCTGCACCGCCTACGCGACCCGCTGGAACCCGCTCACGGGCGCGCGGCTGCGGGAGGTGGCGGAGGCGGGCGGCTACGAGCTCGGCGTGCTGCGCGACGAGCCGAGGCCGACGTTCGCCGCCGCCCGGCACGAGCGGCACGACCGACCGGACAGCGCGCCGACGACACCGGTCGCCATCCCGGGAGCGCCGTTCGAGCACGCCGCCCGGAGCCCGCTCGGCATCGTGCTCGCCGGCACCGCCGGGGAGCGCGTCCAGACCGCGGCGACGCTGCTCGCTCGCGCGGCGCTCCTCTGCGGGCTCCACGCGACGCAGAAGAACGACAACCCGGTCACCCAGGGAACCGGCTTCTCCGTCTCGGAGCTGATCCTGAGCCCCGAGCCGATCCTCTACACCGGGATCGAGCGGCCGGACGCGATCCTCGTCGCCTCCGCCGACGGTGCCGCCGAGCTCGCCCGCACCGGCGTCCTCGCGCGCGCGACCGGGGCCACCGTCGTCGTCGCGGACGACGGCATCGAGCTGCCCGCGCTGCCGGTCGAGCCCGTGCGGCTGCCCCTGCGCTCCGGCCCCGGGGCGAAGCTCGCCGCGCTCGCGGCCGTCGCCGCCTGGGTGGGCGAGACCGGGGCGCTGCCCGTCGAGGCGCTGCACGCGGCCGTGGCCGAGCGCTTCGGCGACGGCGCGGAGGGCGTGGCGGCCGCGCTGGAGCCGCTCGCTCCGGCTGCTCCGCCCGCGGGTTAGAATCGCCCGCGTAATCGGTTAACCACCCGAACGAGAGGAACCAGTCGATGGCTTCCGAGGTCCTCCTCCCCACGTCGCCGACAGAGGCCGCAGCAGCGTTCGGCGACGGCTCCGGGGTGACGGTCGTCGCGGGCGGCACGATCGCCGTGCCCGACCTCACCCACGGGCGCCTGAAGCCGGAGCGGGTGCTCCTGCTCGCCCGCAGC
Organism: Thermoleophilia bacterium; assembly: GCA_020845695.1. The sequence goes on along the minus strand of JADLFG010000049.1, from coordinate 56,769 downwards.
GGCCTCGACCGGGTCGAGCGCGCCGGCGGGACGGTCACGATCGGCGCCGCGACCCCGATCGCCGCGCTCGCGGGCGGCGACGAGCCGCTCGCCGCCGCGGCCGCGCACGTCGGCGACGGCGAGATCCGCGGCCAGGCGACGGTCGGTGGCAACCTCTGCTCGACCGCCGGCGAGACGCCGCGCGGAGATCTGCAGGCGCCGCTGCTCGCGCTCGGCGCCCGCGTTCGCTCGACCGGCGCCGGCGGCGAGCGCGTCGAGCCGCTCGGGGACTTCCTTGCCGGCGGCGCCGGCAGGCTCGTGCTCGACGTCAGCTACGACGACGTGCCGCGCAGCGCCGCTTACACGGCCGCGTGGCGTCCGCACGCGCACCATTACACGATCCTTGCGGTCGCGGCCGTGCGCGAGGGCGGCGAGACGCGCGTCGCGGTCACGGGCGGTGGCCCGGTCGGCCGGCGCTGCCCGTCCGTCGAGGCTGCGCTCGCGGCCGGCGCGTCCACGCCGGACGCGGCGGCGAAGGCGCTCGACGACGTCGAGCCCGCCGACGACGCGCTCGCGTCCGCCTGGTATCGCCGGCGCGTTCTGCCCGGCCTCGTCCAACAGGCCCTCGACAGCCTCGGCAGCTGAGATGACGAGCGCCACGCTTCGCCCCGAAGGGAGAGCTGCCCGATGAAGCTGAACGTGAACGGTGTCGAGCACGTGCTCGAGAGCGGCCCGCTGACGCCGCTCCTGCACGTGCTCCGCGAGGAGCTCGGCGTCACGAGCCCGAAGGCCGGCTGCCAGTCGGGCGGCTGCGGCGCCTGCACCGTCCTCGTCGACGGTGAGCCGCGCCGCTCGTGCCTGCTGCCGCTCGGCGCCGTCGACGGCGCCGAGGTGACGACGGTCGAGGGGATCGGCGACGCCCATCGCCTCCACCCGGTGCAGGAGGCGTTCCACACGCACCACGCCGCCCAGTGCGGCTTCTGCACGCCCGGCATGATCGTGGCCACGGTCGCGCTCCTGAAGCGGCTGCCGCAGCCGGGCCGCAAGGACATCGAGCGCGCGCTTGCCGGCCACATCTGCCGCTGCACGGGCTACGTCAAGATCGTCGAGGCGGTCGAGGCGGCCGCGGGAGGTGCGCGATGAAGGCCGTCGGGGCGAGAGTCGAGAAGGTCGACGGCATCGGCCACGTTACCGGCCAGACCACGTTCGTCGACGACTGGCGCATCCCCGGGCTGCTCTGGGCGAAGGTGCTGCGCTCGCCCCACCACCACGCGGCGATCACGAAGCTCGACGTGGCACCCGCGCTCGCCGTCCCCGGCGTGCGCGCGATCATCACCCACGCGGACGTCCCCAAGAACGTGCTCGGCCACCTCGAGGGTCTCGGGGTTCCCGCCGACGAGCCGCTGCTTGCCGAGGGCGAGGTCCGCTGGAAGGGACAGCCGATCGCGGTCGTCGCAGCCGAGAGCGAGGAGGCGGCGCTCGCGGGCGTCGCGGCGATCGAGGTCGCCTTCGAGGAGCGCCCGGCGCTCTTCGACGTCCGCCTCGCGTTCGAGTCTGACGCGCCGAAGGCCCACCACTGGGGCAACTGGTACCCGCACTTCGGCGGCCCCGACACGCCCCCCGATCACCGCAAGATCCGCAAGGGCGACATCGACGCCGCCTTCGCGCGGGCCGACGCGATCGTCCAGGGCGTCTACCGGCCGAACGCGATCGAGCAGATGCCGGTCGAGCCGCAGGTCGCGGCCTGCGTGCCCGAGCCCAACGGGCGCCTGACGATCCACTCCTGCACGCAGGGCGTCTACTTCACGATGGGGATCGTGGCGGGGCACCTCGGTGTGCCGCTGAACCGGCTGCGGTTCGTCGCCGGTACCGTCGGCGGCGGCTTCGGCGGCAAGGTCGAGTCGTGGACGGAGCCCGTGGTCGCCCTGCTCGCCCAGAAGACGGGCAGGCCCGTGAAGATCCGCTTCACCCGGGAGGAGGAGTTCCTCTGCACCGCGACGCGGGCGCCGTGGCACATCGAGATCGCCGACGCGGTCACGAGCGACGGCTGGATCCTCGGCCGCAAGATGCTGACGCTGCACGACTCGGGCGCGTACGCGCGCTTCTCGCCCTACGGCGTCACGAAGCACTCGTTCCACATCGCCGGCTCCTACGCGATCCCGAACATCCACTTCGACGGCTACGTCGTGTTCACGAACCGGGCGCCGACGAGCGCGATGCGCGGCTACGGCGTCACCTCCGTCTCCTGGTCGATCGAGACGCAGATGAGCCGGATCGCCGACGTGCTCGGACTCGACCCGTACGAGGTCCGGCTCCGGAACGCGAGCCGGATCGGCGACACGACGCCGAACTGGGTCACGCTGCGTGACCCCTCGTCCGTGCCGGTGATCCAGGCCGCGGCCGAGGCGGCGGGCATCGAGCTCGCGGCCGCCTACCGGACGATGACGCGCGACCCGCGCTCCGGCGACCTCCTCCCCGAGTGGCTCGAAGGGCAGCTCGGCGACCTCGACGCGAAGGAGTCCTGATGGCCAGAAAGCGCGGACGCGGCATCGCCGCGATCGAGTACCCGACCGGGATGAACCAGGGCGGCGACCCCAGCCAGTGCTGGGTGAAGCTGAAGCCGGACGGGCGGGTCGACGTGCTCTCCGGCACGGTCGATCTCGGTCAGGGCGCCAAAACGATCCAGACCCAGATCGTCGCCGAGGTGCTCGGCGTCCCCACCGACTGGGTCACGTTCGACAACTCGAACACCGACACCTCCCCCCTCTGCACCGGCAGCTTCGCCTCCCGCGCCACGTTCATGGGCGGCAACGCCGCGCGCGTCGCGGCCGAGCGGGCGCGCGAGCGCGTGCTCGACATCGCCTCCAGGCTGCTCGAGGTGGACGCCGCCGACCTCGACATCGACGAGGGCGAGGTGTTCGTCAAGGGCGCGACCGACAAGCGCGTCGGCGTCCCCGACGTCGCCGCCGCCGCGACCTGGCAGTTCGGCGAGCTGATCACCGGCACCGGCGCCTATCTGAAGCCGTACGCGGCGGTCGACCCGGAGACCGGACGCACCGACCGCAACCCGCACGCGGGCATCTCCTACGGCGCCTGCGTCGCCGACGTCGAGGTCGACGACGAGACCGGCGCGGTGACCGTGACGAGGCTGATCCAGGTCTACGACGTCGGCCGGGCGATCAACCCGCTCTTCGTCGAGGGCCAGCTCGAGGGCGGCGGCATCATGGGGCTCGGCTTCGGGCTGCTCGAGGCCTCCTACCCCTACTACCCGTCGGTCGAGCACCGCGGCTCGGAGTTCGGCTCCTACCTCTCCGCCTCGATCGAGAACCTGCCGGAGGTCGAGACCGTGCTGCTCGAGAACCCGGACGCGGACGGGCCGTTCGGCGCCAAAGGCGTCGGCGAGATGGCCTCGAACGGGATCGGCCCGGCCATGGTCGCGGCGATCCACGACGCGGTCGGGGTCTGGATCACCGAGACGCCGATCACGCCCGAGCGGGTGCTGCGGGCGCTCGACGAGCGGGCCGCCGGCGGCGGGGGGCCGCGTCGCGACGGCAAGCGCTACGTCTTCGACGAGGCGCTGTCCGTGAACACCGTCGCTTCCGGGATCCCGTTCGAGGTGCCCGCCTGAGCTCGCCGTTTCGCAGCTGGAACGGCGTCGAGGCCCACGAGTTCGTCGACGGCGTCCGCCTGCACGCGATCGGCGGCGAGCAGGTGCTGCTCTGCCGGGTAACGTACGGGCCCGGCAAGCGCGTGCCGCTGCACGCGCACGAGCACACCGAGCAGGTGATGGTGATCCTCGACGGCTCGGTCGAGATGGCAATCGAGGGCGAGTGGCGCACGCTCGCGGCCGGCGACACCGTCGTCGTCAACCGCGGCCTCGAGCACGAGCTCCACTCGCCCGGCGGCGTCACGTTCTTCGAGGCGCTGGCGCCGGTGCCGCGTGACCACGTCCCCGACCCCGAGCGCGACCTCGTGCTCGGCCCGGAGGGCGGCGCCGGCCACGTGGCGCGCTGACCCGCCGCTACGGCGAGCGCGTGAACGGGACGGCGTCGAACTGGGTCATGCGGCGCAGCTCGCCGTAGCGCGCCTCGATCTCCGCCGGCTCGAGGCGCTGCACCCGCCCGGTGCCGAACTCCTCCACGTTGAACGACGCGAGCACCGTCCCGTAGGCGAGCGCGCGGCGAAACAGCGCGTCGGTGAGCGGCTCGCCCGCGTGGGCGGCCAGGTAGCCGAGGAAGCCGCCGGCGAACGAGTCGCCGGCGCCGGTCGGGTCGACGACCGTCTCGAGCGGGTACCCGGGCAGCGCGAAGAACCCGTCGGTGGAGTAGAGCGCGGCCCCGTACTCGCCCTGCTTGGCGACGACGAGCCGGGGGCCGAGCTCGCGGATCGCGCGGGCCGCCCGCGTGAGGCTCGCCTCGCCGGTCAGCATCCGCGCCTCGGCGTCGTTCAGGATCACGCAGTCGACGCTCCCGATCGCCTCGAGCAGCGAGTCGCGCGCGACGTCGATCCAGAGGTTCATCGAGTCGAGCGCGCAGAACATGGCCGCCCCGCACTGGGCCCGCACCTCCCGTTGCAGGTCGGGCTGGATGTTGCCGAGGAAGAGCACCCGGGCCGCCCGGGACTCCGAAGACAGCCGCGGGCGGAAGTCCCCGAACACGTTCAGCTGCGTCTCGAGCGTGTGCGCCGTGCTCAGGTCGTAGCCGTAGCGGCCCCGCCAGAAGAACGTCCGCCCGCCCTCGACCCGCTCGAGATCACCGGTCAGGATCCCCCGCCGCTCGAGCACGGCCAGCTCGCCCGCGCCGAAGTCGTCCCCGACGACGCCGACGACCCTGACCTCGGTGAAGAAGCTCGCCGCGAGCGCGAAGTGTACCGCCGAGCCGCCGAGCATCCGCTCGCGCGCCCCGAACGGCGTCTCGACGGAGTCGAACGCGACCGACCCGACGGCGACGAGCGACACCGGCGGCTGGGCTACTTGATCCCGAGGAAGCCCGTGAACGTCGTCCGGCCGGCTTCCCCGCCGGTCTGCACGACGACGTACTGGAGCGGGCGCAGGTCGCCGAGCTCCGCCGGCGAGGCGCCGGAGAGCTCGCCGAGCTGCTCGAGCAGCGCGAGGCCGTCGCGCATGTTGACGTACAGGAACCCGGTCGTCTCGCCCTCGACCCCCGCGGCACCCGTCGCCTCCTGGTAGAGCGGGTCGCCCGCGAGACCGCCGGAGCCGGCGGCAACGTCGGCGATGCCGCTCGCCTGGGTCGTGACGACGACGTGGTCGCCGACGAGCGCGTAGAGCAGCGAGAGCTGCTGGGCCTCCAGGTCGAGCTGCTTCACGGGCACCCCGGCGATGGTCGTGTCCGTGACGGTGAACGGCGCCTCCTCCCCGGTCAGGCCTGAGAGCGAGACGATGTTCGTGATCAGCTTGTCGAGCGTCGCGCGGCCGCGCGCGGGGTCGGCCGGCGAGAGCACGAGGGTCACCTCGGGAATCGGCGCGCCCGGGCGCACGTAGAGCGCGTGCTCGCCCTCAAACAGGGGCAGCAGGTCGTCCTCGATCGAGATCCCGAGCCCGAGCTGGGCCTGGCCGAGCTTCGAGTCGAGCTCGGGGTCCTGCTGCGCGGCCAGCTCGAGCAGCCGCTCGAGCGAGGTGCGCAGGTCGCTGAAAGACGCGTAGAGGAGGGCGTCGGCGGGTACGACGGCCGGGAGGGCCGCGGTGTATGTGGCCGGCTCGGGCGCGCCCTCGCTGCGGACGACCCCGTCGATCGCGAGCCCCTGGCCTTCCGCGGTCAGCGCCATCGCCACCGAGACGAGCGTGCCGCCGGCGCCGAGGTCGAAGAGCGGGTTGGCCGCGCCCGCGCTCTCCTCGAGCGACGCCATCAGCTCCTGCCCGTTCAGGTAGAGGGTCGCGACCGCCTCGGACGGCAGGTCGGCGAGCGCCTGCTCGAACCGCTCGTCGTCGGCGAGGCTCGCCTGCTCCGCGTCTGCCACCACCGAGTCGATGATCGCGTCGTTGTCGGCGACCATGTACCACCCGTCGCCGACGTCGCGGGTCACGGCCTCGTCGTCGCCGCCCTCGAGCAGCTGCTCGAACTTGGCCGGGTCGGAGGGCTTCGTCACCATCACGATCGGCGCGTTGTCCTCGCTGTCCAGCCGCTCCTGGTCGAGCTCGAGGATCGCGAGGCTGGTCTCGGGCCCGAAGGCGGGCTTGATGTCGGTCTCGAGGTCGAGCCCCTCGCTCGTGAGCGAGTCGATGAGGCCCTGGATCGCCTCGTCGCCGGAGGGGAAGCGCGCGAGCAGCGCCTCGACGGCCGCCCACTGCTCGGAGTCGAAATCCGTGTCGACGCTGACGTAGGCGGCCACGGTCGCGGGCACGAGAGCCGCGCCCTCGCTCCCGGCGCCGCCGTCGCCGCCACCGCCGCAGGCGGCAGCCGCGAGCACAGCCGCGCTCGCGAGCGCGCCCGCGAGCGCCCCTGGCCGCCTGAGAAGCATGACCCCGCTCACCCTACTCTGTTGTCGGCTCGCGTGCCATGAGAGTTGAGACCAGGTCGGCGGCGCTCGCGCCGGCGAGCACCTGGCAGACCGCCTCGGTGATCGGGAGCTCGACGCCCGCCCGCCGGGAGAGGTCGCGCAGCACCGGCGCGGTCGCGATCCCCTCGACGACCATCCCGATCTCGGCCTCGGCCTGCTCCGGGGAGCGGCCGAGCACGAGCAGCTCGCCGGCGCGGCGGTTGCGGCTGTGGCGGCTCCAGCAGGTGACGATCAGGTCGCCCATCCCGGCGAGACCCGAGAACGTCTCCGGTCTGGCACCGCAGGCGCTACCGAGCCGCGCCAGCTCCCTGAGGCCGCGGCTGAGCAGGCCCGCCTTCGCGTTGTCGCCGAGACGGAGGCCGTCGACGCCGCCGGCGGCGAGCGCAATCACGTTCTTCGCGGCCGCGCAGAGCTCGACCCCGACGAGATCGGTGTTCACGTAGACCCGGAAGAGCGGGGTCACGATCGCGTGCTGCAGCTCGCGCGCGAGCGCCTCGTCCTCGCTCGCGACCACCGTCGCCGCGGGGAGCCCCTGGCCGATCTCCTCGGCGTGGTTGGGCCCCGACAGCACCGCGACGGGTCGGCCCTCGACGAGCTCGGACAGCCGCCTGCCGCTTCCCGGGTCGAGCCCCTTCGTCAGGATCAGGACGGGTGCCCGGCCGGGCAGCGCGCCCGCGACGGTCCCGAGCGCCCGGCTGGGGACGGCGAGCACGATCAGCTCCGCGGACCGAAGCGGCGCCCTCGCGAGCGCGACGGCGTGGACGGCGCCGAGGTCGACGTCGGTGAGGTAGCGGGGGTTCCGCCCGGTCGCCTCGATCGCTCGTGCCTGGCCGGCGTCGCGGCAGGCGAGCGTCACCCCGTGGCCGCGGCCGGCGAGCAGGGCCGCGAACACGGACCCCCACGAGCCGCCGCCGACGACGACGACGCGCACGTCAGCGCCGCCCCACGAAGTCGATCACGACCGGGACGCCGGCGAGTCCGAAGCGCTCGCGCAGCCGGTTCTCGACCCAGTAGCCCCAGTCGCGCGTGACGAGGCCCGCGTCGTTGACGAAGAGGCGGAAGCGCGGCGGCCGGGTCGAGACCTGGGTGCCGTAGAGGAGGTTGAGCCGGCGGCCCGCCCGCCCCGGCCCGGGCCGCTGCTCGCGCAGCTCGCCGAGGAAGCGGTTCAGCTCGCCCGTCGCGACCCGCCCGGTGTGGCGGGCGAACAGCTCCTCGACCCGGTCGAGCAGCCGCTCGACTCCCCGGCGGGTCTTCGCGGAGACCGCGACGAGCTGCGGGCGCTGGCGCAGCCTGTCCTCGAGCCGGGGGCGCACGTCCTCGATCCCGACCGCGGCGATGTCCCACTTGGCGAGCACGACGAGCGTCGAGCAGCCGGCCTTCCTGGCCACGTCCGCGACCGCGAGGTCCTGGTCGACCAGCCCCTCGCTCGAGTCGACGAGGACGAGCGCGACGTCGGCGCGCTCGGCAGCCGCGAGCGCGCGCAGCTCCGAGAAGTACTCGATCTCCTGGCGGTGGCGGCGCTTGCGGCGCAGCCCGGCCGTGTCGACGAGCACGAACGTGGTCTCGCCGCGGCGCAGCACGGTGTCGATCGCGTCGCGGGTCGTGCCGGGCTCGGCGGAGACGATCACGCGCTCCTCGCCGAGCAGCGCGTTCAGGAGGCTCGACTTGCCGACGTTCGGCCGCCCCAGGATCGCGACCCTGATCGCCTCCGCCCCGGGACCGGCGGGACGCTCGGCGCCCGAGCGGCGGAGCTCGCCGACGACCAGGTCGAGCAGGTCGCCGGTCCCGTGCCCGTGCAGGGCGGAGAGCGCGAACGGCTCGCCCAGCCCGAGACGGTGGAACTCGAGCGCCTCATCGTCGCGCCGGGGATCGTCGAGCTTGTTCGCGATCACGAGCACCGGCTTGCGCGAGCCGCGCAGGATCGCCGCCACCTCCTCGTCGCCGGGCGTCACGCCGGCGCGGGCGTCGACGACGAAGAGGACGAGATCGGCCTCCTCGACGGCGCGCCGCGCCTGCTCCGCGACCTGGCGGGTCAGGGGCGAGGCATCGGCGACGTCGACACCGCCCGTGTCCACGAGCAGGAACGCGCGGCCGCTCCACTCACAGACGACGTCCTTGCGGTCGCGCGTGACCCCGGGCGTCTCGAACACGACCGCCTCCCGCGTCGCGGTCAGGCGGTTGACGAGCGTCGACTTGCCGACGTTGGGGAAGCCGACGACCGCGACCACGCCCTCGAGCGCGGTCGGCGGGGCGGCGGCCGCGCCGGCCCGCTCGCGGCCGGCCCTCACGCCGGCGCCTTCGAGGGCAGGTGGGCGCGCAGCGGCGGCGTGCCCGGAGGGCGGCCAAGCCGGTGCGCCAGCTCGAGGAACAGCCAGAGCCGGCGGATCTCCTCCATCGCCTCGGCGGAGGCCTCGCGGTAGCCGCGAGAGTTGCGGGCGTGCTCGTCGAAGCGCAGCGGCTCGCCGAACGCGACCGACACCGGCGCCAGGTTCCAGTTCCACTGGAGCGACCCGTAGACGGCGGCGGGAATGACGGGAACACCCTCCTGGATCGCGACCATCGCGGCGCCCGGCTTCGCCTCGCCGAGCTCGCCGCCCCGCTGGCGGGTCCCCTCGACGAACATGCCGAGCAGCTCGTTCGCGCGGACGGTCTCCCGCATCCGCCGCAGCGCCTCGCGATCCGACTCGCCGCGGCGCACCGACAGCGTCCCGTGCGAGCGGATCAGCTCGCCCAGCCCGGGCACCCGGTGGGCCTCGACCTTGGCGGCGAAGACGATCCGCCGCGGGCAGGCGGTACCGAAGGCGGCCGGGTCGATGTAGTGGAAGTGGTTCATGGCGAGCACGGCGCCGCCCTCGCGCGGCACCCGCTCGGCCCCGTAGACGCGCAGCCGCGCGAGCGTGTGGGTGAGCCCGCCGATCAGGCCCTTCCCGAAGGTCCACCACATGAGCGGCACGACGACGCGGGCGCCCGGGAAGTCGCTCACGCCCCGGTCCTCGCGGTCACGAGCGACTCGATCGCCGCCACCACCTCGTCGATCGTGAGCGAGGTCGTGTCGATCACCTCGGCGTCGGCAGCGGGCGCGAGCTGCGCGGCGTCGCGTGCGTCCCGGCCCGCGACCTCGTCAGCGCCCGCCCCGGGGCGCTCGGCGCGACGGCGGCGCGCCCGCTCCTCCGGCGCCGCGACCAGGTACACCTTGACCTCCGCGGCCGGGCAGACGACGGTGCCGATGTCGCGGCCCTCGACGACGGCGTCGCCGGCCTCCGCGAGCTCACGCTGCCTGGCGCGCAGCACCTGCCGGACGCCGCCGTGGGCGGACACGGTCGACACCGCCCGGTCGACCTCGACCGCCCGGATCGCCTCGGTCACGTCCCGCCCGCCCACGAGCACGCGCCCGGCCGCGAACGCGACCGGGCTCGCGGCCGCGAGCGCCTCGAGGGCGGCGCCATCGCGGAGGTCGACGCCCCGCTCGAGCGCGAGCAGGGTCACGGTCCGGTACATCGCCCCCGTGTCGAGGTAGGCATACGCCAGGCGCTCGGCGAGCCGCCTCGCGGCCGTGCTCTTGCCCGCGCCGGCGGGCCCGTCGATGGCGACGATCACGGGCGGCCCCTCACCTGACGACCAGCGACTCGAGGACCTCGAAGAAGCCGGGGTAGCTTACTCCCACGCACTCCGCGCCCCGGACGTCGATCGCCTCCCGGGAGACGAGCCCGGTGAGCGCCCCGAGCATCGCGATCCGGTGGTCGCCGGCCGCGTCGACGGCGGTGCCGCCGCGCGGGCGGGCCGGCACGCCGCGAACCCGGAAACCGTCCGGGTGAGCGGCGATGTGGACACCGGCCGCGCGCAGCGCGCCCGTCACGCTCTCGATCCGGTCGGACTCCTTGACGCGCAGCTCCGCTGCCCCGCGGACGGAGCTGTCGCCGTGCGCGAGCGCGGCGCAGAGCCCGAACAGCGGCAGCTCGTCGATCAGGGCCGGCACCTCGGCCGCCGTGACATCGGCGGCTACGAGCTCGGCCGCGGCGACCTCCAGGTCGCCGACCGGCTCGCCGCCGGCGTGGCGGCGGTTGTAGACGGAGATCCGGGCCCCCATCCGCTCGAGCACGTGCAGGAAGCCGGTGCGAGTCGGGTTCAGCCCGACCCCGTGCAGGCGCAGCTCCGAGCCTGGAAGCAGCGTCGCCGCGGCGAGGAACGGCGCGGCCGACGAGAAGTCGCCAGGCACGTCGAGCGAGAGCGGCGCCAGCCGCTCGGCCGGCCAGACCGACGCGGCGCCGGGGCGCCGCTCGACCCGGGCGCCGGCCGCCCCGAGCATCCGCTCGGTGTGGTCGCGGCTCGGGGCTGGCTCGGCGACCGTGGTTGGCCCCGCGGCCGCGTAGAGGCCGGCGAGCAGGACGCACGACTTCACCTGGGCGCTCGCCACCGGGCTCTCGTAGCGGATCGGCTCGAGCCGGCCGCCCGAGACGAGGAGCGGCGCGTGCCCGTCGGTCGTCTCGACGGCGGCGCCCATCAGACGCAGCGGCGCGGCGACCCGCTCGAGCGGACGGCGCGAGAGCGACTCGTCGCCGACGAGCTCGAAGCGCCCGTCGTGGCCGGCGAGGATCCCGGCGAGGAGCCGGATCAGGGTGCCGGCGTTGCCGCAGTCGATCGGGCCGGCGGGCGCGCGCAGGCCGCGCAGGCCGGCGCCGGCTACCGTCAGCGTGTCGCCGGCGTCGCGCACCCCCGCGCCCAGAGCGGCAACCGCGGCCGCGGTCGAGAGCGTGTCGGCGGAGCGGCCGAAGCCGCGGATCTCGCTCTCCCCGTCCGCGATCGCGGCGCGCAGGAGCGCCCGGTGCGAGATCGACTTGTCCCCGGGAACGGCGACGTCGCCGCGGAGGCTGACGGCGGGCTCGACCTTCACGGCGGCTACTCCTCGAACTCGGGCGCGATGATCACCGAGTAGCCCTGCGCCTCGAGCAGGTCGGCGGCGCGGCGGGCGGCGTTCTCGCCGGTGACGAGGAGCTCGAGCGTGCCGCCGCGCTCGGGCGTCATGTGGGCGAGGTCGAAGTCCTCGATGTTGATCTGCTCGGCGCCGAGCGCCTGCGTGATCCCGGAGAGGACGCCGGGACGGTCGGGTACGTGCACCTGGAGACGCTGGAGCGCGCCGGCGTCGTCGTACGCCTGCTCGAGCAGCCGGCGGCGGTTTCCCGCCGCCTCCCCGATCCAGCGGGCGAGGAACCCGGCGTCGCGCGCCGCGAGCGCCCGCTCGACGTCGTCGAGACGGCGGCGGTGCTCGCGCAGCGCGTCGAGGAGCGCGTCGGCGTTCTCGAGGAAGATGTCGACCCAGATCCGCGGGTTCGCGCCGGCCACCCGGGTCATGTCCTTGAGCGAGCCGCCGGCGGCGGCCAGCGCCTCGTGACCGTTGACTCTCGTCGCCCCCGCCTGGTTCAGGAGCAGGTTCGCGAGCGCGTGCGGCAGGTGGCTCGTGAGCGCGAGCAGCCGGTCGTGGGCGGCCGGGTCGATCGCGACCGGGAACGCGCCGAGCGAGGCGACGAAGCCGTGGAGCTCCCGGTAGCGCGAGGGCTCGGTCTCGGAGACGGGGGTCAGGAACCAGGTCGCGCCCTGGAAGAGGTCGGCGGTCGCGTGCTCGGGCCCGCGCGCCTCGGACCCGCAGAGGGGGTGGCCGCCGATGAAGCGGACGCGATCGGAGACGGAGCTGCAGAGCGCCGCCTTGGTCGAGCCGACGTCCGTGACCGTGCACGCCTCTGGGCTCGCCGCGAGCGCTGCGGCGACCTGGGCGGCGAGCGTCGCGACCGGGGCGGCGACGACCGCGAGCTGGGCGCCGTCGAGCGCCTCGTCGATCGTCTCGACGGCGACGTGCACGGCCCCGCGCTCGGCGGCGACGGCGAGCGCCCGCGCGTCGGGGTCCCAGCCGGCGACGCGGCGGGCACCGGCGCGGGCGGCGGCGAGGCCGACCGAGGCGCCGATCAGGCCGGTGCCGACCAGTGCGAGCCGCTCGATCGCCACGCCGTTAGTCCGCTCGGCCCGGGAACACGTCGCGCTGGCGCATCAGCTCGGCCACGCGGAAGGCGAGGTCGAGCGACTGCCGCGCGTTCAGCCGCGGGTCGCAGAGCGTCTCGTAGCGGTGGGAGAGCTGCTCCTCCAGCACCGCCTCCGAGCCGCCCAGGCACTCGGTCACGTCCTCGCCCGTGTACTCGAGGTGGACGCCGCCGGGCCAGGCTCCCTCCTGCCAGCAGGCGGCGAAGAAGCCCTCGAGCTCGCCCATGATCGCGTCGAAGCCGCGGGTCTTGAAGCCGGCCGCGGTGACGACGCCGTTCGCGTGCATCGGGTCGCAGGCCCAGATGACCGGGTGCTCCGCGGCGGCAACCGCGCGCAGGAGCGGGGGCAGGAGCTCCCCGACGAGGCCGGCGCCCAATCGCGTGATCAGGGTCAGCCGCCCGGGGATGCGGCCCGGGTTGAGCCGCTCGCAGAGCGCGAGCACCTCGTCCGCGGTCGCGCCCGGCCCGAGCTTGACGCCGACGGGGTTGTGCACGCCCGCGAGGAACTCGGCGTGCGCCCCGTCGGGCTGGCGCGTCCGCTCGCCGATCCAGAGCATGTGGGCGGAGCAGTCGTACCAGTCGCCGGTGAGCGAGTCGCGCCGGGTCAGTCCCTCCTCGTAGTCGAGCACGAGTCCCTCGTGGCTCGTCCAGACGTCGACCTCGTGGAGCTGGCGCTCGGAGGCGATGTCGATCCCGCAGGCGGCCATGAACCGCAGCGCCCGCTCGATCTCGGTCGCGAGCCGCTCGTAGCGGCGGCCCTCGACGGAGGTGGCGACGAAGTTCTGGTTCCACTCGTGGACGCGCATGATGTCGGCGAAGCCGCCCTTCGTGAACGCGCGCAGGAGGTTGAGCGTCGCGGCCGACTGGTGGTAGGCCTGCACCATCCGGTCGGGGTCGTGCACGCGGGCCGCCGGGGTCGGCAGCTCGCCGTTGACGAGGTGGCCGAGGAAGGAGGGCAGCTCGAGGTCGCCGACCCGCTCGGTCGGGGAGGAGCGCGGCTTCGCGAACTGGCCGGCGATCCTGCCGACCTTGACGACCGGGAGCATGGCGCCGTAGGTGAGCACGGCCGCCATCTGGAGCATGATCTTCAGCTTCTCGCGGATCGAGACGGCGGTGAAGTCGTGGAACGACTCGGCGCAGTCGCCGGCCTGGAGCAGGAACGCCCGGCCGGCCGCGACCTCCCCGAGCGACGCCCTGAGCGCCCGCGCCTCGCCGGCGAAGACGAGCGGCGGCATCGCCTTCAGCCGATCGCGGGCCGCGGCGGCGGCCTGCCCGTCCGGCCAGCTCGGCTGGTGCAGCGCCCGCAGGGCGCGCCAGGAGGACGGCGTCCACGTCGAATCCACCACTGCCATGGTCTTTCAGTGTAGTGAGGGATAATCCCTCGCGACCGTGCGCATCCTCTCCGGGATCCAGCCGACGGGCGACAAGCACCTCGGCAACTACTTCGGCGCGATCCGCCGCTGGGCGGAGCAGCAGCACGAGGCCGACTGCTTCCACCCGATCGTCGACCTGCACGCGATCACGATCCCGAAGGAGCCCGGGGAGCTGCGCGAGTCGACGCTGTCTCTGGCGGCGCTGCTCGTCGCGTGCGGCCTCGACCCCGACGTGGCGACGCTGTTCGTGCAGAGCCACGTGCCCGAGCACCCTCGGCTCGCGTGGGTGCTCGAGTGCATGACGCCGTACGGCGACCTGCGGCGGATGCCCCAGTACCGGGAGAAGTCGGCGAAAGAGCACGGCTTCGGGGTTGGCCTGCTCACCTACCCGGTGCTCCAGGCCGCCGACATCCTCCTCTACCAGGCCGACACGGTGCCCGTCGGCGAAGACCAGCGCCAGCACCTCGAGCTCGCCCGCGACATCGCGCAGCGGTTCAACAACCGCTTCGGCGAGATCTTCACGGTGCCGCGTGGCACCTACCCGGAGGTCGGGGCGAAGCTGATGGACCTGCAGGACCCGACCAGCCGGATGTCGACGTCGGCCGACTCCGATGCCGGCGTGCTGCGCCTGCTCGACCCGCCGGACGTCGTGCGCCGCAAGCTGCGCTCGGCGGTGACCGACTCGGGCCGGGAGGTCGTCCGCTCCCCCGACAAGCCGGGCGTGACGAACCTGATCGAGATCCTCGCCGCCACGCTCGGCGAGCCGCCGGCGGCGATCGAGGCGCGCTACGACGGCCACGGCTACGGGCCCTTCAAGGCCGACGTCGCCGAGGCGGTGGTCACGCTGCTCGAGCCGATCCAGCGCCGCTACGCGGAGCTGCGGGCCGACCCGGGCGAGCTCGGCCGCCTGCTCGCGGTCGGCGCCGCGAAGGCGCACGCCGTCGCCGCGCGGACGCTCGCCCGGGCGCACGAGGCGATCGGCTTCGTCGCCCCCTGAGACGCGCGCGGCCCCCTCGCGCCGCCGGCCAGTCAGCGCCGCCGCGGCCCCCGTGCCGCCGCGCGCGGCGCAGCCGCCTGCCGCAGGGACTCGACCTCGCGCGCGGTCAGCTCGCGCCACTCGCCTGGCGCGAGCCCCTCGAGCCCGAGGCCTGCGTACGCGCTGCGGTGGAGCCGGACGACCGGGTGGCCGACCGCCGCGCACATCCGCTTGACCTGGTGCTTGCGCCCCTCGTGCAGGACGAGCTCGACGAGGGCCCGGTCTCGCCGCCGGCGGAGGAGCCGTGCCCGCGCGGGCGCGGTTCGCCCGTCGTCGAGGTCGACGCCCTCGCGCAACCGGCGCAGGGCGGCGTCGTCGGGCACGCCCTCGAGCTCCGCCTCGTAGATCTTCTCGACCCCGTAGCGGGGGTGGGCGAGCCGGTGGGCGAGCGGGCCGTCGTTCGTGAGCAGGAGCGCCCCGGTCGTGTCCGCGTCGAGCCGGCCGACGGGGACGATCCGCGCCGGGTGGCCGACGAGCCCGACCACGGTCGGCCGCCCGTGGGGGTCACGCGCGGTCGTGACCACCCCGGCCGGCTTGTGCAGGAGTACGTGAGCGAGCGGCTCGAGCCGCAGCGGGCGCCCGTCCAGCTCGACCCGGTCGCGCGCGGACACGGATGTCGCGAGCCCGGCCGCCGCGCCGTTGACGGTGATCCGGCCCGCGCGGATCAGCTCGTCGGCGCCGCGGCGCGACGCGACGCCGGCGCGCGCGAGGTAGGCATTCAGGCGCACGCCCGCAGTATCGGCCGGCCGGCCCGGCCGGGCTCAGGCGCCGCGCCGGGCGGCGACGGCCTCGAGCCGCTCGCGGAGGTCCTCGCCGTCGCCGGCGAGGTCGTCGAGGGCCGGCAGCTCCTCGGGGCCGGCGAGGCCGAACACCTGCTCGAACAGGGCCGTCGTCCGGTAGTGGATCGCGCCGCCCTCGCCGTCGCGGCCGGCCTCCTGGATCAGGCCGCGATCGACGAGCCCGGCGACGGCGGAGTCGGCGGCGACGCCGCGGATCCGGGCGATCTCCGGCCGGCTGACCGGGCCGAGGTAGGCGACGACCGCGAGCGTCTCGAGCGCCGCCTGGGAGAGGCCCCGCTGGACGGGCCGCTCGACGAGACGGGCGCAGGCCTCGGCCGCCTCGCGGGCCGCGCGGAGCGCGTAGCCGCCGGCGACGCGCTCGAGCACGATCCCGCTGCGGCCCTCCCGGTAGCGGCCAGCCAGCAGGCCGAGCGCGGTCTCGACACGCTCGGCGCCGGCGCCGGCCGCTCGCGCGAGCTCCTCGACCGGGAGCGGGCGCGGCGCGATCACGAGCAGCGCCTCGAGCGTGCGGGCGAGCCGGTCGACCGGGTTGTCGACGAGGTAGAGCTGGCGTTCCATCAGGCCGCCTTCCAGACCGAGATCGGCTCGAACGGGGCGGGCTGTCCGAGCCGGACCTCTCCCGCCTTGCGCAGCTCGAGGAGCGCGAGGAACGCCACCGCCTGCTCGATTCGCGACAGCCCGTCGACCTCCTCGTCGAAGACGAAGCGCCGGCGCCGGGCGAGCGCCGCGCGGAAGCGCCCGAGAAACTGCGCCACGGGCGGGTAGCGAAGCGGCATGTGCGCGAGCGACGGTGCCGGCGGCTCCGCGGCGAGCGCGCGGATCGCCGCGGCGAGCCGGACGGGATCCTGGGGAGCGAGCCGGCGCACCGGCGGCGGCGCAGCCGGCGGCGGCCCGAGCCGGAAGAAACGGTCCGCCTCGGCGGCGAGGCGCTGCTCGAGCCAGGCGGCGCCGGCCTTGACGCGCCGGTACTCGGCGAGCCGCTCGGCGAGCTCGAGCGCCGCCTCGTCCGGATCGAGCTCCTCGACGTCGAGCTCGCCCTCCTCGTGAAACAGCTCGCGCGCCTTCAGCTCGAGCAGCGCCGCGACGAGGACGAGGAACTCGCCGCAGACCTCGAGCTGGGTCGGCGTGAACCCGCCCTCCCGTCGCTCGAGCCGCTCGACGAACGCGAGCACGATCTCGGCGACGCCGACCTCGGACAGTCCGAGCTCCTCCTTCAGGATCAGGGTCAGGAGCAGGTCGAACGGGCCCTCGAACGCGTCGAGGTCGAGCTCGAGGTCGCGGATCGCGAGCGGTTGCCCCACGGGGCCGCGATGCTACCCGGCGGCTCGGACGCCAACCTGGCGCGCGGGCCGGCTGCGGCGCTGCGCCCACACGAAGCAGGCGAGCCCGGCGAGGAAGACCCCGATCGCGATCCAGAAGTTGAGCCGCAGCCCGAGGATCTCCTTCGACGGATCGACCCGGAGCTGCTCCTCCCAGGAGGCCCGGCCGAGCGCGTACCACATCACGTAGAGGGCGAAGATCTGCCCGGCTCGGAGGCGCCGGCCGAGCGCGATCAGGACGGCGACGCCGATCCCGTTCCAGACGAGCTCGTAGAGGACCGTCGGGTGGAAGGTGGCCGCGTCCGCGTAGCGCTCGGGCCGGTTGACGGGGTCGATCTCGAGCCCCCAGGGGAGATCGGTCGGCGTTCCGAACAGCTCCTGGTTGAAGTAGTTGCCGAGCCGTCCGATCGCCTGCGCGGCGAGGATCCCCGGCGCGACCGCGTCGGCGAGCAGCGGGATGCTCGCGCCGGCGCGGCGGGCGACGACCGCGCCGGCGACCACGCCGGCGGCGACGCCACCCCAGACGCCGAGCCCGCCCTTCCAGACGGCGAAGATGCCCCACCACTCGTCCGGGAGCTCCTCCCAGCTCGTCGCCGCGTGGTAGAGCCGCGCGCCGACGATCCCGAAGCCGACGCCCCACATCGCGCAGCGCATGACGAGATCCCAGTCGCCGCCCCAGGCGACCCAGCGGCGACCCGAGATCCAGACGGCCGTGAGGATGCCCGCGAGCAGCGCGAGCCCGTAGAAGCGGATCGTGACCGGCCCGAGCTCCGCGACGTTGTCGGAGGGGCTGGGGATGGAGGCGAGGAGTGCGATCACGGCAGGTGACCCATTGTGGCGGCCGCGCGGCTCGCCCGCCCGGCCTCAGAGCAGGATGTCGGCGGCCGTCCGGGGCGGGCAGCCCTGGCGAACGAGGTCGACGGCGAAGTGCAGGTCGACGTCGGTCCGCTCCGCGATCCGCCTGGCGAGCTCGGGCTCGTAGCCGGCGCGCAGCAGCTCGCGCAGGCGCCAGTCGACGACCCGAGCGAGCTCGGCTGCGATCGGGATCTCGGATTCGGTGGTGCTCATCGACCCTCCGCGTCGGTTCTTCACGCCGCCCGATCAGCTTACCGTCGAGGCCACGGTGGCCGCGAAGGTGAGGAGCCTAGAGGAGGATCCGGACGGCAGCCGGAAACGGCCACCCGGCCCGCGGGTGGAGCCCGACCGCACGCCGGAGGCTGCGATCCCCGCAACGAGTGACGCCAACCCGGCGGCTAGCCGGCGCGCGGCCGCGCGACGTCGATGGCGATGCCGACGCGGGCCCGGGCGCCCGTCGCGGCGTCGACCCAGCTGCGGGCGAACGCCTTGCAGCGGGCACGGGCGAACGTGACGGTGACGCGGTCCTCCGTGCCGTCGCCGGCGGCGACCGGGTCGTCGACGAGGGTCGCGCGCCCGCGCGTCCCGACCGGACAGCCGGCAGCGTCGCTGCTCGACGTGACCCTGAGGCGAAGCTCGAGACGCGACCTCGGCTCCAGGTGCTCGAGCTGCCAGCGGGTCACCTGGGCGCTGAAGCGCTTCCCGCCGCCCGCGGTGCCGCGCAGCGACGCGACGAACCTCCCGTCGAGCGTCAGCTCGCCGCCGCCGCGGAGTTCCGCCCCGGGGGCGCTCGCGGTGACGGTGTAGGTCGCCCCGGCGATCTCGACCGGGATCACGTCGGCGCGCGCGGCGCCCGCCGCGAGGGCGGCTCCGGCTGCGAGGACGGTCGGCACGAGCGCGCGCCGCACCGTTCAATCGTACGCCCGAACTCGGGGCGTGGTAGCCGGCATAACGCGGTGGCCGAGGCCGGGAGCCAAGGAGGAAGGTCGTGCCGGGGAGCACGATTAGACCGACCTCGACCACCGCGCCCGCTCAGCATGCCCCGCCGCGAGGGCCGTTACCTGACCAATTTCGCTCAGGTCCCGCGGGACCGTGCGGCCGCTGCCCCGCTAGCCGACGGCGGCCTCGCCGAGCAGCGCCTTCACCTCGGCGAAGAAGTCCGAGTCCGGGTTGACGCGGAACTCCGGCCCGAACGCGAGCACCCGCGACCCCGCGGTCATGTCGAGATCGAGGACGACCGGTGAGTCGCCGGGGAAGCCGCGAACGACCTCCGCCAGCTCCCGCACGACGCCGGCGTGGGCGCGGCGCGCGTCGACCCGCAGGCGCACCTCCCGCCGCTCCGGCACGGCCTCGAACGGAGAGACCTCGAGCGCGACCAGCTTCGTCTCGCCGTCCTTGTGGTCGACGCGGCCCTTGACGAGCAGCACCCGGTCGGCCTCGAGCAGCTCGCGGGCGGCCGCGAACGCGGAGTTGAAGACGACCATCTCGACCGACCCGGAGAGATCGTCGAGACGGACGAACGCCATCGGGTCGCCGCGGCGGGTCGTGATCGAGCGCAGGGCGCCGACGATGCCCCCGACGGTGACGACGTCGCCGTCGCGGCGGCCGGCGAGCTCCGCGAGCGGCAAATCGGTCCTGCGCCGGAGCTGGTCTCTGATCGCTTGCAGGGGATGCTCGGACACGTAGAGACCGAGCGTCTCTTTCTCGAGCGCGAGCAGCTCCTGGCGGTCGAGCTCGCCGGGGGGGATCGGCGGGTGGTGGCGGGGCCGCTCGGCCTGGACCTCACCGGGGCCGAGATCGAAGATCGACCCCTGCCCGGCGAGGCGGTCGGAGTGGTGGCGACCGCCCCAGGAGAGCGCCTGCTCGAGCACGGCCAGCATCCCCCCGCGCGGGGCGCCGGTCGAGTCCAGCGCGCCGCACTTGACGAGGCTCTCGAGCGCCCGCTTGTTCACGACCTGCGGGTCGACCCGCTCGCAGAAGTCCCAGATCGACGCGAACGGCCCGCCGCAGTCGCGGGCGGCGATGATCGCCCGGACGGCGGCCTCGCCGACGTTCTTGACGGCGTTCAGGCCGAAGCGGATCTTCCCCTCGACGACGGCGAAGTCGAGCGCGGACACGTTCACGTCGGGCGGCAGCACCTCGATCCCGAGCTCCTCGCACGCGGCGACGTAGAACGGGACCTTGTCCTTCGTGTTCATGACCGAGGAGATCAGCGCGGCCATGTACTGGGCCGGGTGGTTCGCCTTCAGGTACGCGGTCCGGTAGGCGATCAGGGCGTAGCAGGCCGCGTGCGACTTGTTGAACGAGTAGTCCTGCGCCTGCTCCATGTCCTTCCAGAGCTGGTCTGCGACCTTGCGGTCGACCTCGTTGGCGACGCAGCCGTCGATGAACTTCCCGTGCAGCGACGCCATCAGCTCGTGGTTCTTCTTGCCGATCGCCTTGCGCAGGTCGTCGGCCTCGGCCGGGCTGAAGCCGGCGAGACGCTTGGCGATCTCCATGTACTGCTCCTGGTAGATGCAGATCCCCCAGGTCGGCTGCGTGATCGGCTTCAGGCGCTCGTCCGCGTACGTGACCTGCTCCTGCCCGGCCTTGCGCCTGGCGTAGCCGGGGATGTACCCCATCGGCCCGGGCCGGTAGAGCGCGACGAGCGCGATCAGGTCCTCGAACTCGGTCGGCTTGACCTGCCGCAGCGCCTCCCGCATGCCGGTCGACTCGAACTGGAAGACGCCGGTCGAGTCGCCGCGGCGCAGCAGCTCGTATGTCTTCGCGTCGTCGAGCGGGACGTGGGCGATGTCGATCTCCCCGATCAGCGCGACGGCCGCGTCGATCACGTCGAGGTTGCGCAGGCCGAGGAAGTCCATCTTGAGCAGCCCGAGCGCCTCGACGTCCTGCATCGCGAGCTGGGTCACGACCTCGGAGCCGGCGCCCTTCTGCTGGAGCGGGACGATCTCGACGAGCGGGCGGTCGGAGATGACGACGCCGGCGGCGTGGATCGAGTCCTGGCGCACGAGCCCCTCGAGCGGGCGGGCGAGGTCGACGATCTGGCGTGTGACCTCGTCCGTGTCGTACGCCTGGCGCAGCTCTGCGCCCGGCTTCAGCGACTCCTCGAGGTAGACCTTCGGGCCCTCCGGGATCAGCTTCGCGACCCGGTCGACGACGCCGTAGGGGATGTCGAGAACGCGACCGGCGTCGCGGACGGCGGCGCGCGCCATCATCGTCCCGAACGTGATGATCTGGGCGACCCGGTCGCGGCCGTACTTGTCGGCGACGTACTCGATCACCCGGTCGCGGCCGTGGACCGAGAAGTCGATGTCGATGTCCGGCATCGACTTACGGCCGGGGTTGAGGAAGCGCTCGAACAGGAGCTCGTAGCGGATCGGGTCGATGTCGGTGATGCCGAGGCAGTAGGCGACGAGCGAGCCGGCGGCGGAGCCGCGGCCCGGGCCGACGCCGATCCCGCCTCGGCGCGCGAACGCGACGAAGTCCGACACGATCAGGAAGTAGTCGGCGAAGCCCATCTCCCGGATCGTCTTCAGCTCGAACGCGAGCCGAACCTCGAGCTCCTGCGTCACCCGCCCGTAGCGCTCGACCAGGCCGGCGTCGCAGAGCTCGACCAGGTACTCGAACGCGTCGCGCCCGTCCGGGGTCGGGAACGTCGGCAAGAGGATCCGGCCGAGCTCCATCGTCACGGTGCAGCGCTCGGCGATCTCGAGCGTGCGCGCCATCGCCTCGGGGAGGTGGCCGAACGTGGCCTGCATCTCCTCGGGGGTCTTGAAGTAGAACTGGTCCGAGTCGAACTTCCAGTGGGCAGGGTTCGTGAGCGTGTCGCCGGACTGGATGCAGAGAAGCGCCTCGTGCGCCTTCGCGTCCTCGTGGCGGAGGTAGTGGATGTCGCCGGTCGTGACGAGCGGGATGCCGGTCCGGGCGGCGAGGTCGACGAGCTGCGGGTTGATCGTCCGCTGGATCTCGAGGCCCGCGTCCTGGAGCTCGACGTAGGTGCTGTCCCGGCCGAAGATGTCGGCGAGCCGCGCGAGCTCAGCCTCGGCCTCGGCGGGCTGGCCGTGCTCGAGCGCCTTCGAGACGCGGCCCGAGAGGCAGCCCGAGAGGGCGATGATCCCCTTCGCGTGCGCGGCGAGCAGCTCCCAGTCCACGCGCGGCTTGTAGTAGTAGCCCTCGAGGTAGCCGGCGGAGGCGAGCCTGATCAGGTTCGCGTAGCCCTCGTTCGTCTCCGCGAGCAGCGTCAGGTGCGCGTAGCCCTTGCGCTGCTCCCGGCGGTCGTCGCAGACGTAGACCTCGCAGCCGATCAGCGGCTTGACGCCGGCCTTGCGGGCCTCCCGGTAGAGCTCGACGGTGCCGGCGAGCGAGCCGTGGTCGGTGAGCGCGACCGCCGGCATCTCGAGCTCGGCAGCGCGCGCGACGAGATCGGGGATCCGGCACGCCCCGTCGAGGATCGAGTACTCGGAGTGGACGTGGAGGTGCACGAACGGGGCCGCCATCGCAGAGGCGATTCTAGAGCCCGGCCCTGCCGGACTCGGCTCCCGCGTTGCCTATCCCGACGACGCCAGGGCGCGCGGCGGGCGCGCTCGAGTGATGGCGGCGGTGGATCGGGATGTCTATGCTCCTGCCCCGGTGGTTGACGCGCCCACCGCAGCGCCCCCTCCGCGCGCCCCGCTGCGGGCGCTCCTCACGCCCGTGCTCGCCGGCGCGGAGAGCGCGCTCACCGGCAGCGCCGTGGAGGCCGCGCCCCTCTGGTAGCGGCGCGGCGTATCGCGGCCGAGCGCCGCCCGGCTCTTGGCTACCCGGCGGCCGCTGCGGCCGGGGTGTCCTGGGGCGTCGCGGGGCTGCTCTCACGGGAGCTGCTCGACCGCGGCTGGCCGGCGCTCGGGTTCGCGGGGATCCGCTCCGCTGTCGCGTTCGGGCTGCTCGCTGCCCTCGTCGGCCTGCTGGCGCGGCACGCGTTCCGGCTGCGACGCCGCGACCTCGGCCCGCTCGCCGCCTACAGCGCGATCGCGAGCGCCGCGCTCCCGTACACGCTGCTCGCGACGATGGAGCGGGCGCCGATCGCGGTCGCGATCGCGCTCTTCTACACGGCGCCGCCGCTGGCCGCGCTGCTCGGCCGGCTCTTCCTGGGCGAGTCGATCTCGCGGCTCGCGCTCCTGTCCCTGGGAACGACCTGTGCCGGGGTGGCGCTCGTCTCCGGGCTGGTCGCACCCGGCGAGGGGCTGGCGGTCTCGGCGGCCGGGCTCGGCTTCGGCCTGGCGGCCGGACTCTGCTCGGCGGTCTTCGCGGTCGGCGGCCGCCACCTCGTGCGGACGATGTCCGCGACCACGATCACCCTCTACTCGAGCGGGCTCGGCGCGCTCGGGCTCCTGGTCGTGGACGCCGCCCGCACACGGTCGGTCGCCGACGTGCCGCGCCTGGGCTGGGACTCGGTGCTCTTGCTCCTCGCCACGGCGTTCTTGCCCGTCGTGCTCGCGCGCTTCCTGTTCACGTGGAGCATGAACACGATCGGCTCGGCCCAGGCGACGATGCTCTCCACGCTCGAGCTCGCGACCGCCGCGGTCGGGGGGATGGTCGCCTTCGGCGAGACGCCCGGCGGGCTCGAGGCGGCGGGGATCGCCGTGATCTTCCTCGCCGCGATCCTCGTCAGGCTCGACCTGCGCGGCCAGCCCGCGCCGCCGTCGTGAGCGCGGCCGTGGGCGCGCGTGCCAGCGGTTATCCTCCGCGGATGGCCGCCGACGCCGTGCAGGTCCGCTGGGGCGAGCATGCGCTCGCGGAGCTGCGCAGGTCCGGTCACCGGGCCGGCGGGGCGCGCACGGCCGTCGTCGAGCTGCTCGCCGAGCAGGACTGCTGCCTGACCGCGCAGGAGATCTTCGACGAGCTGCGCGAGCGCGACCGGCGGGTTGGGATCGCGAGCGTCTACCGGGCGCTCGACCTGCTGACCGGCATGAAGCTCGTCCAGCGGCTCGAGATCGGCGAGGGCGTCGCCAGGTACGAGCCCGCCCACGCCGGCGGCGAGCACCACCACCACGTGGTCTGCGAGCGCTGCGGCTCGGTCGCGGTCTTCGAGGACGAGCAGCTCGAGCGTGCGCTCGACCGGCTCGGCGACCGGCTCGGCTACCGGCTCGAGGGGCACGAGGTCATCCTCCGCGGCACCTGCCCCGGCTGCGGCGCCGGGGCCGCCGCGTAGCTCCCCGCCGGACTCAGCGAGCGGGGATCACCCACGCTCCGGCGGCGGCGTCCGCGCCCGCCCGGGCGAAGGCAACGAGGACGTGGGGGCCCGGCCCGAGCGGCTCGGCGCCGCGTCCGGTGATCGCCGGGGCCGTGCTGTCCCCGGAGAGCCCCGCGTCCACCGGCTTCCCGTCGAGCCAGAGCAGCGCCTGCTCGAGCGGCGCCGGCGCCTCGGCCCCGACGACGAGCTCCGCCGGGACGCCGGCGGGCAGAGACCCGCTCCCGGGGACGACCGGCGAGAGGAGCACGGGCCCGCCGAGCTCGAGCTTCCAGCCGCTGCCGCCGTCGCGCAGCACCGCGGCGTAGCCGGCCAGCTCGGACTGCCCCTCCGCCTCGCGCTGCCCGGCGATCGCGACGACGGCGACCCCGTCCGCCACGCTCGTCGCTACGAGCACCTCGTAGGGCGTGCCGGCGAAGCTGCCGAGCCCCTCCTCGAGCTCGCGGCCCGGGCCGATCTGGAACGTGTCGTAGCCGGGGCCGAGCCGCTCCTGGCTCGCCGGCGTGAGCAGCTCCCAGATGACGAGGTAGTTGCCGGCGCCGGCGGCCTCGACGACGTCGTCGAGGACCGCGGCCGCCGCCTCGCCGGCCTCGTCCGCGGCGGCCGGGCCCGTGCCGTTCCCCGGCGGCTCGGTGCCGGCAGCAGCGGTCTCCGGCGGCGCCGTCCCGGTCGCCCCGGTGGTCACCGGCTCGGCCGTGATCTCGCCGAGCCCGGCGTCCGGACCGGGCTCGCCACCGCCGGTACAGCCGGCGGCCGCCAGCGCCGCCGCGACGATCACCGCTGCGATCGCGTAGCGCACGGCTTCAGTCTTCCAGACCCGCCCCCGGCGCCGCTGACCTGGCAGACTGCGCTCCCGATGAAGCGCCTCTACCTGCTCCGCCACGCCAAGTCGAGCCGGGACGATCCCGGACTGGCCGACCACGACCGGCCGCTCGCCCCGCGGGGTCGAAGGGCCGCCGACCGGCTGGCGCGCCACTGCGAGCGGGAGGCGGTCCGCCCGGCGCTCGTCCTCTGCTCGTCGGCCACGCGAGCCCGTGACACGCTCGAGCGGGTCCGCCCGGGGCTCGGCCCGCAGGCGCGGGTCGAGCCCGATCCCGCCCTGTACACCGCGAGCGCGGAGGAGCTGCTCGGGCGGCTGCGCCGGCTGCCGGACGCGCTGCCGTCGGCGATGCTGATCGGCCACAACCCGGCCCTCCAGGAGCTGGCGCTCCTGCTCGTCGGCGCCGGCGCCGGACGCGAGCGGCTCGAGGGCAAGCTCCCGACCGGCACGCTCGTCACCCTGACGCTGCGCCGCCTCACCTGGTCGGGGCTCCATCCCGGCGACGCGGAGCTGATCGCGCTCGTCCGCCCGCGTGAGCTCGGCTGAGCCGGGCGTCAGCGGCCGTACGTCCGAAACAGCTCGGCGAGCCGTGGGAACTCGTCCGCGCCGAGCTCTCGGTGGCGCCCGCCGGTCTGGATCAGGAGCCGGCAGACGTCCTCGAGCACCTCGGCGAGCGCGATCCCGCTCGAGGGGTCCTCGACCGCGACGAGCGAGCCGTGATGGGCGAGCAGGAGCGCCCGGGTGGGAACGCGCTCGAATGCCTGGGCGGCCAGCTCGGCCAGCTGGGGCGACCCGGGTGTGCGGTACGGGACGAACGGCGTCGGCTCGGAGCCGAGCAGGGCCTGGTGGTAGTGCACGAACGGCAACGCCTCCAGGTCGAGACAGGCGACCGCGACCGCGTGGTGCGAGTGCAGGTGGAGGACAGCTCTCGGTCCGAACCGGCACGTCCGGTACGTCGCGAGGTGCAGGGGCAGCTCGATCGAAGGACCGGGCGTCCGCGGAGCCGCCGAGCGCAGGTCGCCCGCGACGTCGCAGGTGACGACGTTCGCTGCGGTCGTCTCGGCGAACGACACGCCCGAGCGCGTGATCGCGAGCGTGCGGCCGTCGGCGGCGAGGCAGGAGACATTGCCGGACGCGAGCACCCCCGCGAGGCCGCGCTCGGCGAGCTGGCGGCACAGGGCGGCGACGGTCTCGCGCGGATCGAGCGACTCCACGGCGGGGACGTTACCCGGTCTGCCGGTCCTCCGGCCGCGTGGAGCGGCCGAGGAAGGCGCACTGGCGGGTGTCGCCGGGCAGGGGGGGAGCGCGCCACCTTCGCGACGACGAGCGCAACCGCGTCCGCCGGCTCGACCGGCGCACCCGGCGACGGCGCCGGGCCCGCTCGCGCGAGGAGCCGGTAGCGCCCGCCGAGCTCGTAGAAGACGACGTGCTGACCGGGATCCGCGCCGGGGTCGGTCACGAGCGCGGCGGCGCGGGCTGCCGCCGCCTCGCGGGTCGCGCGCACGCGCCTCGGCTCCGCCTCGCGCTGGCCGGGCCCCCGGCGGCGGCGCGGCACGAGCCGGCCCCGGTCGCGTCCCGGCCAGGCGACCGCGAGCACGACCAGGAAGACCGCGAGCGCAACCTGGGCGCCGGTGCGGCCGCCGACCTCCCCGTAGACGAGGCTGGCCGCCAGCAGCCCAGCGAGGACGAGCGCGGTCCGCCAGGCCTGCGGAGCGGCTGGGGGTGCCTCTCGCTGGATCCACGCGGGTCTGGTCATCGTCGGCTGGCCGCCCCGGGTTGTGGCGCCCGCTCGCGCGGGCTCGCGCGTAGTTCGCTGTCGACCGCACGCGTCCTACGCCAGCCCGCGAGAAGGCGCAGGGGCGGGACGTGTCCCGCCCGAACCCATGTGGCATCGGGAGACGGGCGGGCTGCGGGCCGGCCGGCCCGGCACCGCAGCGGATCGTCGCGACCGATTCCGGCCGCCGGACCGAGTCGAGCGGCCGGCGAGGCGGGCGCCGGGATCAGCCGCTCGCCGGACCGCCGCCCGCGAGGCCTGCCGCGGCCGCCTCGACCGCCTGCTCCTGGAGCCAGCTCAGGTAGCCGTAGAGCGCCAGCGCGGGCGCATCGGGGTCGCCCGGGTCGAGCCCGTCCGCGAACGCGTCCTCACCGACGTCGAGCCGGGTGCCGAGCACGAGCCGCAGATCGTTGAGCGCCCGGAGCCAGGCGTCGAGCTCGGCCTCCGTCAGCTCGCCCCGCCCGGCCGTGTCCGCCAGCACGCGCAGCGCCTCCAACCGGCCCGCGAGCAGCTCCTCCCCGACGAGGCGACGGTACCCGTGTTCCGCGTCCGGGTCGTCCTCGTGGGCGGGCGGGAACAGGCGGCGGAGCTCCGGGTCGCCTGCCCCCTCCCCCAGCCGTTCGCCGAGCTCCGCGGCCAGGTCGCGCAGGAGCTCCCGCTCGCCGGACGAGAGCCTCAGCCGGATCGAGCCGTCCCGGGCCCGCTCGAGCTGACGCCGCACGCTCACCCATCCCTGCGCATCGTCGCCCAGAGGCCGTGCGCGTGCAGCCGGGCGACGTCGTGCTCGGCCTTCTCGCGGGTGCCGCTCGAGACCACCGCCTTGCCCTCGTTGTGCACCTGCAGCATCAGCCGCGTCGCCTTTGCCCGGCTGTAGCCGAACAGCCTCTGGAACACGAGCGTGACGTACGACATCAGGTTGATCGGGTCGTTCCAGACGATCACGATCCAGGGCAGGTCGCGCTCGGCCTCGCGCCCCTCGCCGGGCCGCTCGAGCTCGACCTCCACCGCCGCTGTCTGCATCCGGCCCACGCCGGCATTGTCGCCGATGCGGGCCGGCGGCCCCCGAATCCCCCGCATGGGGTATGGGGATCCCCGCTTCGGCCGACGATGCGTCCTCCGTGTCGAGGATCCCCCGTTCCCCCCGGCCCGGCCGGGGAAGCCGCAGCGCACCCGCAGCGCCGGACGCGCCGGGCACCGATTTCCCTGGGAAGCAGCCCGTCCCCGCGAGGGGGCGAGCCGCTTCCCCCGGAGATCACGCCCGGCGCACCCCTCCGGCGCACGCGGGTGCACCCTGCGGCTCCCCCGGCCGGGGCGGGGACGGCGGCAGCCTCTCGCGCCGGCGCTTCCTCGCGCTCGGGCTCGCCGCGGCGGCTGCCGCCGCCGGAGGCGTTGCGCCCCGGGCGTTGGCGAGCTCGACGGAGCAGCTCTGGGGGCTCGACCCGAGCTGGGGCGGCGCCGGTTGCTCGTGCGGTGGCTGCGCAGCCTGCCGGGCGCACGCGGAGAACAGGCTGTTTGCGAGCGCGGCGGCAGCCGACGCGGGACGTGCGCACGCGCGCTGCAAGTGCCTCGTCGTTCCGCTCGGGCCGGTCGAGGGGGACGTGTACGAGCAGCTCTTCGTCGCCGCGGGCGGCCGGGAGGCGGTCGACCGGCGCCACCAGTGGGTGCGAAGCGTGCTCGCGCAGGCCGCGACGCCGCCGCCACCCGTGATCCTCCCCGCGCCGGCCCCGTCCGAGCCGTCCGAGCCCCCCGCGGCGGAGGGCGGGGACGCTGGCGGTCCCTCGGCTCCCGGCGCCCCCGAAGGCTCGGCCGACCCCGGCTGCCCGCTCGAGCGCGGTCCGGCCGCGGCCGACGGCATCGTCCGGGCATCCTTCCGTGCCAGGATCAGACGGCGTTCGGGCGGTCGCCGCGTCCTCGTCGTCGAGGTCGAGGCCCGTCAGGCCGTCGACGCCCGCGTCGTCCTCACCCAGCGCGGCCGTCCGCTTGGCGAGCGCACCGTTTCCTGCCTCACCGGCCGGCGCACGATCGTGGTCTCGCTCCCCAAGCGGCTGAGCCCCGGCCGGGCGCAGCTCGCCGTCGAGCTGCGCGACCGCGCCGGAGACGCGAAGGTTGCGACCCGGACGCTGAGAGTCCCCGCTCGCGTCCGGGCGGGCGCCTGAGCGACCGGCACCGCGGCGGCCCGCGGCGGCAAGGCGGCCCGCGCGCCGATCCCTCGCACGAGTGAGCGGGCCGGAGCTGCGCTCGCCCGATTCAGGGAGGGATGGCACGCCCGCCTCGGCCCCGGCTCTCGCCCGCTCACGCCCTCCCGCTGGGAGCGGCGCTCGCGGCGTCGCTCGTTTTCGCGCTACCGCCCGCGGCCGCCGCTCCCGCGGCGAGCTCGCTGCCGGCGCCCGTACCGCCCGCGGCACCCGAAGCGACCGAGCCGGCGGCGGCGGAGGCCCGGCCCGCCCGCCCGGCCGCGGTGAGAGCGGCGCGACCGAAGGCTGCGACGCGGGCCCAGCCCGCCTTCCTCGCCGCCCGGCCCGCCGGCCGCGACCCGCTCGAGCTGCGCGCGCGGCCGGGCGGGCGGGTCGTGGCCAGTCTCCCGCGGACGACCGAGTTCGGCTCGCCGCGCGTGCTCTCGGTCGTCGAGCGTCGCGGCGGCTGGATCGGCGTGACCACGCCCGAGCTCCCGAACGGAGTGCTCGGCTGGCTGCGCGCCACCGACGTCGAGCTCGAGCCGGTCGCGTTCAGCGTCGTCGTCGACCTGTCGGAGCGGACGCTCGCCGTCCGCCGCGGCGAGCGGGTCGTCCGGCGGGTCACGGTCGGCGTCGGGGCGGTCGGGTCGCCCACCCCGACCGGGCGCTTCGCGGTCACCGACAAGCTGGCGGGCGGCGACTACGGCCCTTACTACGGCTGCTGCATCCTCGCCCTCTCCGGCCGCCAGCCGAACCTCCCGGTCGGCTGGACGGGCGGCGACCGGATCGCGATCCACGGCACGAGCGACCCGGGATCGGTCGGCGCGGCCCGCTCGGCAGGCTGCCTGCGCGCCGGCGGCGCCGACCTGCGCGCGCTGATGCGCCAGCTCCCGCTCGGCACCCCGGTCCTGATCCGGGCCTGACCTCGCTAGCCGCGCGCTCGCGCCTCGAGCGCGACCCGCTCGATGCCCTCGAGGCCGCGGCTGAAGAAGACGGCCTCGACCACCCG
This sequence comes from Thermoleophilia bacterium, assembly GCA_020845695.1. The sequence continues at coordinate 26,856 of JADLFG010000049.1, read as the reverse complement.
CTGCTCCTCGATCCGCTGGATCAGCACGGGATCCTCGCCCGCGTCGCGCAGGTCGGAGACCCGGCGGACGAAGCCCCCCTTCGCCTCGAGCTCGGACGGGTACCAGTGACTCCGCCGCGCCCACGGCCGCTCGACCGCGACCCCGTGCCCGCCGACCCGTGCCCCGGGCTCGCAGATCGACACCTCCTGGCGCAGGTCGGGCCTGACCGCCGGGACGAAGGTCGGGGGCACAACGGCCGACGTCGCCCTCACCCGTTTATCCTCGCATGCGCGTCGGTCAGGCCACCGCGCCCGGGGATCACCCCCCTGCCTACCGGCGACCGAGCGTCCGCCAGAGCCTGACGAGCTCCCGCCCCGGGTTGGTGAGCAGGAGCGCCGCGGTGCAGACGGTCGCCGCGGCGAGCGAGACGAGCAGCCACCTCCAGTCGGGGATCTCGAGCGCCGCGAGGATCCCGACGGCGAGGCCGAAGGGAAGGCCGACGACGGTCAGGACGCCGAGCAGGGCCCCCGTCCGGTTGCTCGCCGCGGTCAGCGCCTTGCGGGCCGACTCGGTCAGCTGCTGGGTGACCTGGTCGAGCAGCTCCGGGATCTCGTTCTGGCGGTGGTAGGCGCGCAGCACGTCGTTTCCGTGCCACTGCGGGCCGAGCTGCTGCCACCAGTAGACGTTGCGAAACTCGGCCAGCTCACGCTCGAGCGCGTCCAGGCGGTCGAGGTGGCGGACCGGGTCGCCGAGCGCGGCGAGGTCATCGGCGATCTCGCCGAGGCGGCGGCCCTGGATCATCCCGAGCAGGAACGCGTCGAGGTAGATCGTGCGGAAGTGCAGCTCGGGGTCGTCCGCGAGCCGGTAGATCGGGCCCATGTCCGGCCCCGAGCCGAGGAAGGCGGCGCCGTCGCGCAGGACGAGCGCCTGCCAGCCGTCCGAGAGGCGAAGGTGGGAGCCGGCGAGGCGGTCGCAGAGCTCCGGAGCCGGCCGGTACGTGTCGGCGGGCGTCGCGGAGGAGAGCAGCCAGAGCCACTGCAGCTCCGGAGTCCAGCGGTCGTAGGCGGGCGACGGCAGCGGTGGGGCGAGCGCGCCGGCGGGCGTGACCTGGACGAGCGCGCTCGCTCTGCGCACCCGGGCGCCGATGCGTCCGCGGCCGTCGAGCAGGCTCTCGTACCAGCTCCGAAGCGCCGAGCCGGCGCCGAGATCGACGAGATGCCGGAGCCCGTCGACCAGGCCGGCCCCGTCCGCCCGCATCGTGCCGTGGACGACGAGCAGGAGTCCCCCCGCGAGCTCGAGCCCGTCGAGCTCGAGCTCCGACCCGGGCGGACCCTCGGATGGCTCCGCGAAGCGGTGCACGCGCCCCGGCCCGTACAGCGCCTGGCCCGCCCGGCGGTTGAAGTACGCGCGCCGCGCTTCCGCGGAGGCGACGGAGCCGCCGATCCGGAGCGGCAACGGCCCGTCGTTCCAGGCCGGCAACTCGTCGAGCTCGACCTCCGCGACGATCATGACCGCCGGCCTGGCGAAGATCATCGCGCCCCCGCGAGCATGGCCCGGGCTTTCGCCGCCGGGGCCGGATTGCCTTTCCCGTCAGTGCTGGTGGCCGCCGCCCTGACCGTCGCCGCCCTCGCTGCCGCCGAGCGGGAGCTCGAGCTCGAGCGGTCGCCCGAAGATCTCGACCTGCCGCTCGTGCTCCTGGGCAAGCGGCGAGAAGCTGACGCCGTTCGGCTCGCCGCCGACGGGGATCCGGTCAGCAACGACCCGGCGCTCGAGGTCGACGACGACGAGCTCGCCGGCCCGGGTCGTGGTCACGAACGCCTGCCGGCCGGTCGGGTCGATCGCGACCCCGTGGGCACCGGAACCGACGGTGAGCAGGCCGGTGACGGTCATCGAGGCGGTGGCGACGAACGCGAGCGTGTCGCCGGGCGCCTCGGTCGTGCCCTGGGAGGCGACGAGCAGCGTCGCCCCGTCGGGGGTGACGGCGACCTGAACCGGCCCCGCCGGCACCGCGGCGCGCCCGGCGACCGCCATCGCTTCGAGGTCGATCTTGACGACCTCCCCGGCGGCGTTCACGGACACGTAGGCGTGACGTCCGTCGGGTGCGTAGGCGACCTGCACGGGCGTCTCCCCCACGCGGACGTCGCCGAGCGGGCGCAGCGTCTCCGCGTCGTAGAGGGTGACGGTGTCGGCGCCCATGTTCGCGACGAGCACGGTGCTCCCGTCGGGGCTCGGGCGCAGCCCGTGCGGGTAGGCGCCGGCGTGAAGCTCCGCCTCGAGCCGCATCGACCCGACGTCGATCACGGCGACCGAGTCGGAGCCCGCGACGGCGGCGAAGGCGCGGCGACCGTCCGGGGTGACGATCACGTGGGCGGGGCTGTCGCCAACGAGGACGGCGCCGGCGACGACGCCGGAGACGGGATCGACGGCGGCGACGAGCCCGCGCCCGCCGCTGGTCGCCCAGACCGCCCGCCCGTCCGGGGCGACCTGGACGTTGTGCGGGCCGGCGATCCCCTCGAGCACGGTGACGACCAGGTGCGTGTCGGCGTCGATGCCGGTGAGCCGATCGGAGCCCTCGTTCGCGACCCAGATCGTCCCCTCGAGCACCCCGCCGCCGCCGGGCCCCTCGACGAGCGCGAACGAGAGCGCAGCGGGCAGCCCGATCGCGGCCGCGAGAGCGACGGTGACGGTGGCGACGAAGCGGCGGCTCATCGACCGGCGGGGCTCGCGGCCGCGGCCGGCCTGCGGACCGTGGCGGCCGCTGGCACGAGCAGGACGGCGACGAGAGCGACGGTGGCGGCCCAGACCGTGGCGCCGCCGGCCACGTGGAGGATGCGGAAGACGTCGTGGCCGAGCCCGCTGTGGCCGGAGAGGACGATGCCGACGCCGAAGCCGATCTGGGCGGCGGCGGCGAGCGCGGGCGCCGAGCCGGCGAGTCGCGGCCCGCGTCCGCGCAGGGCGAGCGCGATGACGACGAGCGCCAGCGCGAAGACGGCGTAGGCGGTGAAGCGGTGCACGACCTGGAGCACGGCGAGGTCGCCGCCGCCCGCGACGCCGCCGTTGCAGCCGGGCCACTCCTCGCCGCAGGCGTGCATGCCGTCGGTCGTGACGACTGCGGCGCCGAGCGAGACGAGCGCGAGCGCGGCGGCGCCGAGGCCGAGCGCGGCGCGTCTGAACCCGTCGCTCGCGGGCAGCGGCGCGGGCCTGAGCGCCCGCGCTGCCGCGAACGTGGCGAGCGCGAGCATCGTCATGCCGACCATGAAGTGGACGCCGACGAGGCGGTCGGGCAGCTCGAGCCAGACGACGATCGCGCCGAGCACCGCCTGGAACGGCACCAGCACGACGGCGGCCGCGAGCGGGACGAGCACATCGCGGCGCGACCGGTAGCGGCGCAGCGCCCAGACGGTGGCCGCGACGAGCAGCGCGATCGAGACGGCCGCGGTTGCCCGGTGGGAGAACTCGATCACGGGCTCCTTGACGCCGGTGGGGACGACCCGCCCGTCACAGAGCGGCCAGTCCGGGCAGCCGAGCCCCGACTCGGAGACCCGGACGATCCCGCCGACGGCAACGAGCGCCCAGACGGCGAGCGCCGCGGCGACGACGAGGCGCCGAAATCCGGCCGCGAGCTCCGGCCGGGACGTGTCGGCGTTGGCTGCCACGGCCCCAGTATCGACCAGGGCGCCCGCCCGGCGCGGCGGTAGCGCTCCCCGCGCGATCGTGAGTCGCTGATCGCCCGCGCGGGGCGGCTCGCCGGGCGAGCCGCCCCGCGCGGGGAAGGTCAGGCTTCCTCGGGCACGAAGCGCCCGACGGCCTCGTAGCGCTCGCGCGAGCGCCAGCGGTAGATGAGGGCGAGCGCGCAGCCGCCGAGGAAGATGCCGATCGTGTAGTAGGGAACCGCCTTCGTCCAGCCGGCGTACTCGCCGGTCGTCAGGAACGCGCGGTTCGCGATCATCAGGTAGTAGCCGAACGCGATCGCCCCGGCGCCGACGATCGGGGCGACGAGCGTCTTGAACCAGTGGAACCCGTCCCGGTTCTCCGGGCGCAGGAAGTGGATGATGATCGCGAGGCAGACGAGCGACATGATCGCGAACAGCAGCATGTTCCCCTGGAACGGCATCCAGGTCGCGATCTCGACCAGGGCGACGAGCGGATCGCTCGTCTCGATCCCCAGGGTCTCCTGGAACGACTTTCCGGCCACCCCGGTCGCGAACAGCGCGGTGACCGCGAGGCAGAAGACGAACACGATCGTCGTCGCGACGAACGGGCTCTTGTGCGAGACGTGGGTGCGACCGATGATCCGGGGCAGGATGCCTTCGCGGCCCATCGCGAAGAGGTAGCGGTTGGCCGTGTTCCAGAACGCGAGGCACACCGCGAAGCCGCCGGTGATGATGAGGACGCGGAACAGGTTCGTGACGAGGACGCCCGTGTAGTCCTGGACGACCGGGTAGAAGATGCTCGAGAAGTCCCCGTCGGGGTAGCCGGCGTTCGCGGGGCCGTTCTCCGGGTCGATCGCGTACTGCGCCGCGACCGCCCAGAGCGACTTCTCGCCGCCGTAGGAGATCGCGAGCATCCAGGTGATGAACGTGTAGAGGATGCCGAGGCCGACGCACGAGATGTAGATCGCGTACGCCATCATCTTCTTCGGGTTGCGCGCCTCCTCGGCGTAGTTCGGGGCCATCTCGAAGCCGACCCACGACCAGAAGGCCGCGAAGAAGCCGACCCCGGCCGCCGCCCCGCCCACGCTCTTGAAGACCTCGTCGGCCCCCTCGATGCCAGAGCCGCCCGAGAAGAGCCCGGCCGGGTTCAGGGGCTGGAAGGAGAAGTCGGCCCCGCCCTGGACGAGGACCGCGAGGCCGAAGACGAGCAGGACGATCAGCTCGCCGACGAGGCAGACGCCGAGGAACTTCGCGATCGACTCGATGTGGAAGTAGGTGACCACGTACGTGAGCACGAGGAAGACGAAGGCGTAGATACGCCAGTCCATGTCGAACCCGCCGCTCATGTGCTCGATGTTCACCTGGGCGAAGTAGGCGGTGATGCCGTTCGTTCCCACGGCGAAGAGCATGTAGGCCGCGGCGATCGAGACCGCTGCCCCGAGCCCGATCACGCGCCCGAAGCCGTACGACATGTACGAGTAGAACCCGCCCGCGGTCGTCACCCGGCGTGCCATCTCGATGTAGGCGACGGAGAAGAACGTGAAGGCGATCGTCGCCAGCAGGAAGGCGGCGGGCGCGGCGGTCCCGACCCCGCGGGTCGAGAGCGGGCCATTGAACATCATCGCCGCGATCGGGGCCGAGCCCGTGACGATGCAGAACAGGATCTGCGGCAGGCCTAGCGCGTTACGCGCAAGCTCATGGGACCCCGCTAGCCTGTCGACCCCGGCCTGCTTTCCGCCGCTCGCTTCCACAACGACCCCCTTCCTCCGAGACGCCGTACCAGGACCCGCCCTGGCGAGCGAGCCCGAGTCGAAGAACGGAACGGCGCAACGATAAACCCCGGCCCGGCCGGTTTCAACCCCGGCGCTCGTTTGAAGCCGCGTGAGTCGGGCCGAGCTGCCGTCTCGGCCGGGTATGCCGCCGGCCGCCGATTTGCCTCGCTCCCGGTCGCTCACGGGCTTCGGGCGCGGGCGCGCAGACCGGCGAGCGCCGCCGGCAGACCGCTCTCAGAGCGAGCGGATCACGTCCGGTCGTCGACCGCGAGCACCTCGAGACGCACGATCTCCCCGCCCGGCGTGGCCACCTCGACGACGTCGCCGACGTGGCGCCCGACGAGGGCGGCTCCGATCGGCGAGTCGTGGGAGATCTCGCCGGCGGCCGGGTTGCCCTCACCCGTCCCCACGATGCGGTAGGCGGTCGTCTCGCCGGAGCCGAGGTCCCGGACACGCACCCGCTCACCGACGTCGAGCTCGCCGTCCGGCTCCGGCTCGACCAGTCGTGCGTCCCGCAGTCGCTGCTCGAGCAGCGCGATCCGGTGGTCGAGGAGCTCACGCTCCTGACGGCTGTCGAGGTACTCGCCGTTCTCGATCGCCATCCCCCCTTCCTCGAGCGTCCGTGCGATCCGCTCGACCAGGAGGTCACGCTCGCCGTACAGGCGCTCGAGCTCCGCCCGCACCTTGGCCAATCCCTCACGCGTCCCCAGGATCTCGCCCACGACCTCTCCCTTCCGACACGCAACGCGGCCCGCCCGGGCGGGCGAGCCGTCGCCCCATCCTAGCCGCCCCGGGCGCCGGCCACGGGGTCAGCGCTCGCCGGCGTGCTCGACGAGCCGGCAGAGCGCGTTCACGAGCTCGAGCTCCTCGATCGTCGCGCAGCGGGCCTCGAGCAGGCGCGGCGAGCAGACGAGGACGGCGAGGCACTGCGCGCGCGAGATCGCGACGTTCAGGCGGTTGCGCGAGCAGAGGAAGGCGAGGTTGCGCGGGGCGTCCTCCCCGCTCGAGGTGGCCATCGAGAAGAAGACGACCGGGGCCTGCTGGCCCTGGAACCTGTCGACCGTCCCGACCGGGACGCCCGCGGGTAGGGCCCGGCGAAGCTCGCGCACCTGCCGGTTGTAGGGCGCGACGACCATGAAGTCGCGCGCCTCGAGCGGGCGGGTCGCGCCGTCCTCGTCGGTGAACGTCGCCCCGAGCATGGCGCGGATCTCGGCGGCGATCCGCCCGGCCTCCTCGGGGGAGGCCGACGCGTTGCCCTCGTGCTCGACGGGCAGGTAGCGGATGCCGGTGCCGAGCGAGGTCGAGCGCGCTGCCGCAGTCTCGTGCGACGAGAGCCTGCCCGCGTAGACGAGGCCGGAGACGAGCCCGCACACGTCGGGGTGCATGCGCCAGCTCTGCTCGAGGAAGACGCCGCGGTCCGCGGGGATCGTCGCCTCGCCGGCGAGCAGGTGCTCGAGCACGGAGCGCCCCGATCCGCCCGGGTGGGTGCCCTGCGAGACCTGGGCGAGCTGGAGCGGGTCGCCGAGCAGGATCAGGTTGCGGGCCGAGGTGCCGACCGCGATCGCGTCGGCGAGCGAGACCTGCCCCGCCTCGTCGATCACCAGGTAGTCGAGCGTCGAGTCGAGCTCCTCGCGCGAGAACACCCAGGCGGTGCCGGCGACGAGCCCCACGTCGGAGTCGGTGACGTCGGCGATCTCGGTCGTGTTCGTAATCCAGTCGCCGTCGTACTCCGTCTCGTCGTCGTCGCCGGACTTCTTCAGCCCGCGGAAGCGCTTGCCCTGCCGCGCGGCCTCGTGCTCGATCGCGGCGAGCAGGTTGTGGATCACCTTGTGGCTCTGGGCGGTGACGCCGACCCGGAAACCCCGCGCGAGCAGGTCGACGACGATCTCGGCTCCGCGCCAGGTCTTGCCGCTGCCGGGCGGGCCCTGCACGAACAGGTAGCTTCCGTCGAGCGAGCGCGCCAGCGCCGCGATCGCTGCCGGATCGATCGTCTGGATCGCACCGCCGCGCTCGCGGCCGGCACGTCGGGGCGGCTCGCGCCGGAGCACGTCCTCGAGCGCCGGGTAGCGGCGGGTCCCGTCGCGGAGCGACTCGGCGAAGCGCATCACGGCGGCGCGCTGTAGGTGGTCGCGGTACGGCCTGCCGCCGACGAGTGCCCGCGGCAGGGGCACCTCGGCGAGGCTCGGTCCGCGCACGAGGCAGACCGTGCGCCCCACCTCGTCGAGCGCGACGAGCTGCCCGGCGCTCCCGTCGGTCGCCGGATCGTCGACCTCGTCGCCCGCCTCGAGCTTGTGCTCCTGCTCGGGGTAGGCGAGCGTCCAGAGCTGCGAGCGCTTGTGCGGCTCCGGGCCCGCGACGACCTCGAGACAGCCGATCGCTTCCGCCTCGTCGACGAGCTCCTCCGGCGACTTCGCCATCCGCTCGAACCAGCTCCACCAGGCCGGCTTCGACTCGCGGCGGTGGTAGCCGAGCAGCTCCCCGGCCAGCCGGCGCGGCGACCCCTCCTCCTCGCCCGAGACAAGCTCGAGCCGCAGGAGCTCGCGTGCCTCGATCGCTTCCTCGGTCTCGGGGGCGTGCTCCTTGCGCGCGACCGGCTCGCGCCAGGGCAGCTCCGGACGGACGGTCAAGAGCCAGTCGCGCAGCGCCAGCGTCGCCCGGCAGTCCTCCTCGTTGTAGGCCTCGATCTCGGCGAGCAGCGCGCCGTCTCTCGTCTCGAGCCAGCGCTCGAAGGCGACCACGGCCTCGCCGCCCCCGCCGATGTCCGCCCGTCGGACGAACCCGGCGAGCTTCTCGGTCTCCTTCAGCGAGTAGCTCTCGGCGCCGACGACGAGCGCCTGCCGCGTGACCGTCAGGAGGTCGACGAGCACGCCGCGGCGGAGCAGGTCGTCGACCTCGCCCTCGCGGGTTCCGTGCTCCCCCATCAGGCGCTTGAGCGCGCCGCTCTCGTAGCCGCCGTAGTGGTAGAGATGCAGGTCAGGGTGTCGCTCGAGCCGCTCGTGGACGAGGTCGATCGCCCGCTCGAAGGCCGCCCGCTCGGCCGCCCGGTCGTGCGCCCGGAGCGGCAGGTACGACGGCCCCTCCGGGTCGCAGAGGACGAGCCCGAACAGGAACTCGAGCCCGCGCGCCGGCTCGAACACCGGGTGCCCCTCGAGGTCGAGCACGACGTCCCCCGGCGAGGGTCGTGGCAGCAGGTGGAAGCCGCGCCCCTCCTCGACCGGGCGAGGGCGCCAGACGAGGCGGCCCTCCCGCTCGCTCTCGACCTGCGCCGCCGCCTGCTCGCGCAGCCGGTCGGCCGTCTGCTCGGGCAGCTTGCGGATCCGAAGCGGGGGCGTCGACTCGGCGAGCGCCGTCCGGGTGGCGATCCCCGCCCCGCACAATCGCTCGACCTGGTCGCGGCGGATTCCCGCCACCCGCACGAGGTGGTCCCGCTCGCGCCACCAGTCCTTGCAGACCGGGCCGAAGTCGCAGCGCGGGCAGTGGTCGCACGGGTACGGCTCCGTCGCCGGCCGCTGCCCGACCGCGCCTGAGAAGCGCGAGCGAAGCCGCCGGTGGTAGGCGCTCACGTCGGCGAGCCGGATCGTCGCGCGCTCCGACGTGCCCAGCACGACGTGCGCCGACTCGGGCTCGACGCCCTGGATCCGCGCGACCGCCTCCGAGTAGAAGCAGAGCTGCAGCGCATGCGCCGGCTTCGGCGTGCGCGCCAGCTTCGTGTCCAGCACCTCGTAGGAGAACGACCCCAGCTCCGACGGCCGCTCGATCCGTTCGAGGAAGTCCGCGATCCCCCGCCACCCGTCGAGGACGAGCACCGCCTGGTACAGGTACGCGGCGCCCGAGCGCATCGCCGCCGCGGTCCGGGCCGCAGCCGCCTCGAAGTCGCGATCCTCGCCGAGGTCGAGCTCCACCACCTCGTGCCCGGCGTCGCGCAGCGACCGGAGGTACGCCCGCTCGTGCTCGTCGCCCTTGCGTCTGAGCAGCTCGCCGTAGTCGTTCTCGTAGTGGGGCCGCTCGAGCTCCCCGAGCGCCGCCGCGACCTCGAGCTGCGTCAGGTGCTCGCAGGCCGCGAAGCCCGCGAGATCGGAGGGGGAGAAGCGGAGACCGGCGTCGGTGAGTCGCATCCCAACCTGAGTCAGCGCGAGGCCGCGACAGTCTTACAGGCGGATCCCGCTCAGTCGAGCGCGGACACGTCGATCCCGGCGAGCTCGACGAACGAAAGCCCTCGCACGGCGGCGTAGGCGCGATCCGCCGAGACGAGCGTCGCCGCATCCCTGGCGATCGCCGCTGCCGCGAGAACGGCGTCGAAGGCGCCGAGCTCCTCGTGTCGCTCAAGCAGCCGCAGGCCCGCTCGGAGGTCTGCCTCGCCGACCTCGAGCAGCGGGCTCAATAGATCCGCGTAGGAAGCCGCGAGCGCCGCGGCGTCGTTCCGGCCGCGCCGGCGCGCGCGGACGTGCGTGAGCTCCTGAATCGCCTCGGGAGTCGTCGTGGCACGAACGCGACCCCCGGCGATCGCCTCGACGAGCTCGCGCGCCGGCTCCCGGAGCTCGTGACGATCGCCGACCGCGTACACGAGCACCGTCGTGTCGAGCACGATCACCCGCGCCGGCCCCGAAGCTCGTCCAGCTCGCGGCGGAGCCCGGCCGGGTCGGGAACGGACATCGGCTCGGCACCGAGGATGCGCCCCGCGGCGGCCGCGCGCTCCACCGCGGTCGCCGGAACCGCCCTCTCGATCGCCTCACGAACCGCCGCCCCGACCGAGAGGTTCTGCTCCCTGGCATACGCGGCAAGCCGCTCGTACTGGCGTTCGTCCAGCAGGATCTGGAGCCGCCGGGTCAACATGCGCATACAGTAGTATGTGTATATAAAGTCGGCCGCCCACCGTGCCGGTCAGCGCCCGCGGTGGCGCCGGCGCGCCTGCTTCCGGGCCTTGCGTGCCTTCGCCTTCGGGTTGCGCGGCGACTTCGGCGCGGGGTCGCCCGCGAGCGTCGGTCCGAGGATCCGGTCGCGCTCCTCGAACGGTCTCGCGTTGAAGTCGTCGAGCCAGGCCCGCATCGCCTCCTCGTTCCCGAGCTCGACGCCCTCGGCCGCCATCGCGGCGAAGAGCGCCTTCGCGGGGCCGCCGCTTGCCGGATCGGCGCAGGCGCGCGCGAACTCCCCGGCCTGCCGCCGCACCCGCGCGGAGAGCGCGGCCGCCTGCCGCTCGCTCAGCCGGCCCGTCGCCGCGAGGAACGCCAGGGCGTCGACGACCGCCTCCGGGAAGTCCCCCGCCTCCTCGTCGGTGAGCGCGACCCCGCGGGGAACCCAGTCGAGCATGAACTCGTCGAGCTCGCCGGCGGTCCAGCTCGCGGCGTCCGCGTCGAGGTGGAAGGCCCTGAAGTCGCCCATGAGGCCGGAGGCGAACGTGGCAGCCTCGACGCGGGCGGCGTCGTACCCCTGCGCCTCGAGCCACGCCTGCGCCTCGCGGGCGAGAGCGTCGATCGCTTCCCGCCTCGCTTCGCCCTCGAGGTCCGCGACCCGATCCGCGAGCGACTCGCCGAGCTCGAGCGCCTGGACGATCGCGTCGGCATCCTCCACTCCGGAGGCGCGCAGGAACACCCGCAGCGCCACCAGGCCGTCCTCGGTCGGCGCAAGCCCGGTGCGCGCGCCCTGGGCTGCGGCGGCAACAACCCGCGCGGCGGCGTCGGCCGGATCGAGTGGCCGGAGCTCGACGGGCTCGGGCGGTGTCTGGGTCAGCTCCTTCACGAGGCGTGCGCCCTCGGTCGTTCCCGTCACCAGCCCGTCCTTGACCGCTCCCTCGCTGAGGAGCGTCTCGACCGTGAATGAGAAGAGCTGCCGGCCCTCGCTCGCCGCGCGGGAGCAGAGGAGGATGAGCGCGTGGAGGGGCCCCTCGTCGACCATCAGCCATGCCTGCTCGACCGTGAGGCGTCCGGGGCCCGGCGGTGGCTCGTCGAGCTCCTCGAGCCGCACCCGCGCGCCGACCGCGACCGGTGTCGGCCCCGCGACGCTCATCCCGGCAAGCACAGCCGGTCCGCCCGGGGCGTCGGCGACGAGGTCGAGCACCTCGCCGAGAATCCAGTCCGCCCCCTCGAGGAGCGACGGCGGCAGCAGCCGGCCGGCTGCCTCCTCGCGCACGCCGGGGTCGGATTCGGCCGACAGCTCGGCCACCGCCGCGACCAGGCCAGGCCCGGCTATCAGCCTGAACTCCGCCCTTTCCGCTCGCCCAAGCGCCACGCCCGTGACCGTATCAGCGCGGGCGGCGTCTTCCCAGGCCACGGGCTCGGTGGCCGCCCCGACCAGAAGCGAATCGGCGATCCGGCCCAACCGGCGCCGGACGTCGCCGACCTCCGATGTCGCCGACCGCTCGGATCGGGCGAGCGGCTCCAGCCCTTCGCGCTCGACCCGCCGGCCGCCACCGGATCGCCCCGGCGCGGCGATTGCCGCCGGATTCCCGAGCGGCACGCCGTCGGGCCGGCGCACCCACCTGAAGCCATCACCGTTCCGTGTCCGTCCGGCGGGCTCGTTAGGCTGTTGTCCATGTTGACAACCGATGGGATGGTCGATCTCTCGTCGCTCGCCCTCGGCGAGCTCGAGGCGGGGCCGGCGCCACGGGGCGCGGCTCCTGCGGGCGCTGGAGGCGGCGCGGGACACGCTCTGGCGCCGGGGCCGCGGTTCCGCGGAACCGCGGCCGGCCCGGCCGGCCTCGAGCGCGGAAGCCCTCGCCGCGGTCGCGGAGGCCGCCCTTTCTCTCCCGGACGCGGATCTCACCGGGAAGCGACGAGCTCGAGCTGGCACGACCGTCGCTGTCGACCACCTGCGGGGAGACCAGGCCGCCGTCGGTCTTCTGAGGGGTCGGGTCGAGAACGACGGCGGTCTCGTGGGTTGCCCTCGACGAGGAGGTCGCCCGCGCGACCGGCGAGCTGGCCCGGGCGCATCGCCGAGCGCACGGCGGGGTCGGCGGCGCCGACCACGTGGTCGCCGCCACCGCGCTCCTCCTCGAGGCCGGCCTGCTGGCTACCAACGTTCACCGTTTCCCGATCTTCCCGGGTATCACGGCACCGTACTGAGCGGGCGCGCCGCCAGACGCGGATCCCGTCCACGGGCACCCGTACCGCCTGCTGGAGTGCGCATGCCGGAATGCATGCTCATGAAACAGCGCGTGAGGATCTCGAAAGGGGGCCAGGTCTCGATCCCGGCCGGGATCCGGCACCGCCTGGGCACCTCGACGGTCGTGCTCGAAGATCTCGGCGACCGGATCGTCCTCGCCCCCGCTCCCGACGACCCGATCGCCGCCGCGGAAGGGGCGCTTGCCGAAGCGCTCGGCGGGCTCGACCTCGCCCGGCTGTGCCGCCAGGCGCGGGCGGACGAGCGGGCTGCCGCGGCCCGCCGGCGCCGGTGATGCTGCTCGACGCCTACGCCCTGATCGCCCTCCTCGGCGGCGACCCGGCCGCGGGCCACGTGCGGGCGCTCCTGCGCGAGGGCGACGCCGCGGTGGCCACGGCCAACCTCGTCGAGGTGCTGGACCTCCTCCAGCGGGTGCGCGGCGTCCCGATCGCCCGGGTAGCCGAGCTCGTCGACCCGGTGCTCGAGGGGCCTCTGACGGCGGTCCCGCTCGACATCGCGACGGCGCGCCGAGCGGCCGAGCTGCGCGCCGGCCACTACCACCCGCTCCTCACGCCCGCTCTCGCTCGCCGACGCCGTCCTCCTCGCCTCGGCCCGGGCGGACGACCGGATCGCGACCGCCGACCCGGACGTCGTCGCCGTCGCTGCCGCCGAGGCGATCGCGACGCTCGCGCTGCCCGGCGAGAGCTGACCGCCGCTCCCCTGCTCGCCGATCGCGCGCGCTCGGGATGGAGCAAGCGAGAGGCCAGGTCTCGGTCCCGGCCGGGATCCGACCCGGACGTCCTCGCAGCCACCGCCGAGGGGATCGTGACGCTCGCGCCGCTCGGCGGGGCCTGACCGTGTCCGCCCGCTCAGGCGGAGAGGAAGCCGCCGTCCACCGGGACGAGCGCGCCGTGCACGTAGTCGGAGAGGCCGCACGCGAGCACGAGCGCCATCAGGGCCACGTCGTCGGGGCGACCGACGCGCCCGGCGGGGACGCGGTCGGCGAAGCCGATGGCGTCGCGGACGAGTCCCGGGCGCAGGTTCCGCAACGTGCGGGCGACCCTGGCGGTTCCGGGCGTGAGCACGCCGCCGGGGACGAGCGCGTTGATCTTGAACCCGGAGCGGGCGTACTCGCTGGCGAGCGTCCGCGTCAGGGCGAGCACCCCGGCCTTGCTGACGCCGTAGGAGACGACCTCGCTCTTGAAGGGCAGGACCGCCTCGATCGAGCCCACGTTGACGATCGTGCCTCCCCGCTTGCCCCGCGTGCGGATCATCGCGCGCGACATCCGCATGGTCGAGAGGAGATTGACGGCGAGCACCCCCTCGACGAACGCCTCGTCCTCCTCGAGGAAGTCGCGCAGCGGGTAGGCGCCGGCGTTGTTCACGAGCACGTCGGGCTCCCGGCCGGCGAGCTCCCCCCAGAGCGACTCGATCGCCCCCGCGTCGCCGAGGTCGACCACGAACGGCTCGGCGGACGCCCCGAGCTCGCCCGCCTCCGCGACCACCCGGCCCAGCTCCCGCCGCTTCACGTCGACGAGGTAGAGGCCGGCGCCGGCCTCGGCGAAGCGCCACGCGATCGCCCGCCCGATCCCGCTCGCCGCGCCCGTCACGAGCGCCGTCTGCCCGCGCAGCGAGACGAGCTCGGCGAGGGGCGCACGCTGCCGCCCGCCCCGCCTCACGGCGGCCACTCCGCGGGTATTCCCGGGCGGGGACGCGGTCGGGGACCGGCAGGCGCCCGCACCGGGCGATTCTCGCATGGGGTGCGGCAGCCCACCGGCGCGGCTCCTCGCGGTCACCGAACCGGACCGGCACCTCGGGCCGGCGCAGCGGATCGACTGCACGCTTACACCATTGCTATCATGTAGGCATAATCCGAACGCAGATCCAGCTCACCGATGCGCAGGCGGCGCTGCTACGCCGCGTGGCGGCCACGCGTGGCGTCTCGATGGCGGCGGTGATCCGGGAGCTCCTCGACGAGGCGCTGGCGGCTCCGGCCTCCGCCCGCGCGTCGCGGGCAAGGTCGGCGATCGGGCGGTTCGCCTCGGGCGCGGGCACGGTGAGCCGCGAGCACGACCGCGAGCTCGAGCGCGCCTTCGCCGGGTAGTCGTACGGGCAATGAGCGTCTTCGTGGACACGTCGGCGCTGTACGCCCTGCTCGATCGTGACGACGAGAACCACCCGGCCGCCGCGGAGGCGTTCTCGGCGCTGCTCGACCGCGAGGCGCTGCTCACGCACGGCTACGTCGCCGTCGAGACGACCGCGCTCGTCCAGCGGCGGCTCGGCATGGAGGCGGTCCGCGCGCTCGTGGACGACGTGCTGCCGGCGTTCGAGCTCGTCTTCGTCGACGCACTCCTCCACCAGGCTGCCGTGGCCGCGCTGCTCGCCTCCCGCGCACGGGACGTCTCGCTCGTCGACTGGACGAGCTTCGAGCTGATGCGGCAGCACGGCGTCGGGAAGGCGTTCGCCTTCGACGAGGACTTCGCCCGCCAGGGCTTCGAGGTCCTGCCTGCTGCCCGCGGCTGACCCTGGATCGACCGTCCAGCGCGGGCGAGGCCGCGCGGGATCCGTCAGCTCAGAGGAGTCAGCAGACCCTGCGCTGCAAGGCGTGGCCCCGGCGACTTCCCGAACCTCGCCGCCAGGGGTCAGAAAGGTAGGGCGTCATCCGCGGACGGCCCACTCGCGGCCGTCCGGCTCTCACGCGTGACTATCCAGGTCGTCATGCCGTTCCCGCTCCGCTTTGGCCGCTTCTCCGTGTGTCAAGGCCGGTCGAAAACGGACCCCCGTCGGGCCGGTTGAATGCGGACCCCTCCGGTGAGTGGCCAGCGGTCGGCGGCCGGCGGCCTCCGGCCGCTGGCCGGCGCGGTCGTGAGGGCCTGTCTGGGGGCTGGGGGTGGGGGTCGGGAGGCCCGGGGAGGGCGTGATCGGGGCGTTTGGGCCCGGTTTGGCCGGGTCGGGCTCGGGATCGGCGCGCTGGGAGGGCTTGTGCGGGCCTGCGAGCGGTCGGCGCGACTGGTTGGTCAGGCCGTTTCGGGCTCTCTGAGGGGTGGTCGGCCGCCGAGGTCGCGGTCGCGCAGCCGGTAGCTGTCGCCTTTGAGGGAGAGGATCTCGGCGTGGTGGACGAGCCGGTCGATCATGGCGGCGGCGACGATCTCGTCGCCGAAGATCTCGCCCCAGGCGGAGAACGGCTTGTTCGAGGTGACGATCAGCGAGGCGCGTTCGTAGCGGGAGCTGACGAGCGAGAACATCAGGTTGGCCGCTTGGGCGTCGAAGGGGATGTAGCCGACCTCGTCGACGATCACGAGCGGCGTCCAGAGCAGCTTGCGCAGCTCCTCGTCGAGGCGGCCGTGGCGTTGGGCGTCGCCGAGGCGGGCGACCCACTCCGTGGCGGTGGCGAACGCGACGCGGCTGCCGGCGAGGCAGGCGCGGATGCCGAGCGCGATCGCCAGGTGCGTCTTGCCGGTGCCCGGCGGGCCGAGCAGGACGACGTTGTCCTTGGCGGTGAGGAAGTCGAGCTGGCCGAGGTGGAGCACGAGCGTCTTTTGGACGGAGCGCTGGAAGCTGAAGTCGAACTCGTCGAGGGTCTTTCTGGCGGGGAAGCGGGCCTGCTTGATCCGGCTCTCGCCGCCGTGCGCGTCGCGGGAGGCGACCTCGGTCTGAAGCAGCGCCTCGGCGAAACGCTCGTAGCTCCACTCCTCCTGCCTGGCGCGCTCAGCGAGCTTCGGCAGCGCCCTGGCCGCCGCCGGCGCCTTCAGCGTGCGAAACAGGAACGCGAGCTCGGCGGTCTTGGTCATGCCGGGATCAGCTGGTCGTAGCGGGCGAGCGGCCTCGTCTCGACCTCCGGCTCGGCCGGGGCGCCGCGCAGCTCCCTGAGCGCACGGGCGTGCTCGAGCGCGGTGATCGTGCGGTGGCGGGCAAAGGAGCGGGCGTGCCGGCAGGCGGGCTCGCCCGTTTCCAGCGCAACAGCCAGCACCTCCCGCTGAGAGACGCGCAGCTCGACGCGGCGCCCGACCAGGCGCGGGTCGAGCGAGTAGTCGCAGGTATCGACGCGGACGTACGGGTCGGGCGGCACGCGGGTCACGAAGCGGCGGTCGACGTCGACCATTCGCTCGGGCAGCGGCCGCATCACCGCGAGCTCCTCGACCAGCCGGTCCGCCGGTCGGCAGCGCAGCGTGCGGTGGAAGCGCAGGTTGGCCCGCTCGTCGAACCAGCCGTCGAGCTGGGCCTGGAAGTCGAGCTCGCCCGCGAACGAGCGGCCCGGCTCGAAGCTCGTCTCGGCGTAACCCTGCAGCCGCTCGACGACGCCCTTCGACTGCGGGTCTCTGGCCTCGAGAAACCGCCAGCCGACGCCGAGCTGGCCGCAGAAAGCCGCGAACGGCCCGGTCGCGTGGCCGCCGCCGGCGTGCAGCGCGCCCTCCCTGTCCCAGACGAGCGTCTCCGGCAACCCGCCCAGGCGGGCGAGAACGCGCCCGATCCCATACAGCAGATCGGGCGCCTCCTTCGAGAACACGAGCGCCCCCGCGCCGGCGCGCGAGTAGGGCAAGCAGCCAACGACGACGAAGCCGCGGCGCGTCTGCCCGGCTCCGACCGGGACCTCCCGCGACGGCGCCCACAGGTCGAACTGGCAGACCACGCCCGGCAGATAGCTCGTGCGCTGGAACGTGCGCGGCCGCGGCAGAAACAAAGGCCGCACCTCACGCAGATAGTCGTCCAGGATCGTCTTGCCGCCCGCGTAGCCCTGCTCCTCCAGCAACTCCCGCACCCGCCTACCCGGCAGCCGCGGCTCCGCCCGCAGCAGCCGGTGCACCTCATCACGAAACGGATCCAGCTTCGACGACCGCGGCGGCCTCCGATAACAAGGCGGCCCCACCGAACGCAGCGCCCGCCGAACCGTGTTACGCCCGTGGCCGGTGCACCGCACGATCTCCCTGATCGACAACCGCTTCACGAAATACAAGCGGCGGATCTCCGCCCACTGCTCCACGCCAACCACGACCTCCTCCTCGCTCCGAACAGCACCGACCGAGCGAGGCTCACGACCACCCCGGACGACGCCGCGGCGCCGTCAAGGCGGGTCAGCTTTCAACCGGCGACACAGGGTCAGTATTAGGCCGGCGTCGATATCCGTGTCCCATGCGCCTCTTCCGAGGATCTCGTCGAGGAGGCACCGTACGTTCTGGAAGGCGACCTGGTTACAAGCGGTGCCTCACGACGATCGAGCGCACCATGAGCAACCGTGAGCTGTTCGCACTCGTTGATCGAGCAGAGAGATGGCTTCAGGAAAACGATTCCCCGAACAAGATCCTAAAATGGCACACCGAAGCCTGGGGAGAAATTCCAGCGGATTTCGGGAGAAAGTGAGATGTCGGTTAGCCATCGTTTCGACGAGTGCTGATCGTGGGTACCCCTCTCGAGGTGGGCAAGTGCATGGACGATGGCAAGAAACTCGCCGATGTTGTTCGAGCCGCCTGGGAACGGAATCAGTCATCTAGACTGGCGCGGCGTGGACGGCCTCGAGCTCCGGTCCCTCACCCGGCGTTTCGGATCTCGGGTCGCGCTCGACGAGCTCACGCTCACGGTTCCGGCGGGGACGATGTTCGGCCTGCTCGGGCCGAACGGGGCGGGCAAGACGACGGCGATGCGGATCGTCCTCGGGATCCTGGCACCCGACGCGGGCGAGGTTCGCTTCCGCGGGCGGCCGCTCGGCGAGGTCGAGCGTCGCCGCTTCGGCTACCTGCCCGAGCAGCGAGGCCTGTACCCGCGCATGCGCGTGCTCGACCAGCTCGTCTATCTCGGGCGTCTGCACGGCCTCGCACGGGTAGACGCCGAGTACGCGGCGCTTCGCCTGCTCGGCCGGCTCGAGCTGGCCGAGCGCGCGGGGGACCGGCTCGAGCAGCTCTCCCACGGCAACCAGCAGCGTGTCCAGCTCGCGGCCGCCCTCATCCACGGCCCGGAGGTACTGATCCTGGACGAGCCGTTCAGCGGCCTCGACCCGCTCGCCGTACGAACGCTCGCCGCCCTGCTCAGGGAGCTGACCGCTGACGGCAGGACCGTCGTGTTCTCGAGTCACCAGCTCGGACTCGTCGAGGACCTGTGCCAGCTCGTGGCCGTGATCGACAGCGGCCGGGTCGTGCTGTCGGGCGAGGTGCGGGATCTGAAGGAGCGGTCTACCCGGCGCGTCCTGCGAGTCGATGTCGAGGCGGACGGGACGGCCTGGATCCCGGAGGGCGTTCGCATCGCCTCGAGCGACGCCGGCGGAACCCGGCTCCTGCTTCCCGGGTCGGCCGACCCGCTGGCCGTTCTCGACGCGGCCCGCGCGGCCGGGACCGTTCGCGACTTCGCGCTCGAGCTGCCGAGCCTGAACGATCTCTTCCTCGAGGCCGTCGCCCCGTGACCTCTGCGCGCACGGTTGCCCTGATCGCCCGCCGCGAGCTCGTCGAACGGGCGCGAACGCGCTCGTTCGCCCTGATCACGCTCCTGCTCGTGCTGCTCGGCGTGGTGCTCGCGCTCGCGCTGCCGAGGCTCGTCGACACCGGGACGGAACGCTTCGAGCTCGGGCTCGTCGGTGGAGGGAAGGCGCTCGTGACCGAGCTCGATGCCCGCGCGAGTGCCGTCGACGCCGTGGTCGCAGTGCGCCCCTTCCAGGGCGAGGCCGCCGCGCGGACGGCCCTCGAGGACGAGGCCGTCGACGCCGTGCTGGTTGCGGGGAGCGGCGGGGCGACGCTGCTCGTGCGGGAGAGCCCGGCCCCGCCCGTGCTCGTGGCCCTCGCCGACCAGGCGGTCGCCAGGACTGCGATCGAGGCGGCGCTCGCCGAGCGGGGAGTCGCCCCCGGCGAGGCGAGCCGGATCCTCTCGCCGGCGCCGCTTCGGATCGAGAGCCTGACTCCGGGAAGCGAGGACGACGAGGAGAGCAAGACGCTCGGCTTCCTGGGCGCGGTCGCGCTGTTCCTCGCCCTCCTCGTGTACGGATCCGTGGTCGCCACCGGCGTCGCCGAGGAGAAGACGAACCACGCGAGCGCGATCCTGCTCGCGATCGTGCGGCCGTCCCAGCTACTGGCCGGCAAGGTCGCGGGGATCGGCCTGCTCGGGCTCGGGCAGCTCGTGATCGTGGCGCTGCCCGTGCTCGTCGCCACCGTCGCGGCCGGGTCGCTCGAGCTGCCGGCGGCTACCCCTCGCGCCGTCGGGGGCATGCTGCTCTGGTTCGTGCTGGGCTACGTCCTCTACAGCACCGCCTATGCGGCGCTCGGCGCTCTCGTCGCCCGGTCGGAGGAGGTCGGTTCGGCGACCCTTCCGCTCACGGTCGTCCTGACCGCGGGGTACTTCCTCGCGCTCGAGGCGGTGCAGGAGCCGGCCTCGACGCTCGCCCGCGTGTCCTCTCTCCTGCCACCCTTCGCACCCCTCGTCATGCCGGTGCGGATGGGTGCGGGAGCGGCCGCGGCGTGGGAGGTCGCCCTCTCGGCGATGCTCACCCTGGCGACGGCCCTCGTGTTGATCCGGCTCGGGGCCGCCGTGTACAGCCGGGGGCTCGCCGCCACGGGGCCTCGGCTGCGCCTCCGGGAGGCCCTGCGACGGCCGGCGTGAGCCCGGCGGGCCCGGAGACTGGAGTCAGGTCCTGGAAGTTGCATCGAGCCCACGCCCACGGCCACCCGGGCCAGGCAGATCACCCGCCGCCTCGGAATCCTCGTTTCAACCCTCCGTCGGCGCCTCCACCGACAGCGCACCGGACCGGACCTGCGGCCGCAAGAAGAGGGGGTCTGACGCCTGCTGCGACAGTCGTCGCGGGGGACGTGACAGTAGCTCCAGAGCCGCCGGACGAGGCCGTTCTGTGCGCTCAGGCAGGCATCTCTTCGCGTCGAAGCGGGCGGAAAGCCAGGATCTGCTCACGCCGCGCGCGCCAGAGCCCGCGGCCGACCGGCTCGATGAGCCCCATCGCCCCGAGTGCGTTCAGGTCCCTGCTCAGCATCCGCTGTGTACCAGCGTAGGCGACGGCAAGATCTGGGCTCAATCGGGGGATGTCTCGCCGCGGCACAGGACCTGGCCGGCTCGACAGCTCGAGCACGAGCCGGAGCCTCCGCCGCTCGGCATCGCTCGTGATCCGGCCGCCGAACGTCTCGTAGACGAACTGCTCCCACCGGTCGGCGTACTGCTGGATCCAGACGCGTTCGACCTGTGCGCGAATGCCGTCCACGAACCCACGGACCGCGTAGCGGAGGAACGGAACGATGTTGCCGCCTGACGCGCTCGCCGCCTCGAGTTGGCGGTAGTACTCCGCTCGCGTCGCGTTGTAGTGGTTGCTGAGCAGGTGCGCCGCAGGCATCGGAACGCCGGCCGCGAGCAGAATCTGTAGCTCCATGAGTCGGGCTGTCCGTCCGTTGCCGTCGTCGAACGGGTGGATCCACGCGACATACAGGTGTGCGACCGCTGCCTTGATCAGCGCGTAGGGGACCTGCCAATGATCATCGGGCGCGTCGAAGTCACCGCTGCTCAGCCATTCGCATAGCTGCTCGACGAGGTGCTCGCAGTCCTGCCAGGGCGCGCCTCGATAGCGGCCCACGACTACGGATTGCCGCCTGATCTCGCCCGGATGGACGTCGTCGAGGCCGAGGCCATCGAGGACTTCGCGGTTGAACTGCTTCACGCGGGCCGGCGTCAGGTCAGCGCTGCCTCCCCCCATGAGGTCGTCCTTGATGCCGTTGAACGCCGAGATGATGTTCTCTACCTCGCGGTAGAGGTACTCCTGCGAGGGTTTGGGGGGGGCTGCTCTCCCTGCGACGATGGCCTCGACCTCGTCCTCGCTGAGTGTGTTCCCCTCGATTGCCGTGGTGGCCTGGGCTCCCTTGGCGAGATAGACCCGGTGCATTGCCTCGGCGACCGCGGGCTTGAGGAGGGCGAGAGACAGGTGATCGACCTTTGAGCGCGCCTCGCCGAGCAGCATCCAGAAGTCGGCGCCAGCCCTGGACAGATCCGCTCGGAACGTGATCCACGGGTGACTTGTCGTGTATGCCCTCTCTGATGTCCCCATCTGGAGTCCTGGGTAACAGGCAATCAAACTTGCCTTGGTGCAGGCATTTTACACTATCTATCGCCTAGTATGACCATACAGGATGTCCCTAACTGGGAACGGAGCCGCGAGCAGCCGAAGACGCGCTCGTCAGGCTCGAGCGGTGGTTCTCCTGCGGCGCCGTCATCGCGGGAAACCGGGGAGCGCTCGTTCCCGCGAGCGCTCACCTGGTAGACACCACCCGAAAACAGGGGACGAGGTGGCCGCGCCATCGCCCCACCGTAGCCGCCAGACAAGCCGCCCCACCCGCCGCCGGCAGCGTTATCGCAGAACCCGCACACATGCAACGGGGGAGACCTGACCCCGGTTGCACACGTTCGGGTTCTGCCGGGGTCCACGCTCATCGAACGGCCAAGCGGACTGCAGTTCGCTCGCGAGGGTGTCAGCCGGCGAGCGGCACGATCCGCGAGCGCCTGAGCCTGCGGTCGCGGGTGACGAGCGGCACGCCGTGGACGACGCTCGTCGCAGCGATGATCTCGTCGGCGGGATCGCCCGCGACGTCGAGCGTACTGATCGCGCGGCAGACCGCGAGGTCGAGCGGCCAGACATGGACCCGCGCGAGGGCCCGGTCGAGGGCCGGATCATCGAGGTCGAGCTCGATCCGGCCGAGCTGCGCGAGCTTCGCGATCTCCCAGAGCACGATCGCCGAGACGCCCCAGGGCTCCCGGCGAAGGAGCGCCTCCTCAGGAGCCCGGAGGCTTCCGGCGAGTGCGTGCAGGAGGACGTGCGTGTCCAGGTTCAGCATCCCAGCGCAGTCCGGTCGAGAGGATGTCGCCCGTGACCCGAAGCTTCCCGGCGAGGCTCCCGATCAGCTCCCCGGAGTCAGCCTCGATCGGGATCAGCCTGGCGACCGGCCGGCCGCGCTTCGTGATCACGATTCCCTCGGGCTCGACACGGTCGAGGATCGCAAGGCACTGCTCCTTGAACTTCGCGGCCGGGATCGTCTTCACATGATCATGGTAGCGAGTAGTCAACCCAGATGACCAGTCGTCTAGGATGGACATGCCTGCGTCGGGTGGATCCCGTCACGCGCTCGCCGGCTTCGCGAAACGAAGCGACGAAGAGATCTGCGCCTGCCGCTACCGCCACGAGCCGCTCCCGGCTCCCACCCAGGAACTTCTCTCCAGCTATCAGAAGAAGCGAATTCTCTGGCCCGAGAACGAGGAGCGCTTCCTCGGCCTCATGGCCGAGCGCCGAGTCGAAGCGATCCTGGAGCGGACCCTGTTCGATACGCCAACCGTTCTCCTCTGCAGCGAGGCAACGCCCGAGTACTGCCATCGCCGTCTCGTCATCGAGTACCTCGGCTCGAGGTGGGGCGACGTTCTGGGTGTGCATCTCTGACTCGACCCGCCGATGCGCCTACTCGTCACGCACCTGACGCGGATGACGCACCCGCGCATCTGCGTCGCGGGAGTCGACCTCGGCACCGGCCATCACGTCCGGCCGGTGCGGCCCGCCTGGAATCCGAACGCGTATGCCCCTGTGGGACTCCGCCGGAACTCGAGGCTCACTCGTATGAAGGAGGTAGTCGGTCACCTTCATTCGGCGGCCGGACAACTGCAACAACGCGGACCTGACCCCGCCCCCAGCGGCAGATCCCGCCGCGGCTTCGAGCTCGGCCAGGGCGGGTCCGCCGAGCAGGCCGAATCAGCGGATCGCCGTGAGGTACTGCGACGTGGACGGCTCGCCGAAGTAGTTGGGGTGCGTGTGGCGGATCGTGTCGAGCGAGTCGGCTCCGATCAGCACGATCTCGAGGTTCCGATCGCCACGGTGCTTGCCCTCGAGCGCTGCGTACGCCGCGGCAGCCTCGGTCGGATCGGCGAACTGACGAGGCTCCCCGACGAGCTCCTGACGGTCGAGGTCGAAGACGAGGAGGAAGTGATGGAGAGGCATCGGCTGTCCTAGTTCTGGACGAAGTATGACCGTACCTGCTTGCGTAGGAGTGCAAACTCCTCGTCGAGAGTCTGATCGACAGGGTGACCCGTTTCCTCGAGGTGGAGCGCCAGAGACGCCAGCTCGAAATAGCGCAGCAGCTCCGCTGGCCCGTCGCCATCCTTGAGGTTGAAGCCGAACCGGCGCTGGAGCCGGCCTGACCAGACCTCCACGGTCGCGGCCCACTCATGTTGTCGGGGCGTCCTGAGCTGGATCTCCACGAGCCGCCCGTCACGCAGCACCACGACGTGGATGGCGCGGTACCCGGTCGGCTTCGGGTTCGCAACGTAGTCGTCGAGTCGCTTCACCTCCCATCGCTTCTCGATCCGATGCAGGACGCCTTGCACCTCCCGCGCACCGCCGGGTAGCACTGCTCGGCAGCCAGCGACGTCCTGCATCCTCGCCAGCTCCATCTTCGGCTGACGAGTGAGCTTGTCCAGAATCGTCGGCATCCGCTTCAGCCGCTGCGCGACGTCGATCCGCGTCGATTCACGCTGCACGAACTGACGGAGGCCGACGGTCGTCTTGCGGAGCGGGTACGAGAAGCTCGCCCGGAAGGCCTCGACGACCTCGAAGGCTTCGACGATCCTCTCCGTCGCCGTCGCGTCAGGATCAAGCCACCAGACGCGAAGCGTGTCCGCAGCACGATTGATCTGCGATTTGGAGAAACTCGACTGGGCAGCGAACGGCATCGAGATCACCGTATCGCGAGGACGAACCCAGGGCTCAGGGCGTTGCGCCAGGCCCGGCTCGGTGCGGTCTCGAGGCAAGACCCCGTAATCGTGCACACGATCTTCTGCTGATGAGCCCTGCCTGTCAGGCGTACGTGTCCCGGGCCTGCGCGTAGGGCCGAGCAACCGAGGACAGCTCCCGCGCGATCAGCACTGCGTCCCGGGAGTCGAGCGGGACGAGCGCCCGTCGCATCCTGACGCTCCAGGTCGCCTTGTCTGGGAAGGTGCGCGACAGCCGCGGGACGAGCGGCGCGAGCTCCACGCCCTGACGGAGCGGTGCGAGCGAGGCGATCTCGAGCTCGACCCGGTGCGGGTATTCGCGACCGTCGAAGACGGGCGGGGGGTCGGCGCGCCGAACCGGCGCGGCCACTCGAGCCTCGCCGATCACGCGACCGCGGTCACGCGTCGGATTGTGGAAGCATCCGCGCGTCGTGTACAGGAACAGGCGATCACCGATCTCGAGCCGGGCAGCGTCGGCAGCCCGGTGCTCGGCGAAGACGGTTCGCTGCTCGGCGACGATCCAGCGGAGCGGCTCGCGCTCGGCGATCGGGAGGAGGTAGCTCGCAGGCACCGCCGCTCATTCTCCCAGCGGAACGGGATCGACGAGCTCCAGGCCATCGATTCCCTCGAAATCCCGCCGGTTGTTCGTCACCAGCGGGATGGCATGCCGCAGCGCAGTCGCGGCAACCCACGCGTCGAATTCCCCCATTCGCCGCCCGTCTGCCTCGCGCCGAGCGAGTAGCCGACCGCAGGTTCTCGCGAGCTCGACGTCGTACGGCACGACGAGGATTCCTTGCAGGTGCCTCTCGAGCTGACCGATCCTCGCGGGCCCCCAACCCTTCTTCTCAGCGCCCTTGTGGAGCTCTGCCACCGTCGCGAACGAGATGCAGGCCCGAGCTCCTTCGACTGCCTGGCGAAAGACCTCGGCCCGCTGATCACCCTTCCACAGATACGAGAAGACATCCGTGTCGAGCAGCACGTAGCCCGTCACGCGGGTGCCCTTCAGTCGCGAGATTCGATCGCCGCGAGGAAGTCGTCGACCGACTCGTCCTCCGGCCACGTACCGTCGGCGAGCTCCTCGATCCTGCCGACGGGTTGAACGCGCTGCTCCCGGGCGAGCGCGTCGAGTGAGGGAAGCTCCCAGAAGGACCGCCGACCGGTGGGCTCGGCATCCTCCAACGTCTCGAGGCGTAGCAGCTTGACGTTCCCGGACTCGTCGATCTCCGCCTCGCCCGTCGCTCGGACGTAGTGACGGAGGAGCCGGAGCACACTGTCCTCGAGGCCCGGCGCGAATGCGCAACGGACAGGTGGCCCGAGTGGAACGTGGATTCGCGCCTGATCGCGCGTGGGTGCGAAGTCAGCCATGAGGAGCCTGCCTTCGACCTCGATGTGTCGGTGCTCGATCGGTGCTGTCTCAGTCAGTAGTCGGTCACGTACTGCCTTGGTGACCTTCGCGCGGCGAGGCGTGCCGCCCACACGCTCCACGACGATGGAGTCGATGCCCTTGTCGAACACGCGTGTGAACTGCTCGATCGCGCTGCGTACGCCTGAGTCCCACGCGAGCGGCATGGCCGCGCCCGTTGCGAGCGCGACGAAGCCGTCCTCGAGGATCTCGAGTGCCTTGACGCCGAGATCCAACTCGCCGAGCGGCCGCCCATGCCCTGCGAGAGCGAAGCTCAGCACGGTACTTCCCCGCTCGAGACCGGTCACCTCGAGGCGCGTGAGGTCGGCGATGTCGCGACGAGGACGACCAGGGCGTGCAGACTCCTCGCCGAGGAGCGCGGCGGCGGTCCGGGCCAGCACGGTCTGAAGCTCCTGGCCGAGCTCGACGAGAACGTCCAGTCTCAGCCTTCCTGCCTCTGCGGATGGGCCGGTAAGGATCAGGCGTAGGTCTGGGGGCTGCTGGATCGCAGTGATCACCTCTCCAGGGATCGTGGCATAAGTTCGTCCGCGAGAACAGTCGTCCTCTTCGGGCGCGTTCCTACGCCGCCGCCTCTGCGAGCACCTTGGTCTCGACGTACTCCTGCAGGGCGTCGACGCTCGTGAAGGGTCGGAACCCGGCCGCGCTCGCGACCTGCGCCACGCCTGGAGGCTCGTTGAGCAGGAGCGCGGCGGGCTGCGTCAGCTCGAGCTGCATGCCGTCGGGCCAGGCGAGGTCGAGGATCGCCAGCGCTTCGCCGGTCTGCTCGTCGACGAGCTCGTAGTTCTCGACGCCGTCGGCGAGACCCTGCGACCGAACCCACTCGCGGCACTCGGCGATCGCTCGCGCCTCCTCGTCCTCCAACGAGGTAACCGCCACCAGGTGCGCCCCCTCTCCGACGACCGGGGTTCCGACCTCGACATCGGCTGCGGTCCCACCCGCGAGCTCGTCGAGAAAGCCGTTCGCCGCGTCGGCGAGCAGCCGCCGGCGCTCGGCGAGGAAGTCGAGGTAGCGCTCGATCCTCCAGAGCTCGGGATCCATCGGGATCCAGTGCGAGGCCATCACCCCCGGGTGGCGCGCCTCGTACTCCGTGGCCCGACCCCCGGGATGCGGTCCGGCTCGTATGAGAGTCCTTTGCCCGACAATGGGCGGAAGGAGGCTCTGCGAGGTGAAGAGAAGACGGCACACGCCGGAGCAGATCGTGCGGAAGCTGCG
>JADLFG010000048.1 GCA_020845695.1 Thermoleophilia bacterium | reverse complement strand
TCCTCGCGGGCGACGGCGAGCATGGCGACGATGCCGAGCCCGGCCGCCAGGACGGCCGTGAAGAGGAGCGCCTGGGTCTGCCGCGCCAGCGACGGTACGTAGGTCAGCGCGAGCACGAGGATCAGGATGGGGCAGACGACCGCGAACCGGATCAGCCAGAGCTCGGGCTTCGAGAGGGGCATCACCTTCACGTCGAGGATCGCAAACAGCGTGTAGAGCACGATCGCGAGGGCGAGCGCGAGGCGGGTCGTCGTGATCGTGCCGGCGCGGTAGGCGTCCACGAAGCGGGTTTCCGCCTCGTCCGGGAACCGGAGCTGAAGCTTCAGCGCAAGCCGACGCACGGGTGCGCGGCTCTCTCGCGGTGCCGGGCGCTCAGGGAATGCGCCGCCGCGCCCACTCGGCCCCGAGCTCGCCGAGCTCCGCCTCGTCGAGCGTCTGGTCGGCCATCGGAAAGAGGACCTGCTCCTCCTTGGCGAAGTGCTCGCGGGCGAGGGCGGTCACCTGGGTTGCGGCCGTTCTCGCCTCGGCGAGCTCCTCGAGCTCGACGAGGCGCGCGAGCAGCGCCTCGATCTCGTCGTGCTCGGCCCGCATCATGGCGAGCGGGCCCGCACCGGTCCCGAGGTGCTGCTCGAGCGGGTCGAAGAGCAGCTCGTCCTCGAGCCTGGCGTGACTTCCGAGCGCGGCTGCGACCACGCGCCCCTGACCGCGGGCCTCACCGGCCGTCTCGAAGTCGCAGCGGGCGAGCTCGTCGAGGAGCGGGTAGATGACCGCGTGCTCGCCGAGGAGGGCGTCGGTGATCCTCATCACATCACCAGCCCGCCGCCGACGGACAGCGTCTCGCCGGTCGTGAACGAGGCCCGCTCCGAGGCCAGGAAGAGCACCGCCTCGGCGACCTCCTCCGGCCGGGCGAGCCGGCGGAGGGGGGTCGCCTTCACGATCGCGTCGATCAGCTTCTCGTTCCCGTCGGCGATCATCCCCTGCAGGAGCGGCGTGTCGGTGAGCCCCGGGAGGACGCAGTTCACCCGGATAGCATGCCGGGCAAGCTCGCGGGCGGTCGCCTTCGTGAAGGCGATCACGGCCGCCTTCGTCCCCGAGTAGACCGCCTCGCCCGAGGAGCCGGCCCGGCCCGCCTCGGACGCGACGTTGACGACGGCGCCGGATCCGCGCTCGATCATGTACGGCAGCACGGCGTGCGTGACGGCGAGGACACCGCGGTAGTTGAGGCCGATCACCCGGTCCCAGTGCTCTTCGTCGGTCTGCACGAACGGCATGATCCGGTCCCAGCCCGCGGCGTTGACCAGGACGTCGATCCCGCCGAGCCCGGCGAGCGCCCGCTCGACGCCGGCTCGCACGCTCGCCGTGTCGGTGACGTCCATTGCGACGGCGATACCGCCCGCCTCCGCGGCGGCCGCCTCCGCGCCCGAGGCGTCGATGTCGCAGACCGCGACCCGTGCTCCCTGTGCGGCGAACGCGAGCACGATCGCCCTGCCGATGCCGCTCGCACCGCCGGTGACGAGCGCGGTCTTCTCCTCGAGCTCCATCCTCACCTCCTCAGCAGGCCCTCGGGATCGAGGGCGCGTAGCGTCTCGAGCTCCTCGCGGCTCGGCTCGGGCGTCTCCGGCACGGCCGCCGGCAGCACGAGCTCGAAGCCGGTCGCGGCCGTGACCTCCTCGGCGGTGACGCCGGGGTGCACCGAGGCCAGCCGCAAGCGATGGCTCCCGTCGAAGTCCATCGTCGCGAGCGGCGTGACGACGAGCTCGGCCCGGTCACCCGCTCCGCTCACGAAGTCGACCCGCTCGACGAAGGTGCGAGGGTTGTGCGCCGGCGTGTAGATGACGACGCGCTTCACCGCCGTCAGGAACGGCAGGCCGACGGATCCCGGCCCGCGCAGCTTCGGCCGCAAGCGGTCGCCGACGCAGACGAGATTGCAGTTGCCGTGCGCGTCGATCTGGAGGCCGCCGGCACAGAAGACGTCGAGGACGTCGCCGCGCCCCTCGAGCTGGACGACCTCCGGGAGCGGGAGGGCGCAGGGGCCGCCCCTGAGCTCCGGGTCGCAGGACTGCGAGGGCAGCGCCGCCGGCTGCGGGTTGACCGTGCCGCTGCCGCCGCCGAGGGAGGAGAGCCCCGGCGCGTGCAGGGTCTTCGCCAGGCGGCAGGCGGCAAGCGGGAGCGCGGGCACGGCGCCCATGACGACGACCTCGCCGTCGCGGAACGCGCGGGCGATCACGACCGCCATCAGCTCGGTGGGGCTCCAGTCGCTCACGATCGTGCCGTCTCGAGGTACTGCCGGAGCGCGGCCTCGTCCCGCGGGTAGAAGCCCGCCGCCGCGGTCGGCAGGCAGCCGCCGGGCGCGACCACGACGGCCGAGACGAGAAACGCGGGGAGCGTCGTGCCGGGCTCGCGTCCGGCGATCGACTCGGCCGGGACGAGCTGCTCGACCTGGACGACGAGCCGGCGGGCGGCGAGCGCCAGCACCCGGTCGGTGAACGGGTGACGCCCGAAGGCGACGTTTCCCTCCTCGTCCGCCTCCGCGCACGCGATCAGCGCCACGTCCGGACGCAGTGCCCGGATCGCCCAGCGCCGCTCGCCGGTGAACGGGTCGGCCACCTCCCGGTAGAGCTCGGGACAGCTCGCGGGGATGTCCGAGCGCTCGATGCCCGGCGGCAGCGGCACGAACGGGATCCCGGCCGAGCCGGCGTAGAGCGCATGTGTGAGCCCGCCCTCGTCGCTCTCGAGCAGGCGCACCAGGCCCTGCTCGACCGCCCGGCGAAACGCCGGCGCGAGCCCGAGGTCCTCGAAGCCCACGTACGGCGCGACGAGCTCGTCGACCAGCCCGGCGCCGATCAGGAGGTCGGCCTGGAGCGACGCCGACGGGCTCGTCACGAGCCGGCCGATCCGGATCTCCTGGCGCGCGAGCTCGCGGACGAGCGCCATCGGCGCCGACGTCGTGTGCATGCCGCCGACGGCGACGCAGGCGCCCGCCGGGACGAGTCCCGCGACCGCCTCCGCCGGATCGAGGAACCTCGTCACAGCTCCGCGCCGCAGACCCCGCAGAAGCCCATCCCGGCGGGGAGCCCCTTCGCGCCGCAGGAGGAACAGGTCCGCTCGGGCGGGCCCCAGAGCAGCTCCGAGGAGCCGCCGTCCCGCGCGCGCTCGCGCAGGCCGCGGTAGTCGGGCTGGCGCTTCTCGACGAACGCGGTCATCCCCTCCCACGGCTCGAGGTTCGCGAAATGGAGCGCGAGCCACTCGCGGGCGTGGCCGATCGTCGTGTGCCAGGCGAGGTCCTTCCAGAAGTTGACCTGCTGCCTCGTGTAGCGCAGGCACTCGGGGAACTTGTCGATCAGCTTCTCGCAGAGCTCGTCGACGGCGGCGTCGAGCTCGTCGCGCGGCACGACCCGGTTGACGAGACCCCAGTCGAGGGCCTGCAGGGCGGTGATCGGCTCGCAGAGGAGGAGCAGCTCGCGTGCCCGCCGGTCGCCGACGAGGATCGGCAGCCACTGCGTCGCGCCGCCGCAGGCCACCGAGCCGACGCGCGTGCCCACCTGGCGGATCGTGACGT
>JADLFG010000047.1 GCA_020845695.1 Thermoleophilia bacterium | reverse complement strand
CGGCATGGTGATCCTCCTGGGCAGGGATGTTGGGCGTCGACACCCCAGATCGTCCCTGCCCAGGCGGACATCGCCTCGCCACAGAAGCGCTCGCCGCACCAACCTACTGAAAGATCCGGGCTAGCCGCCGCAGTCATAATCCTCTCGGCCGGGGTGGCGTAACTGGTAGCCGCGGGGGACTTAAAATCCTCTGCCCCTCGGGGCGTGCGGGTTCGACTCCCGCCCCCGGCATCGCTGGCTCCGGTGGGACGCCGGCGCTACGGCCCGGCGTGCGCGAACACGAGCAGGAGTCCCATCAGCGTCGCCACGGTCCCGAAGCCGAGCGCGACGAAGCCCTCCGGCCGGATCGCGTCGGTGACGGCCCGCGTGGCCCGGGCCGGGTGAACGTGTCCGGTGGCGGCGAGCGACCCGATCACGAGCAGCACGGCGCCGACTGCGAAGACCACGATCTCCCGGATGCCCATCGCGACCTCCCCCTGCCGCCGGGTTTGTGCGCCGGGCGCACTTGTTCCATTTGTGACGAGGGTATGCTACCAGACGCACGCGGGCGCGTCAACGGGCGCGGCGGGCGCGACAGCCGCGCCCGTGTCAGGCGGTGAGCTCGAGCGCGACGCCGTGGAGGATGTCGCGCTCGGAGACCTCGAGCGCCGGCAGCTCGAAGAAGCCGGCGATCTCGGCGAGCGCGAGCGCGCCCGCGCCGATCACCGGCGCCCGCTCCGGCAACAGGCCGGGACGGCGACGCAGCTCGTCGGCGGGGGTGGCGGAGAGCCTGAGCGCCTCCCGGAAGAGCCAGGGAGTGGGCACGAGGTGGCCGTGGACGAGCGCCGGGTCCTCCTCGGCCAGCCCGAGGTGGAGCGTCGCGAGCGTCGCCGCCGTTCCCGCGACCGCGATCCCGTGCAGCGGGAGCGGGTCGGCGGGGAGCCGCTCGAGCAGGAGCGAGCGGATCGAGACGACGAGCGCCTCCCGCTCGCAGGTCCCGAGCGGGTCGTCGCACGCGAAGCGCTCGGTCAGGCGCACGCAGCCGACGTCGAGGCTCGTCGAGAAGCGGATCCCGGTCTCGTCGCCGAGCGCAATCTCCGTCGAGCCGCCCCCGAGGTCGACGACCGCGGTCAGGCCTTCGAGCGTCCGGCCGTGGGTCGCTCCGCGGAACGTCAGCGCCGCTTCCTCGTCGCCGGAGAGGAGGCGGGTCTCGAGCCCGAACGCCCGGCCGACGTCGGTCAGGAAGGCGCCGCCGTTGGCCGCGTCCCTGACGGCGCTGGTTGCGTAGGCGAGCGCCCGCTCGGCACCCAGCTCGTCGATCGCGTTCCGGTAGCCCTCGAGGCAGCCCGCGACGCGCGCGATCGACTCCGGGAGGAGCACCCGGTCTGCGTCGACGCCCTCGCCGAGGCGGGTGATCGCGAGCCGCCGCTCGACCTCTTCGAGCCCGTCGCCGTCCACGTCCGCGACGAGGAGCCGCGTCGAGTTCGTGCCGAGATCGACGACGGCGACCCGGGTCACCGCACGAGCCGGACGAGCCGCAGCGCGCGCAGGAGGCCGCGGGCGTCCGCGAGCGCCCAGGCGAGCGTGTCGAGCCGCCGCCGCGACTCCGCGAGCGCGTCCAGGCGCTCCCGGAGCAGGATGCTCCGCTCGGCCCCTTCGGCGCTCCGGGCGGCGAGGACGGCCGAGGCCCGCTCGATCCGTTCCAGGTGCGGCTCGAGCGCGTCGCCGAGCGCGCGCGCGGCGCGCGCGAGGCCGACCCCGCAAACCACGACCGTGCCGGTGGCCGCGAGCACCGCCGCGCCCGAGGCGCAGGCCGCCACGATCGTCCACCAGGGCACGCGCCGATCGTAGCTATACTGGGAGACACGCCGCGGGGTGGAGCAGCCAGGTAGCTCGCCGGGCTCATAACCCGGAGGTCGCAGGTTCAAATCCTGCCCCCGCTACTGATGAAGTCCCGCGACCGGCCCGTTGGGCCGGTCGCTCGTTTCCGGGGGTGTCCCGGGGTCGGAGCCCTGGAGGGACCGTCCGGCGCCGGGCTCAGGATGGGCCGCTCGACCGGCCAAGAGATGCGGTTGAGCGAGCCGTGCCGATCTCGCGATCGAGCACGGGCTCGTGCTCGCCTCGCACGATCGCGGTTTTCGTCGCTGTGCCGGTCTGCGGGTGGTCGACCCGCTCGGCTGAGCGGGCGCGCGCTACCCGGGCTACACGACGTCGCGGCGGCGACCGCGCTCGGGGGTCAGACCCTCCACCAGCAGTCCGGCGAGCTCGGGCCCGACGCGCTGCTCGAGCCGCTCGCGGGCCGGGCCGGGGCTCTCCTCGGCGAGGAGCCGCTCGAGTCCGGCGAGGTGGGCGAGGAGCCGCCGCGTCCCTTCCGGGGCGCCGGGCGAGACTCCGACGAAGGTGAACGTCCCCATGATGGCCTCGCTGCCCCAGTCTGACCCGCGCCGGGGATCGCGGCCTCACCCCTCGGGGGCATCTTCGCCGGTCGGTGGCGCTACCTCTCGTCGAGCCCGCCCCGGAGGAGGCGAAGGGCCGGGCGGCGCGGCGGCGCCTCGGCGGCCCCGACCTCGAGCTGGCGGTTGCGTGCCCGCAGTCCCGTGACGTTGGCCGTGATCACGAGGCGCCCGCGCGTCGGCGCCGTGGCCGGCACGAGCCGCTGCAGGTACGTCGACCCGTCCGTGCAGCGAAACAGGTGCTCGTGGCGCTCCCCTGGCGCGTCCAGAGCGGTCAGGGCCGCCTCCAGGAAGCCCTGTCGGTTCTCGATCCGCAGCACGAACTCGGGGAGCGTCAGGATCTCCGCCAGCGGCCGCCCGATCGCGTCGGCGGGGCCGACCCCGTACGGGTCGCGGATGCGGTCGTTCGCGTACGCGACTCGCTCGTCGGCGTCGATGACGACGATCGCCTCCGGCAGCTCGTCGAGCACGCCGGAGACGAGGGCCAGGTGCGGTCCCGGCGCCGCGAGCTCGTGGTCGGCGGTCTCGGTCACGGCGGGTGGACGGCGGGCGCTCGCGAAACTTGCGGTCGGGCGCCGAGAACCACCCGTTCGGGGCACGGGGACGTGGCCGAAGCTCCCTCCCCGGGGGGATCCGCCGCGGTCGCGGGGCCGGTTCAATGCTGGTCCAGTCCCGTGCTGCCGAACGGGAAGGGGCTGTCAAGAGGCATGGCAACCGCCGCGTCCGAAGCGCCCGAACGTGCCGGGAGAGCGCTCGATCCCGGTGCCCTGCTCGCGACCCTGTTCGACGCGCACGCGAGATCCGTCTACGCGCTCTGCGCCGTCCTGCTCAGGGATGCTCACGAGGCGGAGGACGCGACCCAGCAGGCCTTCCTCTCGGCCTTCGAGGCGATCGAGGCCGGAACGCTGCCCGCCCGGCCCGATGCCTGGCTGCTCGCGATCGCCCGCAACGAGTGCCTCGACCGGCTGCGCCTGCGGGTCCGCCGCCCGGAGAGCCCGCTCGAGCACGAGCCGCCCTCCCCCGGAGCGGACGTCGTCGCGGAGCGAAACGCCGCCCTGGCGGCGCTCTGCGGCGCGCTGCGCGACCTGCCCGAGCGCCAGCGCGACGCGCTCGTCCTGCACGAGGTCTGCGGGCTCGGGTACGCGGAGGTCGCGGCCACGCTCGAGATCTCGACGGCAGCCGTCGAGTCCCTGATCTTCCGCGCCCGGCGGCAGCTCGGCGAGCGGGCCGGGACGGTGCGGGCCCTCGCGGCGGCGATCGCGCTCCCGCTCGGGCTCCGCGAGAGCGTCGCGACCGGTGTACCGGGCCTGGCGGGCGGCTCGCTCGGAGCGGGCGCCGCGGCCGGGGGATCCGCGGCTCACGCGGCCGGGGTCGCCGTCTCGCTGACCGCGAAGGTCGTGGCGCTGCCGATCGCCGGCAAGCTCGCGGTCGCGGCCGCTGTCGTGATGGGGGCCGGCTCCGTCGGATACGGCGTCGAGCGCGTTGCGGGTAGCGAGGTGATCCGGCCGCCGGCGCCCGCGGCCGCGGGGGTCACGACGTCGATTCAGACCCAGCTCGGGGCCTCGGCGCAGCTCGGCGAGACCGTCGTGCCGGGGGGCGAGCCCGGGCCGATCGCCGCGCTTCCCCCCACCCCGGTGGGCGGCCCCGAGGCGGAGACCCCCGCCGGCGGCCTTCCCGCCGAGCCCGAGCGGGAGCGTTCGGCGGGCGGCGGGCCAGCCGCCGCCGGTGGCGCGGAGCCGAACTTCGGTGAGCAGGCCAGAGAGGACGGGGAGCCGCCGCCGCCCGAGCCGCCCCCGTCCCAGCCGCCGCCGCCCGAGCCGCCCCCGCCGGAGCCGCCGCCGTCCGAGCCGCCCCCGCCGGAGCCGCCGCCGTCCGAGCCGCCGCCGTCCGAGCCACCGCCGGAGCCGCCACCGTCCGAGCCGCCGCTGCCGGCGCCGCCACCCGCCGAGGAACAGCCGCCGGCCGAGGAACAGCCGCCGGCCGAGACCGGGGAAGGCGATCAGCCACCGCCCTCTGCCGACGTGGCGGACCCACCGGCGGGCGAGGGCGAAGGTGAGCCGGGCGAGGGTGAGAGCTCGCCGGGCGAAGGCGATCCTGCCGATCCGCCCCCGGAGGGCACGGACGGGGCTGGCGGCGAGGGCGAGGGCGGCGGTGCTGCGGACGAGCCCGGCGGGGAGGATGCCGGAGCGGGTGATGGTGTTGACGATCCGCAGGATCCGTCGGCGGAGGATGAACCGCCGGCCGACACCGACCAGGACGGGGAGGAGGCCGAAACGTCAGCGGACGAGCCGGAGCTGGCAGCGCGCTGCCGGCGCTGGCGCTGGTGGGATCGTCTGATCCGCGCCCACCTCGGCGAGACGCAGCTCGAGCGCTGGCACGCGCTCGGCGTGCGGCTTGGCTGCCTCCGCTGACGTCCGCGGGGTCTACGCCTGGCCCGCGTTCACGTGGACGCCCCCGGGGGGGTCGGCCGCGATCACGGCAGGAGATGGAGGAACGCCTCCACGACGGCCGGGTCGAACTGCGTGCCGGCCTCCTCGCTGAGACGCCTGCGCGCCTCCTCCTGGCTCAGGCGCGAGCGGTAGGGCCGGTCGCTGGTCATCGCCCCGTAGGCGTCGCAGACCGCGATGATGCGGGCCTCGAGCGGGATCTCGTCGCCGTAGAGCCCGTCCGGGTAGCCGCCGCCGCCGAAGCGCTCGTGACAGTGACGCACGATGGGGCGCACGGCGGCCAGCCGCTCGATCGGGGCGAGGATCCTCTCCCCGAGCCGCGGGTGCTGCTCGATCAGGGCGCGCTCAGCCGGCGTCAGCGGGCCCGGCTTGGCCAGGATCTCGGAGGGGATCCCGATCTTGCCGATGTCGTGGAAGAGGGCCCCGAGCTCGAGGCGCTTCAGCGCCGCTCCCTCGAGGCCGAGGGCGGCCCCCACCCGGAGCGCCATGTCCGTGAGCTCGCGGGCGTGCAGGGACGTGTACTCGTCGCTTGCCTCGAGCGCGTTGGCGAGCGCTTCGACCGTCGCCAGGAACGTCCGCTCGAGTGCCTCGAAGCTCGAGGCGTGGGCGAGCGCGAGCTTCGCCTGATCGGCCAGGCCCGCGAGCAGTTGCAGCCGGCGCGGCGAGAGCCGCTCCTCGTCCGCCGGCTCCGACACGATCAGGCAGCCGACCCGGTCGGCATCGAGTCGAAGTGGCGCGATCGCGAACCTGGCGGTCGCCCACTCCGGCAGGGACTGCGGGGCCGCGTCGTCGCGGCTCGCGACGTATGGGTCGTCGTGGCCGGCGAGCTGGAGCGCCCGCTCGGCGCTGAAGCGGATCGCCTCGAGCGCGAGCGCCTCCTCGTCCGTGTAGCCGTGGTGGGCGCGCAGCACGAGCTCGCGCTCGGCGCCGTGCTGGAGCCAGATCGAGGTGCGACAGCCGCCGATCACGCGTGCCGAGAGGGTCGCCACGCGTGTCAGCGTCTCGTCCAGCTCCTCGGCCAGCGCCACCTCGCGGCTGAACTCGAGCAGCGAGCGCGCGATCTCGGCGCTCTCGCGTGCGTGCTGCGCCTCGAGTCGGGCCTCCTCGTACAGGCGCGCGTTCTCGAGCGCCGAGGACGCGTGGCCGGCGAGCACCTCGAGCAACCGGACGTCGTCCTCGTCGAACTGCTCCCGCCCGAGCTTCGAGATCACGATCACGCCCGTCACCCGCGACCCGTACAGGAGCGGCACGCCGACGATCGACTCCTCGATCTCGGGCGTTCCCGGAACCTGCACCGCGAAATCGCACTCGAGCGCGTTGCCGACGAGGAGCGAGCGGCCGGACCGCGCGACCCGGCCCGTGATCCCCTCGCCGACGCGGCAGGTCAGCACGTCGGCGCTCCCCTCGCCGTAGCTTCCGAGCTCGCCGCGGAAGGCAATCGGCACGAGCAGGTCGCCTTCGAGCAGGTAGACCCTTCCGTTGTGGTAGTCGAGCAGGCTGCGCAGCTCGCTGACGATCGTCGTGGCGATCTCGGCGCGGTCGTTCAGCCGGTTGAGCTTGCCGACGAGGCTCTGGAGCAGCTTCAGGTGCGCGATCGAGCGCGCGTCGCGCCGGGCCTCCGCCGTGGACAGCGGGCGCGCCGGATCCTGCTGGCCGAACACCACCACCCGCCCGCCGCCGGCCGCCTTCGCCGACATCATCGCCGACTCGGCACACGCGGCCAGCTCGCGGGCGCTGCCGGCGTCCCCCGGGGCCTGCGCCACGCCGATGGACGCGGTCAGCCGGCCGGCCGGCTCGAACGTCGTGCTCGCGAGCCGCCTGGCGATCCGTGCCGCGAGCACCGCCGCGTCCCTGGTGTCGCGGCCGCCCATGATCACGGCGAACTCCTCGCCGCCGATCCGGCAGACGACGTCGCTCTCCCTGGCAGTCTGGGTGAGGAGCTCGCCGATCCGCGCGAGCGCGGCGTCGCCGACCCCGTGGCCGTGAACGTCGTTCAGCCGCTTGAACTCATCGAGATCGAGCATCACGAGCGCGACTCGGGTGCCGTCCCGTCCGGCTCGCGCGACCTCGGTGCGCAGCCGCTCGTGAAACGAGCGGTGGTTCTCGAGCCCGGTCAGGGGGTCCGTGCGGGCCTGGTGCTCGAGCCGCGCGCGGGTCTCCGCGTTGTCGATCGCGAGCGCCGCGGCGTCCGCGAACCGCTCGGCGAGCTCGAGCTCCGCCTCGGAGAACGATGCGTCCTCGCCGAGCCGGTACAGGTTCAAGGCGCCCTTGACCGCCCCCCGGGCGATCAGCGGCACCGAGATCAGCGCCTCCGGCTCGTCCGCCGGCGTGCCCGGGACCGTCGTGGCTCGCGGATCGAGCTGCACCTGCGCGACGCACACGGCCTCGCGGTGCTCGACGGCCCAGCCGGTGATGCCCTCGCCGAAGCGGCACGGGCTGCCGAGGATCTCGGGCGCCCAGCGGTCGCGGGCGAGCACCGGCACGAGCAGCCGCTGCTCGGGGTCGAAGCGATAGACGGTCAGGGTGTCGTGCGGCACGAGCTCCGCGAGCGCGTCCGCGACCCGGTCGAGCAACGCGTCGAGCGTCTGCTCCGAGAGGAGATCATGGAAGAGGTCGGCAAGGCGCCGGTAGGAGTCGGCGTCGGCCGCGTCCGCGTGCGGGCGGGGAGGACCGATCGGGGTGTCGTCCCGACCGGTCGGGCGTGGCGCGCGGAGCCGCAGGGTAGGTCCTTTCGTCGCAGGGCCGTTCCACTCTCAGATCGTGCCCGCAACGGGTAGGCGGCATCCCCCGGGCGGGGGATCTCGCGGCCGCGACGACCACCCGCAGCCGGCGGTACTGTTCACGGTCGATGGGCAAGATCATCGTGGGAGTCGACGGCTCGCCGGGGGCCAGAGCCGCCCTGCGCTTCGCGCTCGAGGAGGCGAGGCTGCGGGGAGCGGTGCTGCATGCGATCCACGCGTGGATGCATCCGCTCTACGAGGGTGTTCCCGGGCCCTTCGTGGTCGGCTTTCCGCCCGGCCCCGCCCTCGACGAGGTGCGCGAGCAGCTCGAGCGTACCGCGAGAGGCGCGCTCGACGCGGCGCTCGCGGAAGAGGCGGCGGCGGCGGGCGGGGTCGAGGTGCGCCGGGAGGTCGTGGAGGGGGCGCCCGCCCGCGTGCTGCTCGATGCGGCGAGAGACGCGGATCTCCTCGTTGTCGGCTCCCGGGGTCACGGCGGTTTCGTCGGGCTCCTGCTCGGCTCGGTCGGCGCTCAGTGCGCGCGCCACTCCCCGTGCCCGGTGGCGATCGTGAAGCCCCCGGCGGGGGACGAGCAGCCGGCGGCGTGAGGCGGATCCTCGCCGCCACGGACGGCTCGCCGCTCGCGGGCCACGCGCTCCGGGCGGCCCTCGAGCTCGCTCGAGAGCAGGAAGCCGAGCTGCACGTCCTGCATGTGCTCGACCCCGGCGACCCGAGCATGGCCGCCCGCGCCTCGAACGGGGCGCCGGCGTCGGGCGGAGACGACGTGCTCGAGCGGGCGGCCAGCCGGGCGGCGGAGGCTGGCGTTCCGTGCACCGTCGAGCTGACGACGGGCGACGCGGCCGGCGAGATCGTCGCCTGCGCCGGGCGGGCCGGCGCCGATCTCGTGGTGATCGGCTGCCGCGGCCGCGGCGGCCCCGCG
Source organism: Thermoleophilia bacterium (assembly GCA_020845695.1). The sequence goes on along the minus strand of JADLFG010000047.1, from coordinate 34,374 downwards.
CTCGCGCTGCTCGGCAGCGTCTCGAGCGCGGTTCTCCACCGCTGCGACCGGCCCGTGCTGGTCGTCCGCGGCCAGCCCGGCTCCGGCGGAGGATAGCGCCGTGGCGGACCCGCCTGCGGGGGCTCGCGACGTCATTCTCCGGGACGGCACGACACTGCGTCTGCGCCGACCGGTTGCCGCGGACACGCCCGCGGTGGTGGAGCTGTTCGCGGGGCTGTCCGAGCGGAGCCTCCACTTCCGCTTCCACGGCCAGCCGGCGGTGGGCGCTCGCCTCGTCGCGCCGTTTCTCGACCCGGACGGGCACGAGCGCGAGGCGCTCGTCGCGACGCTCGCGGACGACGGCGCGGAGCGCATCGTCGCGCTCGCGAGCTGGGCCAGGCTGCGTGAGCCGGCCCTCGCCGAGGTCGCGTTCGCCGTCGAGGACGCGCTCCAGGGGCGCGGTGTCGGCACGAGGATGCTCGAGCAGCTTGCTGCCCTCGCCGCCGCCGCGGGCGTGGAGGGATTCGTCGCCGAGGTGATGGCCGAGAACCGCGGGATGCTGCGCGTGTTCGAGGACGCCGGCTTCGACGTCAGCCGGACGCTCGCGGGCGGGACGATCGAGGTGCGCTTCCCCATCGTTCCCACCGAGGCCTACCGGGAGAAGGTCGACACGCGCGACCACGTGGGGGTGGTTGCGTCCCTGCGACCGTTCTTCGCGCCCGCGAGCGTCGCGGTGATCGGCGCCTCGGCCCGGGCCGGCTCGATCGGCGGCAAGCTGTTTGCCAACATCGTCGACGGGGGCTTCCCGGGCCGCGCGCACCCGGTCAACCGGGCCGGCGAGGCCGTCGCCGGCAGGTCCGCGTTCCGGTCGGTGGCGGCGATCCCCGAGCCGGTCGACCTCGCCGTTGTCTGCGTCCCCGGCGAGCACGTGCTCGACGTCGCCCGGGAGGCGCTCGAGCACGGCGTCCGCGCCCTCTGCGTGATCTCCGCCGGCTTCGCGGAGATCGGCGGGGAGGGGGTTGCGCGCCAGGAGCGGCTGCTCGCTCTCGTCCGGGCCCACGGCGCTCGCCTGGTCGGTCCGAACTGCCTCGGCCTCGCCGTCACCGGCTGCCGGCTCAACGCGACCTTCGCGCGGGAGTCGTTTCCGCCCGGGCCGATCGGGTTCGCGTCGCAGAGCGGGGCGCTCGGGCTCGCGTTGCTCGAGAAGGCGGACGCTCGCGGGCTCGGGTTCTCGGCGTTCTTCTCGATCGGCAACAAGGCCGATGTGTCCTCGAACGACCTGCTCGAGCACTGGCAGGACGATCCCGGCACCGGGATCGTCCTGCTCTATCTCGAGTCGTTCGGCAACCCGCGCAAGTTCGCCCGCGTTGCCCGCCGCGTCGCGCGGCGCAAGCCGCTGCTCGCGATGAAGAGCGGGACCTCCCGGGCCGGCGCTCGCGCCGCGAGCTCCCACACCGCCGCTCTGGCGGGCTCCGAGGCCGCCGTCAACGCCCTCTTCCACCAAGCGGGGGTGATCCGGGCCACCACGCTCGAGGAGCTGCTCGACGTGGCCACCCTGTACGCGAGCGGCGCCGCGCCGCGCGGCCGGCGCGTCGGCGTGCTGACGAACGCGGGCGGGCTGGGCATCCTCTGCGCCGACGCCTGCGAGGCGGCCGGGCTCGAGCTGCCGCAGCTCGCCGCGGGCACGCTCGCGGCGCTCGCCCGGCTGCTGCCGGCGGAGGCGAGCCTCGCGAACCCGGTCGACATGCTCGGCTCGGCGACCGAGGAGACCTATGCCGGCGTACTGCCGCTGCTCCTCGCCGACCCGGGGCTCGACGCGGTCGTCGTCCTGTTCGTCCCGGCGGCGACGGTCGGGGCGGACGCTGTCGCCGGCGCGGTCGCACGGGGCACCGCGGCGGGCGCGTCCGGGAAGCCGGTGCTGGCCGTCGTGATGAGCGAGGAGGGCATCCCGCGGGGGCTGCGCGACACGGCCGGAGTGGCGGCCTTTGCCTACCCGGAGTCAGCGGCGGCGGCGCTCGGACGCGCCGCCGATCGGGCCGACTGGCTGAGGAGGCCGGCCGGGACGGTGCCCGCGCTCCCCGGGCTGTCGGCGGCCGCGGCGCGCTCCGTCGTCGAGGGCGCGCTCGGCCGCGGCGGCGGCTGGCTCGGCGCGGACGAGCTCCGGTCTCTCTTGGCCGCGTACGGCGTGCCCCTCGTCGCCGAGCGTGCCGTCACCACGGTCGAGGAGGCGGTCGCCGCCGCCGGCGAGCTGGGATTCCCCGCCGTCGTCAAGACCGCGACGCCTGGCATCCACAAGGTCGACGTCGGCGGCGTCGCGCTCGGACTCGCCACCGCCGACGACGTGCGCGCCGCGGCGGAGCGGATCGGCCCGCCGCTGCTCGTCCAGCCGCAGGTGCGGGGGAACGCGGAGTTCCTCGCCGGACTTGTCCAGGACCCGGTCTTCGGCCCGCTGGTCGCGTTCGGGCCGGGCGGGAGCCTGGCGGAGCTCGTCGGCGAGGCGTCGTTTCGGATCGCGCCCTTGACCGACGTCGACGCCGGAGAGCTCGTGCTGTCCGGGAGGGCCGGGCGGCTCGTCCGCGGCTTCCGGGCGATTCCGCCGTCCGACGCCGGCGCGCTCATCGAGCTGTGCCTGCGGCTGTCGCGCCTCGGCGAGGAGTTGCCGGAAGTGCTCGAGCTCGACCTCAACCCCGTGCTCGGGCTCGAGCACGGCTGCGTCGCCGTGGATGCGCGCGCCCGGGTCGGGCGCGGCGAGGCGGTTCCCCGCGCCAAGACCTGGTAGGCGCGGGGTGCGGGTTTCCCGCCGTGGGATCAGCGATCTCACCGATGCGCGACGCCCGCGCGGCTGCGATCATTGCTCGTGCCGTGATCTTCGACCGGGTGATCTGCGCCGTCGACGGCTCCGAGGAGGCGCTCGTAGCCGTGCATCAGGCTGCCCGCCTCGTCTCCGAGAGCGGGCGGCTCCTGCTTGCGGCCGTGGCCGAGTTGCCGGTGGCGGCGCAGGCGGGATGGGCCGCGCCCGCCGCCGCCAGCGCGCTGGCGGCCGAGGCACGCGAGGCGCTCGAGCGGGCACACCGCGAGATCGCGCACCTCCGGCTCGCCGACACCCGGCTGCTCGAGGGCCCCGCCCTCACGGTGCTGGCAGACCTGCTTGCCCGGGAGCGTGCCACGCTGCTCTGCCTCGGCACGCACGGGCGCCACCGGGCGGCGGGAATCCTGATCGGCAGCGTGACCACCGAGAGCCTGCACGGCGCGCCCTGCGCGGTCCTGGTCGCGAGGGCGCCGGCCCGGCCCGAGAGCTTCCCCGCCTCCGTCGTCGTGGGCGTCGACGGCTCGCCGCAGGCCGACGCGGCGCTCGCCGTCGCCGAGAGCCTGCGCGACCGCTTCGGCGCCGGCCTGCGCGTGCTCGTCTCGACCGGCGGCAAGGCGGTCGATCCGGATGCCGTCCGGCAGCGGCAGCCGGCGGCCGAGGTCGTGGCCGGCAAGCCCGTCGACGCGCTCCTCGCCGCGGCGGGGAGCGCCGACCTGATCGTGGTCGGAAGCAGGGGCCTGCACGGGCTGCGGGCGCTCGGCTCGGTGAGCGAGCGGCTTGCCCACCGGGCCGGCTGCTCGGTCCTCGTCGTCCGCTGACCCGGCGGGGACGGCTCCGGTGCCGCGCCGCCGCTCTAGGATTGGCTCTCCATGACCTGGTGGCGCGCCGAGGTGGGCGACACGGTTGTCGTCGGCGGCCGGCGGCTCCACGGAGCCGGCCGCAGCGGTGAGATCGTCGAAGTGCTCGGGGAGCCGGGTCGCGAGCGCTACCGCGTCCGCTGGGAGGGCGGGCGCGAGTCGATCTTCCACCCCGGCCCCGATGCCGTGCTCGAGCCGCGCCGGGGCCGTCGAGTGAAGCCCGCGGCTGCCCCCAAGCGGCCGCCCCGGCCGGCTCCGGCCCCCGCGGCGGCGCCGCGCAAGCCCCGGAGCCCCGTTGCCCGGGCCGGCGATCGCATCGTCGTTCGCGGCCACCACCTCGGCGAGCCCGACCGGGACGGGGAGATCCTCGAGGTCGTCGGCGACGCCGGGCCCCCGTACCGGGTGCGCTGGTCCGACACCGGGCGGGAGGTGCTGCTCTTCCCCGGGCCCGACGCGGTCGTCGAGCATTACCGCCGCAGGCGCTCGCGCCCGGGATGACAGCCGCCGCCCGGCCCGAGCCTCCGGGCGCGCTCCTCGTCGACCTCTACCAGCTCACGATGGCGCAGAGCTACGTCGCCGAGGGCCTGCACGAGCTGCCCGCCACGTTCAGCCTGTTCGCGCGGAGCGTGCCGCCCGGCTGGGGCTACCTGGTCGCCGCCGGCCTCGACGATGCCCTCGCGTACCTCGAAGCGCTCTCGTTCCGCCCGGACGAGCTCGCCTTCCTCGAGGAGACGCGGCTGTTCACGGGAGCGTTCCTGGCCGAGCTCGAGCGGCTCTCGTTCACGGGGTCGGTCCGGGCGCTGCCGGAGGGGACGGCGTTCTTCGCGCCCGAGCCGGTGCTCGAGGTGACCGCGCCCATGCTCGAGGCTCAGCTCGTCGAGACCGTCGTCTTGAACACGATCCACTACCAGTCGCTCGTGGCGGCGAAGGCGGCGCGTTGCGTCGATGCCGCCGGGGGCCGTGGACTGGTCGATTTCGGCCTGCGTCGCACGCACGGCGCGGACGCGGGTCTGCGGGCGGCCCGCGCCAGCTACCTGGCCGGGTTCGAGGCGACGTCGAACGTGCTCGCCGGCCGGCTCTACGGGATCCCGACGGCCGGGACGATGGCGCATTCGTACGTGGAGTCGTTCCCCGACGAGCTCGCCGCCTTCCGCGCCTACGCCCGCGCCTACCCCGACCGGGCGATCCTGCTGGTCGACACGTACGACACCGTCGCGGGCGCGCGGAGGGCCGCGATCGTCGGCCGCGAGCTGGCCGAGCGAGGGCATCGCCTCCGGGGCGTGCGGCTCGACTCCGGCGACCTCGGCGCACTGGCGCGGCGGGTGCGCGCGATTCTCGATCAGGCCGGTCTCGAAGACGCCACCGTGTTCGCGAGCGGCGGTCTCGACGAGCGGGACGTGGGCCGACTGCTCGCGGAGGGGGCGTCGATCGACGCCTTCGGGATCGGCTCCAAGCTCGGGACGGTCGCGGACTGCCCGTTCCTCGACATGGCGTACAAGCTCGTCGAGCTCGGCGGGCGGGGGGTCCTGAAGCTGTCGGGCGCCAAGGCCACCCTGCCGGGGGCGAAACAAGCCTGGCGCCTTGCCGCCGCGGGAGAGGTCGCCCTCGACGTGCTCGGGCTCGAGCTCGAGGAGCCGCCCGAAGGCGGCGAGCCGCTGCTCGTGGCGGTCATGGAACGGGGCAAGCGTACGTGGCACGAGTCGCTCGAGCGCGCCCGCGCCCGCTGCGCCGGCGAGCGTGCGCGCCTACCGGCCTCGGCTCGCGCGCTCGACGCGGCTCCGTGCGAGGTCGAGCTGAGCGTGCCCCTCCTCGCGCTCCGCGATCGCGTCGCTGCCGACGCGCGCCGCGCGCACGGGCTCGCGTAGCGGTCTCGGGCCGGCTCGGTAGTTCTCCGCAGGCCGGATCAGCGCCGGTCCCGATGACCGCAGCGCCCGGTCGCGCGACGATACATTTGTTCTCGCCCAACGGCAACGATCGACGAGGAGGGCACCAGATGAAGGTCAGGGATGTGATGGTGCAGGACGTGCTGACGGTCGGCCCCGAGACGTCGCTGAAGGACGTCGCGGCGGCACTCTCCGGCCGCGGGATCTCGGGCCTACCCGTGGTCGACAGCGCGGGCTTCGTCATCGGCGTCGTCTCCGAGGCCGACATCCTGGTCAAGGAGCGCACGCCCGCGCCGCGGCGAAGCGGGATCATGGGTTGGCTGGCCGGGCCGCCCGAGCCGGCCGAGCTCGCGAAGCTGGACGCTCGCACCGCCGGTGAGGCGATGACGTCGCCGGTGCTCACGATCTCGCCGGGCGAGTCAGTTGCGCGCGCGGCCGCGTTGATGGTCGAGGAGGGAGTCAACCGCCTGCCCGTCGTCGACGGCGACCGGCTCGTCGGGATCGTCACCCGTGCCGACCTCGTGCGCGCGTTCACCCGCGACGACGACGCAATTGCCCGCGAGATCTCCGAGGACGTCGTGCTGCGCAAGTTCTGGACCGCCCCGGAGAACGTCTCCGTCTCGGTTCAGCATGGCGAGGTCACGCTCGGCGGCGAGGTCGAGTCGCGCAGCGTCGCCGAGTTGATGGCGGCGTTCGTCGGGCGCGTGCCGGGCGTCGTCTCCGTCGACGCCTCGCAGCTCTCCTGGCGCCAGGACGACCGGGCCTAGTGGCCGCGCCGCGGGTCGTCGTCGGGGTCGACGGGTCGGAGGGCTCGCTCGGGGCGCTGCGTTTCGCGCTCGAGGAGGCGCGCCTGCGCGGCGGGTCGGTCACGGCCCTGTTCGCGTGGAGCGTCCCGTTCGTCGCGGACGTCCCGACGGGGCTGCTCCCGGAGCTGATCGATGACTTCCGCGCCGACGCGGAGACCCTGCTCGCCGGGCAGGTGGCCGCCGCCGGCGACCCGGGCGGCGTCGAGATCGAGCGGATCGTCGTCGAAGGCCCGCCCGCGCAGGCGCTCGTGCACGCCTCCGAGGGCGCGGCGCTGCTCGTCGTCGGCTCCCGCGGCCGGGGCGGCTTCAAAGGGCTCCTGCTCGGCTCCGTCTCGAGCCAGTGCGTGCACCACGCGACCTGCCCGGTCGTGATCGTCCCGCCGCGGGCGGGCTAGGAAGCGGCCGTCTCGAGAACGGTGCGCGCCCGCTCGCGGGCGCGCACGAGCACGCCGTCGTCCGGGTCGCCGCCGGTCCACGCCAGCCACAGCCGCAGCTCGACGGCTAGCTGGTCGAGCCGCTCGCCACGCACCCGCTCCGTGAGCGGCTTGTTTCCCTGGAGCTTGAAGCCACCCTCCAGCCAGCCTTCCGGGTAGTACCAGTCCTTGAACCACGTGCACCCGGCCGCGAAGAGCGCGCTGCCCACGGGCGTCGCGGCCGGCGGGTAGCCGCGCTTGAGCCCCCGCTCCGTCTCGTCGTCCCCGTAGCCCACCATCAGGTGGCTCCCCGCCGGGAGCAGGCCGGCCAGCGCCGCGACCACCTCCGCCAGGAAAGGCTCGTCGTCCCGGTCGGGCACGATCGCCTCGAGCCACGGCCGGACGCGGGCGGACGGGCGTCCGGCGAAGTACTTGATCTGCGCGGCCGGGCACCCGCTTCCGCCGGCCGCGACGACCGCGTCCAGCTCCTCGGGGAAGCGCCCGCGGGTGACGCTCGCGACCGTGAGCGGCCCGCGCCCGGTCGGGCGCCCCTCGAGACGCTCGAGCGCCATCGCCGCGCTCGCGCTACTCCACGTCCGCGTGCTCGTTCGCGAGGCTCACGGCCTCGAGCTCCTCGATCGCCGTCCAGCGGTCGGCGAGCTTCTTACTCACGGCCGGCATGGTCGTGTACTCCATCTCCTCCATCGGCAGCCGCTCGGGCTCGAACGGGCCCATCCGCCGCATGTAGTCGGTGACCTCGAGCGCCGTCTGGCGCGCCCGGTCGAAGGAGATGTCGCCGAGCATGTCGCGCGGCCCGACGAGCATGCCGTCCGCGAGCTGGAAGCCCATCCCGGTCACTCGCGGGGGCCCGTCGAAGCGAGCGGGCGTGTTCGCGTCGAGGCTGCACGGCATCAGCGGACCGTGGTGGGAGCCGCGCATCCAGCCGGCGACGAGGTGCGGGTAGGCGAACGGCTCGAGCACCTCGCCGATCGCCGGCAGGCCCGACTGGGAGCGGACGATCATGATCGGGTCGTCCTTGCCGACGTAGCGGCCGGCGATCAGGGCGAGCCGCTGGGTCGAGGTGACCGCGGCCGGCTCGCCACGCCGGTCCTTGCGGAAGACGTGCTTGATCACGAACCGCGACGGGGTGCCGATGTAGACGAGCAGGTCGTACAGCTCCTCCGGCGAGTCGAACATGGCGGCGCGGTTCTGAAACAGGTCGTGGACCTCGAACACGAAGCCGTCGTGCATGCTCGGGTCGATCACGAGGCCGGCGGTGTTGAACGGATCGGCGAACATCTTGTAGAGCGGCAGGTTCCAGGCGCCCGGCTCCGTCTTGTCGGCTGCGAAGACGACGAACGGCTCCGACGGCCGCTCCTCGAGCTCGAGCTCGGCGACGCCCGGCCCGGCGCCGCGGATGTTGCCGGAGAAGGAGTCGGCGAGCAGATCCTGGCCCGCGCCGTACAGGTGGAGGCGCTTCGCGACGTCCGTGCAGGCCATGAACGTCTCCCACGCGAACTCGTGCACGCTCCCGCTGTCGACACCGTGCTCGTGGGTGAGGACGAGGTTGACGTCGTCGCCGCAGGAGTTGACCTTGCCGTCGATCAGGAGCCCGCGGCCGATCGCGTCGCGGACGCGGCCCTCGGCCGTCTCGATCATCTCGGGGTGGACGGCGCTGTGGCCGACGTAGCCGCCGATGTCCGCCTTGATCGCGCTGATTGTGACCTTGCCCATGTGAGCTCCTCCCTCTGCCGTCGCCGGCGCCGCCCGCGCCGTCCTGGTCTCCGTTTCCGGCTCACCTTATCCGCTGGCACCCGGCCGGGAGCGGGGGTAGCGAGGCGTCAGCAGCCCCGCTCGCCGGGGAAGAGCGGCCGGAACAGCAGGGCGAAGTCGTCGCCACCGCTCCGCCAGGGCGTGAGCGTGCTCGCGCGCTCCGCGGCCGGCACGAGGAGCGCGAGCTCGTCGCCCTCGACGACGGCGCAGCGCGCGTCCGGATAGCCGGTCCACGGCTCCCCGAGCGCGGCCAGCGGCGTCTCGAGCGGCCAGGCCAGCGCTGGTTGCTCGAACTCCGGCTCGGGCGGAGCGTACGGGCGCACGAGCACGCGCACGGCCGAGGCGGCGTAGGCCCGCTCCGGCCCGAGCGAGCCCTCGGGCAGCCAGCTCTCGAGGTCGCGCAGGCGCTCCAGGAACGCGGACAGGAGCGCACGCGCCTCGAGCTCCGACTCGGGGACGGGCAGGCCCGCCTCGAGCCCGAGCGCGTAGACGGAGACGCCGCGCGTGGAGCCAGCCGCCGCGACCGTGAACGTCGTCGTGGGGGCGTCCGCGACGACCGTCGCGAGCGCGTCGAGCTCGCCGGGGCCGTCGGGGTCGAGCAGGCCCGCGACGCGGGCCTCCCGGAGGATCGCCTGCACGCCCTCCTCGCCGATCGTGCGGGCGACGAGGCCCGGCAGGGCCGGTCCGGGGTAGATCGTGAGCTGCGGCCCCGAGACCAGGAGCGCCCCGTCGCCGTAGAGCGACAGCTCGGGCAGGTACGCGAACGCGACCTCGACCGGGAGCAGCCCCCCGCTCAGCTCGACCCGGAGAACCAGCTCGGTGGGGCTCGTCGGGTGGTCGATCCGCCCTTCGCCGCCGCAGCCGGCGAGCGCGACCACCGCGAGCGCGAGCGCCGCTGTCAGGCGGGAGGGCACCGTCACCGCAGCATAGGGGCTGCGGCTTTCCCGCACGGGCGATCCGCGCCGGTCCCGATGCGGGCTCCTCGCGCCGCCTGCAACGATTGGCGTGCCAGCCCATGCGGAGGAGGCGATGAACGGCGATCCGGGCTACGAGGCGCACGTTGCGGCGCTGCTCGACCACGGCGAGGAGCGGGGCTTCGTCGAGCTGGCGGAGATCCACGAGCTCGCAGACGCGTTCGAGCTCGAGGAGGACGAGCTCGGTCGTCTGTACGAGGCAATCGAGGCGCGCGGGATCCGGGTCGAGGACGGCCGCCGGCCGGGTGAGGTGGCCGCGCACTTCGAGAACGGGCAGGTCGCGGTCGCGACGACCGACGCGCTCCAGCTCTTCCTGAACGAGGTCGCCCGCTACCCGCTGCTCACGGCCGCCCAGGAGGTCGAGCTCGCCAAGCGGGTGGAGCGGGGCGACCGGGCCGCCAAGGAACGGATGATCAACTCGAACCTGCGGCTCGTCGTGTCGATCGCGAAGCGCTACCAGGGCCACGACCTGCCGCTGCTCGACCTGATCCAGGAGGGCATCTTCGGGCTGATCCGGGCGGTCGAGAAGTTCGACTGGCGCCGCGGCTACAAGTTCTCGACCTACGCGACCTGGTGGATCCGCCAGGCCGTCCAGCGCGGCGTGGCGAACAAGTCCCGCACGATCCGGGTGCCCGTCCACGTCAGCGAGCGCGAGCGGCGCCTCGCCCGGGCCGAGCAGGAGCTGACCGCGAAGCTGGGGCGCCCGCCCGACGACGAGGAGCTGGCCCGGGCCGCCCGGCTGACGCCCGCGCAGCTCCGCGAGGCCCGTACGGCCGCCCGCGCCGTCACGAGTCTCGACCGGCCGGTCGCCGACGACGGCGCCGAGCTCGGCGAGCTGATCCCGTCCGAGGGGGAGGAGTCGGTCGAGGAGCTCCACGTCTCGCTCCGCGAGGAGGCGCTGCGCCGTGCGGTCGAGGCTCTGCCCGAGCCGGAGCGCTCGGTCGTGCGGCTGCGCTTCGGGCTCGAGGGGGACGAGGGGCCGGTGTCGCTCGAGGAGATCGGCCGGCGTCTCGGCATCGGGCGAGAGCGGGTTCGCGCGCTCGAGACCGAGGCGCTCGAGCGGCTCGCGCTCGAGCGGGAGCTGCAGGCGCTGCGCGACGCGGCGTAGCCGCGCGTCGCTCAGTTCTCGCCGTCGCCGCCCCCGGAGCCGAAGTCGCGCAGCCGCTCCGAGTAGGCGCGCAGGCGATCCTCGACCAGGCGGTGCACCGTCCCTTCCGGGAACGCCCCGTCCGAACCCCTTTCGCCCGCGGCGCGACCGGTGAGCAGCTCGAGCCCCTCGTCCACCGTCGCGACCGCCCAGACGTGGAAACGGCCCTCCGAGACGGCGTCGACGACCTCGTCGGCCAACATCAGGTGCTCCGCGTTCGCCCGCGGCACGATCACGCCCTGGCGGCCGGTCAGGCCCTGCTCCTTGCAGAGGGCGAAGAAGCCCTCGACCTTCGTGGTCACGCCGCCGACCGCCTGGATCTCGCCGTGCTGGTTGACGGAGCCCGTGACCGCGATCGACTGGGCGAGCGGCAGCCCGGAGAGCGCCGAGAGCAGCGCGTACAGCTCGGTCGAGGACGCGGAGTCGCCCTCGACGGCGCCGTAGTCCTGCTCGAACGTGAGCGTCGCCGAGAGCGCGAGCGGCCACTCCTGCGCGTAGCTGCCGCTCAGGTAGCCGGACAGGATCAGGAATCCCTTCGAGTGGATCGGCCCCGACAGCTCGATCTCCCGCTCGATCGACTGGACGGTGCCCCGGCCGAGCGACACGCGCGCCGTGACCCTGGACGGCTTCCCGAACGCGTGGTAGCCGAGGTCGATCACGGCGAGACCGTTGACCTGGCCGACCCGCTCCCCGTCGACGTCGATCATGATCGTGCCGTCCGTGATCCGCTCCCGGACGAGCTCTTCGACGAGGTTCGACCGCCGCTCCCGCTCGGCAATGGCCCGATCGACGTCGGCGGCGCTGACGAGCTGGCGGCTGGCCTTCCCCGCCCAGAAGCTGGCCTCGGTGACGACGTCGGCGATCTCGGTGAGCCGGGTCGACAGCTTGCGCTGGTGGTCGCGCAGCCGCGCGCCGTGCTCGACGAGACGCGCGACCGCGGTACGGTCGAACGGGAACAGGCCCTCGTCGCGCACGCGACGGGCGACGAACGCGGCGTAGTGACCGACGTGCTCGTTCGACCAGTCCATCTCCGGAGCGAACTCGACCTTCACCTTGAACAGCTCGCGGAAGTCCTCGTCGAGCGCGTGCAGGAGCCGGTACACCTCGGCCGGCCCGATCAGGACGACCTTGAGGTCGAGCGCGACCGGCTCGGGGCGCAGGGACGCGGTCGGAAACGCCGAGAGCTGCTCGCCGAGGTTCTCGATCCGCGCCTGCCGGGACAGGAGCGCCCGCTCGAGCGCGTCCCACGCGAACGGGTTGCGCAGCACCTCGAGCGCGTCGAGGACGAGGAAGCCGCCGTTCGCGCGGTGCAGCGCGCCCGCCTTGATCCGGTGGAAATCGGTGACCATCGTCCCGAATGCGGGGCGGTAGTCGACCCTGCCGACGAGGTTGTAGTAGGTCGGGTTGCGCTCGAGCACGACCGGGGCGCCCTCGGCGCCGTTGCCGATCAGGACGTTGACCCGGTAGCGGGAGAGCCGATCGTCGCGCTCGCCCGCCTGGAGACCGGCGAGGAGCGCGGGCAGGCCCTCCTCCGCGGGGCCCCGGAAGTCGCCGAGCCGGTCGGGGAGGTCCTCCTCGACCTGGCTCAGGAAGGCGAGCACCTCGGCCTCGCCGGCGAACCGTTCCCGCAGCTCGTGGAAGAGCGGTCCGAGCGCGAACTGCGCAACGTCGCGGTCGAGCCGGCGGACGAGCTCCCCCGCCTCCTTCTCGAGCTGGCGGAGCTGGCGGACGACCGCTGCCACGCGCTCCTGGATCTCGGCGCCGCGCCGCTCGATCTCGCGCTGCTCCCCCTCGGGAAGGCGCGCGAAGTCCTCCTGCGAGAGCGGCCGTCCCTGGGCGAGCGGCACCGTCATGATCCCGGCCGGGGTCATCTCGACCGCGAAGCCACGCTCGGTGGCGTACCGCTGCAGCTCGCCGGTGAGCTGGTCGCGCCGGCCGCCGACCGCGGTCAGGATCTCGCGGCGGCGGCGCTCGTAGTCCTCGCTCTCGAACGCGTGCGGGAGCTCCCGCCTGGCGGCGTGCAGGAACTCGTCCATGTGCCGGGCGAGCTCGGCGCCCCGACCGGCCGGCAGCCGGATCGCGTTCGGGCGGTCGGGCTCGGCGAAGTTGAAGACGTAGACCCAGTCGTCAGGGGCGGGCCGCCCTCGCGCAACGCGGTGGAGGTGGTCGAGGATCGTCCCCGTCCGTCCCGAGCCGGGGCTACCCGCGACGAACAGGTTGTACCCGGCGGCCGAGACCTCGAGCCCGAAATCGATCGCCTCGAGCGCGCGCGGCTGCCCGATCGTCCCCTCGAGCGGATCGACGTCCGCGGTCGTCTCGAACGGGAGCGAGGCCGGGTCGAGCCTGCGGCGAAGCTGACCCGGGGCGAGGGCGAGGCGAGCGCGGGCGTCGGACACCGGCACGAATACTCTCAGGTCCCGGCTGCCGCCCGGCGCGGCGCGGCCTCGGCGAGGAGCGCGACCACGGCGGCGTCCTCGACGGGGTCGAAGTCCCTGTACCAGAGTCCGACCGCGCCCAGGTCGGCTGGCTGCTCGGGGCAGACGACCGCGTCGGCCGTGGCGCGGAGGCGCTCGACGGTCGCGGGGGCGCCCACCGGCGCCGCCACCACGATTCGCCGGGCCCCGCCGGCGCCCGCCCAGCGGACGGCCGCTTCCATCGTCGCGCCGGTCGCGAGTCCGTCGTCGACGAGCAGGCACGCGCGCGCGGACACCGCCAGAGCGGGGCTGTCGGCGTGCAGGCGGCGGTCGAGCTCGTCCGCCCGGGCCAGGGCGGCCAGAGCCGCCGCGTTCACCTGGCCCGGGGTGAGACCGTCGGTGGCGCGGACGTAGACGCCGCCCCCGGGCGTAACCGCGCCGAGGGCGTACTCGGGCTGGAGCGGGTGCCCGATCTTGCGCACGGCGAGCGCGTCGAGCGGGAGCCCGAGCGCGGCGGCGACCTCCGCGGCCACGACCACGCCGCCGCGCGCGAGCCCGACGACGACGGCGTCGTCCGAGCGCTCCGGCTCGAGCGCCGCGGCGAGGAGACGCCCCGCCTCACGGCGGTCCCGGTACGGGAGGGCGGTGCTCACGTGGGCGTGATCAGCCCGTAGTGGCCATCGTAGCGATGGTAGAGGACGCGCCCACGGCCGCCCGGCTGGGCGAAAAACAGGAACGGCTCGCCGCTCGCCTCCAGCCGCTCCCGCGCCTCCTCGACGGTCAGCTCCGGCGCCTCGCCGAGCACCTCGAGACGGCCGTTGCGGCGGTGGAGCACCGCGTCCCGGCCCGTCTCGGCGTTCTCGAACAGGTAGAAGTCGTGGGCGAGCAGCTCCAGCTCGAGCGCCGCCTCGGCCGGCGTCACCGCGCCCACCTCGTAGCGCTTCTGCTCGACGAGCTCGCGCTCCCCGGCCGGGCGCTGCTCTCGCGACGGGCCGGCGAGCGGCAGGGCGCCGTGCCGCCACTCCCCGGGCTCGGCCGTCGCGGGGCGCCGGTCGTTCAGGTGGTCGGCGAGGATGCGCAGGCGCCGCTCCAGGCGGTCGACGAGCAGGTCGACCGCGGCCGGCATCGTCTGGGCGGCGACGTGGGCGCGAACCAGCCGCCCGCTGACGTCGAGCGACGCCTTCGCGCTCGACGGCCGCTCCGTGGCCGGGTTCTCGTGCTCGGTGAGGGTCACGCGCGCGAACAGCACCGGCCGCGGCGCTGTCCGGGCGACGCGTCGTACCTTCGCCTCCGCCTCCTCCCGGGTGCGGGCGGCAACGTCCCCGCGAGCCAGGATCTCGATCTCGAACGCCGGGCCTTGCATCGCTTTCCTCCTTCCGCCCCGCGGCTTCAGCCGCGGGGCGATCCGGCCGCAGCCGCGGGGGCTCCGGCGTCCTCCAGCCGCCCCGTCCTCGAGCCAGAGGACGCGGTCGGCGATGTCGCGCCGGCCCTTCTCGGCGAGGAGGTTGCGTCGCGCGACCAGCACCATCTCGCCTCTAGCTTTCCCGATCTCGGCCCCGGTGTCATCGGGCGGATCGCGGACCGGGCGTGCGGAGAAGTACGGACGCCGGGCCTGCGGCGTCTCGTCGGGGCCGTCTGCGAGGATGGGGCCGATGCGGGGGAGAATCGCGCTCGCCGCCGGCATGCTGGCGCTGGCCGGCTTCCCGGCCGCCGCCGGGGCATCGGCGCTCGTCGTCTCGGGCTCCGCGGCCGCGCCCGGCGCGGCGCGCGAGACGACGCTCGAGCTACGGCCCGGCTCGGTGGACGCGACCCGGATCGTTCTCTATGCCCCCGCGGGGGCGACGGCGCGGCTCGGCGGCGCCGCACCCGGCCGGGCGATGTCGGCGACACTCGTCGGTCCCGGCGGTGCGGTCGACGCATCCGGACCGCTCGCGGTCGCAGCGCCGGGAACCGAGGCGTGCGGCACGACGGGGCACGAGGCGGTCTGGACGCTCGAGCTCGGCGTGGCGAGCGTCCCCGTCGCGGTGGACGTGCTCTCGCCCGGGGACGCGGAAGCGGTCTACGGCGCCCACCGGCTCGAGCTCTGCCCGCCCGCCGGCCTCGCGCTGCGCGCGCTCGAGCTTCACCTCGACGGGGTGTTCTCCGCCCCCGCCGCGAGCGGCGCCCACGTCTGGCGCGCGGTGCTCGACCCCGGCGATCCCGCGGCGGCCGTCGAGGTCCGCTCGACCGAGCTTGCGCCCGCCGGGCTGAGCCTGCGTGCCAGCTACGACCGGGGTGCCCGGAGCGCCGCCTTGACGGGGGTGCTCACCGCGGGCGGCCTGGGTCTCGGTGGCGTCACCGTGCTCGTGCGGGCGGGCGCGCGCGCCTCCGGTCTGGTCCCGAGCGGCTCGGTGAGGACCGACTCCTCGGGGCGCTTCCGCGCCGAGCGCGCGCTCGTGCGCGACACCGTGTTTCGCGTCGTCGCAACCGTGCCGGAGCGACCGGATCCCGACGGCTGCACCGCGCCGATCGCGCCGGGCGGATGCGTCTCGGCGACGCTCGGGCCGCTCAGCATCCGCAGCGCCGCCGTCACGGTGCGCGTCCCGGCGGCGCCCGCCCTGCGCTACGGCAGCCGCGGGGCCGACGTGCGCCGCCTCCAGCAGGAGCTCGTCCGCCTGCGCTACCTGCCCTCGGGAACGGCGAACGGCGTCTTCGGCGAGCGCACCTGGCACGCGGTCGTCGCCTTCCAGGGCTGGCAACGCCTGGGCCGGACGGGCGTCGTCGATCGGCGCACATGGGCAGCGCTCGGGCGCGCGGGCGTTCCGAGACCGTGGGGCGGGCTCCGGCGCGGGGTGGAGGTGGACGTCGCCCGCCAGGTGCTCCTGCTCGTGCGCGACGGCGTGGCGGCCCGGGCGATCCACATCTCGAGCGCCGCGCCCGGCCACTGGACCCCGCGGGGGCGCTACTCGGTGATCCGCAAGGAGGTGCTGTCCTGGTCGGTCCCGTTCAGCTCCTGGATGCCCTACGCGAACTACTTCACGGGCGGGTTCGCGATCCACGGCTACGCGAGCGTGCCCTCCTACCCCGCGTCGCACGGCTGCATCCGCGTGCCGATGCAGGAGGCGCCGGCGGTCTACGCCGCCGCGAGCTACGGCTCGCCCGTCTGGGTGCGGTAACGCCGCAGCGCCGGTACGGGGTTCCCCCGATGCCGGGCGGCTCTTGATACCCTAGTCTCGTTCCGACTCGCACGAAGGGACGTGTCGTGACGTCGGTGGGTGGGGCGTGCCAAGCCATGGGCCAGGCGATCAGGATCGAGGTCGCCGAGCCTGTGGACGCGGCCGATCTCGTGCGGGCGCTCGCCGCTCGCGGGCTGCCGGCCGTGGTAGCCGCCGGCAACGGCCTCTGGGTCGAGGTCGTCTCTCCCCGCGAGGACGCGACCTCCGTGTGGCGCGATCTCGAGCCCGTGCTCGAACGCTGGTGCGCGGGCGGCGAGCGAGCGGCGGTGCGGGTGGTCATGGGCGCGACGGCCGAGCCGGCCCGCGCGCTGCTCGTCGCCTGAGCGGCAGCTCAGGAGCGGACGGCCGCGGCCAGGTACTCGACGGCGGCGTCGAGCGTCGCGAGTCGCCCGTAGTCGGCCTCGGGGATCTCGACGCCCAGGTCGCGGTGGAGGGCGACCGCGAAGTTGAGGAAGTCCATCGAGTCGATGTCGAGCTGGTCGCGCAGGCCCACCCGGGGATCGATCGCCGCCGTATCGGCCTCCGGCGCGACCTCGCCGAGAGCGCGCAGAACCGCCGCCCTGATCCGGTCGCGGGTCACAGCGCTTCCGGGGCCCGGAGCAGGCGGTCGACGGCGGCGAGGTAGAGGCCGGCGCGATGGCCGTCGACGACGCGGTGATCGGCCGCGAGGCTCGCGTGGCAGACGGGGCGGACGAACAGGCCGCCGTCCTCCGCCCAGGGGCGCTCGACGATCCGGCCGAAGCCGACGATCGCCACCTGCGGCGGGAAGATCAGCCCCAGGACACCTTCGACGCCCTGCTCGCCGAGGCTCGTGACCGTGATCGTCGGGTCGGCCAGCTCCGAGCTTCGCAATGACCCGGAGCGCGCCCGCCCGACCAGATTGCGAAACGCAGCCATCAACTCGTCGAGCGGGCGGCGGTCGGCGTCGTGGAGCGCGGGCGCGACGAGGCCGCCGCCGCGCAGCGAGATCGCGACGCCGACGTGGATCGCGCCCGCGCGTACGGCGCGGCCGTCCCGCCAGAAGCCGTTCAGCTCCGGCACCTCGCGCAGCGCCAGCGCGACCGCGCGCAGCAGGAGCAGCCCGGGGAGCAGCCGCCCCTCGACCGGCCGCTCCCCGTTCGTCCGCTCGAGCCACGCGAGCGCGCGGCTCATGTCGATCGTCTGGGTCACGTGGAAGTGCGGGATCTCGGCGTTCGAGCGCGACATCGCGGCCGCGATCGCCCGGCGCATCCGGGCGCTACGCTCGTCCGCGGGTGCCGCCGGGCCGCCGTGCGCCGCCTCGATGTCCGCCCGCTGGATCCGCCCGCCCGGGCCGCTGCCGGCGACGGCGGCGAGATCGACCCCGAGCTCGGCCGCGAGCTGCTTCGCGGACGGGGAGGCGAGGACGCGCCGGGCCAGGCCGCTCGCGCTGGCCGGCCCGTCCGGCCTCGCGGCTGCAGGCTCGCCCTCGCCGCGGATGATCGCGAGCGGCGTTCCGACCGGTACCGTCGTTCCGGGCTCGACGAGCAGGCGCTCGAGCACGCCACCCGCGAACGCCTCGACCTCGACGTCCGCCTTGTCCGTCTCGACGACCGCGACGATGTCGCCTCGGGTGACCCGCTCGCCCGGCTGCTTGAGCCAGCGGGTGAGGGTGCCCGCGGTCATGTCGGCACCGAGTACGGGCATCAGGAACTCCGCCACGGTCACCGCCGGCCCGTTGCTAGCCGGTCTTGCCGATCGCGACCTGGCGCGGCCTCGGGAGCTCCGCTTTCGCGGCCTCGACCCTCAGCACCCCCTTCGCGAACGAGGCCTTGACCCGCTCCGCGTCGGTCTCGGCGGGCAACTCGAACCGCCGCTCGAACGTCCGCTCGAGCCGCTCGCGCCGCCAGTAGGACTTGTCCTTCGCCTCCTTCTCCTCCTGGCGCTCGCCCCGGACGCGCAGCGTGTGGTCGACGATCTCGACCTCGAGCTCAGCCTCGTCGAAGCCGGGCGTCTCGAGCTCGACCACGAACGCTTCCTCGGTCTCGTAGACGTCCGCCGGGGGAAGCGTCGGCCTCACGGCCTCTCCGTCTCCGAGCAGACGCTCCATCCGTCGCTGCATCGCTTCCAGCTCCCGCAGCGGGCTCCAGCGTACGATCGTCGCCATCGGTCTCTCCTTTCTCTGTCTCGACCGAACGAGCCAACCAGCACGAGTATCGGGGATGCCGGGGGCGCCGGCATCGGGGGATGCGCCGATCCGGCGGTTCGGCTTACTACGGAATCGCGCCGCCGCCCGAGCGGCCGGGCCGGATCTCGGCAATCATGCGGGTGCTGTCGGCTGCGAAAGGAGCGCTGCCATGACCGGGGTCGGCGAGCGGGTGAGGCCCGGCGACCGGATCGTCGTCGAGGCCCATCACGTGGGTGCTGCGCGGAGGACGGGGGAGATCATCGAGGTGCTGGGCGAGCCGGGGCACGAGCACTACCGGGTGCGCTGGGAGGACGGTGCCGAGACGGTCTTCTACCCGTCGAGCGACGCGAAGATCGAGCCCGGGGCCGCGCCCGGGCGCTGAGCCGCCCCGGCCCGGGTCAGCCAAGCGTCGCGCGCGCGGCGGCCGCGACCGTCTCCGCCCGGGGCAGCGCGGCCTCCTCGAGGTGCTTCGCGTACGGCATCGGCACCTCGGCCGAGCACACCCGCTGCACCGGCCAGTCGAGCAGGTCGAAGCCGTCCTCCATGATCCGTGCGGAGATCTCCGCGGCGAGGCCGTAGGTGCGCCAGGACTCGTCGACGAGGACGGCCCGGTGCGTCTTCGCGACCGAGGTCAGGACCGTCCCTGTGTCGAGCGGGCGCAGCGTCCGCAGGTCGATCACCTCGGCGTCGATGCCGTCCGCGGCGAGCAGCCCGGCCGCCTCGAGCGCCTTGCCGACGGAGCCGCCCCAGGCGACGAGCGTCACGTCGCCGCCTTCGCGGCGGACCGCGGCGCGGTCGAGGTCGGCCGGCCCCGCCCCGGGGTCGGCGTCCCCCTCGAGCGGGTAGAGCGTCGCGTGCTCGAACAGGAACACGGGGTCGCGCTCGAGCAGGGCGGCCGGGAGCATCCACCGGGCGTCGTCGACGGTCGCGGGCGCGAGCACGCGGATCCCGGGCACGTGCGCGTACCAGACCTCGAGCGAGTGGGAGTGCTGGGCGGCGAGCTGGCGGCCGCCGCCGGTGGCCATACGCACGACCAGCGGCACGGAGAACTGCCCGCCCGACATGTAGCGGATCGCGGCCGCGTTGTTGACAACCTGGTCGAGCGCGAGCAGGCTGAAGTTGACGGTCATCACCTCGACGATCGGGCGCATGCCGCCGAGGGCGGCACCGATCCCGGCGCCCACGAACGCCGACTCGGCGAGCGGCGTGTCGCGCACCCGCTCTGGCCCGAACTCCTCGAGCAGGCCGTGGCTGACGGCGAACGCTCCCCCGTAGCGGCCGACGTCCTCGCCCATCAGGAAAACCCGCTCGTCGGCGGCGAGCGCCTCGCGCAGCGCCTCGCGGATCGCCTCCCGGTAGGTCATGGCCGTGATCGTGGCGTCGTCACGTCGAGGAGCAGGTCCTCGACCGGCTCCCAGGGGCCCGCCTCCGCCGCGGCGACCGCGGCCTCGACGCGGGCGACGGCCTCGGCCTCGATCGCGGCCACGTCCCCTTCGTCGAGCAGCCCGTCCGCGCGCAGCCTCGCCTCGAGCAGGGCGATCGGGTCGCGCTCCCGCCACCGCTCGACCTCCTCCTTCGTCCGGTAGCGGTCCGGGTCGGACATCGAGTGGGCCCGGAAGCGGTAGGTGCGAAGCTCGAGCAAGTAGGGCGTGCCCCGGCGCACGACGTCGGCGGCCGCGCGCACGGCACGCTCGACCGCGACCACGTCCATCGCGTCGACCGCCTCGGCGGGGATCCCGTGGGACTGGGCGTGAATGCGCAGGTCGGTCTGCGCCTCGGAGCGCTCGAGCGCCGTCCCCATCGCGTAGAGGTTGTTCTCGCACAGAAACAGCACCGGCAGGCGCCAGAGCGCCGCCAGGTTGAGCGACTCGTGGAACTCGCCCTCGGCGGCCGCGCCCTCGCCGAAGAAGCAGGCGGTGACGCGCTCGAGCCCGCGCAGCCGGTCGGCGAGCGCGAGCCCGACGGCGACCGGGAGGCCGCCCGCGACGAT
This sequence comes from Thermoleophilia bacterium, assembly GCA_020845695.1. The sequence continues at coordinate 13,968 of JADLFG010000047.1, read as the reverse complement.
CGCGTAGCCGCCGTAGAAGCGCGTCCTCGCGTCGAAGAAGTGCATCGAGCCGCCGCGTCCGCGGCTGCAGCCGTTCGCCTTCCCGTACAGCTCCGCCATCAGGGCGCCCGGGTCGATCCCGCGCGCGAGCGCGTGCCCATGCTCGCGGTAGGTCGCGACGATCGCGTCGGCCGGGTCGAGCGCCCGGACGGCGCCGACCGCGGCCGCCTCCTCGCCGATCCCGAGGTGGAGGAAGCCGCGGATCTTGCCGAGGCTGTAGAGCTCAGCCGCCTTCTCCTCGAAGCGGCGGACGAGCAGCAGCTCGCGCAGCAAGCCGAGCCCGTGCTCGCGCTCGATCCCGGACGGGGTGGTCAAGCGACCGCCTCGAGCGTGGAGACGTCGCCCTCGGGCAGCCCGAGCTCCCGGGCGCGCAGGAGGCGCCGCATGATCTTGCCGCTGCGCGTCCGCGGCAGCCAGGTGACGATCTCGATCTCCTTGGGCGCGACCGCCGCCCCGAGGCGCCTCCGGGCGAGCGCGAGCAGCTCACGGGTCAGCTCGGGGGAGGGCTGGAACCCGTCCTTCAGGGTCACGAATGCCTTGACGAGCTCGCCGGCGACGGGGTCGGGCTTGCCGATCACGCCCGCCTCCGCCACCGCCTCGTGCTCGAGCAGCACGCTCTCGACCTCGAACGGGCCGATCAGGTGCCCGGAGCTCTTGATCACGTCGTCCGCTCGCCCGACGAACCAGAAGTAGCCGTCAGCGTCCCGGCGGGCGAGGTCGCCGGACAGGTACCAGCCGCCGGCGAAGCAGGCCGCGTAGCGCTCGGGACGGTCGAGGTAGGCGCGGAACATCGACGGCCAGCCGGGACGCAGCGCGAGCTCCCCTTCGACCCCGGGCTGCGTGACCTCCGCGATCTCGCCGTCGTCGGTGCGTCGCACGATCGCCGCCTCGACGCCGGGGAGCGGACGGCCCATCGAGCCGGGCCGGATCTCGGCGGCGGCGACGTTCGCGATCATGATCGCGCCCGTCTCCGTCTGCCACCAGTTGTCGTGGAAGGGGAGCCCGAATGCCTCTTGGCCGAACACGACCCCCTCGGGGTTGAGCGGCTCGCCGACGCTCGCGAGGAAGCGCAGCGCCGGAAAGCTGCGCGAGCGCGCCAGCGCGGCACCCGCCTTCATCAGCATCCGGATCGCCGTCGGGGCCGTGTACCAAACCGAGACCCGCTCGCGCTCGAGGATCTCGTACCAGCGCTCCGCGTCGAAGTCACCGTCGTCGACGACGCTCGTTACCCCGGCAGCGAGCGGTGCGACGATCCCGTAGGAGGTGCCGGTCACCCAGCCGGGATCGGCCGTGCACCAGAAGACATCGTCGTCGTGGAGGTCGAGCGCGAGGCGCCCGGTCGCGTGATGGGAGACAGCGGCTTCGTGGACGTGGATCGCGCCCTTCGGGGTTCCGGTCGTGCCGCTCGTGAAGTGCAGGAGCGCCGGATCCTCCGGGTCGGTCGGCGGGATCGCGTGCTCGGCCGCCGCTCCCGCGAGCAGGGCGGCGAAGGAGTGGGTGCCGGCGGGCGCCTCGCCGACCACGATCGCGTGCTCGAGGTGCGGGAGGGAGCTGCGCATCGCCGCCACCTTGCGCGCGTAGAGCACGTCCGTCGTGACGAGCGCCCGCGCGTGCGAGAGCTCGAGGCGGGTCCGGATCGGCTCCGGCCCGAACGCGGAGAAGAGCGGGCAGAAGACGCTCCGGTTGCGGAGGGTGCCGAGCGCGGCGACGTAGAGCTCGGGGATCCGGCCGGCCAGGACGCAGACGACGTCACCCGGGCCGACGCCGAGGGCGGCAAGCGCGTTCGCGAACCGGGAGCTGCGGGCTCGCAGCTCCGCGTAGGTGGCTTGCGTGATCCCGCCGGAGCGGTCGAGCCAGCGAAACGCGACCCGGTTTGCCAGCGGCCCGGTCGCGTGGCGGTCAACCGCCTCGTGGGCGATGTTGAGACCACGTTCTCCCGGAAGGCCGTCGAGCCGGGCCCGCATCCGTGCCCAGAAATCCGGGGTGCGCTCGGCCTCGGGGTCCGGGAGGTTCGGCTGAACCGCCCAGCTCGCCGGCGACTTCTCGATCGCGGCCCACGGCACGAGCTCATCTTCGCCACCGGCGGAGACGCGCGCATCGGGGCGCCCGCGGAGCCGGGGCTGCGGGAAAACCCCGAGGGCTGCCGTAGCATGGGCTCGTGAGGATCGTCGCAGCGCTCGGCGGGAACGCGCTCGTCCGCAGGGGTGAGCCCGCTGACGCCGCGGTGCAGCGGCGCAACGTCGAAGCGGCGGCACGCTCGGTCGCCGCCGTCGCCCGTGAGCACGAGCTCGTCGTCACGCACGGGAACGGGCCCCAGGTCGGCCTGCTCGCGCTTCAAGCTGAGGCCTACCGGGATGTGCCCGCCTACCCGCTCGACGTGCTCGGCGCGGAGAGCGAGGGCATGATCGGCTACCTGCTCGAGCAGGCGCTCGCCAACGAGCTGCCCGACCGGGACGTGGCGACGCTCTTGACACAGGTGGTCGTCGACCCCGCCGACCCCGCGTTCGACCGGCCCACGAAGCCGGTCGGGCCGGTCTACGACGAGGCGGAGGCTCGCAGGCTCGCCGCCGAGCGCGGCTACGCGATCGCGCGCGACGGCCGGGGCTTCCGGCGGGTCGTCCCCTCGCCCGAGCCGGTCGGGATCGTCGAGCTGCGGGCGATCCGCGTGCTCGTCGAGGCGGGTGTGCTCGCGATCTGCGTCGGCGGCGGCGGCATCCCGGTCTGCCGCGACCGGGCCGGGAGGCTCTCCGGCGCCGAGGCGGTGATCGACAAGGACCTCTCGGCGGCGCTGCTCGCCCGCCTGCTCGGCGCTGCCCTGCTGCTGCTCCTGACCGATGTTCCGGGGGTCGCGCGCGGCTTCGCCACCCCGGCGGCCGAGCAGCTCCGGCGCGTGACGCCGGCGGAGCTGCGGAGGCTCGACCTCCCCGCCGGCTCGATGGGCCCCAAGGCGGAGGCCGCCTGTCGCTTCGTCGAGGCGACGGGCGCCGTTGCCGCGATCGGGGCGCTCGGGGACGCTCGGGCGATCGTGCGGGGCGAGGCGGGCACGATCGTCGTCGCTCGCCGCTAGCGCTCCTCAGCCCCCGAGCGCCCCCGCGTGCGGGTCGAGTCCCCGCAGCGGGCCACGGCCGAGACGAGCGAGCGTCTCCCCCTCGAGCTGGCGGACGCGCTCGCGGGTCAGGCCGAGCTCCTGCCCGATCGAGTCGAGCGTCCGCTCGTCACCGCCGAAGCCGAAGCGCAGCTCGACGATCCTCCGCTCGCGCTCGGGGAGCGCCTCGAGCGCGCGGTGGACGAGCTCCTGGCGGACGAGCTTCCCCACGGCCTCGACCGGGTCGGTGGCGGAGTCGTCGGCGAGGAGATCGACGAGCTCGCCCTCGCCGTCCTCGCCGACGCGCTGGTTCAGGGACGCGCTCACGAACGCGGCTGCCACGGCCTCGCCGGCATGCTGCGCGTCGAGCCCGGTGGCGGCGGCGAGCTCCTCGAGCGTCGCGTCGCGGCCCAGCGAGAGCTCGAGCCGGCGCGCGGCCCCGTTCAGCTTGCGCTGGCGCTCGAGCACGTGCACCGGCAGCCGGATCGTTCGCCCCTGGTTCGCGATTGCGCGCTGGATCGCCTGGCGGATCCACCAGGTCGCGTACGTGGAGAACTTGTAGCCCTTGCGCCAGTCGAACTTCTCGACGGCGCGGTTCAGCCCGAGCGCCCCCTCCTGGATCAGATCGACGAACGGGACGCCGCTCGCCCGGTAGGGCTTTGCGATCGACACGACGAGACGCAGGTTCGATTCGACCATCCGCCGCTTCGCGTCGCGGTCGCCGCGCTCGATCCGGCGTGCCAGCGCCACCTCCTCGGCGGCTGTGAGCAGCCGGTGCCGGCCGATCTCCTGGAGCAGGAGCTGCAGGCTGTCGGCGGTGTCGGCCTCGACGCGCGCCTCCGGGGCGGGGGGCAGCCCGACCCGGTCGGCGGTCTCGACCTCGACGCCGATCGCCTCGAGCGCATCACGGAGCTCCTGGAGCTCGTCGTCGTCGAGGTCGAGACCGGCGACGAGCGTCTCGAGCTCCTCGTCGGTGACGATCCCGGACTCCTCGGCCCGCTCCAGGAGCACACGCCCGCCGGCGTCGGCGAGCACCCGTTCCGGTACCACCGCGATCCCTCCGTTCGTTGCCGTAAGCGTCTCGAAGGGGCGGGAATCAGTCATCGGGAGAAACCCCGCGAGCTGCTTCGGAAAAGCCGCAGAGTTCGTCCCGCGGGGGCGCATGCCCGCCCTGCCTGACCCGGCTAGGCGAGCGGCACCTCGGCGAGCAAGCTCGTCCCGCCCCCGGGCGAGGAGCGGACGGTCAGGCGCCCGCCGAGCAGCGTCACCCGCTCGCGTATGCCGACGAGCCCGAGCCGCTCCGGCCCGACGTCGGCGGGCGCGAAGCCCCGGCCGTCGTCCTCGACCGTGGCCACGAGCGTACCGTTCGAGCGGCCGAGCGAGATCGTCACGTTGCGGGCCCGCGCGTGCTTGACGATGTTCGTGACCGCCTCCTGGACGATCCGGTAGAGGGCGGTCTCGACCTCGGCGGGGAGCCGTTGCCCGTCGGGGAGGTCGGAGCGGAACGTCACCGTCATCCCGCTCTGCTCGCCGAGCGTGGTCGCGAGCCGCTCGACCGCGGGGTTGAGCCCGAAGTCGTCGAGCACCTTCGGCCGCAGCTCGACCGCGAGGCGGCGGACGTCACGCAGCGTCTCGATCACGAGCTCGCGGACTGCCGCGAGCCCGCCGCGCTCGGCGGGTGCGGCTTGCGCCTCGAACTGGCCGAGGCCGAGCAGGATCGCGGTCAGCGCCTGGCCCGTCTCGTCGTGCAGCTCGAGGGCGAGGCGGCGGCGCTCGAGCTCCTGCGCCTCCAGGATCGAGCGCAGTGTGTCCTGCGCAACCCGCTTGCTCAGGTCGACGGCGACGGCGGCCCGGTTGGCGAACGCCTCGGCGAGGCGCAGGTCGTCGTCGGTGAACGCGTCGGTGCCGAGCTTCTCGTGACAGGCGAGCACGCCGATGCGCCGCTCGCCGGCCCGGAGCGGCACGAACAGCGCCGATTGGCCGCCCATCCGGCGGGCGGCCTCCTGGTCGACCTCGGGGTCGTCGAGCACGGAGTCAATCCGCTCGGGTCGCCCCCGCGCGAGCACCCGGCCCGCCTTGGAGCGCTGCGGGTCGAGCTGGAGCCCGAGCACCCGCTCGGTGCCGCTGCCGCTGGCGGCCTCGACCCGGAGCCTGCCGTCGGGCCGCGGCAGCATCACGGCGACGAGGCGCGCGTCGATCAGCTCGCACAGGTTGCCCGCGATCAACTCGAGCAGCCGTTCCAGCTCGAGCTCGGAGGTGAGCCCGCTCGCGATCTCGTTCAGCGACTCGAGCTGCTGCAGCCAGCGAGTGGAGGACTCGTAGAGCCGGGCGTTCTCGATCGCGACGCCGGCCTGGGTCGCGAGCAGCCCGACCAGCTCCTCGTCCTCGCCCGTGAACTCCGGGGCGCCCTGCTTCTCGGCGAGGTAGAGGTTGCCGTAGACGGTGCCGCGGAGGAGCACGGGGACGCCGAGGAACGAGGACATCGGCGGGTGCCCGGGGGGAAAGCCGGCCGAGCTCGGATGGGAGCTGACGTCGGCGAGACGAAGCGGCCGCGGGTCCTCGAGCAGGACGCCGAGGACGCCCTTGCCCGCGGGCGGCGAGCCGATCCGCGCGACCGTCGGCTCGTCCATGCCGGAGTGGATGAAGTGCTCGAGCCGGTGCCCGCCCGGCGCGACGAGCCCGAGCGCGGCGAAGCGGGCGTCCGTCAGGCGGGCGGCCACGCCCACCAGCCGCCGGAGGACGACCCTCAGCTCGAGCTCCGAGTTGAGAGCGATACCGGCCTCGATCAGCGCAAGCAGACGCTCGTTCGCCTGCTCGAGCTGTCGCCGGAGGGCCGCCCGGTGCCGCTCGTTGCGCTCGACGAGGATGCCGAGCGCGAGCGTGAGCGTGGGCCAGATCGCGATCGCGGCATACCCGCCGGCCCCGAACTCCGACACGAGGACGGCGAACGTGATCGCGCCGCAGAGGGCGACGAGCGCGCCGCGGAGCGGCCCCGTGAGGATCGCGGCGGCGGTGCCGACCGCGACCCCGATTGCCGCCGGGATGCCGAGCGTCGCGCCCGGCGAAGCGAGGCCGAGCGGGATCACGCACGCGACGATGAGCGCGCACGCGCCGAGCGTGGTCGCGACCGGGTGGCGGCGCAGCAGCGCGATCAGGGGGACCCGCACGGGGGCAGGCTAGCGCGTGATCGCGCGCCGCAGGCGCCAGGCGGCGAGCGAGAGCAGGAGCACCGCGAGCCCGAGCAGCACCCCCAGCTCGAGCAGGATGTCGCCGATGCCGCCGTGATCGCGGACAAGCTCGGCGAAGGCGTCGTTGCCCCAGGCGTGCGGGGTCACGTGCGCGACGTCCCGTACGGCCGGCGGGAAGACCTCGAGCGGGACCATCGAGCCGCCGAGCGCAGCCAGGCCGAGACCGGCGAGCAGGCTAACCGAGACGGCCTGCTGCTCGCTTCGGAACGTCGCTCCGAGAAGCATCCCCGCGCCCGAGCCGACGAGGCAGAACGCGAGCAGGAGCGCGGCCGCACCGAGCGGATCGCCCCAGTCGACGTGGAAGAGCAGCAGCGTCCCCGCGACGATGAAGATGCCCTGGACGAGCGCCACGGCGAAGCGGCCGAGCGCCTCCCCGATCAGGATCGCGCGTGCCGGGGTGGGCGTCGACAGCATCCGGCGGGCGATGCCGAGCCGTCGCGTCTCCATCAGCGCCGACGCGCCTGTGAGCGAGGTCAAGAAGACGAACAGCAAGAGCTGCTGGCTCGCGCCCAGATCGAACGTGCCGAGATCGCGGCGCGTGAGCGCCTCCCCCGCCGTCGTCTCCTCGACCGCGACCGCGGGCAGGGCCGGCGCGATCGCGCCCGCGCGGGCGAGCGCTGCCTCGAAGCGGGAACCCGTCTCCCGCACCGCGAACCGGGCCGCCCGCAGCTCGGCGGCCTGGCCGGCGGCGGCGGCGGCCACCGCGGCGCGAAGCTGGGGGCCGAGCTGGTCGGGGCGCGCGAGGAAGCGAAGCGACGCCGTGCCGCCCGAGCGGACGGTCGCGTCGTAGTCCTCGGGGAGCTCGACGCCGGCATCGACGCGCCCGCGCTCGACGGCCGACTCGAGCTCGCCCGGCGACCCGTAGCGGATCACGTCGAGATCGTGGTCGGCGGAGAGCGCCGCGACGAGGGCCTCACCGAGCTCGCCCGGCTCGGCAACAACGCCGATCCGCGGGGTCAGGCCGCCGCCGAAGGTGGCGCCCAGGAGCAGGATGATCAGCATCGGGAGCACGAACACGAAGAAGATCGTCGAGCGCTCGCGGAAGAGCCGCCTGAGGTTCGTGCGGGCGATCGCGACCGCCTTCACGGCTCGACCATCCTGCCCAGGCGGGCGAGCGCGACGCCGCCCGTGACGGCCGCGAACGCGAGCATCGCCCCGACCGCCGGCAGGACCGCCGCCGGCCCGCCGCCGCCCGAGAGCTCGCCCAGGCCGCGCAGGAACCAGGCATGCGGCGTGAGCAGGCTGAGCGTAGCGATTACCCCGCCGACCCGCGCGACGGGGAAGAAGGCACCGCCGAGCAGCCCGAGCGTGAGCGCGGCGATCGCCTGCGCGTAGCCCGCCTGCTCCGCGGTCCTCGCGATCGTCGCGATCAGCGCCATCACGCCGATCGCGGCCAGCACGCCCGCGAGCAGCACGAGCGCGACCCCGACCGGATCGCCCCAGTCGGCGCCGAGGAGCAGCGAGGTCGTGACGGCGAGCACGACCATGCTCACGAGTCCGAGCACGAAGCTCGTCAGGAGCTTCCCGCCCAGGATCGAGCCGCGCTGGATCGGTGCCGCGACGAGCCGCCAGAGCGTCCCGTTCCGCCGCTCGTCGAGCAGGCTCGTGACCCCGAACTGCACGGTGAAGAAGAGGAAGAACACGGCCATCCCGGCGGCGTAGAACGTCTCGGTGTCGAGCTCCCGGCGCTCCGTCGAGACGTCGATGAGCTCGATCGGGCGCGGCGTCCGGGCCGCGGCCGCGGCCAGCGCGGCCGGATCGGTGTCGCCGCCGGCGTCCGCCCGCACGGTCGCGACGGCGAGGCGAACGGCGTTCAGCTCGGCAGCGAACCCGTCCACGATCGAGCGGGCCACCTGCGAGGCGATCGGAGCGTCCGCGCTGCCGATCACCGGCAGCGTCGCCGGCTCTCCGCCCGCGATCGCCTCGGAGAGCCCGGCGGGGAGCACGAAGGCGGCGCCGACCGCGTCCGCCTCGGCGAGGGCCCGCGCCTGCTCCGCTCGGGCGACGACGGTCAGGTCGACCAGGCCCTCCCGCTCGAGCCCGGCCAGGATGCCCTCCCGGAACGCGCGCGCCACCGGGCCGCGGTCCTCGTCGGCGAGCGCGTACTCGAACCTGATCGAGCCGCCGGTCACGTCGTGCAGGGTCAGGCTGAAGATCGCCGCCAGAGCGAGCGGGACGACGACGGCGATCATCACCGCCGAGCGGTCGCGCAGCCGCTCCCGGAGATCCTTGGCGGCGATCAGGAGCGCTGCCCGCACCGCTCAGTCGCGCAGCGCCCGGCCGGTCAGATGGAGGAAGACCGCCTCGAGGGTCGGCTCCGCCACCTCGACGGAACGCACGGCCACGCCGGCCGCCCCGACCGCCGCGAGCAGGCCGGGGAGCGCGCCGGCGGCGCCGTCCACGAGCAGGTCGATCCCGTCGTCGCGGCGGCTTGCCTCGCGGACCGCCGGCAGCCCCCTGGCCGCGGCCACGCCCGCGTCGAGGTCCCCGGCCGCCGCGAGCCGGATCCGGTCGGTCTCGCCGACGAGGGCGACGAGCTCGCGCCGCGTTCCCTCCGCCTTCAGCTCGCCGCCGTCGATGATCCCGACCCGGTCGCAGAGGCGCTCCGCCTCCTCCATGTAGTGGGTCGTGTAGAGCACGGCCATGCCGCCTCGCGAGAGCTCCTCGACGCCGTCGAGGATCGCGTTGCGGCTCTGCGGGTCGACGCCGACCGTCGGCTCGTCGAGCACGAGCAGGCGCGGGCGGTGGAGCAGCCCGATGCCGATGTTGAGGCGGCGCTTCATCCCGCCCGAGAACTCGGACGCCCGGTCGTCCGCCCGGTCGACGAGGCCGATCACGCCGAGCACGGCGGCCACCCGCTCGGCGATCGCCGAGCGCGGCAGCCCGTACAGTCGCGCGAAGAAGGCGAGGTTCTCCCGCGCCGTCAGGTCCGGGTAGATCGCGAGCTCCTGCGGCACGTAACCGATCCCGGCCTTCGCCTCGACCGCGCGGGTCGTCATCGTCCGGCCGGCGACGGTCACGTCGCCGGCGTCCCGCTCGAGCAGCCCGCAGATCATCGAGATCGTGGTCGTCTTGCCGGCGCCGTTCGGGCCGAGCAGGCCGTAGGTCTCGCCCTCCGCGATCGTGAAGCCGACGTCGGCGACCGCGACGAGATCGCCGAAGCGCTTGCGGAGCCCTGCGCACGCGAGCACGGGAGAGGCGGGGCGCTCCACGCCGCGGGCTAGTCCTCGTCGAGAAGCCCGGCCTGCAGCGCGTGGCGCACGAGCTCGGCCCGGGTCGACAGGCGCAGTTTCTGCATGATGTGCGCGCGGTGCGTCTCGGCGGTGCGGACCGAGATGTAGAGCATCTTCGCGATCTCCTGGTTCGTGTGGCCGAGCGCGAGCAGGCGCAGGACCTCGCGCTCGCGCTCGGAGAGCGGATCGGCCTCCGCTCGCGCGTGGGCTTCCGCCTCGGCGGCCACGAGCCGGGCTCCGAGCGCGGGGTGGACGTAGCGGCCGCCGCCGGCGACCTCGCGTACGGCGGCCACGACCTCCGAGTCGACCGCCTCCTTGAGCACGTACCCGCTCGCCCCGGCGGCGAACGCCTCCCGCACGTAGCTCGGGTCGTCCTGCATCGAGAGCATCAGCACCCGCGCGTCGGGCGCCGCCCGGCGCAGCTCCGGCGCGATCTCGATGCCGCTTCGGTCCGGCATGACCACATCGAGGAGGATCACGTCCGGCTGCAGTCGCCGCGCCTCCCGCACCGCCTCGTCGGCGCCCCCGGCCTCCCCGATGCACTCGAGGTCGGTCTCCCGTTCGAGCAGGAGCCGCAGCCCGCTGCGGACGACCGCGTGGTCGTCGACGAGGAGGACACGGATCGCGCCCGCACCGTCCGGCACGCCGCCATTATCGGGGAAGACGGCTAGGCGGGCGGCACGCCCGGCCGCGTCCAGGCGAACGCGGGCTCGGCGATCCGGGGCCGCCCGTCGAGGCAGTCGCTCCAGGCCCCGGCCGCCCGGAGGACCCCCGGGTCGCCGACGAGCCGCTCGACCGCGCGCCGCGCCTCGGGGCCCTCGAACACGAACACGACCTCCCGCTCCGTCAGGTAGACGTCGTGACGGAGCAGGGACGTCCGTTCCGGATCGAACGGAGGCCCTCCCTGGACGAGCAGGCGCGCCGTCTCTCGCATGCCCTCCCGGAGCGCGGCGACGACGACGATCCGGCTCATACCGGCGCGGGGCGAACCAGCTCGCTGAGGCGCTCGGCCATCTCGTGGATCATGCCAAGCCCGACGGTGCTCGTGACGAGCAGCGTGGAGTCGCCGGAGACGACGGCGAGGCTCGAGCGACCGTCGATCCGCTCTCGTGCTGTGCGCCCCACGTGCACTCCCGAGATCGCAGCGTACGGGAGCTCGACCTCCGCGGGCTCGCCGCTCCGGCCGATCCCGTCGAGCCGCAGCGCTGTCTCCCCGAGCGTCAGCTCCCCCGAGCAGATCTGTCCGCCGGGGCGGCGCCAGAGTACCGCGTAGCTCGGCCCCCGGCGCCCATCCTCTCCCGCAGGCATGCACGCATGGTCGCCGCCGCCACCACCCGTGGCATCCGTCAGCCCGCGGATCGGCGCTACGGGAAAACCCTGATCGTGTCAGCCGGCGAGCCGGCGCAGCACGAACGGGAGGATGCCCCCGTGGCGGAAGTAGTCGCGCTCCCGGGGCGTGTCGAGCCGGACGCGCGCGCGGAACCGCAGCGTCGGGCCGCGATCCGGAGTCGCGACGACCGTCACCTCGCGGGCCTCGCCGGCGGCGAGCCCCTCGATGTCGAAGCGCTCGCGGCCGCTCAGGCCCAGCGACGCCGCCGACTCGCCGGCGGGCAGCTCGAGCGGGAGGATCCCCATCATGAGCAGGTTCGAGCGGTGGATCCGCTCGAAGCTCTCGGCGATCACGGCCCTGACCCCGAGCAGCGCCGGCCCTTTCGCGGCCCAGTCGCGCGACGAGCCGGAGCCGTACTCCTTGCCGGCGAGCACGATCAGCGGCACCCCCTCGGAGCGGTAGCGCAGGGAGGCGTCGTAGATCGAGAGCTGCTCGCCGCCGGGCAGATGGGCGGTCACCGACCCCTCCGCACCCGGGACGAGCAGGTTGCGCAGCCGCACGTTCGCGAACGTCCCGCGCACCATCACCTCGTGGTTGCCGCGCCTCGACCCGTACGAGTTGAAGTCCTCGCGCGCGACACCGTGCCCGGTCAGGTAGAGGCCGGCTGGGCTGTCGGGACGGATCGAGCCGGCGGGGGAGATGTGATCGGTGGTGACGCTGTCGCCGACCATGACGAGGCAGCGGGCACCCTGCAGGTCGCCGACCGGCGCCGGTGCGTGCGAGATCCCGTCGAAGTAGGGCGGGCGCCGGACGTAAGTGGAGCCGGGATCCCACCGGTAACGGTCGCCGGAGGGCACCTCGAGCGCGCGCCAGCGCTCGTCCCCGGCGAACACGTCCGCGTACGTCGTGCGAAACATCTCCCGGTCGAGCGAGCCCGTCACGACCTCGTCGATCTCCGCGGCGCTCGGCCAGAGATCGCGGAGATACACGTCCGTGCCGTCGGCGCCCTGTCCGAGCGGGTCGGCCGTCAGATCGATGTCCATGCGGCCGGCGAGCGCGTAGGCGACGACGAGCGGCGGCGACGCGAGGTAGTTCGCCTTCACCTCCGGGTGGATGCGGGCCTCGAAGTTGCGGTTGCCCGAGAGGACGGAGCAGACGACGAGCCCGGCCTCCGTGATCGCCCGGGAGATCTCGGCGGGCAGAGGCCCCGAGTTGCCGATGCAGGTCGTGCACCCGTAGCCGACGAGGTTGAACCCGAGCGCGTCGAGGTGGGGGCTGAGGCCGGCCCGGTCGAGGTACTCGGTGACGACTTTCGAGCCCGGCGCCAGGCTCGACTTCACCCAGGGCTTGCGGGTGAGGCCGAGCTCCACGGCTCGCTTCGCGAGCAGGCCCGCGCCGACCATCACGGCCGGGTTCGACGTGTTCGTGCAGCTCGTGATCGCCGCGACGACGACGGCGCCGTGCCCGAGCTCGAACGTCTCCCCGCCGAGGCTGACGCGCACCCGGGAGGGAGGGGGCGGCCCGTCGGGAGCGGCGGGAGCCTCGTCGGGAGGGGCGTGCGAGCCGGGTGCGGCGTCGGCGGGAGGGTCGCTGGCGGGGAAGCTTCCCGCCACCTCGGCGTCGTAGGAGCCGTTCGGGATCGCGACGCCCAGGCTCGCGAGCGCGCCCGCGAACGCCCTCTTCGCCTCCCGCAGCGGCACGCGGTCCTGCGGGCGCCGCGGACCGGCCAGGCTCGGCTCGACGTCGCCGAGGTCGAGCTCGACGACCCGCGTGTACTCGGGCTCCCGCCCGGGATCGTGGAAGAGCCCTTGCTCGCGCGCGTACGCCTCGACGAGGGCGACCTGCTCCGGCCGGCGGGCGGTCAGCTCGAGGTAGCGCAGCGTCTCCTCGTCGATCGGGAAGAAGTTGCAGGTGGCGCCGCACTCGGGCGCCATGTTCGCGATCGTCGCCCGGTCGGCCAGGGGCAGCCGTGCGAGCCCGTGGCCGAAGAACTCGACGAACTTGCCGACCACGCCGACGTGCCGGAGGATCTCGGTCACGGTCAGGACGAGGTCGGTGGCGGTGGCGCCCGCGGGCAGGTCGCCGCGGAGCCTGAACCCGACAACCTGCGGTACGAGCATCGAGACCGGCTCCCCCAGCATGGCCGCCTCGGCCTCGATACCGCCGACGCCCCAGCCGAGCACGCCCAGGCCGTTGACCATGGTCGTGTGGGAGTCGGTGCCCACGAGCGTGTCGGGGAACGCCTGCCCGCCGCGTGTCTCGACGACGCGGGCGAGGTACTCGAGGTTGACCTGGTGAACGATGCCCGTGTCGGGCGGGACGACCCGGAAGTTGTCGAATGCGGTCTGGCCCCAGCGCAGGAACGAGTACCGCTCGCGGTTTCGCTCGAGCTCAAGCTCCGCGTTGCGGCGGAAGGCGAGCGGGCTCGCGTACTCGTCCACCTGCACCGAGTGATCGATCACGAGCTCGGCCGGCAGGAGCGGATTGGTGCGGGCCGGGTCGCCGCCCAGCCCGGCGAGCGCGTCGCGCATGGCGGCGAGGTCGACCACCGCCGGCACGCCGGTGAAGTCCTGCAGCAGCACGCGGGCGGGCGTGAACGAGATCTCCTCGCTCGGCTCCGCGGTGGGCGACCAGCGCGCGACGGCCTCGACGTCCGCGGCCGTCACGCCGCTTTCGTCCTCGAGGCGTAGCACGTTCTCGAGCAGGACTCGCAGGGTGTACGGGAGGCGCGAGATGCCGTGGCTTCGCTCGAGCGCGGCCAGGCGGTGGATCTCGTACGAGCGCCCCGCGACCTCGAGCGTGAAGCGCGCACCGAAGCTGTCCCCCATGCTCTGAGACTATCGCTCGGCGGGGTGTGCGCGAGCGGGTACCCTGGTGCCGTGCCGCTCGACCCCGAGGTGCGCGAGTATCTCGACCGCCTCGCCGCCGCGGGGGTGCCGCCCGTGACGGAGCTGACCCCGGCCGAGGCGCGACGCAACACGGAGGCGGCGGCGCCGGGGCTGTTCGGCACCGTCGAGCCGATCGGGGCGGTGG
>JADLFG010000046.1 GCA_020845695.1 Thermoleophilia bacterium | reverse complement strand
TCGAGCGCAACCTCCACGACGGCGCCCAGCAGCGGCTCGTCTCGCTCGCGCTCTCGCTCCGCCTCGCCGGAGCCCGCGTCCGCAGCGACCCCGCCGGGACCGAGGAGCTGCTGGCCACCGCCGGCGACGAGCTCGCGCTGGCGCTCGGGGAGCTGAGGGAGCTCGCCCGAGGCATCCACCCAGCCATCCTCACCGACCGGGGTCTCGGGCCGGCGCTCGAGGCGCTCGCCGCGCGCTCGCCGGTTCCGGTCGAGGTCGCCCTGCCCACCGGGGAGCGGCTGCCCGGGCCGATCGAGGCGGCAGCCTACTTCGTCGTCTCGGAGTCGCTCGCGAACGTCGCCAAGTACGCGGGCGCGAGCGCCGCCTCCGTCCGGGTCGCCCGTGACGGCGGCCTTCTGCTCGTCGAGGTCGCCGACGACGGCGCCGGCGGGGCCGATCCGGCCCGGGGCTCCGGGCTGCGCGGTCTCGCCGACCGCGTCGAGGCGCTCGACGGCCGCCTCGCTGTGGAGAGCCCGCCCGGGGCCGGCACGCGCGTCCGCGCCGAGCTGCCGCTGCCGGCGCGGAGGTAGGCTGCGGCCGTGCGCGCCGTGCTCGCCGACGACTCGGTGCTCCTGCGCGAGGGGATCGCCCGCCTGCTCGCCGAGGCCGGGGTCGAGGTCGTCGGGCAGGCCGGCAGCGCGGACGAGTTGCTGCTGAAGGTGCGCTCCTACCGCCCGGACGTCGCGATCGTGGACGTTCGCATGCCGCCGACCCACACGGACGAGGGCCTGCGCGCGGCGCGGGAGATCCGCGAGCGCTACCCGGAGATCGGCGTGCTCGTGCTCTCCCAGTACGTCGAGCCGGAGTACGCGCTCGAGCTGCTCCGCGACAGCGCCGAAGGGGTCGGCTACCTGCTCAAGGATCGCGTCGCGGACGTCGCCGACTTCGTCGCCGCCGTCCGCCGCGTCGCCGGCGGCGGCTCCGCGCTCGATCCCGCCGTCGTCTCCCAGCTCGTCGGGCGCCGCCGCCGCGACGACCCGCTCGCCGGCCTGACCCCGCGGGAGCGGGAGGTGCTGTCCCTGATGGCCGAGGGGCGCTCGAACCGGGGGATCGCGGAGCGCCTGGTCGTGACCGAGCGGGCGGTCGAGAAGCACGTGACGAGCATCTTCGGGAAGCTGCGCCTTCCCGCCGCGCCGGAAGACCACCGCCGGGTGCTCGCGGTGCTCGCCTTCCTGCGCTCCTGATCCGTCCGGCAGCCATACCGCGACGGTGGGGGTAACCGCACCCGGGGACGCCTGCCAGCACGGTTCAACCGCGGGCTTCGCGGTGAGACCCTGTCCCCAGCACCGAAAACAGGGAAGCGGGGAGGGATGGAGATGACGCAGGCAGCGCAGTCCATGGAGCGCAGGAGGGTCGCGACGCTGATCGCCGCCGGCTCGGCGCTCCTGACGCTCTCCATCGCCACCGTCGCGGTCCTGCTCGCGGCCGTGGTCTGAGCACGCCGGGAAGGAGTCGAGAATGGCGTACGGGCGAGCAGCTGACGGCGGCACGAGCCGCCTGGGCCGGTGGACGCGGCGGATGATCCGCCTGCGCTTCGCCGTTTTCGCAGCCTGGACGGTCGTCCTGGTCGGGTCGCTGGCGGCGATGCAGGGGCTTTCGGGGCTCTGGAGCGATCGCTCGACGATCCCGGGGACGGACAGCGCGGCCGCGCAGCGGATCCTCGAGGAGGGCTTCGGCGAGGAGCCGGCCGGCACGTTCCTGCTGGTGGCGCGGAGCGTCGCGGACGCGAAAGGCGAGCTTGGCGCGACGCTCGCCGCCGCGGCCGGGCGGGCCGCCGCCGTCTTGCCGGGCGGCCGGGCGGGCGCCGTCTCCGTCAGCGGCGACGTCGCGAGCGTCGCGGTCGAGACCGGACTCGAGCCCGCCGCCGCTGCCGACTACACCGGCCGCGTCCGCGCCGCCGCCGGCGAGCTCGCCAGCGCCGAGCTGTACGTGACCGGCGAGGCCGCGATCGCCCACGACGTCGATCCGGTCCTCGCCGAGGACCTGAAGGTCGGCGAGCTGTACATCGCGGTCCCGCTCGCGCTGGCGATCCTCGTGCTCGTGTTCGGCACGCTCTCGTTCCTCGTCCCGTTCCTGTTCGCGTTCGCGGCGATCCCGGCCACGATGGGCGTCGTCTGGGTGTTCGCGCACGTGCTGGAGATGGAGAGCACGGTCCAGAACCTGGTCACGCTGATCGGGCTCGGCATCGCCGTCGACTACTCCCTGCTCGTGATCCACCGCTTCCGCGAGGAGCTGCGCGCGGGCGGGACGAGAGCCGACGCGGTGGTGCGCACGATGGAGACCGCGGGACGTGCGGTCGTCTTCAGCGGCGCCGCCGTCGCGATCGGGCTCGCGCTCCTGCTCGCCCTGCCCGTGCCGGTGATGCGCGGCTACGGGCTTGCCGGGCTCGTGATCCCGCTTGTCTCGATGGTGGCCGCGCTGACGCTGCTGCCGGCGCTGCTCTACTCGGTCGCCTCCCGTCTCGACCGGGTTCGGCTGCTGCCGCGGCGGTTCTCCGGCCGGGGCGAGGACATCGAGGCGACGTTCTGGATGCGGCTCGCCCGCTCGGTCATGCGCCACCCGCGTCTCGTCGCCGCCGGCTCCGCGGCGCTGCTCGTCGCGCTCGCCATGCCCGCGCTGGGCCTCCAGCTCACGCCGGGCTCGAACGCGGGCCTCCCGCAGGAGCTCGAGAGCGCGCGCGGCCTGAACGTGCTCGCCGACGCGCTCGGCGAGGGCCGGCTCGCCCCGTCCGACCTTGTCGTCGACGCCGGGCGGGCCGGAGCAGCCGGGAGCGAGCCGGTCGGGGCGGCGCTCGCGCGGCTGGTCGCCGCGCTCGAGACCGACCCGGAGGTCGCGGAGGTCGGCGCCGCGAGGACCGACCCGACCGGGCGCTACGTCAACTTCGAGGTCGCGGGCCGGACCGAGTACGGCTCGGCCGCGAGCCAGGACTTCGTCGACCGCGTGCGGGGCGAGCTCGTCCCGGGCGCGGGCTTCCCGGCAAGCGCGCGGGTGTACGTCGGCGGCGGACCGGCCGGCGGGGTCGACTTCCTCGACCGCACCTACGGTGCGTTTCCGTGGCTGGTCGCGGCCGTGCTCGTCCTCACCTTCCTCGTGCTGATGCGGGCCTTCCGCTCGGTGCTGCTGCCGCTGAAGGCGATCCTGCTCAACCTGCTCTCGATCGGCGCCGCCTACGGGCTGCTCGTGGTCGCGTTCAAGTGGGGCGTGGGCGAGCCGCTCGGGCTGCTCCAGTCCGACCAGGTCGAGGGCTGGATCCCCGTCTTCCTGTTCGCGATGCTATTCGGCCTCTCGATGGACTACGAGGTCTTCCTCGTCAGCCGCATGCGCGAGGAGTGGGACGCGAGCCACGACAACGAGCGCGCCGTCGCCGTCGGCCTCGCCCGGACTGGCCGGCTCGTCACGGCCGCGGGCGCGATCATGGTGGCGGCGTTCGCCGGTTTCGTCGCCGGGTCGTTCCTCGGCCTCCAGCAGTTCGGACTGGGCCTGGCTGCCGCGATCCTGATCGACGTCACGATCGTGCGGGCGCTGCTCTTGCCGAGCGTGATGAAGCTCGCTGGCCGCTGGAACTGGTGGATGCCCGCCGGTCTCGCGCGGGTCGTGCGCGTCGCACCCTCGCCGCTGCATCGGCCCCGGCCCGCCATCCGGCCGACCGGCAAGTAGCCCGCGAGGTCGCCCGCCGCGCTCGCTATCGTGCGCCCGACCCAGGGGAGGCGCGATGGCGAGGCAGGCGGCCCGCTTCGGCGGCATCGATCTCGGCGCGACGAAGATCCACGCGCTCGTCGCAGGTGCGGACGGCTCCGTGACGGGCGAGGCCCGAGCCCCGACTCCGGCCGAGGGCCTGCCCGAGGTCGTCGCGGCGATGGCGGCTGCGCTCGAGCGTGCGTCCGCTGCCGCCGGTTGCGTCCCCGGCGAGCTCGCCGGGGTCGGCGTCGGCGCTCCCGGCCCCGTCGATGCGGACTCGGGCCGGCTGCTCAGCGCGGGCAATCTGCCCGCCTGGGACGGGCCGTTCCCGCTCGCCGCGGCGCTCGCCGAGCGCGTCGGCGTTCCAGTCCGGCTCGGCAACGACGTCCAGGCGGCGGTCGAGGCCGAGAACCGGCTCGGCGCGGGCAGGCCCTTCCGCTCGTGGCTCGCGGTCTGGTGGGGGACGGGCGTCGGCGGCGGGCTCGTCCTCGACGGCCGGCCCTGGGTCGGTCGCGGGGCAGCGGGCGAGCTCGGCCACGTCGTCGTCCGCGCCGGCGGCGCCCGCTGCCCGTGCGGGCGGCGCGGCTGCCTCGAGGCGTACGCGGGGCGTGGCCCGATGGAGCAGCGCGCCAGGCGGGCGGCCGCGCGCGGGGACAAGACCCGGCTCATGCGGCTCATGGAGCGGCAGGGGAAGGCGAGGCTCGCGAGCGGGGTCTGGGCTGAGGCGCTCGAGGCGGGCGATTCGCTGGCCGTGAAGATCGTCGAGCGCGCCGTCGCGGCGCTCGGGACGGGGATCGCCTCGGTCGTCAACCTGCTCGATCTCGAGGCGGTCGTGATCGGCGGCGGCCTCGGCTCGCGCCTCGGGCAACCCTACGCCGAGCGGATCGCCGGCGCCATGCTCCCGCACCTCGTCGTGCCCGACCGCCCACCGGCCGTCCACGTCTCCGAGCTCGGCGATCGGGGCGCCGCGATCGGTGCGTCGCTGCTCGCGCAAGTTTTTCGCGGCGGGACGCTCTAGCAGGATGAGCGTACTCTCCCCCTCCCAGCGGAGTGCCCCGACGGGGGATGCCGGATCCCCCGTCGGGGCCTACGTAATGTGCCGGTAGGGGTCGAGGCACCGCGCAGCATGGCAGAGACGATCGAATACCCACCGGTTCCGGACGTCCCGCTCGAGCCGGCGCTCGAGCGGCTGTTCTGGCGCGCCGGCTTCGGCCCCTCGGACGCCGACCGCCGCCGCTTTCGCCGCGAGGGCCTCGGCGCGGCGATCGAGCATCTACTGAAGCCGCCCGCGCGCCGGGTCCTGCGCGGCCCGCAGCCGGGCGTCGGGGACGGGGACGGCGCGCTGCGACCGCTGCGCCCCCGCGACGAGTACGGCGACGACGTCCTCTGGTGGCTCGATCGGATGGTGCGCACCAGGGCGCCGCTCGTCGAGCGGATGACGCTCAACCTGCACGACCACTTCGCGACCTCGAACGAGGGCGTCGCCGAGCAGTCGTTGCTCCTGCGCCAGAACGCGCTCCTGCGCCGCCACGCGCTCGGCGACTTCGGGCAGCTCGCGCACGGGATCCTGCACGACTTCGCCATGCAGTTCTGGCTCAACCTGATCGGCTCGCACCGGGACGCGCCGAACGAGAACGTCGCTCGGGAGCTAATGGAGCTGTTCACGCTCGGCTCCGGCTACACGGAGGCTGATATCCGCGAGGCGGCGCGGGCCCTGACCGGGTTCGAGTTCGACTGGGACGGGGAGTACTCGGACGCGACGCGCTACACGTGGAACCGGGACGCCTGGGATCCCGGCCCAAAGCGCATCTTCGGGCGCAGCGGGCGCTTCCAGCCCGACGACGTGATCGACCTCTGCCTGCGCCACCCGGCCCACCCCCCGTTCCTCTGCCGCAAGCTCTGGGGCTACTTCTCTCCGGCCGAGCCGCCGGCGGGCACGCTCGCGCAGATGACGGCCGCCTACACGGCGTCGGGCCGGAAGCTCGTGCCCGTGCTGCGCGTGATTCTCCGCTCGCGTGCGTTCTACGAGAACCTGGGCGAGCCGGACCTGGTCAAGCCGCCGGTCGTTTTCCTCGCGGGGGCGATGCGAGCGACGGGGACGTACGTCCGCTCTGCGGACTGGGTCTGGCTCCTCGGCGGGATGGGGCAGGTGCCGTTCTACCCCCCGAACGTCGGCGGCTGGAATCAGAACGAGGCGTTCCTCTCCGCCGCCGCCTACCTGTCGCGCTCGCACGCGGTCGCCCACGTGCTCGACCACCACGAGTTCCCCGACGACTCGGTCCCGGCCGGGGAGACCGCGACCGAGGCGCTCGCGGACGCGAAGCGGTTTGCCGGCGCCCCCTGGCTCTCCGGGGCCTCGGACTCGCGCCTCGCGCGCCTCGCGGCCGAGCTCGGGCCGCAGTGGGACGGCGATGACCACTGGCTCGCAGAGCGGCGGCGCGTCCTGCGCCACCTGGTGCTCGCCGGCCCCGACGCGCAGGTGCACTGACGTGGCCGGCCGCCGCCCTCCGCTTGCCCCGGCCGAGCTCCATCGCGCCTGCTCGGACTTCCGGCGCACGTCGAGACGAGCGCTGCTCAGCCGGGGCGCGGCGCGCGTGCTGCCGCTCCCCGAGGCGCTGCTCGAAGCGGGGTCGGCCGGTTTCGCGGCGGAGAGGCGCACGCGGCGCGAGCTGCTCGCCGGCGGTGTCGGCGCGTTCGTCGCTCTGGCGGCGGCGAGCCGGCTGACCCCGTGGGAGCTCGTGGAGCGCGCGCGCGCGGCCGAGACCGGCGAGCCGATCCTCGTGACGCTTTTTCTCCCGGGCGGCAACGACGGGCTCGGCACGGTCGTGCCTCTCGCGGGTCCCGACCGGGAGGCCTACGAGCGCGGGCGCCCGCGGATCGCGGTGGCCGCGGAGGCGGCGCTGCCGATCCCCGGTCATCCCGACCTCGGCTGGCACCCGGCCGCCCCGGGCCTGCGCGACCTCTACGACGCGGGCCTGCTCGGCGTCTACCTGGCGGCCGACTACCCGAACCCGGACTTCTCGCACTTCCACTCGACGAAGTACTGGCGCAGCGGCACGCTCGACATGGCCGCCGACACCGGCTGGCTCGGACGCTACCTCGACGAGGCGGGCTCGCTCGACAACCCGCTCCAGGGCGTCGCCGTCGAGTGGTCGACCGATGACGTGCTCGCGAGCCGCCGCGCGCCGACCTGCGCGCTCTTCTCGCCTGGCGACTTCGACTTCTGGTCGCCGGGCGTCTGGGACTCGAGCCGGATGCTGGAGGCGCTGCGCGAGCTCGGCGGCGACCCGTCGGTGTCCGCGCGCCGGCGAGCCGTCGAGATCGCGCGCCAGTCCGTGCAGGTGCGCGACGCGCTCGGCCCGCTCCGGGCCGAGGACGAGGCCGGCGGGGCACCGGCGCCTCCGCGGCCCTACCCGGACTCGGACACGGGCGCGGCGCTGCGCAACCTCGCCCGCCTGCTCGGGGCCGGGCTCGGCGTACGCGTCGCGACCGTCCAGAGCGCGGGCATGTTCGACACGCACGAGGGGCAGCCCGAGCAGCTGCGCTGGAACCTCACCGACCTCGGCGCGGCGCTGGTTGCCTTCCAGGCCGACCTCGAGCGGCGCGGACTCGCCCAGCGGGTGGTGACGCTCGTCTGGTCCGAGTTCGGGCGGCGGGTCGAGGACAACGACTCGTTCGGGACCGATCACGGCGCCGGCGGCCTCCTGCTCGCCGTCGGCCCGCGCGTGGCCGGCGGCCTGGCCGTCCCCGCCTGGGAACTCGGGCACCTCGGCGCGACGGACGGCAACGTCCCGGTCGCGATCGACTTCCGCGACGTCTACGCTGGCGTGCTCGAGCAGCACCTCGGGATCGAGGCGGCCCGCATCCTGCCGGGCTACGCGGGCGAGCCGCTGCCGGTCATCGCGTAGGATCCTGGGCCCGCACCCGGTCCTCCTCGGCCAGGAAGCGCAGGAAGAAGAGGGCGAAGAGACCGAAGAAGAGCACCGCCTCGGAGGCGGCCATCACGACGCCGGCGAGCTGCTGGTCGCCGAGCGGGGAGAGCTCGAAGGCGCGGGGCGCTTCCTCGTAGAACCGGTAGAGCGGGCTGGGCAGGAACGTCAGGAGGAGTCCGAGCGGGCTCGCGAGCAGGAACGCAGCCGTGAGATAGCCGGCCTTCGCGCCCGGCGAGAGCGCCCGCGGCTCCCGCTGGAAGGCGGGCCAGAAGAGCAGCGTGCCGGCGGCCGCGTAGCTCGCGTGCTCGAGCATGAGCAGGGAGCCCGGCCGTGCGAGCGCCGCCTCGTAGAGCGCGGGCACGTGCCAGACGCCGAGCGTCGCGAGCCACACGGGCAGCGCGACGAGCGGATGAACGAGCGTGCGCAGGGGCCCGCGGCGGGCGAGCCGCGCCGCGACCGCCGGCCCGATCGCGGCGACCGCGAGCGCCGGCGCCCACTCGGAGAGCACCGCGTTCTGGAGCACGTGGGCGGAGAGCAGGTACGTGGTTGCGAGCGTCTCGAGCGGGGTGGTGACGGTCGCGAGCGCGAGCAGCGTCGCGCCTCCGGCGGCGAGGCGCCTGCGTGCGGGCGCGCGGCCCCGGTGCTGAGCGACCAGCGCGCCGGCGCCGAGCGCGGCGACGACGCCCGCCTCGACCCAGGCAGGCTCCCAGGCCCACGGCGAGGGCTCCACGCGCGGAGGGTAGCCGCTACCCTGGGCACGAGTGCCGCCGCCAGCCGGGCTGCCGTTCCCGCCGATGGAGGCGGAGCTCGTCCGGGAGCTCCCGGACGGCCCGGGCTGGCAGTACGAGCCGAAGTGGGACGGCTTCCGAGGCGTGCTCGAGACCGTCGAGGGCGAGCTGCGTCTCTGGAGCCGCAACGGGCGGCCGCTCCTGCGCTACTTCCCGGAGCTCGCGCCCGCGGGTGATGCGCTGCCGGCCGGCTCGGCACTCGACGGGGAGATCGTGATCGACCGCGGCGGCGTGCTCGACTTCGACGCGCTCCAGCAGCGCCTGCACCCGGCCGAGAGCAGGGTGCGCCAGCTGGCCGCCCAGACGCCCGCGCGGCTCGTCTGCTTCGACGTCCTGCTCTGGGCCGGAGACGAGGTCTGGCGGCTGCCGCTCGCCGAGCGGCGGGCCCGGCTCGAGGCCCTGGGCGTGCCGCTGGCGCTCTCGCCCGCGACGCTCGAGCGGGAGGTCGCGGCGGGCTGGCTCGAGCG
The DNA here is from genome assembly GCA_020845695.1 of Thermoleophilia bacterium. The sequence goes on along the minus strand of JADLFG010000046.1, from coordinate 8,791 downwards.
GCTCGAGGTCGCCGGTCTCGACGGGGTCGTCGCGAAGCGGCTTGACCGACCGTACCGCCCGGGCGCCCGCGACGCGGTCGTCAAGGTGAAGCGGCACCTGACCGCCGACTGCGTTGTCGCCGGCGCGCGCTTCGACGGGGCGAGCGGTCGGATCGCGACCCTGCTGCTCGGTCTCTTCGACGAGCGGGGCGGGCTGCGCTACGTCGGCTCCGCGGCGGTCGGGGCGCGCCGCCACGACGAGGTCGTGGCGCTCGTCGGGCCGCTACTGGACGGCGGGCCCGGGCGGGTGTCGGAGCCGAGTCGCTGGGGGTCGAGCGGCCTCGCGGAGGTACGAGCCCGCCCGGAGCTGGTCGTCGAGGTTCGCTACGACAAGTGGCAGGGGGGCCGCTTCCGCCACGGCACGCGGCTGCTGCGCTTCCGCCCGGACACCGATTCCCGGGCGTGCACGATCGAGCGGGTGCGCCCGCTGCCGCGGCCCGGCGACCCGACCGTCGCCTCGCTGCTCGGCGGGCCTACTGGCGGGGTGGCCTGAGTCCGAGCCGGTCGAGGAGCGGCAGGAGGCTGACCGCGCGCTCGTGCATCCCGGCGGTGAGATCGCCGGCGTCGGCGACCCGATCGCGCATCGTCGCAAGCGTGAACGCGCCCGGGTCGACCGTCGCCACCTCGTCCCAGGCGAGCGGGGCGGAGGCCCGCGCGTCCGGCGTGGGCCGGATCGAGTAGGCGGCGGCGATGGTGCGGTCGCGGGCGTTCTGGCCGTAGTCGACGAAGACGCCCGGGCGGTCAGCGACCTTCCAGGTCGTCGTCGCCAGGTCGGGGACGAGCGCCGCGATCCGCCGCGAGATCGCTTTGGCGGCGCGGCGCACCTCGGGGAACTCGAGCTCGGGCAGGATCGGGCAGAGGATGTGGAGGCCGGTGGCGCCGGAGGTCTTCGGGTAGCTGGCGAGGTCGAGCCCGTCGAGCACTTCCCGGGCGGCGAGCGCGATCTCGCGCACCGCTTCCCAGGGGTCGACCTCGCGCGGGTCGAGGTCGATCAGGAGGTAGTCGGGCCGCTCGACGTGCTCGACCCGGGAGGGCCAGGTGTTGAGGTCGATGCAGCCGAGGTTCGCGACCCACGCGAGCCCGGCCGCGTCGTCGACGACGGGGAAGTCGGCGCTGCGCCCGCTCGGGAACTCGACGTGGACGGTGCGCAGCCATTCCGGGCGCTGGCGCGGCGCCCGCTTCTGGTAGAAGCACGCGCCCTCGACGCCGTCCGGGAAGCGCTTGAGCAGCATCGGCCGGCCGGCGACGTGCCCGAGCACGTGGGGAGCGAGGTCGACGTAGTAGCGCACGAGCTCGCCCTTCGTCAGGCCGAGCCGGGGGAAGAAGACCTTGTCGAGGTTCGTCAGCGCGACGTCCCGCCCGGACACAAGCACCCCTCCAGGGTTGCAGATCACCATCCGGAGGGGTAGCCGCCGTCCGGTCGCGGCTGTAGCCTGACACGGCAAGATGGCGGGGGGCGAACGAGGCGATGCGAGGCTGCTGCGAGACCTCGCCGCCCTGGGGCGCCTCACCTCCCGGGACGGCGGCAGCGCCCGCGCTCGCCTCGAAGCGCAACTCGGCGCCGAGCGGGTCAGCCTCCTCGTCGGCGCCCTCGGCCGCTCTCCCGGCCGCGGCGCCACGCACGTTCGTCCCGCCGCCTCCGCGTGAGCTAGGCTGAGTCGGCACGCGGGCGTAGCTCAGTTGGCTAGAGCGTCAGCCTTCCAAGCTGAGGGTCGCGGGTTCGAGTCCCGTCGCCCGCTCTGAGCGGATCGCCCGGAAGCAGCGCACCCCGCGCTCGCCTCCGGGTGGCGACGCGCCCGTGCCGGCTGCCCGGTAGTATCCGGATAGTCATGGCGATAAGCTTGAAAAATGCGCCCGGGCTGGGGGAGAGCCAGGCTGCGATCCTCGCCGCGCTCAAGCGGCGCGGGGAGCTGACGACGGCGGGGCTGGCGGCGGAGCTCGGGCTGAACGTCGAGACCGTCCGTGACCACCTGCGCGCGCTCGCGGCGCACGGTCTCGTCCGGCGCGCGGGCGCCGTCCGCGGCGGGCGGGGGCGGCCGGAGCTCGTGCACGCGCTCGCGCCCGCGGCGGAGGCGTTCTTCCCGCAGCGGGAGGGGGAGGTGCTGCGCCAGCTCGCCGCCTACCTGCGCGAGACCGGCAACGAGCGGCTGCTCGAGCGGTTCTTCGAGCGCGTCATCGCCGCGCGCCGGGAGGGGGCGCTGGCCCGGGTCACGCGGCTCGAGGGGCGGGAACGACTCGAGGAGGCCGCCCGGATCCTGACCGAGCTCGGCTTCATGGCCGAGCTCGAGGGCCCCCCGGACGAGCCGCGGCTGCGCCTCTGCCACTGCCCGCTACGCGAGCTCGTCGACGAGACGGCGATCCCCTGCAAAGTCGAGATCGGCTTCGTCTCGGAGCTGCTCGGCGACCGCCTCGTGCGCGTCAGCCACATCCCCGCGGGCGATCCGTCCTGCTCCTACAGCGGGGCGGCGGCGTGACCGCCGCCGCGCAGGCACCCGCGCCGCCGAGACCGGGAGCGAGCGGGCTCGCGAGCGCGAAGTCGCCCCCGTTTCGCCTGCCCGGCGAGCACTTCGCCGCCGCCTTCGTCTTCCTCGCGGCCGCCGCGGCGGGCGCCGTGGCCGTTGCCCCCGACCTGGCCCTCGGCGGGTACCCGCTCCCCCGGGTGGTCGCGGTCGCGCACCTGTTCGGCCTCGGCTGGATCACGACGACGATCATGGGCGCTCTCTACCAGTTCGTGCCCGTCGCGCTCGGTGAGCCGATCCGCTCCGTGCGCCTCGGTCACGTCGCCTTCGCGCTCCACGTGCCCGGGCTTGCGCTCTTCGTCTGCGGCCTCGTCTTCGACGCCTCCGGGGTAATGCTTGCCGGAGCCGCCACGTTCGGTGCCGGGATCCTCGCCTTCGCCGGCAACCTCGCCCTCACCCTGCGGCGCTCCGCGCGGCGCGACCTCACCTGGTGGGCGCTCGCGGGCGCCGACTGCTTCCTCCTCGCCACGCTCGCGCTCGGAATCCTGCTCGCCGGCAACCTCGACGCCGGCTACCTTGCCGGCGGCCGCCTCGACGCGCTCGGGACCCACCTCCACGTCGCCCTCGCCGGCTGGGTGCTGCTCGTCGTCGTCGGCGTCGCCCACCGTCTCCTGCCGATGTTCCTGCTCAGCCACGGTGCCGGCAGCCGCTTCGCGAAAGCCGCGGTCGCGCTGCTCACCGCCGGGTCGGTGGTGCTGCTCGCCTCCCACGGGGGCGGCCCGGCCGCCACGGCGCGCTGGCTCCCGGTCGCGCTGCTCGCAGCGGGGCTCGCCAGCTTCCTCGCGCAGGCGCGGCAGTTCTACCGCCACCGCCACCGGCCCGCGCTCGACCCGGGCCTGCGCCTCGCCGCCGTCGCGCTCGCCCTGCTCGCCGCCGGGCTCGTGCTCGGCCTCGTCGCCCTCTCGACCTGGGCCACGCCCCGCGGCTACACGAGCTACGTCGCCGCGCTCCTGCTCGGTCTCTCCCTGTTCGTGGCGGCCCACGCCTACAAGATCGTCCCGTTCCTCGTCTGGTACCACCGCTTCGGCCGCCTGGCCGGGCGCCGGCCCGTGCCGCGCGTCGTCGAGCTCTACTCGACCCGGGCCGCCTGGGCGGCGGCGGCGCTGCTCGCGGGCGGGGCCGTCGCTCTGGTCGCTACCGTTGCGGCCGGGCAGGGTGACGCGGCCCGGGGCGCGGCGGCGCTTTTCGCCGCGGGCGTCGCGATCCAGGGGACGCAAATGCTGCAACTGGCAAGGAGGAAGCCGTGAACGACGAGCCGCTCGACGACGCCGCGCTCGACGCGCTCGTCCGCGAGGCTCTGCGGACGGTGATCGATCCCGAGATCGGGCTCGACATCGTCACGCTCGGACTCGTCTACGCGGTCGAGCTCGACGGGGGCGCGGTCAGGGTCACCTACAGCCTCACCACTCCCGGCTGCCCGCTCGAGGGCCTGATCACGGACGCGATCGTCCGGGCGGTCGAGCCGCTCCCCGGCGTCACCTCCGTGGAGCCCGACCTCGTCTGGGAGCCGGCCTGGAACCCGAGCATGATCGAGGAGGGGGCATGGTGATCCGAAAGGACGATCGGGTGTCCGCGGTGCTGCGTCACGACGAGGCGCTGATCGACGTGTTCACGAGCGTCTCGCCCGCGTTCGAGAAGCTGCGCAACCCGCGCCTGCGCAAAGTGATGTCGCGGCTCGTCACGGTCGAGCAGGCCGCGCGGATCGCCGGTGTCGACCCGGACGAGCTCGTCCGGCGGCTGAACGCCGGCGCGGGCGCCGACGCAGCCGCGGAGCCGCTCGCCCGGTCACGGCCGGCCGCGCCGCCAGCGGCCGAGCTACCCGCCGCCCTGCGCGAGCTCCCGGCGGAGAAGATCGTCGAGGTCGACGTGCGCGAGGACCTGCGCGCCGGCCGCGAGCCGTTCAGCCGGATCATGGCGAGCCGCCGCGACGTCCCCGAGGGCGGCGCGCTCGTCGTCCTGGCGATCTTCGAGCCCGTCCCGCTCTCCGACGTCCTCGGCGCCCAGGGTCTCGACCATCACACCGAGCGGCTGGCCGACGACGACTGGCGGGTCTGGTTCTTCGCCGCGCCCGGCCGCACCCCCGCGCCGCAGGCCGCCCCTGCTCCGGTCAGCATCGAGCAGGAGGACGGCGCGACCGTCCTCGACGTGCGCGGCCTCGAGCCGCCCGAGCCGATGCTGCGGACACTGGCCGCGCTCGAGGAGCTGCCCGAGGGCGGCACGCTCGTCCAGATCAACGTGCGCGTGCCCGAGTTCCTGCTGCCCCTGCTCGACGAGCGGGGCTTCGTCTACCAGATCCGCGAGCAGGAGCCCGGGCTCGTGCGCGCGGTCATCCGCCGCGCAGCCGGCGACAACGCAACCGACCGAGAGGAGAGGACCGACCGATGAGCGCAGAGCGCACCCTCGACGTGCGGGTGATCCCGCCCCCCGAGAAGCACCCCACCATCTTCCAGACCTTCGCGGCGCTCGCGCCCGGCGAGGCGTTCGTGCTCGTCAACGACCACGATCCCAAGCCGCTTCGCTACCAGTTCGAGTTCGAGCACGAGGGCGAGTTCGGCTGGGAGTACCTCGAGCAGGGCCCCGAGGTCTGGCGCGTCCAGATCTCGAAGACGCGCTGATGCGGCTCGGGCTCAGCTCCGCCGCGGCCCCGGACGCTTCGCTCGAGGAGCTGCTCGACGCCTGCCGGCGGCGCGGCCTCGCCGCGCTCGAGCTGCGAGAGGGCGACGCGCACGGGGTCGTCCCGGGCGACGTCGCGCTCCTGCGGGCAGCGTCGGAGCGTGCAGTCGCGGCGGGAGTCGGGATCGCCGGCTACCGAACCGACGGGGCCGCCGGCGACGCCGAGCTGGCCGCGCTGTCTCGCAGCCTCGGTGCGCCCGTCCTCCTCGCTGGCCCCGCCGCTGCCGCCCGCGCAGCCCGGATCGCCGGGCTGGGCGCCCGCGCCGCCGTCGTCCTCGGCGATCCGGCCGGCGGTGAGGGCCAGGAGCTCCCCGATGGCGTCGAGGCGGCCTGGGACGCCGACCCGGCGGCCGGCGGCCTGGGCGAGCGGGCGGCGGCCCTGCTCGGTCGCCTCCGCCCGCGCCTCGCCATCGTCCGGCTCGCCGGCGGCGGCCCGGAGGCGCTCGGACAGGCCGGGCAGGGGATCGGCGAGCTGATGGGGCAGCTCGCGCTCGCCGGGTACGGGGGCGCGGTCGTGCTCACGCCCACCTCGAGCCGCTACCGTGTCGCCTGGCAGACGTGGCTTCGGCGTGGCGGCGGCTGGGGCTGCGGCAGCAAGGCGACCTCATTGCCCCTTCTGACGGTCACACCGGGAGGTGACACGTGAGTCAGACGATCGAGCTCGACATCCGGCCGGTGGAGCCGAAGGACCGCTTCGAGCGGATCATGGGCGCCTACGAGAGCCTCGCCGCGGGCGAGACGCTCGAGCTCACGGTCGACCACGACCCGCGTTGCATGTACTACACGCTCAAGGCGACCCGCGGCGATGCCGCCTTCACGTTCGACTACCTCGAGGCCGGCCCAGTCACCTGGCGCGTGCAGGTGAAGAAGCGCGCGGCGGCGGGGGCGGCGCCGTGAGCCCGGTCGACCGCGAGCTCGCCCCCGCAGCGCGCGTATTCGACCTGCGGGCGGAGCGGGAGCGAACGGACGATCCCGCGCTGGTCGGAGAAGGTGGGCGCAACGCGCGTACCCTGCTCAAGGACGGGCCGCTGCGGGTGACGCTGGTCGTCGTCGGTCCCGGCGGCTCCATCGCCGAGCACGGCGCGGACGGCCCGGCCACGCTCCAGCCACTCGACGGCCGGATCCGGGTCGCGGCGGTCGGTCGAGAGCACGAGCTCGGCCCGGACGAGCTGCTCACGCTCGGGGCCGGAGTCAGGCACTCGGTCGCCTCAACCGACGGCGCCGCGTTCCTGCTCACGATCGCGCTTCCGAGCACGCCCGCCCGGGCTTGAGAGGGCGCCTCCGCCTCGAGGATCTCCGCCGCTGAGTCGCGGGCATCTGACCGTCCTCGCGGCCGCGGCGTGCTTCGGCACGCTTGGCCTGTTCTCCAGGTTCTTCTACGAAGAGGGCGGCGACCCGTACACGCTGCTCGTGCTGCGCTTCTGCATCGCCGGGCCGCTACTCTGCGCGGTCGCTCTGGTCGTGCGGGCACGGCGGCCGGGCCGGCGGCTCGCGCTCGCCGCGCTCGCCGTCGGCGCCTTCCAGCTCGGCGCCGGGGTCGCGCTCTTCGAGGGCTTCGCCCGCGCGCCGATCGGCCTTGTGACGCTGGCGTTCTACGTCTACCCGCTGCTCGTGACGGTCGCCGCGGCGCTTCTCTTCGGCGAGGCTCTCGGGCGGGTCCGGGCGGTGGCCGTCGGGGCCGGCCTGGGCGGGATCGCCCTGATCGTGGGCCTGCCTCAGGACGTGTCCTTGACCGGCGTGGTGCTCGGCCTCGTCGGCGGCGTGTCGGTCGCGGTGGTGGTCCTGGCGAGCCGCCAGCTCATGGTCGGGCACGGGCTCGCGCCTCTATGGCTGAGTGCTCTCACCTTCACGGGGCCGGCGCTGGCACTCGCCGGCGCGGTCGCCGTCGTCCCCCCGGAGGCGCCCCCGGCGGCGGCCGCCTGGGGGTGGGCGGTCGCGGCGGCCGTCATCAGCGCCTCCCTCGCGGTGATGCTCTTCTACAGCGGCATGCGGCGCGTCGGCGCCAGCTCGGCTGCGATCCTCGCCAACGGCGAGCCGCTCACGGCAGTGGTCCTGGGCTGGGCCGTGCTCGGCGAGGCGCTCACCGTGATCCAGCTCATGGGAGGGGCGCTCATCGTCGCCGCCGTCGTCGTGTTCGCGCGGGAGCCCGGGGGTGGCGACCCGGGGGCGTAGATTGTAGAATACGGCACGAGGCGACGATCGAAGGAGGTGACGACGATGGACGTCGCCCAGAGCATCGCGGAGGCCCGCCGTGAGCTCGCCGCCGGCCATGACAAGGAGGCCGCCCGCCTCCTCACCGACGCGGCCTACCGCACGCACGACCCGGATGCGGAGCGGCAGATCCGCGATCTGGCCGAGCAGGGTCGCGAGCGGGCCGGTCGCTTCGGCAAGGGCCGCTGGGACGAGATCATCCGCGTCGCCGAGCTGCGCGGCGGACGGCCCCAGGGCTAGGCGGCGGCGAGGGAAGCCCGGCCGGGACTCTCCCCCCGGCCGGGCAGACCTGGCCGGGCGCCGCTACTGTCCGCTCGCGTGGAGCTGACCGTCCTCCTCGGCGTCCTCTGCGCGGTCTGCTGGGGCGCCCCCGACGTGTCGCTCGCCCAGGCGACCCGAAGTGCCGGGCCGCTGCCGACCGTCTTCGGCTCGATGGCGATCGGGCTCGTGCTCACGGCGCCGGCCGCTCTCTTCGTCGGGGGGCCGGAGTGGACCTCGCGCGGGCTCCTGCTCGGAGTGCTGCTCGGCGGCGGCTCCGCGCTCGCCTACTACCTCGGCTTCCGGGCTTTCCGGGACGGCGCAGTCTCGATCGTCGCCCCGATCATCGCCTGCGAGGGCGGGATCGCAGCCCTGCTCGCGATCGCCGCCGGGGAGCGCCCCGGCGGTCTCGTCGGCGCGTTCGTCCCGGTTGCGGTCGCCGGGGTCGTGCTCGCCGCGATGGGGCGCGGCGGCGGCCGCGCGACCGTCCTGCCCGCGGCGGCGGCGGCGGCGATCTGGGGCGCGATCCTCGTTCTAAGTGCGCCGGTCGCCGACGACCTCGGCGTCTACTGGGGCTTCCTGCTCGTCCGCGCCGCCGGCGTCGCCCTCACGCTGCCGCTCGCCGCAGCGACCGGGGCCTGGCGCTCGTGGACACGCGACCCCTGGCGCGTCGCCGCCTGGGGCGTCGGCGACTCGGCTGCCTACCTCCTCTACTTCGCCGCGGCCGAGCGTGGGCCGGTAGCCGTCGCCGGCGTGCTCGCCGCCCAGTTCGCGACCGTCGCCGTCCTGCTCGGGCTGCTGTCGGGGGAGCGGCTGCTGCGCCGCCAGCAACTCGGCGTCGGGCTCGTGATCGTCGCGGTCAGCGGCATCGCCGCCGCCGGCACCTAGTGCACCGTCCGGGGAATACCGCACAGCTCTGGCGGCTGCAAAGCGGCGCCAGGCGGCGTCCTCGGTCGCGCCAATTTGCCTGCAGTGGGGTATCCGCGTGACGCCCCTTTGTGCCGATTCCGTCTTGTCCGGCTGCGATCCTGGTTGGCGTGGATGTCCCGCTTGCCGGCCGTGATTACCCGGGCACGCTGCGCGCCTTTAGC
>JADLFG010000045.1 GCA_020845695.1 Thermoleophilia bacterium | reverse complement strand
GGCGGCGGGCCCGGCTACGCGATCAGGGACTGGCGCAGCGCGGTCGCAACGGCCTGCGTGCGCGTGTCCGCGTCGAGCTTGTCCATCGCCTTGCGGACGTGGGTTCGTACCGTCTCCGGCGAGATGAAGAGCTGCTTGCCGATCTCCTCGTTCGTGTTGCCGTCGGCGAGCAGGCGGAGGACCTCGCGCTCGCGCTGGGTGAGGCGCGTCACCTTCGCGGCAGCGTCCGAGCTCGCGAGCACCCCCGCGAGGCCCGGGTCGACGTAGGTCTGGCCGCCCGCCACCATCTCGACGGCGCGGAGGAGGTCGGAGAGGGGAGCCTCCTTGAGCAGGAAGCCGCGGGCGCCGGCGTCGAGCGCCTCCGTCAGGAGCGCACGCTCACCGTAGGCCGTGTAGAGGATCACGTGCGTGTCGGGCGCCGAGCGTCCGGCCCGGCGGGCGAGCTCGATCCCCGAGAGGCGCGGCATGCGCAGATCGACGAGCGCGACGGTCGGCTTTCGCGTCTCGAGCTTCGCGAGCGCCTCCTCGCCGTCGCGGGCCCTGCCGACGATCTCGATCCCGCTCTCCTCGAGCACGTCGCAGACAGCCTCGATCATTGCCGGATGATCGTCGGCGACGAGACAAGAGATCTTCGCAGTCATCGGCCTCCCTCTCCCGCGCGACATCTTGACAGTCGCCTCGGATCCCACCCGCGGAGGCCGACCTGCGGTCGGGGAAGGGCTAGTCGGCGGCCGGGAGCAGGACGCTGACGACGGTCCCGCCGCCCTCGCGCGTCTCGAGCTCGACCGTTCCGCCCGCGTCGTGGACGATTCCCCACACGGTCGCGAGGCCGAGGCCGGTGCCCCGCCCGCGCTCCTTCGTCGTGAAGAACGGCTCGAAGGCCCGGGCAGCGACCCCGGGCGGCATGCCGGTGCCGGTGTCGGCCACGCGGAGCCGGACGCCCTCGGCCGTCGCGGCGACGGCGACCGTGAGCGTGCCTCCGTCTGGCATCGCGTCCCGCGCGTTCACTGCGAGGTTCAGCAGGACCTGCTCGAGCTGTCCACGGTCGGCGCTGACGGCCGGTGCGGCCGGAGCAAGGCAGAACTGCAGCTCCACCCGCTCCTCGAGCGTCCGGCGAAGGAGCGGCTCCATGCCCGCCACGAGGGCGCAGACGTCGACCGGAGCACGCGCCGGGGGCTCGATCCGCGCGAATGCGAGCAGCTGTCCGGTCAGGGCCGCTCCCCGCTCGGCAGCCCTCACGATCTCGGCGGCGTCCTGCTTTGCCCGCTCGGCGTGAACGTCGCGCGCGAGCAGCTCCGCGTACCCCTGGATCGCCGTCAGGAGGTTGTTGAAGTCGTGGGCGACCCCGGCCGCGAGCTGTCCCAGCGCGTCGAGGCGCTGGGCGCGGCGCAGATCGCTCTCCGCCCTCGCGCGCGCCTCCTCGGCCTCGACCCGGTCGGTGACGTCCCGGTTGACGAGCACGAGCCCGACCAGATGCCCGCCGGCATCGCGAACGGCACGCCCGCCGAGCTCGACCCAGAGCTCGCGCCCGTCCCGCGCGCGCTGGCGGATCCGGCCGCCGAAGCCGCCGTTGTCCCGGAGGCCCCGAACGACCGCCTCGACCCCGCCCCCGGGCAGCTCGGTCTCGAGGACGTCACCGACGTGCCGCCCGACCGCCTCGAACGCCGACCACCCGTACATCCGCTCGGCGGCCTCGTTCCAGACCGTGATCACGAGCCGCTCGTCGACCGCGACGACCGCGTCCCCCACACTCGCGAGCAGCTGTGCCTGCCGCGCGAGCCGGTCGCTGACCTCCTGCTCGGGGGTCACGTCGACGAGCACGGCGAGAGCGCCGACGACGGCGCGGCGCCCGCGCAGCGGGGAGGCGGACAGTCGCAGCACGCGCTCGCGACCGTCGTCGGACGTGACGCGGACGCGGGCCGTGACGGGCGCTCCGCCCATGGCCTCGGCAAGGCTCCGCTCGAGCTTCCCGTCAGGATCGATGAGCACGCCGTCCAGCCGCGCTCCGACCGCACGCTCGGCCGGACAGCCGAGCACGGACGCCACGGCGCCGTCGCAGGCGTGGATCCGACCGTCGGGGTCGACGCACACGACCGCGGCCTGTAGCAGCGAGAGGGCGGTCGCGAGCGCCGGCTCGGAGGCCCCGCGGGCGGCGTCCTCGAGCCGGTGCCTCGTCAGCATCGTCGCATCCCTCATATGAGGTAGCTGGAACGGGGGGCGCCCGACATCCCTCCTCCGGGGTATCGGCCCATCCCCGGTTCGGAGTACGGAGATGCCTACATGCGCTCGGGCGCCTCGACCCCGACGAGGTCGAGGCAGCGGGCGATCACGGCCTTCGTCGACCGGCACAGCGCGAGTCGGAAGCCCTCCGCGTCGCTTCCCAACACCCGGTGGTGATGGTAGAAGCGGTGGAACTCGTCGGCGAGCCGGACGGCGTAGACCGGGACAGCGTGCGGGCCGCGGCGCTCCGTCGCCTCGGCGACGAGGCCCGGGAACTCGACGAGGCGCTTGAGCAGCTCTCGCTCCTCCGGCGCCGGAGCGTGCGGGGGAGCGGCTTCGGGCTCGACCTCTGCGGCGTTGCGGAGGATCCCGGCGATCCGCGCGTGGGCGTACTGGACGTAGTACACGGGGTTCTTCTCGCTCCGCTCGCGCGCGAGGTCGACGTCGATCTCGATCGTCTGGTCGTGCCCGCGGTTCACGAGGTACCAGCGGGCGGCGTCGACGCCGATCTGGTCGAGGAGGTCGTCGAGAAACACGATGTTCCCGGCCCGCTTCGACATCTTCCCCTCGGTCAGGTGGACGAGCTGGTAGAGCAGCACCTCGACCCGGTCGGGGTCGTAGCCGAGCGCGGACGCCGTCGTCCTCAGGTACTGGACGTGCCCGTGGTGGTCGGCGCCGAGCACGTAGACGAGCCGGTCGAAGCCCCGGGAGAACTTGTCGTGGAGGTACACGGCGTCGGCCGCCTCGTAGGTCGGGAGCCCGCCCCGCTCCGGCGAGCGGATCAGCACGTAGTCCTTCTCGGCCCCGTGCGCGCTCGCGCGCAGCCAGGTCGCGCCCTCGGCCTCGTAGGTGTCGAGGCCCTCGAGCAGCTCGGGAATCCGCAGCTCGAGCTCGCTCTGGCGCGCCCAGGTGTCGACATGGATCCGGAAGCGCTCGAGGCTCGCCTCGATCCGCTCGAGCATTCGCGGGACGGGATCGCCGGGAACGGCCGCGAGCTCACCGACGTATGCGCCGTGGTAGCCGTCCTCGGGTGGCTCCTCGCCCCGCCGGTGCGCCTCGACCGACGCCCGGAAGCGCTCCATCTGGCGACCGGCGTCGTTGTAGTAGTACTCGCGCTCGACCGTGTGCCCCGCGAACTCGAGCAGCCGCGCGACCGCATCGCCGTAGGCGCCGTTGCGCGCTCCTCCGATGTGGAGCGGCCCTGTGGGGTTGGCGGAGACGAGCTCGACCTGGATGCGCTCCGGCCGCACGGCCGAGCCCGCGCCGTAGCGGTCGCCCGCCGCGAGCAGCTCGCCGAGCGCCGTCGTCACCCAGGCGGTCGAGACCCGGAGGTTCAGGAAGCCCGGCCCGGCGACGTCCACGGCCTCGACGAGCCCGCCGAAGTCGGCGGTCGCCGCGAGCGCCTCGGCGAGCTCGCGTGGCTTTCGCCGCAGCGCGGGCGCGAGCTGGAGCGCGACGGTCGTCGCGAAGTCCCCGTGCGCCGCGTCCTTCGGGCGCTCGAGCTCGACCTCGATCCCCTGCTCGGCGCCGAGCGAGCGCAGGGCGACCTCGATCGGCTCGACGAGCTGCCGGATTGCCTCCGGGCTACGCAACGGGCTCCGGAGCGCGGAGGAGCCCACCGGGCGTTCGGGTGACGATCAGGAGCGCCCGGACCTCGCGCTCGGACGCCTCGCCAGCGGCCGACGAGCTCGGCTCGAGCCGTCGAGCCTGCTCATGATCTCTCTCGTTCGCTGCCCCGGCCACGTCCCGGTCACGATACCGCGGGCGGTCAGGTGCACCACGACCCTACCGAGCAGCACGATCCGGGCGGCGACGGTCGCCGCCTGCCTGCGGCAGACGGAGCGACAGCGCCATCGCCAGGCGCTGCACCGCGGGTGGATGGGTGGCGAGGACGACGACGCCCCACGCCGGCGGCTCGGGGTCGACGAGCGCTTCTCGCGCAAGCGTCCGGACGAGCGAGGCAGAGGCATCCGGGTCGGCCGTCGCGGCAAGCGCCAGCCAGTCGGCCTCCAGCTCGTAGCGCCGCGAGATCGCGTTCGCCGCGGGCAGGGCAGCGAGATACAGGCAGAAGGCGACAAGCAGCGCGAACGGGACGAGAGCCGGTCCACCG
>JADLFG010000044.1 GCA_020845695.1 Thermoleophilia bacterium | reverse complement strand
GGGGCCGATCTGGGCGATCACGCCGTGGTCGGGGCGGGCGATCGCGCACAGCTCGGCGACCGGGCCCGGCCCGCGCGTCCCCAGCTCGCAGATGACGAGCTCGGTGTCGGCGGTCGCACGGGTGAGCGTGAATGGGAGCCCGATCTCGTTGTTCTGGCTCTGCTCGGCGGCGACCGTCCGCAGGTGCGGCCGGCAGAGCGCGGCGAGGATGTCCTTCGTCGAGGTCTTCCCCGTCGCCCCGGTGATCGCGACCACCCGCGCGCCGATCCGGTCGCGGACCGCGCGCCCGAGCGCCGCGAGCGCCTGGAACGGCTCGTCGGGCACGAGCGCCGCCGCCGCGCCGCGCGCGAGCGCCTCGCCGACGTAGCCGACGCCGCCGCGGATCGCGACGAACAGGTCGCCCGGATCGACCAGCCGGGAGTCGAGCTCGAGCCCGGTGACGAGCTCCGCGTCCGGCGCACGCTCGAGGCGGCCCGGGCACAGGGCGGCGATCTCGTCGAGCGCGAGCGGGATCACGCGCGGTGTCCCGCGGCGAGCCGGCGCAGCGCGTCGCGCGCCTCGTCGACGTCGGAGAACGGCACGGTGCCCTCGGCGAAGGTCTGGCCGAGCTCGTGGCCCTTGCCGGCGATGACGACGACGTCTCCTTCCTCCGCGAGCGAGACGGCGCGCCGGATCGCCCGGCGCCGGTCCGGCTCGACGTCGAGGTCCGGCCCCTCGCCGCCGGAGCCGGCCACGACCTCGGCGATGATCGCGAGCGGGTCCTCACCCCGCGGGTTGTCGGAGGTCAGGACCGCGCGGTCCGCGCGCGCCCGCGCGACGGCGCCCATCTGCCCGCGCTTGCTCCGGTCGCGGTCGCCGCCGCAGCCGAAGACGCAGATCAGCCTTCCGGCGCAGATCTCGCGCGCGGCGACGAGCGCGTGCTCGAGCGCGGTCGGCGTGTGCGCGTAGTCGACGAGCACCGCGAACGGCTGCCCCTCCTCGACCGGCTCGAGCCGTCCGGGCACCCCGGTCACGTGTGCGACGCCGCGGACGATCGCGTCGTCCGGGAGCTCGAGCAGCCGCCCGGCCGCGACCGCTCCGAGCACGTTCTCGACGTTGAAGCGGCCGCGCAGGCGCGTGCGCAGCTCGAGGCCGCCGGCCCTGAAGGCGGCGCCCCGCGGTCCGAGCGCGAGACCGGTCGCGACGACGTCTCCGCGTTCGAGCCCGAACGTGACGAGGCGCCCGCCGAGCGCGGTCAGCTCCGCCGCCAGCCGCGCGCCGTACGGGTCGCCGACGTTGACCGCGGCCGGCGGCGGCGCCCCGTCGGGCCCCGGCTCGACGAACAGGCGGCGCTTCGCCTCGTAGTAGGCGTCCATCGAGCCGTGCAGGTCGAGGTGGTCCTGGGAGAGGTTCGTGAACACGAGCGCGGCGAAGCGCGTCCCCTCGAGCCGCCCGAGCGCCGATGCGTGCGACGAGGCCTCCATCGCGCAGCTACGGTCGCCCGCGTCGAGCATCTCCCGGAACGCCCGCTGGAGATCGATCGCCTCCGGCGTCGTGTGCTTGACGCCGCGCCGCTCGCCGCCGACGCGGCTCTCGATTGTCCCGAGCAGGCCCGGCCGCCGCCCGGCCGCGGCAAGCAGCGCGAAGAGCAGGAACGACGTGGTCGTCTTCCCGTTCGTGCCGGTGACCGCGGCCACCGTCAGCTCGCGCGTCGGCCGCCCGAAGAAGAGGTCGGCGGCCGGCCCGGGCGACCGGCGGACGTCGGCCACCACGAGCTGCGGGACGGGGACGTCGAGCTCGCGCTCGACGACGAGCGCGATCGCGCCGCGCGCGACCGCCTCCGCCGCGTGCGCATGACCGTCGTCCGTGGCGCCGGAGACGCAGAAGAAGAGCGTCCCCGGCCGCACCTCCCTGCTGTCGAATGCGAGGTCGGCGACCGCGAGCGACCGGCCGGGCCCCCGGCGCGTCGCCCCGATGGCCTGGCTCAGGGTCTCCAGCTCGATGGAGGCCGATTCTACCAGCGGGCCCGCCCTCCCCGGGCTCCGAGGGGCGCCAGAAAGTCGCATATTTGCTGGCCTTTTGTTCCATCCGGTCACACACGCGCGCACTCTCCGCCGATACGCTGAAGCTGGGTGGAGGCGCGGGGTGGCCCCGCCGGGCGAGCGGCAGGCGGTGTCAGCCGGCTGCGCCGTCGGTCGGGGCATCGGGGGGGACGTCGAGGTACTGGAGCGCGAAGCTGGCGATGTCGGCGAAGGCCGGGGCCGCGATCGTGCCGCCGAAGATATCGCCCTTCGGCTCGTCCACCGCGACGAGCACGACGAGCCGGGGCGCGCTGGCCGGGACGATGCCGACGAAGGAGGCGACGTAGCGGGTGTCCGAGTAGCCGCCGGTCGGCTCGGCCTTCGCCGCCGTGCCGGTCTTCCCGGCCACCGTGTACCCGGGGATCTGCGCCAGGGTTCCCGTGCCCTCGGCGACGACGTCCTGCATCATCCCGAGCAGCTGCGAGGCGGTCGGCGCGGTCATCACCCGGCGTTCGGCGGCGGGGGCGGCCTCGTCCGCGCCGACCCGGGTGACGAGATGCGGCGTGACGGCGACGCCGCCGTTCGCGATCGCCCCGTAGGCGGCCGCCATCTGGATCGGCGTGACCGCGATTCCCTGTCCGAGCGGGACGGTGCCGATCGTCGAACCGGTCCACTCTCGCGGGGGAAGCACGATCCCCTTCGACTCGCCGGGGAAGTCGATGCCGATCCGCCGGCCGAAGCCGAAGCGGTTGATCCAGGTTGCGAGGTGGCGCTTGCCGAGCTC
>JADLFG010000043.1 GCA_020845695.1 Thermoleophilia bacterium | reverse complement strand
GCCATACTTCACCCTCAAGGTGCGTCCTCCTTGTGCAGGGAGCAGGTCCAGAGAACCCGAATCATCCCTGCACAGGAGGACGTCTCTGCTTCCGTCGCCAGCCCAGCTCGCGGGGAATCGAGGCTAGCGACGGTTCGGGACATGGATCGCGCGGCCGAGCGCGACGAGCCCCGCCTCCTTGATCGCCTCGGACAGCGTCGGGTGCGCCGCCATCCCGTCGGCGACCGTGTCCACCGTGCACTCCGCGTCGAGCGCGACGACGCCGGCCTCGACGAGGTCGGTCACGTGCGGGCCGACCATGACCAGGCCGAGCAGCTCCCCGTAGCGGGCCTCGTGGATCGACTTCACCCAACCCGCCGGCTCGTTCTGCATCACCGCCCGCGCGTTCGCCGAGAACGGGAACTTACCGACCCGCACGTCGTCGCCGTAGCGCTCCCGCGCGTCCCGCTCGGTCAGGCCGACTCCCGCGATCTCCGGATCGGTGTAGACCGGCCTCGGCACGCCGCGCGCGTCCACGACCGCGTCGTGTCCGCAGGCGTTCTCCGCCGCGACCTCGCCCTCCCGAAACGCGGTGTGCGCGAGCTGCCAGTGGCCAGCGACGTCGCCGACCGCGTAGATGTTCGCGACGCTCGTGCGCCGCCGCTCGTCGGTCTCGATCCCCCGCTTCGGGTCGAAGCGGACGCCGGCGGACTCGAGACCGATCCCCTCGACGAGCGGCCCGCGGCCGGTCGCAACGAGCATCAGGTCGCAGTCGACCGTTTCGCCGCCCGCGAGCGTGACCCGCAGGCCATCCTCGCTCTCCTCGACCCGCTCGCAGCGCGCCTCGAGGTGGACGGTGATGCCGCGCTTGCCGAACGCGCGACGCAGCTCCTTCGCGGCCTCCTCGTCCTCCTGCGGGATCAAGGTCGGCAAGAGCTCGACGATCGTGACTTCGGCCCCGAACCGCTGGAAGATCGACGCGAACTCGCAGCCGATGATGCCGCCGCCGAGGACGACGAGGCGGCTCGGCACCGCCTCCTGGGCCAGCATGCCGGTCGAGTCGACGCAGCGGGCCGAGTCGAGCCCCGGGATCGGCGGGCGCAGCGGCAGCGCGCCGGTCGCGACGATCGCCTGGCGGAACCGGACCTCCTCCCCACCCTCGACCGCGATCGCG
Organism: Thermoleophilia bacterium; assembly: GCA_020845695.1. The sequence goes on along the minus strand of JADLFG010000043.1, from coordinate 10,662 downwards.
CCAGGCCCGGTGAAGCGGCCCTCACCCCTGACCCATTCGACGCCGTTTGCCTTGAACAGCCCGGCGACGCCCTGGGTGTGCTGCCTGACGACGCCTGTCTTCCACGCGTTCGCGGCCGCCAGGTCGAGCTCGGGCTCGCCGACGCGGACCCCGAGCTTACCGAACGTCTCGCCGGCCGCCTTGAGCGCCTGGGCGGTCTGCACCCACGCCTTCGTCGGGATGCAGCCGACGTTGAGACAGGTTCCACCGAGCGTCTCGCCCTTCTCGATACAGACTGTCTTCGCGCCAAGCTGGGCGGCGCGGATCGCGGCGGTGTAGCCGCCGGGGCCTCCACCGAGGACGGCGACATCGCATTCCATACGGGCTCCCCCCGGGTCGTGTTTCGCTTCCGCGATCCTACCGGCACGGACACGTCACATCTCCCGCGCGATGATGGTCGCGTGCGCGCGCGCAAACACCCTCGCCTCCGGGACTTCGACTACGCGAGCCCGGGCGCGTACTTCGTCACCGTCCGCGTGCGCGACCACGCGTGCGTGCTCGGCTCGGTCGACGACGGATCCGCCCGGTTGAACGAGCTCGGCGGGCCGGTCGCGGCATGCTGGTACGGGTTGCCGCTGCGGCACGCGGCCGTCGGGCTCGACGCGTTCGTCGTGATGCCGAACCACGTCCACGGGATCGTCGTCCTGGCAGAGCAGGCGACACGAGTGTCGCCCCTACAGGGCCAGGCCCGGTTCCTCGAGCAGGTCTTTGACCTCGCGCAGGAACTCGGCCGCGGTGGCGCCGTCGACCGCTCGGTGGTCGCAGGAGAGGGCCAGCTCCAGCCGCGGGCGGACGACGACCTCGCCCGCCTCGGCGACCGGGCGGTCCCCGATCGAGCCGGCGGCGAGGATCGCGACCTGCGGCGGGTTGAGGACGGCGAAGAACCGCTCGACCCCGTACATGCCGAGGTTCGAGATCGTGAAGGTGCCGCCGTCCACGTCCTCCGGGGTGAGCTCACCCTTGCGGGTGCGCTCGACGAGCTCGTGGCGGGCGGCCGCGAGCGCCGGCACCGTCTGCGTCTCGACCCCGCGCAGCACGGGAACGACGAGCCCGTCCGGGATCGCGACCGCGATGCCGACGTTCACGGTTGCGAACCGCCTGATCTCCCCGTCGGCGTAGTGCGCATTCAGCGCCGGGTGGCGCAGCAACGCGACCGCACAGACCTTCGTGACGAGGTCCGAGTAGGTCGGCCTCGCGGCGCCGTCGGGCGTGCGGGTGACGAGCGCCTCGCGCAGCTCGACGATGCGGCCCATGTCCGCGGTCATCGAGACGGCGAAATGCGGCGCCTGCCACGCCTCGCTGAGGCGCCGCGCGATCGTGCGCCGCACGCTCGAGAGCCTGACGGTGTCCACCCCGCTCGGAGCCGGACCGGCAGCCGGCACCGGCGGCGCTGGCGCGGGCGCCAATGCCGGGGCGGCCGCCGCACCGGCGGCCGCGCGCTCCACGTCCTCGGCGACGATTCGCCCGTCCGGGCCGGTGCCGACGATCGAGGCCAGATCGACACCCCGCTCCTTCGCCATCCGCCGCGCGAGCGGCGAGGCCTTGGCCCGGCCGTCGGACGCGGCCTCGGCGGGGGCGGCTGCGGCGGGGGCCTCGGTAGCCGCCGGCTCGGCGGAAGGTGCCTGCGACGCCGGGGCTGCGGAGGCGGGCGGCGGGCTGACGACAACCTCCTCGCCGGCCGCGCCGAGCACGCAGATGGGCGCGCCGACCGGCACCTCCGAGCCCTCGGGAGCGAGGATCGCAAGTAGCACGCCCGCGACCGGTGACTCGACCTCCTGCGTCACCTTCTCCGTGTCGAGCTCGTAGAGCGGCTCGTCCTGGGCGACCTCGTCGCCCTCCGCCTTCAGCCAGCGGACGATCGTGCCGGTTTCCATGCCCTGCCCGAGGCGGGGCAGCGTCACCTCAGTCGCCACGTGTCACTCCCTCCCGACCGTGCGGCGGATCGCCGCGAGTACGTCGTCCTCGTGCGGTACCACCCACTGCTCCATCACCGGCGCGAACGGGATCGGGCAGAACTTCGCCCCCACCCGCTCAACCGGCGCGTCCAGGTAGTCGAACGCGCGCTCCTGCACGACCGCGGAGATCTCGGCGCCGAAGCCCATCCGGACGACCGCCTCGTGGGCGACGACGCAGCGGCTCGTCTTGCGGACCGAGCGAGCGATGGCGCCCTCGTCGAGCGGCTGCAGCGTCCGCGGGTCGAGCACCTCGACCGAGATCCCCTCGGCCTCGGCCCGGGCGGCGGCCCTCAAAGCGTCGTGGACGAGGCGGCCGATCGCGACAACCGTGACGTCGTCGCCCTCGCGGTGGACGCGGGCGCTGCCAAGCTCGACCGCTTCGATCTCGTCCGGCACCTCCCCCTTGAGCGGGTAGAGCAGCCTGTGCTCGAAGAAGAGGACGCAGTTGTCGTCGTGGATCGACGCCCAGAGCAGCGCGCGGGCATCCTCGGGCGTGGACGGGAAGACCACCTTCAGCCCGGGGATGTGGCAGAACCACGCCTCCAGCTGCTGGGCGTGCTGCGCGCCGGGCGACCAGCCGGCGCCGCCCTGCGTGCGAATCGTCAGCGGCACCGAGAGCTGCCCGCCGGACATGTAGCGGTGCTTCGCCGCCTGGTTCACGATCTGCTCCATCGCGAGCGTCGTGAAGTCCTCGTACATGATCTCGACGATCGGGCGCATCCCCTGCATGGCTGCGCCGATGCCGGCGCCGACGATCGCCAGCTCCGAGATCGGCGTGTTGCGCACCCGCTCGGGCCCGAACTCGCCGAGCAGCCCGTGCGTGACGCCCATCGAGCCGCCCATCTCGGCGATGTCCTCGCCCATCAGGAAGACGTCGGGGTCGGCACGCATGGCCTGGGCCATCGCGTCCCGCACCGCCTCCCTGTAGGTCATCGTCGCCATCGTCAGGCGTACACGTTCTCGAGCGCGTCCTCGGGACGGTGGTCGGTGCCGTGACGCGCGAACTCCGCGGAGGCCTGGACGAGCTCGGCGACCTCCCGCTCGAGCCCCTCCCAGTCGGCATCCACGAGCTCGAGCTTCGCGCGCAGCTTCGCGAGCGGGTCCTGCGTCTCGCGCGCTTCCCGCAGCTCCTCCTTCGAGCGGTACACCTGCGGGTCGCCGACGTAGTGGCCGGTCAGGCGGTACGTGCTCGCGAGCAGGAACACGGGGCCCTTGCCGTCGCGGGCATGCTTCGTCGCGCGGTGCGCAGCGTGGTAGACGGCCTCGACGTCCTGGCCGTCGACCGTGATCGAGTGCATCCCGAACGCGACCGCGCGCTGCGCGAGATCCGTGATCGGGAGGTGCTGCCAGGCGGGCGTCGACTCGGCCCAGCCGTTGTGCTCGCAGACGAAGACGGCGGGGACGCCCCAGAGCTGCGCCAGGTTCAGCGACTCGTGGAACGCGCCGGTGTTCGTGGCGCCGTCGCCGAAGAACGCGACGGCGACGCGCGGCTCGCCGCGGAGCTTGAACGCGAGCGCGGAGCCGGCGATCGCGGGGAGGCCGCCACCGACGACGGCGTTCGAGCCGAGCAGGCCGCGGGCGACGTCGTAGAGGTGCATCGAGCCCCCGTAGCCGCGCGAGCAGCCTTCGACCTTCCCGTACAGCTCAGCCATCAGCTCGTTCGGGTGCATCCCGAGCGCGAGCGCGTGCGCGTGCGCACGGTGGGTGGACGCGACCACGTCGCCCTCGTCGAGCGCCCGGCAAACGCCGACCGCGACCGCCTCCTGCCCGAGCGCGACGTGCAGGAACCCGGACAGGTCGCCGGCCCGGAAGCGCTCCTCGACCTTCTCCTCGAAACGGCGGATGAGGAGCATCTCGCGCAGGAAGTCGAGCAGTCGCTCGCGCGACAGCGCCTGCCCCCGCTGCTCGACCTTGGCCACCTGAATCACGCTACCAGAGCGGCCCAATACAATCCCCGCATGACCCTCGGCGAACGGCTCTCGGCGGTGCTCGACGGGCTCCCGGCCGGCTGGGCCGAGGCCCGGGTCGTCCTGTCCGTGGTCGACGCCGGCCGGGCCGACCGGGCGGCCGCCCTGCTCGGGCCGCTCGGGCCGGGGCGCACGGGCACGACGTTCCGCCTGCGGGTTACCCCGGCGGGCGTCGGCGGCCCCTCCCGGGAGGCGGCGCTGCGGGTGCTCGAGCGCCTCGAGTCGGAAGGCATCGACGCGCGGCTGACCGTGCCCGACGGGGACGCGTACCTCCTCTCCGAGTCGGCACCGCCGCCGCCCGCGCCCTCCCTCGCGGCAAGCTGGGACGACCTCGCCGCGCGCCTGCCCGCCGACTGGTCCGACCTCCACCTCGAGCTCGAGCTTGCCTCGTCCGGCGACATCGAGCGCGGCGCGCTGCTCCTGGGACCGACGAACCCGTTCCTGTTCGACGGCCCGAGACCCCGCTTCCGCTTCCGCTCCGCCCGGCTCGCCGGCTACGGCGCCGCGCCGACGATGGTGCGCCGCAGCCTCGCCCGCCTCGACGAGGAGGGGATCCGGGGCCGGCTCGAGCTGCGCCGCGTCCGTTGCGACACGCGGCACGTACTGACACAAGGCCCGGTCTGGCGCGAGGGCGGCCGCTCGGTCTGAGCGCCCGACGATCCCGTGGGGCGATCGTGACCCGCCCCGACGCTACCCGGCCCGCAGCTCGGCGCCGAAACGCTCGGCCAGTCCGGCGACGATCAGCCCGCGCAGGCCCGCGGCCTCCTCGTCGGTGAGCGTCCGCTCGGGCGACTGGAACGCGACCCGGATCGCCACCGACTTGCGCCCCGCCGGGATCTGGCCGCCGCGGTAGACGTCGAAGACACGCGCCTCGCGCAGCTCCCGCCCCGCCAGGTCGCGCGCCGCGCGCACGAGCTCCCCGGCGGGGACGTCCTCGGCGACGACGAATGCGAGGTCCTGACGCAGTGCGGGGTAGGTGATCACGTCGTCGTAGAGGATCCGCTCGGGCACCTCCGCGAACAGCGTCTCGAGGTCGAGCTGGAAGACCCCCCAGATGCCGTCGAGCAGCGCCGGATGGAGCTCCCCCACCCAGCCCGCGTCCACGCTCGCGGCCCTGCCCGGATGGAGCCAGTCGCGGCGTGTGCGCTCGAACACCGGCTCGATCCCGAGCGCCGCGTGGAGCGTCTCGACGATTCCCTTGGCACGGAAGTAGCCGCCCTCGCAGATCCCGCCGACCTGCCAGCGCTCATCCGGGAGCTGCTCGCCGGACGGCAGGTAGACGCGGGCGACCTCGAACAGGTCGACGCGCTCGTTGCCGGCGTCGACGTTGCGGGCCGCCGCCGCGACGAGCCCCTCGACGAGCATCGTGCGCAGGAGCGCGTGCTCGGCGGAGAGCGGCACCGGCAGGCGCAGCGCGCGCGGGTCCGGATCGCGCGCGGCGAGGCTCCACGTGTACGCCTCGGAGAGCCCGCAGCCGGTCATCACGTCCTCGACGAGGCGCCGCAGCCGCTGGGCCTGAGACAGCCGCCCGAACATCGCGCGGCGCTCCGGCAGGGTGAACGGCACCCGCTCGAGCCCGTACACGCGGGCGACCTCCTCGACCAGGTCGATCTCGCGGGTGACGTCGCGCGCCCGCCAGGTCGGCACCGTCACCTCCCAGTCCCCGGTGACGTCGAAGCCGAGCCGCTCGAGGATCGCCCGCTGCTCGCCCTCCGGGATCTCGAGCCCGACGAGCGCGCTCACCCGCGCCGGCCGCAGCCGCGTGACCGGCCGGGGAGGCAGCTCCCCGTGGACGTCTCGGTGGGCGACGAAACGCCCGCCGGCGAGCTCGACGAGCAGCTGCGAGGCAAGCACGGCCGCGCGCTCGCACAGGTACGGGTCGACCCCCTTCTCCCACCGGTTCGAGGCCTCGCTGCGCAACCCCAGCCGCTCGGAGCTGCCGAGGATCCCGACCGGCTCGAAGCTCGCCGCCTCGAGCAGGACTTCCGTGGTCGCGTCCGTCACCTCCGAGTCGAGGCCGCCCATGATCCCCGCGATCGCGACCGCCTCGCGGGCATCGGTGATCAGCAGGTCGGCCGGGTCGAGCCGGCGGCGGACACCGTCGAGGGTCACGAGCTCCTCGCCGGGGTGGGCGCGGCGCACCCCGATCCGTCCGCCGGCGAGGCGGGCGTGGTCGAACGCGTGCAGCGGGCTCCCGAGCGCGAGCATCACGTAGTTCGTCACGTCGACGACGTTCGAGATCGGGCGCATCCCGGCCGCGACGAGCCGCGCCTTCAGCCACGGCGGCGACGGGCCGAGACGGACGCCGCGGAACAGGCGTCCAACGTAGCGCGGGCAGCCCTCGAGGTCGTAGATCTCGAGCTCGAGCGGCTCGTCGCCCGCGCGCGGCGGGTCGGCACCCGGCGGCGGCGCGAGCTCGCCGCCGACGAGCGCTGCCACCTCGCGCGCCATGCCGTAGATCGACGTCAGGTCGGGCCGGTTGCCTGTCAGCTCGAGCTCGAGCACCTCGTCGCGGAGCGGGAGCACGTCGGCGAGCGGCGTCCCCGGCTCGTGCGGCTCGTCGAGGACGAGGATCCCGGCGTGGTCGGTGCCGAGCTCGAGCTCGCGCTCGGACAGGATCATCCCCTCGGAGACGGCGCCGCGCAGCTTCGCCCGCTCGAGCGTGCGCCCGTCGGGAAGCACGGCGCCGGGGAGCGCAACGGGCACGGTCGCGCCGGCGCCGAAGTTCCAGGCGCCGCAGACGATCTGGCGGGGCTCGGGGTCGCCCGTGTCGACGCGGCAGAGCTGGAGGCGGTCGGCGTTCGGGTGCTTGCCGGCCTCGACGACGCGGCCGACAACGTAGCGGCCGAGGTTGCCGTTCTCGTCCGGGACGCCACGGCGCGAGATCCGCTCGACCTCGGCGGAGGCGACCGCGAGCCGCTCCGCCAGCTCAGGCAGCGGCGTCGCGAACGCGACGTACTCGCGCAGCCAGGAGATCGGGATCCGCATCAGAACTGCCTCAGGAGCCGCAGGTCGTTCTCCCAGAGCTCGCGGAGGTCCGGGAGCCCGTGGCGGAGCATCGCGATCCGCTCGAGGCCGAGGCCGAAGGCGAAGCCGGAGACCTCCTCGGGGTCGTACCCGACGAAGCCGTACAGCTCCGGGTCGACCAGGCCGGCGCCGCCCATCTCGATCCAGCCGGAGTGCTTGCAGACCGAGCAGCCGCCGCCGTCGCAGAGGAAGCAGGAGACATCGGGCTCGATCGAGGGCTCCGTGAACGGGAAGTAGTGGGTGCGGAAGCGGACCTGCCGTTCCTCGCCGAAGAGCGCCCGCATCAGGTAGAGGAGCGTCCCCTTCAGGTCGGCGAGCGTGATCCCGCGGTCGACCGCGAGACCCTCGACCTGGTGGAAGATCGGAACGTGGGTCGCGTCGGGGGTGTCGCGGCGGTAGACACGGCCGAGCGAGACCATGTAGACGGGCGGGCTCGTGGCTTCCATGACGCGGATCTGCGACGGCGAGGTCTCGGTGCGAAGGAGTGTCTCGGAGTCGAGGTAGAGGGACGCGAGCGGCGAGCGCGCCGGGTGCCACGGCGGCATGTTCAGGGCGGTGAAGTTGTAGTAGGCGGTCTCGACCTCGCGACCGTCGACGACCTGGTAGCCGAGGCCGAGGAAGATGTCCTCGATCTCGCGGCGGATCTTCGTGATCAGGTGGAGGTTGCCGCGCGGGGCGGGCTCGCCGGGGAGGGTGACGTCGACGACGTCCGCGGTCAGCCTCAGCTCGAGCTCGGCCGACTCGAGCTCAGCGCGGCGCTCGCCGAACGCCCGCTCGAGCCGCGTGCGCAGCTCGTTCAGGGCCCGGCCGGTCTCGCGGTCGCGCACCCGACGCAGGGCCAGGGGCAGCTCGGCGTTGCGGCCGAGGTGGCGGACGCGCGCCGCCTCGAGCTCGGCGGCGGTCGCGGCGGCCGCGATCGCGCTTCGCGCCTCGGTTTCCAGGGCGGCCGGATCCATGCGCCGGAGCGTACCATCGGGCCCGTGGACGTCTACGAGCCTATCGCCCACCTGTACGACGACTGGAGCCGCCAGGTCACGGAGGACGTCGGTTTCTACGTCGAGGAGGCGCTCGCGGCGGGTGGGCCGGTCGTCGAGCTCGGAGTCGGAACGGGGCGGATCGCGATCCCGACCGCGCTCGCCGGCGTTCCGGTGATCGGGGTCGACACCTCCGCGGGGATGCTCACCGTGTGCCGCGCCCGCGCCGAGGCGGCGGGTGTGGCGGGCCAGCTCGACCTGCGCGAGGGCGACTACCGCGACCCGCCGGTCGCGGAGCGCGTGCGGCTCGTCACCTGCCCGTTTCGCGCGTACCTGCACCTGCACACGGACGAGGAGCGCGTGGCGGCGCTCCGGGCGGCGCTCGCGCTGCTAGAGCCGGGCGGGCGGCTCGCGTTCGACGTGTTCGCGCCGAGCCGCGCTGACATCCGCGAGACCGACCGCCGCTGGCTCGAGCGCGAGCCCGGGATCTGGGAGCGCGCCGACTGGTCCCCGGATACGCGGCGGCTCGACCTCTCCGTGCGCGGCGCGAACGGCGAGACGACGATGGCGCTCGCGTGGCTGCCGACGCTCGAGTGGGGCCGGCTGCTCGACCGGGCCGGATTCGAGGCGATCGAGTGCTTCGGCTGGTTCGACCGCCGCCCCTACCGCGGTGGCGAGGACTCGGTCTGGGTCGCCCGCCGGCCCGGCTGACCGACCCATGCGCTCGGCCCGGGCGGGGTGCCCACCGGGCCCAAGTGGACATGCCCCGGGGCCTGGCCCCCAGACATGCCCCGATCCGCCATGCCCTGCCGTCGAGACGGCACCGTGAAGGGGTCAGACCCCTTGATATGGCAACGCGCAGATCTCACCCCGCGACCGACTTCGTGAGCGGCGCGGCGGGGCGGCCAAGCGCCGGGGGTCTGACCCCGGGGTCAGACCCCCGGCGTGTCGTGCTGCGGCATGTTCTGACGGGACGCCTCGGGCGGATCCCGGGACGAGCGAGCCGCGCGGGCCGCTCACCCTACGCGCCCCAACCGGGAGGTGGGTCGTGGGTGCCCGGCTCCGCGAACCAGTACTCGCGCAGCTCCTCGCAGAGCCCGTCAGCGCGGAAGCGAAGCAGCAGGCAGCCCGTCAGCGTCAGCTCGTCCCCGCCGTCCGTGACGAGCGTGGTCCACCACTCGACCGCCACGCGCTCGCCCGCGCCGAACGGCTCGCCGAAGCGGACACGCACCCGGTCCTGTGCCGAGGTGGCCGAGTCCCAGTACTCGCGGATCCCGTCGCGGCCGGCTTGGAGGGGCCGGAAGGGCGTGACCTTGTAGAGCGCGTCCTCCGCGAACAACGCGGCGGCCGCGTCCGGGTCGCGCTGCTCCCACGCCCGTCCGTACGCCTCGATCCAGTCGGCCGCGCTCAGGACAGGTCCTCCGTCGCGGCCGCGAAGCGGCCCATCTGCTCCTCGATCGCCGGGCCGAGATTCGCCCCCACGACGCCGAGGTTCTCGACGATCATGTTCGCGCGCGAGATCACCCGCTCGAACGCGTCGTCCCGCCGCACCTCCGCGAGCCGGGCCGGGTCGCCACGGAGCAGGAAGAACCCGACGAGGTCGCCGCCGTGTGGTTCGAGGAACACCGGCTCGAAGCTCTCGATCCTCCCCTGCGCCTGCAAGCTCGTCCAGAGCTCGACGGCCTCGCCGAAAACCTGCATCGCCTGCCGCTCCCGGCCTCGCACGGCGCCTCCCCAGCCGATGAAGATCGCGCCTTCCCCCATGTCACCCTCCTTGGTCGAGGAACCGCGAGTGTACCGCCCGCGCGAGCGGGAGGTAACCTCCCGGGCCTGATCACGTCCGCCGGGAACCCGCGCCTGAAGCTCGTGCGCAAGCTCGCCGAGCGCCGCGCCCGCGAGCGGCTCGGCCTGTTCGCGTGCGAGGGCGAGGACCTCGTCGCCGCTGCGCTCGACGCCGGTCTCGCGCCGGTCGAGGCGCTCCTTGACGCCGCCCGGCCGGCGCTCGACGAGCGCCTGCCGGGCGCGGAGACGGTCGAGCCGCGGCTACTCGCCGCGCTGTCGCAGCTCGCGCACCCGCCCCGGGTGATCGCGGTCTTCCGCGCTGCCGACCTGCCCCGCCTCGACCCGGCCGTGCCGCCATCCGTCGGGCTCGCCCTCTGGCACGTCGCCGATCCCGGCAACGTCGGCACGCTTCTGCGCGCCGCCGACGCCTTCGGCCCCGCCTTCGTCTGCCTCTCCGCGGGCTGCGCCGACCCGACCGGGGCGAAGGCGCTACGCGCGTCCGCCGGCGCCATCTTCCGGGTCCCGCTCGGAGCGTTCGACGAGGCGCCGTCCCCGCGAGTGGCGCTCCTCCCCGAGGGTGCGCCGCCGCTCGCGACCCTCGAGCCGGGTCCCGGAGCCACGTTCGTCCTCGGGGCCGAGCGAGCCGGACTGCCCACCCGGGTCGCGGCCGAGTGCGAGTTCGCCGCGACGATCCCGCAGGCCGCGGGCACGGAGTCGCTGAACGTCGCCATGGCCGGCGCGATCGCCCTCTACGACTGGCGCCGCCGTCACGAGAACGAGCCGGCGGCAGCCGGCTAGCCCGGATCTTTCACGAAGGGCGGCTGCCGGCGCTTGAGCGCGTTGGTGGAGGCTGGCGACGAGGTGTGCGACGAGTAGGGCTGTGAGGAAGCGATGGGGCCGGGCGGGGTTCGTTTTTCG